>NZ_JBWXUY010000089.1:0-229 GCF_059901325.1 Fructilactobacillus sp. X2R5C3 | reverse complement strand
CCAGTAACTTGCGGCAAAATGGCCTTGTTGTTTCTATTATCGGTTCAAGCCCCGGACGGGGTTCGTAACTATATTTAATGCTTACATCAACCGTTTCGGGTGCCACCCTTGTATCAATAGCCTGCTGATTTACTTTCCTTTCGGGAATAATATCTTTGCCAATCGTTTCAGTTGTTACCAATAGCACCCCCGCTTTCTCTAATGACCGCAGCCGGGATGAAACATAAGA
>NZ_JBWXUY010000088.1:0-229 GCF_059901325.1 Fructilactobacillus sp. X2R5C3 | reverse complement strand
CGTGAAATCCCTAATGAATTTTTACAACATCAGCAATACCGTTTTGAAATCAAAATGAATGTGGCAAAACGGGATAATCAAAGCCAAAAGATGCTTCCTTTAAAAGAAAAAGAAGCCATCTCGCTTTGGTTTTTGCAGAAAAATGAACAATGGGGTTTTCAAGCCGACCCACGACATTTGCAAATCAGTGCGCACAATGTGATGCGGTTCGACAAAGGCGAAAGAACAG
>NZ_JBWXUY010000087.1:0-229 GCF_059901325.1 Fructilactobacillus sp. X2R5C3 | reverse complement strand
TACGTATTTTCACCCATGATACCAACGAGTGGCGAAACAATTCCGCCCATGGCGTTTTGCGTCAGGCCCACGAGAGCGGAGGCACTCCCGGCGTTCTTACTGGCAGCGTTCATAACTACGGTCGTGGACAACGTCAGCATGGCACCGATAAAGAGGAGAATGATGAAGACTAGGATGATAACCACTAACAGGTTTTTAAACCAGATGGCACTGAGGATCAGGATGAAAC
>NZ_JBWXUY010000086.1:0-230 GCF_059901325.1 Fructilactobacillus sp. X2R5C3 | reverse complement strand
CAATAAAGATGAGTCGGGGAATGAAAAACTGAAAAGGGCTTAACAATTTTTAAATATATCTCAATTGTAAACTGCAACTAGTCAGAATTTGATGTTTAGATAATACTTCTATTTTCGGGACTATCAAGAAAGTTGGTTTTTTACGATTTGATAGGTTTTTGTGATAATTTGTTTTGTTTACTCGTTTTTATTAATTTGAGAAAATGAATTAAGTTTTTGAGTGATTATTG
>NZ_JBWXUY010000008.1:0-374 GCF_059901325.1 Fructilactobacillus sp. X2R5C3 | reverse complement strand
TTATTTCTCGGTTAAAATTATAATTAAAATATAATTAATACAGAAAATAATATTATCTAGTTTTCAAAGAACAAAGTTGACACTTTCGTGTCAATGGAGAATAACGGGATCGAACCGTTGACCTCCTGCTTGCAAAGCAGGTGCTCTCCCAGCTGAGCTAATTCCCCAAAATATTCGATTGTCACTTACCAGTAACGATGGGTCTAAGTGGACTCGAACCACCGACCTCACGCTTATCAGGCGTGCGCTCTAAACCAGCTGAGCTATAGACCCAAAAGCGCGAACATTTATTTTAACGAGAGTAAAACTCTCAAAACTAAACAAGACTTCAATAATGTAAGGTTTCCGAATTTTTCCTTAGAAAGGAGGTGATC
>NZ_JBWXUY010000085.1:0-231 GCF_059901325.1 Fructilactobacillus sp. X2R5C3 | reverse complement strand
GCTGCTACTTCTATTTTTTGTAAAATTATTTTTAAATCACGCATCATCATCTATGCCCTTCACGTAGGCAACCGAGCCTTTATCAGGCGCTACGTTTAAAATTCTTAATGAATTAGAAATTATTTCAGCAAACGCAGGTCCTGCCGTCGCGCCGCCGTAATAAACATCTCCACCGGGCTCATTAATTAATACTACTACAGCTAAACGCGGATTACTGGCGGGCGCTAAACC
>NZ_JBWXUY010000084.1:0-231 GCF_059901325.1 Fructilactobacillus sp. X2R5C3 | reverse complement strand
GTGTTATGATAATAAAACTTCTCCCCAGTGGGAGCTGAAGCGGTCACTAGAAGGGGAGCACCACAGTGAGTGCAGGACGTCCCCTTTGAATGACCTAAACAGTAGCTACACTGTTTCACTTCTTGTCATCCCTGATACAGTGAAAGCGACCATGACGTAGGGCGCCATCTTGGGTCACCTGGTGATAGTGGAGCTCACAGATGTGCCCCTTGATGAGTAAGGGATTAGCCC
>NZ_JBWXUY010000083.1:0-231 GCF_059901325.1 Fructilactobacillus sp. X2R5C3 | reverse complement strand
AGCTAAAATTGACGGCCGCGAAGTGGATTTGAACGCAAAAATTGAACCTACTGATGCTGTTTTATCAATCGAGCCCATCGCAGCGGATTCACGCGAAGGACTCGAAGTAATTCGCCATTCCGCGGCGCATTTGCTTGCCGCCGCAATTCTGGATCTGTTTCCCGGAACCAAATTGGGTGTCGGTCCGGCTCTGATGGATGATCCCCGCTACGGTTTCTATTATGACGTCAT
>NZ_JBWXUY010000082.1:0-231 GCF_059901325.1 Fructilactobacillus sp. X2R5C3 | reverse complement strand
GCATCATATATGGCAATTTTCCCTTGATTATTATAATGAATTCCCCAACCATGATTTTTCACTAAAGGAGAAGCTCTGAAGCAAGCCTTGGATTTTGAAAAGAACTGTTCTCGAAGTTCAGCTACATTTTTCTCTTCTATTTTATTCTTGATTAAGTATGTTTTGAATTGTACGTCTTCTTGTGTAAATTTATATGGGTTATTATGAATTAAATCATGCTCAATATAAGCC
>NZ_JBWXUY010000081.1:0-231 GCF_059901325.1 Fructilactobacillus sp. X2R5C3 | reverse complement strand
GCTTTCAACAAGCGATGGAACTGGCTGGTTTGGATGTGCGACAGGAATATATCAAATTGATTCCTTTAAATCGAACGGATGGAATTAACGCCATTGACGAATTGCTGGAATTGAAAGAGGCTCCAACCGCTTTTTTGGTTATGGATCTTTTATTGGGTGTTCTTTTGCTGGGAGTGTTAGCAGAAAAGAACTTGAAAGTGCCACAGCAAATAAGCGTCGTCTGTTTTAACC
>NZ_JBWXUY010000080.1:0-232 GCF_059901325.1 Fructilactobacillus sp. X2R5C3 | reverse complement strand
ATCATAACCCTTGCATGGATACGGAAGACTTCTTCTAAAACGGCAGGTGTAATGATTTCGGCCCGGGTTACCGATTTTTACGATTTCTCCTTCCTTCATCGTTATGATTTCATGTGAAAACCGAGACGCATGGTTGATATCATGCAGTACCATCACTTTTCACGATGGTTTTTTCTGTTCCCTGTTAAGCCTCTCAACAATTTGTAAAACCTCCAGTTGATGAGCCATATCA
>NZ_JBWXUY010000079.1:0-232 GCF_059901325.1 Fructilactobacillus sp. X2R5C3 | reverse complement strand
GTAACAACCTATCAAGCTGAACAATATGATGTAATCGTAATTGGGGCCGGACATGCAGGTAGTGAAGCAGCCCTTGCAAGTGCACGATTGGGGGTCAAAACCTTATTACTAACCATTAATTTAGATATGGTTGCTTTCATGCCGTGCAATCCTTCGGTTGGTGGACCTGCTAAAGGCGTTGTTGTTCGCGAAATCGATGCACTGGGCGGAGAAATGGGTCGAAACATTGATA
>NZ_JBWXUY010000078.1:0-233 GCF_059901325.1 Fructilactobacillus sp. X2R5C3 | reverse complement strand
AAGCAGAACCACACGAGTGTCGTTGAGCAGCTCACGCAAAAAATCGACGAGTCGCTTGCTCACATTGTTCCCGGACAGCTCTTCGAGCGAGAGCGTGACGTGACGCGTGGTTAGTGAGGTCTTGAGGGCGTCCTTCAGCTCCGTCGTTGTGAGGTTGCGACGCCCCTGTTGCAACGGCAAATGCAACCCTTTGCAAAGGTCCGCTAGCGCCGACTTGAACGACGTCCTCCATG
>NZ_JBWXUY010000077.1:0-233 GCF_059901325.1 Fructilactobacillus sp. X2R5C3 | reverse complement strand
AAGTAACCGTTTTTGATAATCACATGAATAATAGCTTCTGGAGTAACCATGAAAATTGGATAAAATAAATTCTGCGGGTATCCAATTTTTCCAAAAGTCTTAGTCATAATATCTGGGAATATACCAAAAAAATTCCCTGATTTTAAGTTTAAATAACTTTCCTGTAAACGTGAAACATGGAAAGGCCCATCAACATTTGTTATTATGCCTGCGCCATGGAAATATGGCAATAC
>NZ_JBWXUY010000076.1:0-234 GCF_059901325.1 Fructilactobacillus sp. X2R5C3 | reverse complement strand
ACACCATCGCTGGGCTCGAAAATATTAGCTCGGGTGAGATTGTGATTGATGGTGTAGATGTAGCGCAGGTTGAACCTAAAGATCGCGATATCGCGATGGTATTTCAGTCTTACGCGCTTTATCCAAACATGACGGTACGCGGTAATATCGCTTTCGGTTTGAAGATTCGTAAGATGCCTCAGGATGAGATCGATGCAGAAGTGAATCGTGTCGCTGAAATGCTGCAAATAGAAC
>NZ_JBWXUY010000007.1:0-422 GCF_059901325.1 Fructilactobacillus sp. X2R5C3 | reverse complement strand
CGAACACAGAAGTTAAGCTTCAGCACGCCAAGAGTAGTTGGGGGATCGCCCCCTGCAAGGGTAGGACGTTGCCACGCGATTATTCCGGCATAGCTCAGTTGGTAGAGCACCTGACTGTTAATCAGGTTGTCGACGGTTCGAGCCCGCCTGCCGGAGTACTATGGAGAGTTGTCCGAGCTGGCCGAAGGAGCATCATTGGAAATGATGTAAACGGATTAAAGTCTGTTTCGAGGGTTCGAATCCCTCACTCTCCGTATATTTTTGTAGTATGACCCGTTGGTCAAGTGGTTTAAGACACTGCCCTTTCACGGCAGTAACATGGGTTCGAATCCCGTACGGGTCATTTTGGAGGATTAGCTCAGCTGGGAGAGCATCTGCCTTACAAGCAGGAGGTCACAGGTTCGATCCCTGTATCCTCCATA
>NZ_JBWXUY010000075.1:0-235 GCF_059901325.1 Fructilactobacillus sp. X2R5C3 | reverse complement strand
ATCTATGCCAATGGATTTAGAGGAATAAGCAAAAATCAAAAAATAATCTTTATGTGAAATACTACAATTGGATACCTTGTTTTTATTGATAGAGACTACATATGGTTCCCCTTTGTTGTTTTTCTTTAAATAACAATCAACTCCAAATAATAATTTAACTATATCCCTCTCAATGATCTTTTGTCTTATTCTTAAAGATTTATGCTTATAAAATAGTCTTAAATCAATCATAAGA
>NZ_JBWXUY010000074.1:0-235 GCF_059901325.1 Fructilactobacillus sp. X2R5C3 | reverse complement strand
GCTCCAGGTACACCTGTTGGACCATTTCTTAGATCTGTTGTACCCCAGTAGGGACAGCGGGAGTATATTACTTTGGTTCAAAAAAATTTGTGAATTTGTTTAATAAATATCCTAAGACACAAGCAATGTGTGGAATTTTATTTCATAAAATGGAAATTATGGATATAGAAAAAAACATAAATAAGAAATCAACAATAAAAGATAAATTACATTTTACAGATTTGCAGTATAAACC
>NZ_JBWXUY010000073.1:0-236 GCF_059901325.1 Fructilactobacillus sp. X2R5C3 | reverse complement strand
GGAATACGGTAAACCGCACCCAATGGTATATCTTAATACCGCACGCAAACTGGGGATTTCACCGTTAGATTGCATGGCGATTGAAGATTCGGTCAACGGTGTGATTGCCGGCAAAGCGGCACAAATGGACGTGGTCGCCATTCCGCCGAAAGTACTACAAGGCGATCTGCGTTATTCTATTGCCAATCGCCAACTTGATTCCTTGCTGGAGTTGCCAGCATTGCTCCATAATATAA
>NZ_JBWXUY010000072.1:0-236 GCF_059901325.1 Fructilactobacillus sp. X2R5C3 | reverse complement strand
AACCTGGACCGTTGATATTCAGGGTGACGGGGCTTCGTTTGATTTAAACGGACTTCGTTTTGGAATTCCTAGTCCAGGAGTTTATTCTCCTGGATGGGCCGGACAGTATGCTGGTCAGTGGATTACGCTAGATCAGTTAAGACAAGTCCTTCCTGGTGTTCAGGTTCAAGTTGACCAGATTAATGCGAACCATGCTAGATTATCGATTACTTTCCCAGATGGGGTAACCATTCAAT
>NZ_JBWXUY010000071.1:0-236 GCF_059901325.1 Fructilactobacillus sp. X2R5C3 | reverse complement strand
CCCTGCGCGTGCGTGATGGCCACAGCCGTGTACTGGATGGCCCGTTCGCTGAAACCCGCGAACTGCTCGCCGGCTTCAACCTGATCGTCGCCCGCGACCGCGACGAAGCCATGCGCGTCGCCCGCGATTTCCCATGGGCGCGCTTCGGCAGCATCGAAGTGCGGCCGCTGGAAGACATGGACGCCGAGCGCGAACGCTGCGGCGCCCCGGCTGCCGCTATGGCAGCAGCCGTACCC
>NZ_JBWXUY010000070.1:0-237 GCF_059901325.1 Fructilactobacillus sp. X2R5C3 | reverse complement strand
AACTAATATGGTCATGAAATTCGCTCCAATCGGTGTATTTGCACTAATCGGTGTGACTATCTCCAAGTTTGGTTTGGAATCTTTAATTCCGTTAGGAAAGTTTGCGCTTTCTGTTTACGGAACCATGATTTTCTTTGTAATTGTCATTCTGGGTCTTATTGCAAAATTTGTAGGGTTCAATATCTTTACGGTGATTAAACTTCTCAAAGAAGAATTGATTCTTGCGTTCTCTACAGC
>NZ_JBWXUY010000069.1:0-237 GCF_059901325.1 Fructilactobacillus sp. X2R5C3 | reverse complement strand
CAAAGTGTACTGGGAAAATGGCGCTCAAATCATTCCCCCCCACGATGCGGGCATTGCCGCTGAAATCGACATAGCATCGACTAAGCCGATTCCTTTGATTAGCCTAAGTGATGCTGAACAACAAGGTAACTTAGTATGGTTAACCGAAGGCTACTACCAAACGTACCGTGCCGCCATTAGTCAAAGTCCGTATGTGAATAAAGGGATAGAATCGGCGAATACAACCATTGCCTACAC
>NZ_JBWXUY010000068.1:0-238 GCF_059901325.1 Fructilactobacillus sp. X2R5C3 | reverse complement strand
CACCATTACGGTGTTGTTTGAACAATAAAAATACGGCTGTTCCCATACACTCTCGTAAATATTTTGAGCGGAAAATATTTTGCTTCGTTTGCTCATCAAGAGTTTCAGGATGCGATACTCCAGATCAGATAGCTTGAGCTGCTGTCCTTCTTTCGAGACCTCATTAAAATGTTCATTGACTTTTAACTTGCCTCCAACCAGAAACGTATCCCCACTTTCCTTTTTCTCCTTATAAATC
>NZ_JBWXUY010000067.1:0-238 GCF_059901325.1 Fructilactobacillus sp. X2R5C3 | reverse complement strand
CGATTAGTCAGCATAAAGTGCCGACTTTGGATTTGTTGCCGCAAACCGACAATGCATTTGCCCGCAACAGTGGAGCACTCCGGTTGCAGTTGGTACGCAAACACATCAAAGAAATATACCGACAAAGACTGTTACCGGGTTCAGTGGAACAAGACCATCCCTGGCTCGGCGGGGAGATCCTCGGTTGGCTGCGTTACATCGGCTATTAACAGATGTCGGCTAACTATTTTCAAAACAC
>NZ_JBWXUY010000066.1:0-238 GCF_059901325.1 Fructilactobacillus sp. X2R5C3 | reverse complement strand
CCGTCACCTCGTTAAAAAGGCGTGGGGATTTGTGAAACGAAAGTTCTTCAGTAACGTTGGAAAAGACAAGACACACTACTAGAAAGAGGATTCATTAATGACTAACTATGACATTAGTATTATCATGCCAAGCTTTAATTCGGAAAAATCAATTGGCAAAGCAATTGATTCCATTTTTAATCAGGAAACTGATTTTAGTTTTGAATTATTGATTATTGATGATGGATCTTCTGATGAC
>NZ_JBWXUY010000006.1:0-1678 GCF_059901325.1 Fructilactobacillus sp. X2R5C3 | reverse complement strand
ACAACAAATAATAATGAGCTAGTAAAATTTCTCATTTCTAAAATGAGAGTTTGATCCTGGCTCAGGACGAACGCTGGCGGCATGCCTAATACATGCAAGTCGAACGAGCTGCGCCTATTGATAGTTGATGCTTGCATTAACTAGATTTAAGTTAGCAGCGAGTGGCGAACTGGTGAGTAACACGTGGATAACCTGCCCAGAAGAAGGGGATAACACCTGGAAACAGATGCTAATACCGTATAACAACGAAAACCACATGGTTTTCGGTTGAAAGATGGCCTTTGTGCTATCGCTTTTGGATGGATCCGCGGCGCATTAGCTAGTTGGTGAGATAAAGGCTCACCAAGGCGATGATGCGTAGCCGACCTGAGAGGGTAATCGGCCACATTGGGACTGAGACACGGCCCAGACTCCTACGGGAGGCAGCAGTAGGGAATCTTCCACAATGGACGAAAGTCTGATGGAGCAATGCCGCGTGAGTGAAGAAGGGTTTCGGCTCGTAAAACTCTGTTGTTAGAGAAGAACGGGCGTGAGAGTAACTGCTCACGTCGCGACGGTATCTAACCAGAAAGTCACGGCTAACTACGTGCCAGCAGCCGCGGTAATACGTAGGTGGCAAGCGTTGTCCGGATTTATTGGGCGTAAAGCGAGCGCAGGCGGTCTTCTAAGTCTGATGTGAAAGCCTCCGGCTTAACCGGAGAAGTGCATCGGAAACTGGGAAACTTGAGTGCAGAAGAGGACAGTGGAACTCCATGTGTAGCGGTGAAATGCGTAGATATATGGAGGAACACCAGTGGCGAAGGCGGCTGTCTAGTCTGTAACTGACGCTGAGGCTCGAAAGCATGGGTAGCAAACAGGATTAGATACCCTGGTAGTCCATGCCGTAAACGATGAGTGCTAGGTGTTGGAGGGTTTCCGCCCTTCAGTGCCGCAGCTAACGCATTAAGCACTCCGCCTGGGGAGTACGACCGCAAGGTTGAAACTCAAAGGAATTGACGGGGACCCGCACAAGCGGTGGAGCATGTGGTTTAATTCGATGCTACGCGAAGAACCTTACCAGGTCTTGACATCTTCTGTTAACCTAAGAGATTAGGTGTCCCCTTCGGGGGCAGAATGACAGGTGGTGCATGGTTGTCGTCAGCTCGTGTCGTGAGATGTTGGGTTAAGTCCCGCAACGAGCGCAACCCTTGTCATTAGTTGCCAGCATTCAGTTGGGCACTCTAATGAGACTGCCGGTGACAAACCGGAGGAAGGTGGGGATGACGTCAAATCATCATGCCCCTTATGACCTGGGCTACACACGTGCTACAATGGACGGTACAACGAGTTGCGAAACCGCGAGGTCAAGCTAATCTCTTAAAGCCGTTCTCAGTTCGGATTGCAGGCTGCAACTCGCCTGCATGAAGTTGGAATCGCTAGTAATCGTGGATCAGCATGCCACGGTGAATACGTTCCCGGGTCTTGTACACACCGCCCGTCACACCATGAGAGTTTGTAACACCCAAAGTCGGTTAGGTAACCTTTTGGAGCCTGCCGCCTAAGGTGGGACAGATGATTAGGGTGAAGTCGTAACAAGGTAGCCGTAGGAGAACCTGCGGCTGGATCACCTCCTTTCTAAGGAAAAATTCGGAAACCTTACATTATTGAAGTCTTGTTTAGTTTTGAGAGTTTTACTCTC
>NZ_JBWXUY010000065.1:0-238 GCF_059901325.1 Fructilactobacillus sp. X2R5C3 | reverse complement strand
CCGCCTTTCAGGACGGCCTCTCCAACCTCCTCGACGAGTACGGGCAGCCCTGGTGGAAGTCCATCGCCACGGAGATGCCCTCGGACACCGACGAGGAGGTCCACGCGTGGATCCAGCAGATCCCCGCGGTGCGCGAGTGGCTCGGCGAGCGCGTGCTCAACGCCCTCTCGGAGGCGAGCTACCGCCTCAAGAACCGGACCTTCGAGGACACCGTGCAGGTCTCGAAGGACCGCATGAG
>NZ_JBWXUY010000064.1:0-238 GCF_059901325.1 Fructilactobacillus sp. X2R5C3 | reverse complement strand
CACCTACACGATCACGCTGACCAACAAAGACGGCCTGCCGATCAACAACCACGGCGCCCTGACCTTCACGCTGAGCGACGGCAAGACCGTCATCACCGTGCCGGCCAACGGCACCAGCGGTTCGATCACCGTGACTGCTCCGGACAACGTTTACGTTGGCAGCAATACCCCGGTGGTACAGTCGATCGCAACTGTTGCTGGCGCTGATGTCGGCAAGTTCGAACAGCTGACCCTGGAC
>NZ_JBWXUY010000063.1:0-239 GCF_059901325.1 Fructilactobacillus sp. X2R5C3 | reverse complement strand
GGAATGAGTTCTTGGAGAAACTCATTGATGAATTCATAATCGATATGTTTGACGGCGTCCAAACGAAAACCATCACACTTTAACGTATCAACCATCCATTTTCCCCAACTAATCATTTCCTGACGAACTTCCGGCAGGCTGTAATCGATATTGGCAAACATTAAATAATCATAGTTTCCGAATTCATCGATGACATGCTTATTCCAGTGCTTATTTTCGCCTGTGATTCGATAGACACC
>NZ_JBWXUY010000062.1:0-239 GCF_059901325.1 Fructilactobacillus sp. X2R5C3 | reverse complement strand
CCACGAATCTTTTCTTGGTACTCAACTTCGGCTTCGGTCTTGCCAGCCTTAGCGGCTTCAAAGCCCACCTTAAAGGCAAAGTCTGCTTCCTTGCCAGCTGCATCCAGTTGTTCAATCTCGTAAGGGGTCTTAATCACACGTAACTCGTTCACTTTAGGAGCAACGTTGGTCTTAAAATCAGCCTTCGGAAACTCTGCTTGTAACTGCTGGTAACGGCTAATAACCAAGTTATCGTCTTC
>NZ_JBWXUY010000061.1:0-241 GCF_059901325.1 Fructilactobacillus sp. X2R5C3 | reverse complement strand
AGATTATCCATTAAATACTTATCAAATGAATGATGAAGTAGGTGGTTATGTTTTAGATCATTTAAAGGGAATTGAGGCTCAAATGAAGCATCCTGACATTAATTTACAAATTGATGTTCGAATGTCAGGAATTTATTTGTCTAGTCAGACCATTCAAGGCGCCCTTGGACTACCAGTTGGAACTGGTGGACGAGGGACAATGATGTTATCGGGTGGAATTGACTCTCCAGTAGCTGCCTAC
>NZ_JBWXUY010000060.1:0-241 GCF_059901325.1 Fructilactobacillus sp. X2R5C3 | reverse complement strand
CCTGAGAGAGTATGTCGCGGATCAGTTCATTATTTTCAAAACATTTAACGGTTTTAATACGGCCACTAAAGTTGTGACGACCGCCAAAGTTAATGAACATAGGTTCGAGCACATCGACCACATCGGCAAAGTGATCGCATAAATCTGAAGTGCTGTAATCCATTTTTCTATCCTTATCTAAAGATACGTGAGCTGAACTTTAGTATACCTTGCTTAATTGCAATAACAACGACTTAATCGC
>NZ_JBWXUY010000059.1:0-241 GCF_059901325.1 Fructilactobacillus sp. X2R5C3 | reverse complement strand
CTTGAACATCATCAAAGTTTTCATGTAACGACTTAATCATGAGGTCTCGATCTTTTGTTTTGATCGCATCTATATAAAGTTGATGATTATTTATGATTCGTGTAAAGTCTTCATACTTTTCTTTAAAACGACTCCGCATGGATAGAAGAATCAAACTTTCCATCACAGGTTTTAGATTATCCCAGATCATCAGGATGTAGGAATGGTTGATGGACCGAATAATCGTTTCATGGAATAGGAC
>NZ_JBWXUY010000058.1:0-241 GCF_059901325.1 Fructilactobacillus sp. X2R5C3 | reverse complement strand
CAATGAAAATAATTAAGGGCATCATAATTTTTTTTAATTGTTCTACAACGGTGTCACGATAATAAAAAGCATATCCCAAAACGATTAACAAGGGTAAAAAGAATGCCCCAACTTTAACAATTTTAAAAGCTGGAAAAGTTGAGACCCAAAACACACTCTTACAACTCAACACTAATAAAAATATAAACACATAATTTACAATTTTAAACCATTGCTGGTTATTAATTTTGCTCATTAACAT
>NZ_JBWXUY010000057.1:0-241 GCF_059901325.1 Fructilactobacillus sp. X2R5C3 | reverse complement strand
AATTTATATTGTCGATAATTATACTATATAAATTTTATAAATCTTTACACTTTTCTGTGCTTTGTTCAGGTGCGATACGAAATTAGTTTGATATACTGCGGCTCTATTTTTAAGCAATTTAGGATTTTTCGTGACTCGGCGCGTTTATCAAACTCTATTTTTAATCAGTATGCTGGTGTTTACCTTTTTATTTGCCCGTGATTTTAGGGGCGTTGGGGTGTCGTCACTGCCCCATTTAGAT
>NZ_JBWXUY010000005.1:0-3257 GCF_059901325.1 Fructilactobacillus sp. X2R5C3 | reverse complement strand
ACTTTGTTCTTTGAAAACTAGATAATATTATTTTCTGTATTAATTATATTTTAATTATAATTTTAACCGAGAAATAACCACTACGTTATTTGAGTTTTTTAAAATAGTTTAAATCGCAAATACTCAATAACTTACATCACGAAGTGATGCAGGTTAAGTTATTAAGGGCGCATGGTGAATGCCTTGGTACTAGGAGCCGATGAAGGACGGAACTAACACCGATATGCTTCGGGGAGCTGTACGTAAGCTTTGATCCGGAGATTTCCGAATGGGGAAACCCAATCATCTTAGTCGATGATTGCACGACAGTGAATTCATAGCTGCCGTGCGGTAGACGCGGGGAACTGAAACATCTAAGTACCCGCAGGAGTAGAAAAAAATTTCGATTCCCTCAGTAGCGGCGAGCGAACGGGGAACAGCCCAAACCGATCAGTTTACTGGTCGGGGTTGTAGGACTGAACATTTGAGTTACAAAAGAATCTGATAGTCGAATCAGTTGGGAAGCTGAGCCATAGATGGTGATAGCCCAGTAGACGAAATCAGGTTCCCTCAGTTCAGGATCCTGAGTACGGCGACACACGTGAAACGTCGTCGGAAGCCGGGAGGACCATCTCCCAAGGCTAAATACTACCTAGTGACCGATAGTGAACCAGTACCGTGAGGGAAAGGTGAAAAGCACCCCGGAAGGGGAGTGAAATAGTTCCTGCAACCATGTGCCTACAAGCAGTTAGAGCCCGTTTAAGGGTGATAGCGTGCCTCTTGTAGAATGAACCGGCGAGTTATAGTTGCATGCAAGGTTAAGTTGAAAAAGCGGAGCCGAAGCGAAAGCGAGTCTGAATAGGGCGTTGAAGTATGTTGCCATAGACCCGAAACCAGGTGATCTATCCATGTCCAGGATGAAAGTGCGGTAATACGCACCGGAGGTCCGAACCCGTGTACGTTGAAAAGTGCTGGGATGAGGTGTGGATAGCGGTGAAATTCCAAACGAACTTGGAGATAGCTGGTTCTCTCCGAAATAGCTTTAGGGTTAGCCTCGGATTTAGAATCATGGAGGTAGAGCCACTGTTTGGACAAGGGGTCCGTCTTGGATTACTAAGTTCAGATAAACTCCGAATACCATTGATTTGTATCCGGGAGTCAGACGATGAGTGATAAGATCCATCGTCGAAAGGGGAACAGCCCAGACCGCCAGTTAAGGTCCCTAAATATATGCTAAGTGGAAAAGGCAGTGGAGTTGCATAGACAACTAGGATGTTGGCTCAGAAGCAGCCACCATTTAAAGAGTGCGTAATAGCTCACTAGTCGAGTGATTCTGCGCCGAAAATTTACCGGGGCTAAGCATATTACCGAGACTGCGGACGCGACTTTGTCGCGTGATAGGAGAGCGTTCTAAGGGCAATGAAGCTAGACCGTAAGGACTAGTGGAGCGCTTAGAAGTGAGAATGCCGGTATGAGTAGCGAAAAATCAGTGAGAATCTGATTCACCGAATGACTAAGGTTTCCTGGGGAAGGCTCGTCCACCCAGGGTTAGTCGGGACCTAAGTCGAGGCCGAGAGGCGTAGACGATGGATAACAGGTTGAGATTCCTGTACTAGTTATTAACGTTTGAGTGATGGAGGAACGCAGAAGGCTAAGTTGTGCATCCTGATGGAGATGGATGTTCAAGTCGTAAGTCAGGTCAAGAGAGAAATGCTTTTGATCGAGTTGACAAGCGACAATGAGGACCGAAATTATAGTAGGGAAGCAACTGATGTCACGCTGCCGAGAAAAGCTTCTAGCGAGTTAATAACTACCCGTACCGCAAACCGACACAGGTAGTCGAGGAGAGTATCCTCAGGTGAGCGAGAGAACTCTCGTTAAGGAACTCGGCAAAATGACCCCGTAACTTCGGAAGAAGGGGTGCTGTCCTAACGGACAGCCGCAGTGAAGAGGCCCAGACGACTGTTTATCAAAAACACAGGTTTCTGCAAAATCGTAAGATGACGTATAGGGGCTGACGCCTGCCCGGTGCTGGAAGGTTAAGTGGAAGAGTTAGCTTCGGCGAAGCTCCGAAATGAAGCCCCAGTAAACGGCGGCCGTAACTATAACGGTCCTAAGGTAGCGAAATTCCTTGTCGGGTAAGTTCCGACCCGCACGAAAGGCGTAACGATCTGGGCACTGTCTCAACGAGAGACTCGGTGAAATTAAGATACCTGTGAAGAAGCAGGTTACCCGCGACAGGACGGAAAGACCCCATGGAGCTTTACTGTAGCTTGATATTGGGTGTTTGCACAGCTTGTACAGGATAGGTAGGAGCCATTGAAACCGGAGCGCTAGCTTCGGCGGAGGCGTCATTGGGATACTACCCTTGCTATGTGAACACTCTAACCCTGAGCACTCAACGTGCTCGGAGACAGTGTCTGGTTGGCAGTTTGACTGGGGCGGTCGCCTCCTAAATAGTAACGGAGGCGCCCAAAGGTTCCCTCAGAATGGTTGGAAATCATTCAAAGAGTGTAAAGGCAGAAGGGAGCTTGACTGCGAGACATACAGGTCGAGCAGGGACGAAAGTCGGGCTTAGTGATCCGGTGGTACCATATGGAAGGGCCATCGCTCAACGGATAAAAGCTACCCTGGGGATAACAGGCTTATCTCCCCCAAGAGTTCACATCGACGGGGAGGTTTGGCACCTCGATGTCGGCTCATCGCATCCTGGGGCTGTAGTTGGTCCCAAGGGTTGGGCTGTTCGCCCATTAAAGCGGTACGCGAGCTGGGTTCAGAACGTCGTGAGACAGTTCGGTCCCTATCCGTCGCGGGCGCAGGAAATTTGAGAGGAGCTATCCCTAGTACGAGAGGACCGGGATGGACATACCGCTGGTGTACCAGTTGCGCCGCCAGGCGCACAGCTGGGTAGCTATGTATGGATGAGATAAACGCTGAAAGCATCTAAGTGTGAAACTCGCCTCGAGATGAGATTTCCCATTCCTTTATGGAAGTAAGACCCCTGAAAGATGATCAGGTAGATAGGTTAGAAGTGGAAGCGTAGTGATACGTGAAGCGGACTAATACTAATCGGTCGAGGACTTAACCAAGCAAAAAGAAGTGGAAGTTAATCGGGCAGAGAAGATATTATCTAGTTTTGAGAGAACGAAGTTCTTTCTAAGTGTGGTGGCGAAAGCCTGAAGGATACACCTGTTCCCATGCCGAACACAGAAGTTAAGCTTCAGCACGCCAAGAGTAGTTGGGGGATCGCCCCCTGCAAGGGTAGGACGTTGCCACGC
>NZ_JBWXUY010000056.1:0-242 GCF_059901325.1 Fructilactobacillus sp. X2R5C3 | reverse complement strand
ATCCTTCACATCTTCTTCTCCAATGTACCTTCTTGCAAGTATCACTTCAAGAATGGTAAGAGCGCAGATTTCATTGAAGGTAAATACACTACTGATATTCAAGTTGAGATTGATGAACTTACCGCTGAGTGCGATGCAGGTCATCCTAACTTCACTATCAATCCGAACAAACGCACCATTGCAGCTGACGAACTTGATCCGATGGTTGCACTGAAGAAGAAACTCCGCCTTGAGCTGATTGC
>NZ_JBWXUY010000055.1:0-242 GCF_059901325.1 Fructilactobacillus sp. X2R5C3 | reverse complement strand
CGCCTGTTCAGTGACGACCGCAAAGGCTCGGTGACAATTGGAGTCAAAACGGCGAAAGACGAAGTTCGAATATACGTCAGCAAAACCGGCAAGATTCGCGTACACGATAACAGCGGCGCGGAGTGGAAGCCGAAAGCGCGGGAGGTGAGTGAATGAGTGATTACACGGTAAACGTGGGCAGAATGCCGCCTAACTATAGCGTCGTCTACTCCAGTGATACTGAACACTATCACTGGGTGCTC
>NZ_JBWXUY010000054.1:0-242 GCF_059901325.1 Fructilactobacillus sp. X2R5C3 | reverse complement strand
CTGTTTTTTTGCTCGGATTATGACGGTTAAACAGCGGAAATTTCGTCATAGCCCTACAGCGCAAAAAGGCCGGTGGTTAATTAACCACCAGCCATTAGCCTTTCGGCTATGAAATTAAGTAGTAATTACTTAACTTCAACAGAAGCGCCAGCTTCTTCTAGCTGTGCTTTAAGAGCTTCAGCTTCAGCTTTGTCAACGCCTTCTTTAAGCGCTGCAGGAGCTGAGTCTACAAGACCTTTAGC
>NZ_JBWXUY010000053.1:0-242 GCF_059901325.1 Fructilactobacillus sp. X2R5C3 | reverse complement strand
CGTCATCCGGCATATCAGCGGCAGGAGTTCCTGGACGGGCGGAATAGATAAAGCTGAAGCTCATATCGAAATTCACTTGCGCGAAGAGATCCATCGTTTGTTGGAAATCCTCTTGAGTTTCGCCTGGGAAGCCGATGATAAAATCGGAACTGATTTGAATTTCAGGCCGCACTTTGCGTAACTTGCGGATAATCGATTTATACTCAAGTGCGGTATGATTACGTTTCATCATGGTTAAAACC
>NZ_JBWXUY010000052.1:0-243 GCF_059901325.1 Fructilactobacillus sp. X2R5C3 | reverse complement strand
GTTTGGCAAGTTCACTCAATGCGTGCTCATCGACAGGTGCATTCAAATCAAGGCTATTAAGTGCGGATAAAAAATCTTGTGCCTAATCAATTCGAGGGGACTGCACTAGTAACGCGTATTGTTGCTCACACCACTGCTGGTAGCTTTGCTCAAGCATAGGTAAATCGAGCAACCATTCACCCGGGTAGTCAATAATATCAAGGTATAATGTTGATTGTGGTGCAATGTGCGAGCGTAAACCCG
>NZ_JBWXUY010000051.1:0-244 GCF_059901325.1 Fructilactobacillus sp. X2R5C3 | reverse complement strand
ATGCCGTTGGGCCCATTAAAAACAACGCTAAAGGTAATTTTTCAGTCATGATATTTAGTATAATTTTCTCTGTTAGAGCCTTTATAGCAAAGGGCTTTATGTCGCGATACATTCAGCTGAAAAGATAAATGTGGTCGCGAAAAAGTTAAACCGAAAACGCGGCTATGGTCGCTGAAAAATCGATAGGATGAACAAACTCAGGATCATCTAATGGAAGTAGACCATGCCAAAGCTGTTCAAGTTC
>NZ_JBWXUY010000050.1:0-244 GCF_059901325.1 Fructilactobacillus sp. X2R5C3 | reverse complement strand
GAACAGGGGGTTCCATGAAGGGAGTTAGAAGGGCCGTGCTGACCGGGGCGTTTGCCCTGACTGCGGCGGCTGGAGCGCAGGCGCAATCGGGGGCCGGATCGGATCTGCTTCGCCAGATCGGCCGAGCCATCCAAGGCTCGCCCAAGGTGGTCGGCGATAGGACGCGGAGCCCTTACCTCGAGCCGGCCGGGACTTACTGGGATCTGGACCAGGATGGCTTGGAAGGGATTCAGCACCTGCGGGC
>NZ_JBWXUY010000049.1:0-245 GCF_059901325.1 Fructilactobacillus sp. X2R5C3 | reverse complement strand
CTTTTAATGGTGAAGGCTTTTTTTCTACCTTCAAAGTGAATGTCCAACCACTCCACACTGTTAGTTGGTTTGAGTGCAATCGGATAATCAAAAGGTTGAGCAAAGTTATCCTTTTCAAAATTATTTTTAGAAATAATCTTGGTACCGGGATATGGCATCCCATACTTGTCACACATTTTATAAAAGTTTTCTTTACTATTCAGTTGTTTTATCAGTGAATAATCCACGTATGGACATACAAAGAC
>NZ_JBWXUY010000048.1:0-247 GCF_059901325.1 Fructilactobacillus sp. X2R5C3 | reverse complement strand
TTTGTATATCATGGAGATACTCCCTCTTACAAATATTTACTTCAGATGATCACTTGACCGATAAACACGTGGTAAACGGCTAGAATACTCACATGCAATCTCATAATGAATGGTATGACAATAGTCAGCAACGTCCTGTAAAGTAATGGTATGATCGTGATCGGTTCCAACCAAAGTAACCTTAGTTCCGATCGGCATCTTGTAAGGTAACCTAACCATTAGTTGATCCATACATACTCTACCAACG
>NZ_JBWXUY010000047.1:0-247 GCF_059901325.1 Fructilactobacillus sp. X2R5C3 | reverse complement strand
AACTTAGTTTGGCCAACGGCGCAAAGAAAAATTCAAAGTTAGAGTTAGGAGAACCATTATGAATGAAAAAGCTGTTCAGAATTTTTTTAAATTTGATTATCATGATCGTGGTATTAAAAAATGGCAGGGCTATTTTTTATCAGACCATACTAGCAAATTAAGTAAGTTAAGGAAGCAAAAAGCAGAACAACAGCAAAGAAAATTAGATGATCAAATGGATCATTCGAAAATTGATGAGGTTCTGCAA
>NZ_JBWXUY010000004.1:0-196838 GCF_059901325.1 Fructilactobacillus sp. X2R5C3 | reverse complement strand
CGAACACAGAAGTTAAGCTTCAGCACGCCAAGAGTAGTTGGGGGATCGCCCCCTGCAAGGGTAGGACGTTGCCACGCAACCCAGAGTTTTTAACCATTTGGTTAGGAACTCTTTTTTTGTGTCGTAAATTAGGTGTATAATTACCAACAATTAAGTCATAAGGGTAGTGATTTTATGAAAAAACAACGCTGGTACCGTTTTTCACTTGGTTGGCAAATTGTATTTGGCTTGTTCTTAGGGATTATCTTAGGCGTTATTTTTTATCAGAATAAAGATGCCATTAATGTAATGCAAAACATTGGGACTATGTTTATTAGCCTAATTCAAATGATTGTTTTACCAATTGTGGTTTCTTGTTTAACGGTTGGAATTGCCGGAATGGGTGACATCAAAAAGGTCGGACGGATTGGGGTAAAGACGCTGGTTTACTTCGAATTAATGACCACGGTTGCTATTATTTTGGGTCTCTTAGTCGCTAACATCGCTCATCCCGGAACTTACATTAACGTTCATCAAATGCATGGATCGACGGACATTAGTCAATACATAGCGACTGCCAAGCAGTCCAAAAATACAGGAATCTGGTCCATGATTATGAACTTAATTCCTACTAACATCTTTGCGTCATTAAGCAAGGGTGATATGATGCCAATTATCGTCTTTTCGGTCTTCTTTGGTTTAGGAACCGCAGCCATCGGTGAAAAGGGGCAAATTATTATTAACTTCATGAGTGCGGTCTCAGAAGTTATGTTTAAAATTACAAATTGGGTTATGCACTTAGCTCCAATTGGAGTTTGTGCCCTAATTGGGGTCACCTTGGCCGAACTAGGAATTAAGGCACTGTTACCATTAGGTTACTTTGTTTTCTTAGTTTATCTCACCATGCTTGTTTTCGTTCTGGTAGTAATGGGAGTGGTGGCTCGCCTCTGTCATTTCAAACTCTCGGACCTTTTGGCGGTTATCAAGAATGAAATTGTTTTAGCCTTTTCGACTGCCAGCTCTGAGGCGGTTCTACCTAAGATGATTCAAAAAATGGATCACTTTGGCGTTAGTCCATCAATCGTTTCGTTCGTTATCCCAACTGGGTACACCTTTAATCTTGACGGTTCGGCAATCTATCAGTCACTGGCGGCTCTTTTTCTTGCTCAGGCTTATAACATTCACTTATCAATTGGACAGCAGGTCACCTTACTGATTGTATTGATGATCACCTCAAAGGGAATGGCTGGAGTTCCAGGGGCCTCCTTTGTTGTGCTGCTTGCCACTATTTCAACGATTGGCGTTCCCATGTCTGGTTTGACCTTCATCGCCGGCATCGATCGGTTCATTGATATGGGTCGGACGGCAGTCAACGTGGTCGGCAATTCACTTGCGACGGTGGTAATTGGAAGTTCTGAACATGAATTTAATCGGAAGCAAGCGAATAGTTACGTCAAACAAGTTAAATCAAAAAAAGCATAATGATAAAAGCTGAAGTTGGAAATTTAATCTGACCTCAGCTTTTCTTTTGTTGTTTGTTAAGAAATTGATAAAAAAGCATTGACAGGATTGGTCGTTTCAATTTACAATCAGTGAAACTAATGAAAGGAAGTTTTAGCGATGACGGCACCCGTAGTTTCCATGATTAGCATTTTATTATTCATTTTAGTCACAGTGATGATTAAAAATTGTGTGGATAATAAGATGCTTTTAAGTCAGAGCTAACTTCTTCTTTAAGTCCTCACAGTTTTGTTGGTAACTGCGGGGGGAAGTAGGTAATGTCCTCCAGTTACGTGAACTGGGGGACTTTTTTATTTTCAAGAAGTTAACTTTAATAAATAGTTCAAGGAGGGTTTGAAATGACAAATAAAGAAACGCTGGATCACGAACAGCGGGCCTATTCAAAGGCGGCACGAATTAAATATTTTGATATTGTAATTAAATCAGGGGCCGGAGCCATTTTAACGGACGAAGATGACCGCAGTTACATTGACCTCTTATCCAGTGCGTCTTCAACTAATACCGGACACTGTCATCAGAAAGTTGTCAAAGCCATTTCAGATCAAGCTAGCCGGTTGATTCAATACACTCCAGCCTATTTTGCGACTTCTGAGGAAGCTAAGTTAGCCCCACGATTAGCTAAATTAGCCCCAATTGATGGACCAACTAAAGTGGCTTTTGGTAATTCTGGATCTGACGCGAACGATGCGATCATTAAATTTGCGAGAGCATTCACGGGACGGCAATACATTGTGAGTTTTACCGGTGCTTATCATGGTTCCACGTATGGATCGATTAGTACTTCGGCAGTTAGTCTCAACATGTCACGCAAAATTGGGCCACTCTTACCTGGTGTAGTTAAGGTTCCCTATCCAAGTCCATGGAATCGTCTAAAGGGTGAAAATGATGATGAATTCAGTGATCGGATGTTTGAGGCTTTTAAGTTGCCATTTGAGACTTATTTACCAGCTGAAGAGACGGCGGTCATTGAGATCGAAGCCATTCAAGGTGATGGTGGTTTTATTAAAGCACCAGAACGTTTTTTAAATCGGGTGTATCGATTCGCCAAGGATCACGGCATCCTATTTGCCGTAGATGAGGTTAATCAAGGACTCGGACGAAGTGGGAAGATGTGGTCAATTGATTATTTTAAGGATGTTCATCCAGATTTAGTTGCGATTGGAAAGTCAATTGCATCCGGATTGCCGCTCAGTGCTGTTGCGGGTCGAAAAGAAATTATGGATGCCATGGATGCACCTGGGAATACCTTTACGACGGCTGGTAATCCAGTGTCGGCGGCCGCTGCTAACGCTACTCTAGACGTCATTAAAAACGAACACTTGGTAGAACGAAGTGCAAGATTAGGCAAACAGGCCAATCAATTCTTTAAGCAAATGGAAGACCGATTTCCATTTATTGGTGACGTTCGAATGTATGGATTAAACGGTGGAATTGACATTGTTGACCCGCAGACCAAGAAACCAGACGGTGATGCCGCTAACAAACTAATTTATCGGATATTTGAGTTGGGCGCGATCATGATTACCGTCCGTGGCAATGTTTTACGTTTCCAACCACCGTTGGTAATTAAAGAAACCGATTTACAAAAAGCCTTTTCAATGATTGAGCAGGCAATGCAAGAATTAAACGACGGAAAATTAACTAAATCACCCGCAAACATGGGTTGGTAATCAAAAGGAGTTTGAAGCATGAAAAATATTTGGCACAAGATGAATGAAAAAGTTGATTTTCATTTCTATATATCTAAAGATAAACACTTGGAAAAAACCATGACCGTTAAGGACTTCCTCGCGCTCGGCCTTGGAACCATCCTTTCAACGTCAATTTTCACCTTACCTGGGATTGTAGCAGCCAAGTACACCGGACCGGCCGTTGTCATTTCGTTCATCCTAGCAGCACTAGTAGCTGGCCTCGTAGCAATGAATTACGCTGAAATGGCGTCCGTCTTGCCCTTTGCCGGCTCTGCTTATTCTTGGATCTCAGTCCTGTTTGGTAAATTTTGGGGCTGGATCGTTGGCTGGGCGCTACTAGCGGAATACCTCATCGCCGTGGCCTTTGTTGCCGCTGGACTCTCATCAAACGTCCAAGGACTAATCTCGCCGCTTGGAATTACGCTACCAAAGGCAATTTCTTCCCCACTTGGTACTAACGGAGGGGTAATTGATATTATTGCCGTTTTAGTGTTGGCACTTGTCACCTACATCTTGATGCGTGGTGACCGACAAACAACTCGAATTTCAAACGTGTTGGTAGTGTTGAAACTACTGGCAATCGTGGCCTTTATTGTGGTTGGTGCGACCGCTATCAAAGCCCAAAACTACGTTCCGTTCTTCCCGAAAAGTCATCCGAATCCTGATGGAACGGTCTTCGGTGGCTGGCAAGGGATCTACGCTGGGATTTCAACGATTTTTCTCTCCTACATTGGGTTTGATTCCATCGCCTCTAACTCTGGTGAAGCTAAGAATCCCCAAAAAACCATGCCACGTGGCATCATTGGTTCGTTAGTAATCGCTACGATTTTCTTTATTTGTGTTTCACTAGTGTTGGTAGGGATGTTTAAGTACACCATGTATACTAACAACGCCGAACCAGTGGGGTGGGCGCTTCGACAAAGTGGTCACACCATCGTTGCCACCGTCGTGCAGGCCGTGGCGGTTGCCGGGATGTTAGTGGCTTTAATTGGAATGATGATGGCTGGTTCCCGTTTAATCTATTCCTTTGGCCGTGACAAAATGTTGCCCAAGGCCGTTGGCAAACTGAATCAAAAAAAGATTCCAAGTAACGCCCTCTGGATCATCACCATCATTGGAATCATTCTGGGGGCCATTTTTCCGTTTACCTTCCTCGCCCAATTGATTTCAGCTGGGACGTTAATTGCCTTCATGGCGGTCTCACTGGCCATGTATCCACTCAGAAGACGCGAAGGGAAAACCCTCCCCAAGGCGGCTTACCGGATTCCCTTTTATCCAATCTTACCCGCATTAGGCTTTTTGGGTTCCCTCGCTGTCTTTATGGGACTCGATATTCAGGCTAAAATTTATGCGGTCGTTTGGTTCCTGTTGGGTGTCATTATTTACTTCGTTTACGGCATGCGTCACGCCGACTCCAAGATTCCCGACAGTGATGATCAAGAGATTGACGAGAACCTTTAAGTGTTGAATATGTGACTTTTATCCCAAAGGTGGTTGAAAAATCAATATTCGCGTAGTACTCTTAGAACAATCTTAAAAGAAAAGGGTGAATTAGTAATGTCAGATAAAAGGAAGAAAGTTGTTCTAGCATATTCTGGTGGTCTTGATACTTCAGTTGCGATCGCTTGGTTGACTGATAAAGGTTATGACGTCATTGCAACCTGCATCAACGTTGGCGAAAACAAGGACCAAGAATTCATTAAAAATAAAGCGCTAAAGGTGGGTGCCGTCCGCTCATACGTAATTGACGCTCAAGATGAATTCGCTGATGAGTATGCTTCAGTCGACTTACAGGCCAACGCCATGTACGAAGGATCGTATCCGCTTGTTTCTGCTTTATCAAGACCTTTGATTGTAAAGAAATTGGTTGAGGTCGCAAAGAACGAAGGCGCCGATGCGATCGCTCATGGTTGTACTGGAAAAGGAAACGATCAGGTCCGATTTGAAGTTGCTATTCATGCCCTTGCTCCCGACATAGACGTGTTAAGTCCAGTTCGTGACTGGCACTGGTCTAGAGAAGACGAGATTGAGTACGCTAAGGATCACAATATTGATATCCCAATTGATTTAGATTCACCATATTCAATTGACAGTAATATCTGGGGTCGTGCTAACGAAGCCGGGGTCTTAGAAGATCCATGGGTTAGCGCTCCAGAGGATGCCTTTGATATGACCAAACCGGTTGAAGAAACGCCCGATGAACCAACCGAACTAGAAATTACGTTTAAAAAAGGTCTTCCAGTTGCGTTGAACGGCAAGCCCATGAAATTCGCTGATATCATCAAAGAGTTAAATACGATTGCTGGTGAAAATGGAATCGGTCGAATTGACCACATTGAGAATCGGTTAGTTGGAATCAAATCCAGAGAAGTCTATGAGACTCCTGGAGCAACGGTGCTCCTTAAAGCTCACAAGGAACTCGAAGATTTGACCTTTGAAAGAGGATTGGCACACTTCAAGCCCATTGTTGAAAACGAAATCAGTGAGGTCATCTACGACGGACTCTGGTTCTCACCACTAATGGAGTCACTTCAGGCCTTTTTGAAGGATTCGCAGAAACACGTCAGTGGGGTGGTTAGAGTTAAGTTATTTAAGGGTAACGTCACCGTCCTTGGCAGAAAGTCAGAGAACTCGCTGTATGATAAGGATCTTGCTACCTATACCTCATCGGATTCATTCGACCAGGTAGCTTCCAAGGGCTTTATCAAATTGTGGGGTCTTCCAACGAAGGTGAACTCCCAGGTTCAGATTAAAAATCAAAAGCAAAAGGACAAAAGTAAATGAGCGATAAACTATGGGGTGGCCGCTTTACCGAGCAACCTGATGAATCGGTTGATAATTTTGGTTCGTCAATCTCTTTTGACCAATTAATGGCTGACGAGGATATTGAGGGATCGCTGGCTCACGTAAAAATGCTAGAAAAGACTGGCATTCTTCCCGCTGGCGACGTTAAACAGATTGTCAGTGGTTTAGAGGGCATTCAAACCGATTTGCACGCTGGTAAAATTAAGTTCTCCAAAGCAAATGAAGATATTCATATGAATATTGAAAAGATCCTCACCGATCGAATTGGTCCGGTAGCCGGAAAACTTCACATGGCGCGTTCCAGAAACGATCAGGTGGCAACGGATTTTCATTTATACCTAAAAAAGCGGCTTCCCAAAATCATTGACGAGATTACGACTTTACAGAAGACGTTGGTGAAGATGGCGGATGAAAACGTGGAAACCATCATGCCGGGTTATACGCACCTTCAGCATGCCCAGCCCATCTCGTACGGCCACTACTTGATGGCGTACTACCAGATGCTGAAGCGGGACAAGGAACGTTTTGAGTTTAATGAGAAGCACACGGACATGCTGCCACTGGGAGCGGCGGCTCTTGCTGGGACCACGTTTCCCATTGACCGGCAGTTTACTGCCCAAGAACTTGGCTTTGATGAGGTCTATGCCAATTCGTTAGACGCTGTTTCTGACCGTGACTTTGCCCTGGAATTTCTGAGTAACTGTTCCATCTTGATGATGCATCTGTCCCGTTTCTGTGAAGAGATTAGTATGTGGGTTAGTTATGAGTTTCAGTACTTAGAAATCAGTGACGAGTATTCGACTGGTAGTTCAATCATGCCGCAGAAGAAAAATCCAGACATGGCCGAACTGATTCGGGGAAAGACCGGGCGCGTGTATGGTGACTTGATGGGACTTCTGTCAACCATGAAATCACTGCCATTGGCCTATAATAAAGACTTACAGGAAGACAAAGAAGGGGTCTTTGATGCGGTTAAGACCGTCTTGCCGGCACTCAAGGTGTTCAACGGGATGCTCTCCACCCTAAAGATCAATAAGGACAAGATGCGTGATAGTACCAAGCATGATTTATCAAACGCAACCGAGCTGGCCGACTACTTGGCGGCCAAGGGGGTTCCGTTTCGTGAGGCCCACGGAATTGTTGGTAAATTAGTCTTAAACTGCATTCAGACGCACCGTGACTTACAGGACATGAGTTTAAAAGAGTTACAGAAAGCCTCATCTGTAATCCAGGACGATGTCTATCATGAACTTGATCCAGAAGTGGCCGTAAAGCGCCGTAACTCCGAAGGTGGAACCGGGTTTAAGCAGGTCAGAGCGCAGATTGACAAGGCTAAAGCTGAATTAAAATAAAAAAAGCAAAAAAGACTGAAGCCGCATGGCTTCAGTCTTTTTGCGTTCTTTGATAGCAAATTTTCTTAAATTAGATTTGCTTTTCATTTCACAGGTGGTACACTTTGAAAAATTAATTAAGAAATTGTTAAGGAGATGAAGTTCAATGAGTAAGTCGAAGTTAAAGACTGTCATGCAGTTGTTGTTGGTCGTTGTCATTGTTGGAATGGGTACCTTGTTAACACGACGACCAGCACACGCGGATGACCAATCGTTGAACCGAGTCAAGCAATCAGGAACACTGACGGTCGGAACCGCTCCGGATTATCCTCCGTTTGAGTTTCAGGTTAATAGGAATGGGAAACAGGACGATGTCGGCCTTGATATTGACATTGCCAAACAGATTGCGAAAAATTTACACGTTAAGTTAAAGATTAAAAATATGAGTTTTGATTCTCTGCTGGTAGCCGTTCAGTCGGGCAAGATTGACATGGCAATTGGCGGAATTAATCCGACTCCCGAACGGAAGCAGAATGCTGATTTCTCCAAGATTTACTATAGCGGTGGGCAGGATTTTCTCATCAACAAAAATGATACTGGTAAGATTAAAAATAAAAATAGTTTAAAGGGGCAAAAGGTTGGAACCCAGACCGGGACCCTGCAACAAAGTTTAGCTAAAAAGTATATTCCCAACGCGCACGTAGTTGGGATGGACAAGACACCAGATTTAGTTCTGGCACTTAAGACCCACAAGGTTGCTGCCGTCGGGGTTGAAAAGCCGGTGGCCCAAGCCTATGTCGCAAACGATCATTCCCTAAAGGCCGTTGATTCGGGTTACAAATTAAATAAAAACGACGTTGGGACTGCCATTGCGTTTAAGAAGGGTAACACGTCCCTTGTAGGCGCCGTCAATCAAAGTATTGATCAGATTCACCAAAAGAACCTGATTCCACAATACCTAAAGGACGCTGGGAAGCACATGAAGGTTAACACCCACAACACGTCAATGTGGCACTACTGGAAATACTTCGCCACTGGGGTTGAGTATACTTTAATTATTTCAGTCGTTTCCGTCTTCTTCGGCATCATTCTTGGCATCATCTTGGTACTGATGAGACTCTCGAAATACAAGTTCTTGAGCTGGCCGTCAATTGCCTACACGGAATTTGTCAGAGGAACCCCCATGATGGTACAGGTCCTGTTCGTCTACTTCGGACTAGGCGTTTTGGTCAATATTCCCGCTTTGACTGCCGGCATTATTGCCGTTTCCTTAAACAGTGGTGCTTATGTCAGTGAGATCATCAGAGGTGGGATTAACGCCGTTGACAAGGGGCAGTCAGAAGCATCGAGAAGTTTGGGACTTTCTAAAAAAGACATGATGGCATCGGTTATTTTGCCCCAGGCCTTTAAGAACATTTGGCCCGCCCTTGGAAATGAATTTATCACCATTATCAAGGACAGTTCCATCGTTTCAATCATTGGAGTAACAGAAATTGTGTACGAACTAAACATCGTTCGGGCTGACACTTACAGAGGAGTGGCACCAATTGCCGTTGCAATGATTCTCTACTTTATCCTCTCGTTCTCGTTGTCAAGGGTGCTGAACTACTTTGAAAGAAGGATGAACCATGACTAAAACTGATAATGAAACGTTGATTCAAGTCAACGATTTGAAAAAAGATTTTGGGGAAAATGAGGTCTTAAAGGGCATTGACGGAACCATTAAAACGGGCCAGGTCATCTGTGTGATTGGTCCCTCTGGTTCTGGTAAGAGTACCTTTTTGCGGTGTCTGAACATGTTGGAAGAACCCACCAGTGGACAAATTATCTTTGATGGAAAGGATCTTACCAGGTTCAACCACAAAGAGGTTGCTACTTTGGGTGAACGGATTGGGATGGTGTTTCAAAGCTTTAATCTTTTTCCTAACATGACCGTCTTAGAAAATTTAAAGCTGGCTCCTAAAAAAGTGAAACACGTCAAAGATCAGGAGGCCGCTTCAATTGGACTGAGATTACTAGACCGAGTGGGATTAAAGGGGAAGGCCAATGTTTATCCGTCCAGTCTCTCTGGTGGCCAGGCCCAAAGAGTTGCCATGGCCAGAGCACTTGCCATGAATCCGCAGGTCATGTTGTTTGATGAACCCACGAGTGCACTTGATCCTGAAATGGTCGGTGAAGTGCTTCATGTCATGCAAGGACTGGCTAATGAGGGCATGACGATGGTGGTTGTGACTCATGAGATGGGTTTTGCGAAAAAGGTAGCCGATGAAGTCTGGTTTATGGCGAACGGTTACATCCAGGAAAAGAATACGCCGGATCAGCTCTTTGACCATCCCCAAAATCAGCGAACCAAAGAATTTATCGATAAAATTATTAATGAAGATGAGTAGACTAAAAGAGCTTCCAAATGGAAGCTCTTTTTATTTTCTGACCGTTAAATTGTTCGGGATGGTGGCGACATAGGGGTCGTGTCTTTTTAGGTATTGCACAATTAAGTCGGAGGCACTGTCTGGACTTTCGTTGATTACCTTCTGGGCGTTAAACATGTCATAGTCGCCACCACCAATGGCCCGATAGTTATTTAACGCAACCTTTAATTCCTGATTATAAGCAACGGGCTGATCGTGATAGTTGAGTTTAACCACCCGTTTGCCAACCGGTTGGGAGATGTCAAATTCGTAGTCAATTCCACTGTAGATGTCGTAGTTGAATAGTTGCATTTTGGGGGTGATGAATTTGGGGTCAATGACAATCTTACCGTTTTGAATGGCGAAAAATTCGGCACATTTTTCGAGGGCCCGCTTTAAATCCGCTCCGGTAATTTTTTCGGCCATAATGGTGTTGGGGTAACTGTAACCGTTGATGATTTCACGCATTGAAATGTCATGATGAAAACCCTTAATATCATCGTTGAAGAGGGCGGTTCCGGCGATATCAACGTTCATTGCATCCATCTCCACCCGATTGATAAAGTCGATGTAGGGATGATTGTTCATTCGGACCTTCATGGGATCGTCAATCAGCATGCTTGCTCCCGTTGTTTGGCCGACTGGTTGATCCAGCCAGTCTTCCACCTCGCTTTCGATTTGATGATCGGGAATTAGGTCATAGTCTGGTTGGGTGTGAGCCGTTGAAATGAGATGACTGGAACTTCCAACAAGCTGTTTGTTAGAAGTTAAATCCAGGTCAATTTCACCGACATCACTGCCGTGAACTCCAGGTTGAGTGAAGGGAACGCCATTAATTTTTCCCGCCAACTGACGGTGCTGATGACCCGTAATGAGGGCATCAATTCCAGGGACTTCCGTCGCAATGCGGTAGCCTTCGTTTTCTGATGTGTCCTTTTCGGTTGGCTGACCAGTTTTGGGATCGGCTTCAATCCCACCATGGTAGGCGACAATGACCACGTCAGCCCTTTGACGTAATTCAGGAACATACTGCTTAGCCGTTGCTAGTGCTGAATTAAATTTTAATCCTTGAATATTATTGGGACGCTCCCAATTGGGAATAAAGGCGGTCGTTAGTCCTAGAATGGCAAACTTGACGCCTTTTTTCTCAATAATTACGTACGGTTGATCGGCAATCTTGTTAGAAATGGCACCCTCAATGTTGGCGTTCAAAATGGGGTAGTTCCGTTTACTCTCAGTGTCCCTAATGTACTGTTGGCCGTAGTTGAACTCGTGATTTCCCAGGGTAGCGGCATCATATCCAACGTCAGCCGTTATTTGACTGAGAAGACGACGTTTGTCTGCGCCCTGTTCTGACAAAAAGGTTGAAAATGGTGATCCCTGAATCCAGTCACCATTTTCAATTGCTACGACAATTTCGTCGTCTTTTTCGTCCTGTTGAGCCTTCTTGATGATGGCACCCGCCTGAAGCATGCCAAGTGAAGCGTGGTTATTGCGGGTTGTATAGTTAGTGGGGTACACGTATCCATGCACGTCACTGGTTGATAAAATTCGGACTTTCAAATTATTATGCCACCTTTTCCGTGTTTTCTGATGTAGTGATTTGCGCCTTGTTTTCGTGTTTTAATTCCTTGATTGACAGCATGATTACGAAGCTAACGAGGTAAATCCCGCTCAAAAAGAGGATCACCGCCATGAGGTTAAAGCGATCCATCAAGAATCCAATCAGGACGGTGGAAAAGCTGCCGACACTTTTGGCAATACTCATGATGGTGTTGTTGGCCGTTGCCCGAATCTCGGTGGGATAGAGCTTGCTGACGATGGTTCCATAACCACTATACATCCCGTCGGAACAGAAACCAACGATTCCACCACCGATTAAAAATTCCAACTTATTTGAAGCGATAATCAGCAAAAAGACCGAGGCAGCGGCGGCTAGTAGCCAGATGCCGTATGCTAGGCGACTGCCGAGGTGATCTTGAACGATCCCAAAACACATGATCCCAAGTGACATGCCGACGATGGTCGCAATCATCCAGAGGGATGAACCGGCCACTGAGATGTGCATTCTTTCTTGAGCAATTGAGGGAAGCCAACTAATGAGACCGTTATAGCCGGCGATGTGGATCATGAACATAATCATGATTCTGACCGTTAGAAAGCATTCTTTCGGGGTGGCGAATAATTCGGTCCAGTGGCTGAAATCACGGTTAGGATCTTTTTCAATGGCGTTTCGGTTCTCGGTAAATTCTTTACTCTCGGGTAAGTGAAATCTGATAAACCAAGCTAAGATAACGGGAACGATCCCAATGAAGAAGAGGACGTGCCAACCAAAGTGGGGAAGAATAAAGGCAGATAGGAGGGAGGCAATAATTGAACCAATCTGACCGCAGATTCCAGCAGCGGCCGACAAGCGACCGAGATATTTCTTTGAGAAGGCCTCACTTAGCATGGTAATCGCAATCCCGTACTCACCAGAATTACCGACCCCGATGATGATGCGAAAGAGACATAGCATCCAGAACGAGTTGGTAAGTCCCATTCCGGCGGTTCCAATGGCATAGATAATGATGGTCCAGCAGAGGGTTTTGACCCTTCCATAACGGTCGGCGATTGCGCCAAAGCCAATCCCACCGAAAATGGATCCGATGGCGGTAATGGCTGGTAGTAAGCCACCCTGAGCCTTTGAGATGTTTAAGCTAATGATGATTGAAGCCAGTGCCAGTGACATAAACATGGCGTCCATTCGTTCCAGGATGAACCCAATCCCAGTTGACCACGTGATGCGCTTTTGATACTTTGTCAATTTTGGCATAAAAAAATTGTCCTCCCATTTAATTCTGCAAGGTCCAGATTCAGCGCACAGAATAGCATGAGAACACAATCGTTCAATCATTATATGTATAACATGTTATGCTTGTGGCTTCTCTGAACCATTTAAAGCTTTATATTGTAATTAATATTATCATAAAGTTGATAAAATGCAACGGACCCAGTTTGTAATTATTAGATGATAATTGGATGAATTTGCATCATGATGCTTGTTTTTAACATTAATAAATTACATAAATAATTTTACCCACAAAAAAACAGCCGCATTACTGCAGCTGTTTTCCAATCTTTAATTAACACATGTGGATTCCCATCTTTTTGTATGAATTCATAGCTGGGATATCTAAGTCCTTCACTGGGATGCCCTCTTCTTTTGAAAGAGCGTTTAGTAGGGTATCCATGTTCATTAACTTGTACTTCTTGTGTGGATCATTTTTGTCATAAGCCTGGATCTGAAGCATCATGCCACCGTCTTCGTGTTCCGTAATGTGACAGTGATACATGTAAACGCCAGGAAAGTCGAACTTAACTTGCAAACGAACGACTTCGCCGGGGTTAACCCCAATGGTGTCCTTCCAACCGTGTTCGTTTGGATAAGGGTCACCACCGTTTCTGGAAAGTACTCGGAATTGAGTTCCGTGCATGTGGTAAGGATGAACCATCCCACCATCCATTTCATTTGAGTTAGATACTTCCCAAATTCGTTCTTTGCCAACTTCTTGGCGATCGTCGATTCGTTGCATGTCGAACTTCTTACCGTTGATTTCAACGGATTCGTCCATTCCAGACATAGCTGCCTTATGAACGGGAGCGTCCTTGTCAATTTTGGCAAATGGTGGCATGTCAACGAGGTGATCTGGGAGCTTGGTGTTGTCTGGTGCAAACTCATGAATCTTAAACGTCATGATGGGAACGTCGTCGGAGTAGAGTTGAACTTCATCACCGGGTTTATAACCACTGAAATCAACGATGACTTCATCACGTTCGGCACAAACCATCATGAGGTGTGTAAACTCGACTGGTTCAGGAAGAATTCCACCATCAGAACCAATTTGAGTGAACTTCAAGTCGTCGTCGAAGTGAAGGCGCCATTCACGACGGTTGGAGCCATCAAGGAATCTGAGTCGTACTCGTTGGGTAGTAACGTCAAAGTAGGGGTTCACGGTACCATTAATCATGGCAGTTGGACCTTGAACACCATCTGGATCGTAGTCTTCTTTGTAGTTTAGTTGGTTACCCTTGTGGAAATGACGGTCTTGTAGGACAACGGGAATGTCATCGACCCCGTAATTTCTTGGGAAGGGTAACTTGGATTCAATGTCGTCTTGAACAACCACTGGGGTAGCAAGACCCTTGTAGACTTGTTCAGAAGTTTCTGGACATGGATGAGCATGCAACCACAATGTGGCAGCAGGCTGATTCACCGTAAACTCAATTTCACTGCTTTCACCAGGGTAAACTGGTGCGTGACAACCACCGTCAACGTATGGACCGGAAACATTTAGTCCGTGCCAATGAAAGGTGGTTAAAACTGGTAAGTCATTTTTTAAGGTCACATGCATGTGTTTACCCTCTTTTAAAATGATGGTCTTACCTAAAATACTAGCGTTGTAACCCCAAGTCTTTGTTTTTTCACCGGGTAAAATCTGAGTTTCACCTGGTTGGGCATCCACCGTGTACCACATGTCGGTATCGGTTTCTTTATCGGGCTTTAAAATTTCGGGGATGTTTAATTTGTGTTCTGGAACATCAGGCACCTTGAGTGGAATGTATCCACCGTCATGGGTGTTAAAAGCTGGTTCATCATAGAAATAATCATTGTATACTTTTCGTTCGGACATTGTCTTGTTCCTCCCTAATTGTTTAACTATCTACTACACCATCATAATACAGCTTTTTAGACTATAATGCTTGTTTGTTAGCTAAAAACATAGAAAAAGATCGACTATTAAAGTCGATCTTTTTAAAACGTTTGTTTTATTGTTCTTTGTACCATGGGTAATGGAAGTTACCTGGACGGTCAGTACGTTCGTAAGTGTGAGCACCGAAGTAATCACGTTGTGCTTGAAGCAAGTTAGCTGGAAGTACTTGAGCTCTGTATGAGTCGAAGTATGAAACGGCAGCTGACAATGATGGAACAGGAATACCTGCTTCAGTAGCTAACGAAACGATTTCTCTAGCTGAGTCTTGGTACTTGTTAGCGATGTCTGAGAAGTATGGGTCCATTAACAAGTTAGTTAACTTAGGATCCTTATCAAAGGCATCAGTGATGTTTTGAAGGAATTGGGCACGGATAATGCATCCAGCACGCCAAATCTTAGCTAATTGGTCGTACTTCAAGTCCCAACCATAGTGTTCTGAGGCCATCCGCATTTGTTCGAAACCTTGAGCATAACTCATGATTTTACCGAAGTATAATGCTTGGCGAGCCTTTTCAACGATTTCGTCGCTGTTAAACTTAGGTTCTTTGGCAGGACCATGAAGAACCTTTGAAGCGGCCATTCGTTCTTTTTTCATCATTGAGATGAAACGAGCGTAAACTGATTCGGTGATAACTGATTGAGGAGCACCAATGTCTAAAGCATCGATTGAACTCCACTTACCAGTACCCTTGTTAGCACCACGGTCTAAGATTGCGTCAACAATTGGCTTGTTCTTGTCGTCTCCTAAGTCATCTTTTCTAGTCAAGATGTCAGCGGTGATTTCGATCAAGTATGAGTTTAACTCACCCTTGTTCCAATCTTTGAAGATTTTAGCAAGGTCATCAACTGAGTAACCAGCAGCATTTCTCAAAAGGTTGAAGGTTTCATCGATTAATTCTTCGTCACCGTATTCGATACCGTTGTGGACCATCTTTACATAGTGACCAGCACCGTTAGGGCCAATGTAAGCAACACATGGTTCGCCATCTTCGGCCTTAGCAGCAATCTTTTCAAGGATTGGAGCAACACGGTCGTAGGCTTCTTTTTGACCACCGGGCATTAGTGAAGGGCCTTTAAGGGCTCCCAGTTCACCACCAGAAACACCCATTCCGATAAAGTTAATACCTGACTTAGCAAGTTTTTCACTTCGAGCCATAGTATCGTGGAAGTTAGTGTTACCACCGTCAATAAGAGTGTCACCCTTATCAAGTAATGGTAATAGTTCAGCAATAACGGCATCAGTTGGCTTTCCAGCTTTAACCATCAATAAGATCGTACGAGGTTTTTGAATTGATTCAACGAAATCCTTAACGTTGTAACTTGGAATCAAGTGTTTGTCACCGTGATCCTTCATTACTTGTTCAGTCTTACTTGCAGTACGGTTATAAATTGCAACTGTGTAACCGCGACTTTCAATGTTGAGGGCAAGGTTCTTACCCATAACAGCCATACCAACAACACCAATGTTTGCTTTTTTATCAGCCATAATATACCTTCCTTTTCGAATATATATGTTAATTCATTACACTAGTAGTTTACCATTTCACATTAGAATTGTGAAATAGAAACTTCAAATTTTGTAAGCACTTTCTTTACTTTTCAGCAGGGAAGTACCAACTGTGACCATCTCGAGCTAATAACTCGTTTGCTGCCTTTGGTCCCATTGAGTCCGGTTCGTAGTTAGGAAAATCAGGTTTGGTTTCGTCCCAGTACTTCTGAATGGGGTCAACGTACTTCCAAGCGGCGGCAACTTCTGGCCAGCTTGCAAAGTTGGTGTGATCACCATTTAAGATGTCATGGAAAAGACGCTCGTATGGTTGAGGAACTTCTGAAGCCCGAGCATCATTTTGTAGGTAACTAAGGTCGATGGTTTCGGTATGGAAACCTTGTTTGGAGTCCTTGACGTTGACTCTCAGTGTAATTCCACCACGAGGGTCAATTAAAATTGAGAGGACGTTGGTTTTAAGAGTATCTGGCAAACCGGCTTTACTGAAGATGTTGTTAATGTCTTTTTTGAAGATAATATCAACTCTAGTGGCTTTGGTTTTTAACTTCTTACCAGTTCGAACGTAGAAAGGAGTGCCCTCCCATCTAGAAAGATTGTAAGTTACTTTTCCAGCAACAAAGGTATCATTATTAGAATCGTGTGGAACGTCTGGCTCGTCACGGTAGGCGGCTGAACCACTACCAGCTCCATATTGACCACGAACAAAGTTCTTTTTGACACCCTCAGTATCATAGAAGTTCATACTTTCAAGGGTTTTGACCTTGGTAGCACGAACGTCAGTATCAACAAATGATTCTGGCTTATCCATTGCAAGGAGGGTCATGATTTGCATGGTATGGTTTTGAATCATATCACGTAAAGCACCAGCTGTGTCGTAATATCCGGCACGGTCTTCTACGCCAAGTTTTTCGGATAGGGTGATCTGGACGTTATCGATGTAGTTGTGGTTCCAAACGGCATCGATGATGGGGTTACCGAATCGAATAACTGGGATACTTTGAACCATTTCTTTGCCTAAATAATGATCGATGCGAAAGATTTGGTCTTCCTTAAACGCAGCGGTTAATTCATCATTTAATTTTTCAGCAGATTCATAGTCTCGACCGAATGGTTTTTCAATTACCAAGCGGTTAAAGCCACCATTGTCTGAAAGAACGTGTTGTTCCTTCAGATTTTTAGCAACGATTCCAAAGAATCTTGGGGCCATTGAAACATAAAAGATCCGATTACCATTAAGTTCGTATTTCTTGTCAAGTTCGTCGGCTAATTTACTTAAGGCCTGATAATGTTCCACGTTGGTAACATCATGAGATCTGAAGTAAAAATGACTAGCAAACTCTTCAGCTTGTTCTTGATTATCTGCTTCTGACGAGATGGAATCCAAAACCATTTTTTGAAATTCCTCATCGGTGTGGGGTCGTCTAGCTAACCCAAGCAGTGCAAAATGATTGTCAATACTGCCCTTTTTGTAAAGTTCAAATAAGGCTGGATATAACTTTCGCAAAGCAAGGTCACCAGTGCCACCGAAAAGCATGAATAATGCACGGTTAGCAGTTGCCATTAATACTCACTCCTTTTAATAATTATAGTTATTCGTATACAAGACCAATTATATAACACTACTGCTACCAAAAAAAGTGGTTTATTCCTTATTGTTCCACATATGAAAGCGCTATCTAAAGTATCCCTAACTTGACGCATTTCTTCATTATAAATAGTTCAAAATAATTTTTTGATTGCCAAATTGGTACAGGTCATAAAGTGGCTGGCCGTAAAAAAGGGCTGATAATTTAAATGACATAAAAAAGTTTTCTACCATATTAATATGGTTTTAGTAATTAAAAATAAGATGGTAGTGAGAAATTCAAAACTGAGGATGAATCTGACAATCGATACATTAATATAGTAGAAACTGGTCAAAAACGGAAAAATTAGGTTGAATTAACCTAAAAACATGGTTGTCAAACTTTTTTTGGAGTAATTTTGCAGAAATTGAAGGGGGTATATGGCAAAAAAAGAGCAAAAATTACAAAATGACACAGAAAACACTCAATAATCCGGTGATTTTTAGGGTTATGTTGCAAAACATGTTACTTATGTTACAAAATAACAAAAATCGGCGATTTTTTTAAACACTGTGTTATTTGTGTGTAATGTTTTCCGTTTAGTATATACATTGTTGATTGATACAGGAGATCAACGAATTTAAAAAACAGAAAACCGGAAAACGAAAATTAGTTAAGAAATTTAGATTAGGAGTGATTATTATTATGAAGTCAAAAAGTATCAAGGCCGTAGTTTTATCAAGTGCCGCAGCATTAGGTTTATTAGCAGTAGGTGCTAACACCACCCATGCTTCAACAAACGTTACAGTTAAATCAGGTGACACTGTTTCAGAAATTGCTCAACAATACAAAGTTTCTACTAACCAAATCGCCAAAGCTAACCATTTACAAAATGTTGACCAAATCTCAGTTGGACAAAGATTAGTAATCCCAACTGGTGTTACTGTTCCAAATGCTGTATCACAACCAGCACAAACTACTGGTTACCAAGCACCAAAGACTACTCCAGCTGTTAAAGCTCCAGTTGCTAAGGTTGCACAACCTGTACAACAACCAGTTGCTGCTCAACCAGCACCAAAGGCTCAAGTACAAGCCCTAGCCCCAGCAGCACCAAAAGCTCAAGCTCCCGTACAACAAGCCCCAGCTCCACAGCAACAAGCTAATACTCAACCAACCCAATCACCAAAGGCTAATGTACAAGCATCAGCTCAAAAGAGTACTCCAGCTCCAGCAGCACCACGAACTAACCAAAGAACTTACGCTGTACAAACTAACACTGTTAAACCAGCTAACGTTAACTACTCAAGTAACGGTGGTGATGATGCAGCCAAAGCTTGGATCACGGCACGTGAATCAGGCGGTTCATACACTGCTTCAAATGGTAACTACTACGGTAAGTACCAATTATCTAAGTCATACTTAAATGGTGACTACTCAGCTGCTAACCAAGATCGAGTTGCTAACCAATACGTAACTTCACGTTATGGTTCATGGTCAGGTGCCCAATCATTCTGGCAATCACACGGTTGGTACTAAGATAAATTTATACTAACTAATTAATAAGAATTAATTGAAGTCACGGTGATCGAAAGGTCACCGTGATTTTTTTAGCTCGAAAAATAATCAATTTATAAGTTATACTAATAGTAGACTTTTGCATGAAGTCAGGATTCTATTAGGATATTGTGAAAAGAAGTGGGTGTTGTGAAATTTTTCCTATTTTTATTGCACAAGGATTTTATTCTATGGTATAATGTCTTTGTGAAAGATGTTATTAGATTGCGTGTCTGTGGTGCTTTATCACCATTACAAACATACAATTTATTAGCAATAAAATAATATATTTTTTGGAGGTAGTTTTTTATGGAAGCAAATATTGGTAAGAAATTAGTTTTAGGTGTGGCATCATTAGCAGCCGTTTTAGGTTTGTCAATGGCCATTGAGAACATTAATGTAAACGCTGCTCCTGTTCATCTTCCAGCAGACACTAGTGCAACTCCTAATGACACTACTGGTTCAGTACAAGGACAATCAAAAGCTCACGTTCAAGTAAGAACCGGATACTTAACTTTACAAGAAGTTCCAGATTTAAACTTCGGTGAAGCAGCCAACAACAGTAACCCACAATTTGGGATTCCGTTGCATGATAACCAAACAGGTAATGGTAAACCACAATTAGTTGTTGTTGATGGTCGTACCGTCAAAGATCAACCAAATGGTGCTGGTTGGACTGTTTCAGCTGCTTTAGGTCAATTCAATGATCAACCAGGTAATGGTTGGGGTGTTCAATTGAACCAAACCGCTGTTAAAAACAGCATTGGAAGTGCCGCTCAAGTAAATACTCCATTGTTGAATGCTGGAGCTGACAATTCTTCCCAAGTTCTTTCAGCTAATGCTGGTCAAGGTTTAGGAACGACTTCAGTTGACTACTCAAAGAGTACTGACGCTAGTTTGAACATGCCAGCTAACGTTACTCCAGCTGATTACAACGCACCAATTATTTGGACTCTTAACGCACAAGGCCCACAAAACCCAACTAACTAATAGTTCTCTTTACGGGTGTGTATTGTATAACCAAGAAGACAGACCACGTACGGTTTGTCTTCTTTTTAGTAAATTAGAAAATTAATTAAGTAGGACGTGATTGTAATTTTATCAAGGTTGAAGAAATTCTGGTTACCGTTTTTACTTGCCGTTGCAACCATTCTTTTGATGATTCCGATACTTGGAACCTTAAAAACAAATGCAGCCCAAGGTCCATCAATTGCGGTTAAACCGAATTACACTAAGAATCAAATTAAGCAAGATGGAGTGATCTTTGTTCAAACCAAGCCGGGTCAAACCCAACAAATTAGTTTGAGCATCGTTAATTTATCCAAATCACCCCAGTCCTTTAGCATTGAACCAACAACTGCTTTTACTTCCGGTGGTGGTGCCATTGCGCTCAATCCGACTAATAAGTTTCCGACTGATAAAACTTTGAAGTATAAATTCAAGGATTTAGTCCAAGGAGACAAGAAGCAGACGATTAACTTAGCTCCTAATAAGGGAACCAACGTTAACTTTAACGTAAAAGCTCCTGACAAGACCTATCAAGGTGTCATCATGGGTGGACTGTACGTTAGTCCACAATTACCACCTTCTGCAGCTAAATTAAGGGGGGTCAGCGTTAATAATAAGTTTGCTTTAGCAATGCCCGTCTATCTTCGTGACAACACTAATCAAACCATTAAACCAAAGCTTACGGCTCAAGGCATTAAACCGGGGAAAGTAGCTAGTGAACCGGTGATTTATACCAAGTTGGCAAACGAAAAGCCCACGACGGTTAGTCAAATGCATTTAAAAGACAAGATTTACCGAAAGAGTAATCCAAAGAAAGTCTTGAGTAAGGCCAACCAGAGTGGCTTAAGTATGGCGCCTAATTCCAACTTTAATTTTATGAATAATTTTGGCAAAAACGCGTTGTTACCCGGTAATTATCATTTGAGTTTGCAGGCTTCAGACATTAACGGCAACAAGTGGGATATTGAAAAAGATTTCCATATTTCAATTGCTCAGGCAGCAATTAATAATGCTAATAAAAACTGGTGGTGGATCATCCTATTGATTATCTTGTTAATCTTAATCTTGATCTTATGCTACGTTTTGTACCGTCAACACAAAAAACAAAAGGATTTGATTGCCGCACAGCAAGCAGAACTTGATAAAAGAAACGATCAATCTAAATAACTAGGTTGGGAGATGTACAAATGCGAATACAATGTTCTAAGTTTTTAAGGATGGTACTGTTAACTGGATTAACTATTTTAATAGCCGTTGGGTTAGGAGCAAACGCTGCTTCGTTTGCGAAGAGTGAATCTAATTCAAATACCACAATTCGAATTGGTAGAAACGTAACTCCGGCACCCAATGGACAGGGTGGTCAACCTGAAGATATGTCTAATAAAACCCCAGGTTCCTCTGAATCAGAAGGCACTAAAATTCCGCCAACCATTGCTGTTAGTGGGGAGCAACAAGGTACGTTACCTCAAACAGGACAAATGCTCCAATGGGGCACAATGGTAGCCGGAGTGATTTTTCTCTTTATCGCTTTTCTGATTATATTAAACCGTCATTTCATTAAAAAATTAGAATTGAAGAATTCGAAATAAAATTCAAATGCGAAAACTAATTAAAATTATAATTTTAGTTGGAGTTTTGTTGATTGAACTGTTTGTGCCAATGACTTCCCAGGCCAATTCGGATGATTATCCGTCATTTTCTGCCACGCCAGTTTTGGGTGGACTCCCGCTTCAAAAGGGCAAAGAGTATTTTGCGATTCAAGCTAAACCGAATCGGGAATACCAGCTTCCGCTTCTTTTGAAAAATCACGGAGACCGTCCCATTAAAATTAGGTTAACGCTGAATAATGCAACGACCACGTCGAGTGGCAGTATTTCATACGCTAATCCAAGCGTGCTTAAAAATGATCAGAATTCGGTTTCTAGACAAGTTGTTGGAAAACTTAAAAGAGAAGTGAATTTGGCTCCGGATGCAAGTAAGGTAGTCAATTACCAAATCAGGACAAATTCACGAGTTATGGGAACAGAACTTGCTGGCATCACTGCTACTGGAGTGGTTCCTTCCGTTTCAAACGAGAAGGTTAACAGTTTAGCCAGTTACGTTATTGGAGTTTCGTTAAGTGGACAGGATGGATTGAAATTAGATCGTTTAAAAATTTCAAACATTGAGAGTGGAAATTATGATGGATTAAATGCGTTTAAAGTTACGATTAAGAATAATTACCCACAGCTGATTCAACATGCGAGGGTGCGAGTCAAAGTTTTTCATAACGAAAAGTTGGATACGATAAAGGAATATTCGGATGTCAGTATTGCCCCGAATACTCCTTTGGTGTGGACAATTCCCTATCAAAAATTGCAGCCTGGTAGGTATTGGATGGATGTTATGATCCATTCTGACAAGCAAACGGTTCGATTGCACAAGACGTTTACCCCACTAAAGTTATCAAACCAAGTAGAGTCATACGTACCGGTTTTAATTGCGGTATTTTTGACCATCGAAATTTGGATTATTTTTTGGATTTGTCGGATGTTCTATCACAAAAAGAAAAATAAAAAGAATTGAGAAAAAATGAGAATAAAAAGAGAAGTACTTTATAAGCTATTAATAGGAGTGGTTTGTACTGCTGTATTTATGATTTGTGGCGCAATGATGAGTGTTAGGGCGGATCCAGATAATCCGTATAACATTCCTGCACCACCAGAATCAGGTCCGTCAATGGATGAATTTATGTTTGCTGGGGTTCAACCGAATGAAAGCGTTCAAAAAAGATATCCCAACGTTCAGGTGGTAACTGATAATACTGGTGATGATCATTCTGCTCAAACCATGTGGTGGAAGAACCAAGTTGATTTACAAAAACCGTTTACAATTAAGTTTTACGTTTATATGAAAAACCCGAAAAAAGTTAAAACATTAGCTGATGGACTGACCTTTACCCTGCAAAATGACAATCCAAATGCCATCGGATCATCGGGTGAATCACTCGGTTCATACGGAAATGTCCGAACCGCTTCAAAGGCAATTGACAATGATCATGTTAATCCTAAAAAAGCATATTTGAGAACCCAATTTATTCACAATGCTTTATCGTTTGAGTTTGATCCATACTACAACGGAGATTATAGTGACCATAAATTGCCGCGAAAGATTCCACATACGGCGTTCATTTACCCAAATGAATTCACTGGTCCATTTGACTGGCATGATAAAGATCATATTGGAATCAATCACCATGATTATAGTCAGACGCCATCTTTAACGGCTAATCAGGGAACATGGATCCCGGTGACTTATAAGTGGATGCCTAATGACTGGCAACCAGATAGTAACGCCAGGTCGGATCACGCCACCGCAACGGTTACTTATAATGATCCCAAGTCTGGTCACTCAATTGACGGAATTGATCAGCATACCACTACTGAAAATGTTCCTTTGAGCCAATTTCAAGGTGACTACGCATGGTGGGGATTTACTGGTGCAACTGGTGCGTTGAACATGGTCAGTGCCATTGCCAATACCGAAATTCCTCAGATTCCTGGGGTTAAAAAATTAGTTTGTGATTTAAGTGCACTTCAACGTGAGGGGAAGTATAAGGATATTAATCCCTACGATAGTGATACCGGTGCCGCAAATGACATGATTAAGGAAATCGATCCAAGTGAATTTAAGGACCTTGTCACTAACGCTAAGGTTGGAGACGTGATGCTTTATAAGGTCGATACCTACAACTACAAAGATAATGGTTTAGGAAATACCTGGGATAACGTTAAGGTTACGGATGACATGACCAATCTAGGGATGCGTGGTCTGGACGATAACGATCAAATCGTGGCGGAATACCCCAACGGAATTGAACCCATCGACGATGATGGGAAACCTGACTCAGTTGGATTTCGAACGATTATTACTGATCCAGATCCTAATACTAAGCAGAATACGGTAACCGCTAAGGGAAGTAACTTTACGGCACCGGATGACGGAGTGGTTAAGTCAAGTCAGGCGACCGTCGAAATGTCGAATAACCCGTACGACAACGTTAAACCACGGGTTATTTTACAAAACCAGATGTCAAATGACGGTGGCAATACTTGGACCAATAATCTGACCGACGTCAAAGACGGAAGTGAGGTTCAGTACAAGATTTCTCTTCATAACATGATTGAAGGCACGCAGTTTAAAGATGGTTCGTATTCATTTGTGGTTCCAAGTATTAAAGACATCAAGAACATTGATGTTAACGGAGAACCAATTAGTAATAGTGATTATACGGTCAGTGACACCACCGATTATGAGATTAGTGGGAAAGACTCCAACTCTAACTTTAAGAATGCTAAGAAGATTACAATTAAGAATCTTCCAGACATGAATGGTCGAGAGGTAACTAATATTACCGCTGACCTTCAACTTGGGGACAATAATCCTGATAATATGAGTTCAATCCCTGAATTGACGGGAACCGATCGTAACCAGGATTCACTTAAGTTTCAAGGACGAAAAGAGACCTATAATTTCTACAATGGATCGGTTGTTCTGAATCAACCGCAGGATTTAGACTACGGCTTTCAAAATGACTACTTCTTTAAGGATCAGTACATGCAACCAAGAAACCTTGGCAAGAAAAAGACTCCGATTGACATCAACAAGGGGTACGAGATTGCTAGTTTAACCGATGATCGTCGGGTTAAGAGTCCGTACAGTGTCTGGCTTTCTCAGGAGAATACTCCTGAAAATCCACATGAGATTGGGAGGCCCGGGTCACCATTTTCACTGGCTTACTTTGCCTTAAACAGCAAGCAACCAACCATTTTGAACCCAGGAACTGGTAACGTCCAGGTTTACAATTATCCTGGAAAAAAGGAAGATGGTAAGATTACGACTCCAATTAAATGGGGTGCTAATCAAGGACTTGATTTAAGGATGAACCAGAGTGGAAGTGCCGTCGGTAGTACCGGAGGATATGACGCTACGCTTAACTGGAGCATCAAGTATGGTTCAAAAGATAGTGGAACACCATAAGGACGGTTAATCAGTGATCGCGGTTATGATATGTTTTGCCAAATGAAAGGCTATCAAGTACTTGATAGCCTTTTTTGTTGCATGTAAATTTAAACATGACGTTGGTCATTGTGAACCGCTTTTCTGATGTGCTTAAAATCTCCATAATGGCGTGCTATAATTAGCGTAAATCTATCAAAGTGAGGAAACGTTATGGGTGAAATCAAGAAAAAAATGAAAGATCGACTTGATGCCTTCAGTGACGCCATCATTGCCATCATTATTACCGTGATGGTGTTGGAACTGCCGATTGAGAAAATGGGTGGAAACGTTGAGTATCTGGTTCTATTTCGTGCCATTGGAATTTATGCCGTTAGTTTTTGTTTTGTTGGGAACTTGTGGTACCAGCATGCACAAGTATTCAACGATACCGAAAAAGTCGCCAACAAGACGGTTGTCATGGACCTGGTTTTCCTCTTTTTCATGTCGTTAATTCCAACTTTTACTAAGCTTATGACCGACGATACATCGCAAATCACGGTGATGCTTTATGGCGCTCTTTCACTAATTTTATTGGTGGTCTTTCGCATCATTGTGTCGCAAATTGCTGAAGTCAAGTACCGAAAGCATTCCAAGCAACATGAAGTTTTCAACTATATTTTTGCCAGAAACTTTAACTATTCAATTGCGGCGTACGTCATTTTGATTATTTTGGCGTTTTTCTTTCCTAGAATTGCTTTGACTTTATTTATCATTATCCCAATTTGGTCGTTTATTGAAAACAGCCACGAGCACGGGACCTTGAACTTGGCTAATCAAGGAATGGAAGAGGGCCAGGTTAATTTAACCGAGTCGGTTAAAAATTTGACAGCTGATCAGAAAAAATCCTTAAAAGCCAAGTTAGCTTCGACGATTAAGGCGTCAAAGGGTACTGATGATGAGAAAGAAAAGCATGAGATTTGGACCCAGTTTGCCAAGTGGGCCGCTGATCAGAGGTAAAACTTAAAGCATTGCTATAAAATATTTTTAGGGATTGACGTCAATGAACAAATGATGTTAGTCCCTTTTTTTTCAACATTTTTCTTTCAAAGTTAAATATATGTTAAAATTTATCTAAAGGTAGGTGTTAAATATGAAGAAAAACGCATTTACTAGTCGTATCAGTTTACTGTGGACGGCCATGGCTATGATTTTATTTGGCACTAGTGTGGTTGAAGGCATCCAAGAGATTATCTATGGTTTTCCCATTGGTTTCATTGACTGGATTTTAATTATTTTAAGTGCCCTCTGTATCATTATTTGGGCTGTCACTTTATTTATTAAGAATCCAGCAATGGAGATTGCGGGTGAAATTACTCCAAAGCAACGTATTTGGGGTGGGATTGTGACCCTGCTTGTGTTTCTTTTGGTAATAATTGGAATTTCTCATCTTTCCGTCATGTGGACTGATTTAATCCTGATTCTAGGGTTTATTGGCTTTTTACTTAACGAAGTATGGACGTTTAAAGATTAAAAATTTTGATAATTAAATCTGAAAAAAATCCATTCCAAAATTAGTTGGGATGGATTTTTGTTTACCTATAATTATTTGAATATGAAGATGGAGATAATGAGAAAAAAGAGATAAGCGGCTGCTGGAATGGTAGTCTTCCGCATTACCGTCCCCTCTTGTCCCTTCAGTCCAACTACGCCACTCACGGAAACAATGTTGTAGACACAAATCATGTTTCCAACCGCGGCGCCGATGACCTGACCGGCGAGGATGAGAAATTTATCTAAGCCAGCGTCCATGGCGACATCAGCCTGAATTGATGAGAAAGTCAAGGTGGAGACGGTCGTGCTTCCGGTGACAAATGATCCCACTGCGCCTAAGATTGGTGCGATTGCTAACCAGACGCCATGCAGGTGAGTAGCCATAAACGATGCCAAGTAACCGGGCATGCTGTCTAGTTTGGCGCCGTTAAAATTGGTGTTAGTAAATACCTGAACCATGATTAAAGTCACAATTAAGGTCAGAAGCGTGGTCTTCATTGACTTCACCACGTCCCACGCTTCGTGTGAAAACGAACGAAATGATTCTTCACGAAGCAGGACCGTTAGTAGGGCAACAATCAAGAGGACGGTTCCCGGTGAAGCTAAAAGGAGCCAGCTTGAGTCAATTGCCTTAAAGCCAAGAATGTTGGTTAATGATAGGTTGACGTGGCTGTTTAACCAGTTATGAACCGGTTTGACGAGTTTAGGGATCACTAATAGAACGACTACGAGGACGTATGGTAACCATGCTCTAATTAGTGAAATATCGGTTCGGGGCTCCTTGATGGTTACTTTTTCGGACTGCTGCCATGGATTTTTCTTAACATCCCTTGGTAGTAAGATGTTGAACTTAATACTTAAGATGGCAAAAATCAGGGCAATGATGGGGCTGATAACGGATGTTAGTTCGTATCCCAGTAATAATTGACTGATAATGGTTGAAGTCGAGTAGATTAAACCAATGGCAATGCACCATGGTGTGACCTGTAAAACTGATTTGAAGCGGTTTTTGGTGTATTGGTTGGGAAGTAGGAAAACCAGCATCACGATTAGGATCAGCGGAACCAGGGTCCCACTAATTAACTCGAGGTTAGCAATCTTTAACCCGACTTTTCCCATCTCAGCTGTACTAACGGTGTTACTTAGACCAACCGTTAGTGGGGTCCCAACGGCTCCAAACGAGGCGGCAGTTGAGTCGGCTACAAGGGCTAAAACGATTGAAGAGAGCGGTTTAAATCCCAGAGCAATTAGCAGTGGCGCGGTGACCATGGCTGGAGCACCGAAGCCCGAGACTCCCTCAATTAGGGACCCAAACAGAAAGACAATCAGGATGGCTTGCAGGCGCATGTCGGTGGTTAAATTGGTGAAGCCAGCGTTAATCCGGTCAACTGATCCGGTGTATTCCAGTGCTCTTAGTAATAACAGTGCCCCAAGGAGGATCCAGGCAATCGTCAGACTTTTGTGGACTCCCTGAATGGCTGAAGCTGCCAGAGCTTTCATTGGCATCTTCCAAACCAATAAACTAGCTAAAATAACAAGTATTGCCGTTACACTCATTCCCTTTAAAGCTGGTATGTTTAAAAAACCCAGCAGAATTATTGGGACTAGTATCGGAAACATTGAAACTAATAATTCCATATAATGTTTTCTCCTCTTAGTGCTTTGCGGTAAAGATGTCTTATAACTATTATACATGAGTCAATGGTTTCAAGCTAAGAGGATTGGGTAGTGAAAATGTAAAATGAGACGCCCCTCACCAAGGGAACGCCTCATTTTTACTTATTTACTTAGATATTTTTTTTCGTAGTGGTGGTACAAAAGATAACCCACAATACCAAACAGTACTGGTCCTACGACCATCCAGATACTGCTTACGTAGTTGCCACTCAAAGCGGGAGCGATAATCGTAAAAATAATGGCAAAACCGACCGTTAGCATTACGACACAGACCGCTAATTTGGCGACTAGTGAATTCTTGTAGAAGACAAAGGGCTTCTTGATTTTCTGGTTGGCTTTAAAACCAATGAACGAGAAGGCAATGAACAGGTACGGAATTACCATGGCCACGTTGGTCATCTGAACCAAAATGTTGAAGAAAGCTTTGGCACTTTGTCCTCCAAACGAGATTACGAGGATGAACAAGATGACTAAGAGTCCCTGAATCACCATGGCATTGCCTGGTACGTTGTGTCTGTTGATTTTGGTAAAGAACTTCGGCCAAATTTCCTTGGGAGTACCCTCCACAATCGTCTTGATTGGCGAAATGACGAGTGTGATGAAGGCCCCACTCAGTGCTAGAAAAATGGAAACCCCAACGTAACGGCTGACCCACATCCCGATTTGAACGGAGACGCCGTGAGGAAAATTCAGGGCGGTCCCCAGTTGATAACCAAAGTTATTCATGATGATAAAGGGGATGTTGACTAGGTTAATGTTGTGTTTTGAACCTAAAACCTGGTTCCAGTTCGTAAAAGCCCCGACCATGAAAATCCCGATCGAATAGACGACGGAAATGGTGATGGCCGAGATGGTGATTCCCTTAGGAAAAGTCTTTTCGGGAGTCTTGGTTTGATCAACGAGGCCCCCAATGGTTTCTAGTCCACCGTAGGCAAAGATTGCGTATACGATAAATCCGAGGACGTTAATTAATGAATCGTATTGCGGATTGGGTGATACTAAGACGGCTTTCCAGGAGAGCGGTTGAAAGGTATGTCCGTTAATTAAAAGGATGATGGCTCCACCAACAATGAGGATCACGTTGGTCAGCATGGCAGCGAACCCACCGATGGAAGTGACCTTCTGAATTTGACTGATTCCACGGGTAGCAATGAACGTAATCACGATCATCAAAAGGACGGCTAAAAGGCCGATGGTTTCAACGCTTGAAAGCCCAAAGAGGTGAGCATCTGACGTTTTATCAACGCCGAAGATTGCATTTGAAAGTGGGACCCAGATGGCGGAACTGGTGTTGACCATCCAGATGATGGCGGAAGCATACCACATTGAGATTCCCGTGAAGGCGAATTTAGGATTAACTGATTCGCTCATCCAAGTATAGATGCCACCGTGCTTTTCTGAAAAAGCCGCACCAAACTCCGCAATCATGAACGCGAACGGGATGAAGAAGCAGAGCGCTGCCAGGATGTACCAGATGATTGAGGCATACCCCATTAGATAGAACGCTCTGGAAATGTTCGCTGATCCGAAGACGGATGTAAAGATCATTAAGACTAACGCAAATAATGATAACTTTTTATTGTCCATCAAATGTAACCTCCAATTTCTTAAATAATTCTTAAAGTATAACAGGAAAATCCTGATTTGTGACACAAAAAAAGAATTCATTGCTGAATTCCTTATTTTTTGAATTGAATTTTAACGTATTCGCGATACTTGGGCAAAGTCTTGATTAACTCTTCGTGAGTCCCGTGTCCACTGATTTCACCATGGTCAACAAAGTAAATGTCGTCTGAATCAACGATGGTACTTAAGCGATGAGCAATAATGAGGGTAGTACGACCCTTCATGAGTTGATGAAGCGCTTTTTGAACCATGGCCTCTGATTGTGAATCAAGACTGGCCGTGGCTTCGTCAAGCATCAAGATTTTTGGATCTCGCAAAAAGGCCCGAGCAATCGCGAGTCGTTGCCTTTGGCCACCACTGACCTTGATTCCTCGTTCACCAACTTGAGTGGAAAGTCCGTCGGGCATCTCTTTCACAAAGCCCTCCGCGTACGCTAGGCTTAGGACGTGCCAGAGTTGGTCATCGGTAAACTGCTCGTCTAGTCCATAGGTCAAGTTATGGCGAATCGTCCCCGCCATGATGGCTGAATCCTGACTAACCAGTCCGATTTGATGCCGCCAGTTAGAGAGGTTAATGTCCTCGATGTTTTCCTTGCCAATTGTAAGGGTGCCAGACGTTGGTTGGTAGTAACGTTCAATCAAACTGAAGATGGTTGATTTTCCACTTCCAGAAGGTCCGACGAAGGCCGTGGTTTGATTGGGCTTGGCGGCGACGTTGACTTTTTTTAAGACCGGTTCGTCGGGGTCGTAGGCAAAACTAACGTCATTGAGGCGCAACGTTTTACCGCCAATGTCATCTGAGAAGCCCGACGCAAAGTCTTCTTCTGGTTCAATGAGGAGTTCTCGGACGTGTTCAGTAGAACCATTGGCTTTAGAGAGGTCGGTGACAAAACGACCCAGCATGCTAACGGGTCCAATGATTTGAAACAGGTACATTAGAAAGGCAAACATGGTTCCAATGGTCATGGCGCCAATGGCAACCCGGTGAGCACCATACGCTAAAATGCCGACGATCATGGCCATCATGACCGTGTTCAAGATGGGACCCGCAATGGAATCGTAGACCGATTCTTTGAGGCCGATCCGATACAGATTGTGAATCAAGTTAGAACCAGCCTTGGTTTCGTACGGCTCGGCATTTGATGATTTGACTAAACGAATTTCGTTTAAAGTTTCCTGAGCCTTTCCACTGAAATCTGCCATTTGGTCCTGACGCGATTTCCCAATCTGACTCGACTTGTGAATGATTGGTCGCATCACGGTCATGACGATGGGGATGGCAATGAACATGATTAAGGCCATTCGCCAATCCATGATGAGCATGATGATTAGGGCCCCAATCAGTTGAAAGATCGACGTAATCGTGTTGGGAAATGAAACTGACAGTAAGTCCTTGATCTGGTCCGTGTCACTCACGAGCCGTGAAGTCATTTTTCCGGTCTTCACGCTATCAAAATAGTGAACGTTTAACTTCACCATTTTCTCCCATAGTAGTTCTCGGAGGTTAGCCACTACGTCTTCACCAAAGAACCCCAGGAGCGTTCCTGAGCCCGCGTTAATTAGGGCACTCAAGACAAATAAAATAACCATAGCAAAAATCAGGACTAGACTCACGCCCTTGGCAAAATCGTTTACCATGACCTGGGCAATCTTTGGGACCGTTAGTTGGGCTCCAGTAGCGACTAGACCCAGGATTAGTCCAACCATTAGTTGCCAGTAGTGTGGTTTAGTTTGTCGAATTAAATGAAAGAATCCCCGAAAGTTGAAGGATCCGTTATTTTTTTGGTTTTTCTTTTTCACGTTATCACTCCTTAAATCGTAACTACTATCCTATCACAAATCGACTTGCTTGAAACGAATATTCATTCCGCTTATCCTAATCGTAGAAACACATTGAGAGGAGTTCTCATCATGGAATATGAGTATTATACGTTAAATAACGGAATGCAGGTCCCAAAGATTGGATTTGGGACCTATCTTTTAAAGGGCTTTGAAGGTGCAATGGCGATCACTTCTGCCATTCATAAGGGTTACCGGTTAATCGACACTGCCTATAACTACGAAAACGAAGGGGCCGTTGGTCGTGGAATTGAAAATTCGAACGTGCGCCGTTCTGATTTGCTGGTAACTTCAAAGTTGCCAGGCCGTTACTACGACCGAAAGAGCGCCATTAATGCCATTCAGGAGTCACTTTATCGGGCTGGCCTAGACTACTTTGATATCTACTTGTTGCACTGGCCTAATCCTAAAGAGGGTAACTACGTTGAAGCATGGCAAGCACTGATTGATGCTCAACAGTACGGTTTGATTCGGACGATCGGAGTCTGCAACTTTCTACCAGACTACCTGGACAAGTTAGTTGATGAAACTGGTGTCATGCCGTCAATCAACCAGATTGAACTTCATCCCTACTTTAATCAGGCTGATATGCGTCACTATGATGAAGAACACGGGATTTTAACCGAAGACTGGAGCCCACTTGGTCGTGCCAGTGAGATGTTAAAGAACCCAGTTCTGGTTGACATGGCCGCTAAGTACCATAAAAACGTTGGTCAGTTGATTTTACGCTGGGAGATTCAGTTGGGAACGCTGCCAATTCCTAAGTCAGCTCATCCTGGTAGACAGAGTGGTAACCTGAACGTCTTTGACTTTGAGATTACTCCTGAAGATATGGAAACGATTGATTCGTTAACCAAGCCAGATGGTCGAACTCATAATCAAGATCCAGCCACTTACGAAGAATTTTAGATTAATTAATGCTTGAAATCAATTAATAAAGGAGGCCCACTTCTGGGTCTCCTTTTTGTACGGATTAATTAATAAATAATTTCAAGGACTCTTTGAAGCCGATGGAGTAATTTTTCGGAATCACTGGGAGATTCCATGGCTTCTTTAATCGTCTGGTGGCACAGAACGGTGATGGCCCACCGTTTGGCTGGCAGCTTAATGATTGCCGAATCATCAATGTTTTTCTGATTATGCAGGATGTCCATCTGAATAAATTCAAAGTATTCACTTTCAGCACTATCTTCTAGAAAGGAACGGGCAGCATCAACGTAGTCGCTCGGTTTTAGTTCATCAAGCTTTTTATTTGTGAAAGGTCGATGAATGGTTGATAAAACCAGTCTGCGTGTGTAATCATAGCCGCCCTTTAAGGTAATGAAGTATTTGTAGTAGGCTCCACGTGAGATTTTGGCATCCTTGATGATCCTGGCAACTTGGGCGTCAGCGAAGGGATGAGCGGAGAATTCATTTAAAAGGGCACTGTTGATACGATCCTTTTTTGCCTGGGGGAGATTTACAAAAGTTGACGATGGCATAAAAAATCCTTCCTTCTATGTAATAATTTAATTATACCCACATGTTGACACGGTGTTAACCGCTAATTCACAATAATCGATTGATGAAAAATCCGAAGAGACATGCAAGGATTCCTAACGAATAACTGATCATGGGATAGGTGAGGACCGCTTTGAATTTATGCTCGAACGTAAAGTTGACAATCTCACTGTTGAAGGTGGAAAAAGTGGTAAAACCACCACAAAATCCTGTCCCAATTAAGAAAGCTAGTCCAGATCCCGCGAATGGAATTAACATGCCCAAGATGAAACTGCCCACGGTGTTGACAGTTAGTGTGGCAAGCACACCACGATTGTGTTTTTTGGATAATTGAGTCATGGTGAATCTCATAACAGCGCCTAACCCCGTTCCAACTGCGACTAAAAGGTATGAACTAATCATTAAATTCACTCCTTTCAACTAATTTGGCGGCAAGATTAGCGCCAAACAATGCTAAGGCGAAACCAAGAAAAATGGAAATTACGAGATAGATGACTAAAAAGAGCCATTTAGACATCAGTGCTAACTTGATGGTGTCGGCCATGATACCAGAAAAGGTGGTAAACGAGCCAATGAAGCCCGTGCCGATGACCCGATTGAAGATTTTGGGAAGACGTAACTTTTTAAAACCGTAGTCCGTCCAAATTGGTAGAAGAAAGGTTCCAATTAGATTGATTAGAAGGGTGGCAACCGGGAAAGTGTGATAGTTGATCAGGTTGGTAATTGCTAATCGGCTAATTCCCCCAAGAGCACCAAAAATAAAAATTAACAGAGATTCCATGATTTCCTCTTTTCATAATAAAAGACCGAACATAAATGTCCGATCTTAATTGTTAGGATTAAGTTATGCGAAGATGTAGCCAAATCCACCAGGGCCAACGTGGGTCATAACGATGGGACTTGTCAGACGGCAAGTGACGTCGATGTCAGGTCTAGCTTCCTTGATCTTAGCGGCAATTTTCTTTGGGGCCGTTCCGTCGTCAACGTATGAAAGACCAACTTCGGAAATATCCTTATTATTAATGATTTCATCGGTGACCTGATTGGCAATCTTGGTCATTTTCTTGATGCCACGGCACTTGTACTTCAGTTTTAAAGTTCCCTCAGTCAGTTGAATTACGGGCTTTAGTTGAATTAGTGAGGAAATAAAGCCAACCGCCCGGCTAGCACGCCCACCCTTGACCATGTAATCAAAACTGTTGATGAAAACGTAGGTCATAATGTTTGGTACAAAAGCCTTTAAATTGTCCATAATTTCGTTAACAGACTTGCCTTGATCGGCCAATTTTTTAGCGCGTATGACGGCAAAAGTAAGACCACTATCAGTTGAATCACTGTCTAGGACTGAGATGTCTCCGCCCACTTGTTTGGCAGCGGTCCTAGCCGTCTCAACCGTTCCACTTAAAACCTTGGTTAAATGAATGGAGATGATTGAAGCGTCTGGATCTTCTTTTTGAATTTTTTCGTAGGCTTGAATGAATTGACCCAGAGAAGGTTGACTGGTCTTCGGAAATTCTTTGTCGTTTGCAAGATGATCGGAGAATTCTTTTCTGGTAATGTCAACACCATCTTCATAAGTTTTACCATCAATGGTAACCTGAAGTGGTACGACCGTGAGATTATTTTTTTGAATTTCATCTGGGGTTAATTGAGCAGTTGAATCAGTAACAATATGAATCATGTGTTTCTCCCTCCAATTAACGTTTCGTTAATTTGCCTTATGGACCTTAATTATAGTAGAAGGATCGGTTTTTTCCCAGTTAAAATTGGATTTAATTTTAGTAGAGAGTTTGGTTAAGCGTGGGACAGGTAACTTCATCTTTGAAAGTGCGGTTACATAGTGTGAATGGTGTAACCGGTTGGCAATCACATTATAAAAATTATAAATTAGAGAAAGAAGTAGCTTTTTTGTTGCAAACAAGATATAACTATATTAGGGAGAAAAGCAGGGAGTTTCATCATGAAAAATAAAATGAAAATCCTGTTAACCAGTGTTGTTTCGGTGCTGGTAGCGGGTTCGATGGTAGCCGGATTGGTTGCCAAAAAGCGTGATAACGAAAAGAAGCATGCGACAAAAAAGTAAGCATTGCTGATTATTAGGGGGATTTCAACTACGGTTGAGTTTCCCCTTTTATTATGGTCGATCGTGTAAGCATTGAAATTAAAGAAAAAATTAAAATGAATAATGAAGTGAGGCAAGCAAATGGTAAAAGGAAGAAAAAAAGAATTAAGGTTGAGTACCGTTTTAATCTATTCGTTACTATTAAATACCGGGTCATCCTTTATGTGGCCGCTAACCACGGTCTACATGCATAATTACCTTCATGAATCTCTGACAACGGCCGGCATCGTGCTGTTTGCCATGTCAATGTTCATGATTATTGGGAACTATCTGGGTGGTTATCTTTTCGATCGCTGGTCACCATATAAGACCGCCATCATCAGTGTCCTAATTACGATGACTTCGATTGTGACTTTGATTTTCTTTCACGGCTGGCCCATCTTTGGCATTATGTTACTGCTGTACGGACTGGGTAACGGCTCCAGCATGACGCTCTTAAATTCGTACGCATCGATGATCACCTCTAAAAGTACGCGATACGTTTTTAATTCGTTGTACGTGGGACTTAACCTTGGGGTCGTTGTCGGAACCGCGTTGGTTGGTTTCTTGATGAAGTACGGAATTTCGATTGTTTTCATCGTGGCAACGGGTTTTTACATTGTGTTGTTGTTGATGACGATTTTTGAATTTAACATTAAATTACATCGACCAGAACCGACGGCCGTTAAGCGTTCACAAGATGACGACGATGTTTCTGAGAAAAAGAGTCGCGGTTTAAAACTGATTTGGCTAATCTGCATCATGGTTTTTTGTATTTATATGAGTTATACGCTCTGGGAAAGTGTCATGTCAGTCCACATGACTCAACTAGGGATCTCATTTGAAAATTACAGTTTCTTGTGGACGATTAATGGGTTATTGATTGTTTTCATTCAACCGATTATTAATAAAATCGGAGCTCGGTTTAAGATGAGTCGTCAGATTGCCTTTGGGGTAATCATTTTCGCGCTAAGCTTCTTTATGTTAATATTTGCTAGACAGTACGCCGTTTTCGTAATTATCATGGTTATTTTGACCTTTGGTGAAATGAATGGACTGCCGGGAATTCCGGCGTGGATCGATACGTTAGCGGACCCCAGACAAAAGGGGAAGTTTCAGGGACTATTTAACATCTTTATGTCACTTGGAAGGGCTGTGGGACCACTCTTTGGTGGATTAATGGTTGAATTTTTCAACTATCCCGCTTTATTTATCGTATCCGGCGGACTGATTTTATTCGCATTGTTCTGTGTGATGAGCGAATCAAGAAAGTTAAGTAAAACACGTCAAGATTAGTGAGGTAAACCATGGTCGACACTTATTATAAAGATTCAATTGATGTGTCTGACGCACACCAAAATAATTTAAAGCACGTTAACGTCAAACTCCCTAAACACGAAATCACCGTTTTTGTCGGTGAGTCCGGATCGGGAAAATCGTCGTTAGTATTCGACACGATTGCGGCCATGTCACGTCGTGAACTAAACGAAACGTTTCCTAGTTTTTCACAACAGTATCTCCCAAAGTACGGGCAGCCGCACGTTGGTGACATCAAAAATTTGCCAGTTGCCATTGCAATTGAACAGAAACAACTGACTGGAAACGCCCGGTCAACGCTTGCCACCTACACGGGAATCTACTCGTTATTACGACTCTTATTCTCACGAGTTGGAAAGCCGTTTGTGGGGTACTCGGAGGTCTTTTCGTTTAACCTGCCGCAGGGGATGTGTCCGTACTGTCAGGGATTAGGTTATGTCGATGAAGTTGATGAGTCGAAGTTAATTGACCCAGAGAAGTCACTTAATGAAGGAGCGATTACCTTCGTTAGTTTTGGACCCGGAACCTGGCGTTGGCGGGGATACGGTTACAGTGGTTTATTTGATAATGACAAACCAATTAAAGATTATACCCCAGAAGAGTACGACCTGTTGATGCACGCGCCGCAACAAAAACTGTCCAATGCGCCTGCCTACTACAAAACAAGCCAGTACGAGGGGGTGGTTCCCAGAATCAAACGTTCAATCATCAACAGTCGTGAGGGTAAGCACCACAAAGAAGCCATTAGTGAGATTGTGACCCGGGAAGTTTGCCCGGTATGTAAGGGAGCTCGACTTAACCCCAGATCTTTGAGTGTTAAGATTAATGATTTTAACATTAACGACGTTTCTAAGATGGACCTGGTTCAGTTCTTGGACTTTTTGGAGTCCATTAAAGATAACCTTGGAGATGAAATCATCCGGGGTTTAGAGTCTAAGATTAAACCTTTAATCGACATTGGATTAGGGTACTTGACCCTCGATCGGACCACCAGCACCTTATCAGGTGGTGAAGTGCAACGTATTAAGATTGCTAAACACCTGACTAATTCATTATCAGATATTCTGTACGTTTTTGATGAACCAAGTGTGGGTCTTCATCCCCACGACATCGCTTTGATAAAAAAAGCCATGATTAACCTAAAGAAAAAGGGTAATACCATCTTTATCGTTGACCACAACCCAGAGATCATGTCGATTGCCGATCACGTGGTCGAAGTGGGACCAAAATCTGGTGCCGACGGTGGTAAAATCACCTTTACTGGAAGTTATCCAGAAGTGTTGGAATCTGACACCTTGACCGGAAAATGGTTAAGGGCACCCCATCACTTCGCCAAACCACTTCAACCTAAGGGATTTGTAGACTTGGAGCATGTTCACATGCATAACATTGATGATGTGAGTGTCAAGGTACCAACTGGGATTATGACCGTTTTGTCAGGAGTGGCTGGATCTGGTAAGAGTTCACTAGCGGAGGCCATGAAGGACCATCTAAATGGCGATTACGTTGATCTGACACAAAAACAAGCCGGCATCAGCATTCGTTCCACTTCCGTGACCTATCTCAACATTTTAAACCCAATTCGAAGGCTTTTTGCGAAGGCCAACAACGTTTCGACTCAACTCTTTAGTTACAACGGCAAGGGTGCTTGTCCGCGTTGTAAGGGGAAAGGAGTCACAATTACCAACATGGCCTTTATGGATCCGGTCGTTCAGACCTGTGAGTTGTGTCACGGAAAACGCTACAGTCAGGAAGCCTTGGGATATAAGTATCACGGTCAAGACATCGCCGACGTTTTGTCAATGTCGGTTGCTCACGCGGCTGAATTCTTCAAGGATGTTCCTGAAATCGCCAATCCGTTGAAACAGATGAGCGAAGTTGGACTGGATTATTTAGCGTTAAATCAGGCTTTGACCACATTATCCGGTGGTGAATTACAACGACTACGGTTAGCCCAGATGCTAGAAGAGAAGGGCAAGATTTACTTTCTTGATGAACCCACGGCCGGTCTGCACATGAATGATACGCAACGATTGCTGAAGCTATTTAAACGAATGGTTGCTGAGGGTGACAGTTTAATTATCGTCGAACATAACCTTGATGTAATCAGTCAGGCTGATTGGTTGATTGACATGGGACCCGGAGCCGGAACGTACGGTGGAAACGTCCTGTACAGTGGGATTCCTGAGGGATCGGAAAAAGTTCCCCAATCATTTACCGGAAAAGCCCTTAAAAAGTACATGTTGCCTTATAAAGAAAGATAAACAAAAAGAGATCATCACTGATATCAGTGATGATCTCTTTTTGAATTAGAATCCGATGAAAGACTCAATGTTGGCTTTTATCATATTGATACCATCTTGGATGGTCATGATAATTTGTTGAAGAGCATTATTATCCCGTTCACTAGCATTTTGTTCGATTTCTTGTTTGGCTTTTTCAATGACATCTTGAGTTTTTTGGTTAGCTGCATTACTGCCATTGTTGCCACCATTATCAGCATTATTCTCAGGTTTATTGTTATAATTTTTAACCACCACGGGCGGATTTTGTTTAACCTGTTGCTGGGCACTCTTTCCTGAACGGTATAAGCCAAAGATTCCCAACAAAATGATAATTAGAAAAATAATTACGATCCAGCGGAACCAGTGATGTTTCTTCTTTTTTAGAGCACTTTGGTACTGCGTTTGATTGGGTGCTGTTCTATCAACACCAGGGGAAACCACCTGCGCACTTGGTGCGTACACCAAGTTGTAAGTGAGCGTTCCTCTTGCAAAAGTTCCGTTGATATTCTCGTTCGGATTGACGGCCACAACCCGACCCATGTTTGCCGGATAATCAACGTTTCGTTTAAAGGTGACGTTAGTGAGGTAACTGACGGCATTCTGATCACCACTAAGTCCCTGAACGACGTATCCCTTTAGGTCAGGGACTTCGATTGAAAATGCTTCCCCGGGAGTTTGCGAATATTTTAATGGGTTAGTCAAATTTTGACCGTTTTTATCAACAACGTTAATAACTACGTTTCCGACATTGCGGTCCATTCGACTACCAACTGTTTCATTGTTCATTGATTGAGTGCTCCTTTAATCAGTTTATATGCATTATCTTACCATTATTTCTCAATCTCACAAAAAGAATCCAACCCAATTTCCCGCACCTTAATGGGTGATCAGGTGTCGATTAGTCGCCTCAAATGTGATATCATGATTACTGTAAGTGATAGTCATTAACTATCAGACTGAATATTGAGAGGAAGAATGACATGAGCGAAAAAAAAATTATTGAAAAACTCGATGACATTAAAGATTACGAAGACAAAATGGCTGATTTAGTATCAGCAATCTTGACCGACCAACCTTGGGAACAAACTGATGAAGTTCGAAACGTTTACTTCTTGGATGTAACTGATTTTGGGAAAGACCTTCAAGACGTTTTGGACCAAATGAACGTTTTGCGTGACCAATACGATGAAACATTACACTCATACTTGGGTGTTCCATTCATCCCTTACGTTCCACTATCAAAATTAACTGATGCCGCTTTTCAAGCTTTAGTTGACGTTGACCCAACGGACAACATCACTAAGACTAAGAAGAACAGTGTCTTTGTTGATTCACGTGTTATTGATAGTAAAGATGGTAAGCACATTAGCTTGGACTTACAATTTAACGAACAATAAGATTAAGTGTAAAGAGAGTTGACACCTTGGTGTTAGCTCTCTTTTTTACGTTCTTTAAATAAATGTTTTAAAATGATTGACAGAAAGTGATTTGAGTTGTTTAATTAGTGGCAATTAAAGAAGAGGAGGAATATTCCATGAATAATCATATTGATCATCAAACCGACCTTTATACTTACTTTACTTGGTACAAGTGCGTATCTAAGTAAGGTTGTTTTGATGGCCTAATTAGATACCGTAAGGATACTAACTAGGCTAATTACAGATTATCGTTGGATATTCCTAATAACGAATGTGTTTTTAATCCCAGTTAGCATCGAATGTTAACTGGGATTTTTGTCTATCGAAAGGAGAATTAGAATGTCAAAAGCATTAATAAGTAAAATGAATCAAGAAATGCTGCAGCTATCACCATCGTCGATTTTAAAATTTAATGATGAGGTGAGTCAGATTCCTGATATTATTCCTCTAACGTTAGGTGAACCAGACTTTAACACCCCTGAACACGTTAAGGATGCCGCAATTAAAAGCATTCAACAAAATGAGAGTCACTACGCTCCCACGAAGGGAACTAAGCGACTTCGGGATGCAGCTGCGCACTTTTTACAAAGTAAATACGATTTAAACTACGACCCGGAGACGGATATCATTATGACCGCTGGAGCTACCGGCGGAATTTATACGGCGTTAACATCGGTTTTAAATCCCGGGGATGAGGTTTTAATTCCAACGCCGATTTTTCCACTCTACTTTCCGATTATTAAACTGCGGGGAGCCACCCCGATTTTTATGGACACCGCTAAAACTGACTTTGTCCTCACTCCAGAACAGTTAGAACAAAATTTAAAGGATCACCCCAAAACCAAGGCGATTGTCTTGAATTTTCCCACTAATCCCACTGGCAAAACTTATCATCCTGACGAACTTCAAAAACTGGCCGATGTGATTAAAAAGCATGATATTTTTGTGATTTCTGACGAAATTTACAGCGAACTGACTTATGACGGTAAACATACCTCAATCGCTAAATATCTTCCCAAACAAACCATTTTATTGAATGGAGTTTCAAAGTCACACGCGATGACCGGTTGGAGAATTGGAATCATGGCGGCGCCTAAAGACATCACCAGCCAACTTGAAAAAATCGATCAATTTACGATCACTTCAACCACCACAAACGCACAAGCTGCGGCCGCCGAAGCACTTGGAAATGGAATGAATGATACTGATGCCATGAAAAAGGAGTACCGAAAGCGACGTGATTTTGTTTACGAGAAATTGAATGCGATGGGCTTTAAGATGGCCAATCCTGATGGAGCTTTTTACATTTTCGCTAAAATACCGGCTGGCTTAATTCAAAATAGTATGGACTTTAGTTATGACTTAGCCCGTAAAGCTAAGGTAGCCGTCATTGCCGGAAGTGCGTTTGGCCCAGGCGGGGAGGGTTATGTCCGCATTAGTTATGCTACTTCAATGGAAAACTTAAAAGAAGCCATGGACCGAATTAGTCAGTATATCGAAAAAAGGGAAAATAGTTGTGACACCAAAGTGAAGTGAACCATAATTGTTAGACATTAATAGGCTCCAAAAAAGTTAGGTAAAAACTAACCGATTTGGAGCCTTTCATTATGTTGTATTTTTATGGTTAAATATTCACATATTTTTAAAGTCCAATGAGTTAGTGAGTATCAACAGTGAATTGTTACGATAAAGCCCAATCTAAAGTTGTTTTAATCTTCTAAAACCGAGAATTTTTAAACCGAACTAAATCATTGTTTTTAACTACATTAAAGCAAACGCTTCATGAATATGTTGAGTGGTTGAATATCAAAAGAATTTCTGGCAATAAAAAAGGACTCACACCGATTGAATATCGATATGAATCCTTGAAAGTATAAAATGTCTAACTTCCATATAGTGCTTCATTAATGACAACAATAACAACTTTTTTATTTATATATTTTTCCTGTATTCATAAACTGCATTTTCTCTTTAAAATCTAACAATCTATTGGCATGTTCGTCAAAGCCTAATTTTTCAAATTCTAAGATAGCATTATTTACTGATGAATGTCCCATTACTAATTGTTTCAGGAGTTCGATATAGTAATTACACATCAGTTTATCATACATTTTTCTTGGTGAATCCTGCGAAATACTGCTTAAATATCCAATGTAGAAATTAACATTTTTGTATTCCTTTCTTTCAAAGGATAAGATAATGCAATTATTTACAAAAATAGCAATATCATTTTTATAAGTGTCAATTTGACTCAATATTTTAGTCTTTTTAAATAAAGTATTAAATGTGGCACGAATATAATCACTATTAAAAATGTACAAGCAATTGGAAAATAATGATATCTCAAAATGTCCCCATTGTTGGATACCATTTAAATAGTTTTTGATTAATTCCGTATCTTCATTTACGTCAAAAATCTCCCTTTTATGAGATTTATTCATAAACAATTTTAGTTCAATTGATAAACAACAGAAGAAAAAATCATGATAATCCTTATACTTGGTTTGATAATCTACAATTCGACTTTGGATCTCATGGTCTTTTTCTTTATAAATATTTTCGTTGAAATATTGAAGAGCATATTCCTTTTCAGTTTTTGAGCTGTTATTCAAATAGAATGTGTATTCTTGAACTGTGATATTCATTCTTTGTAGATAGGAAAATAAAATGTCACTGGAAATTCGGGATCGGTTGTTTTCAAAAGAGGAAAGAGTAGTTCTTGTAGAAATACCTGAGGAAAGTTGTATTTGAGACATCCCACGTTCCTTACGTAATTTCCGAATTAATTCTCCATTAGTCATGAGTAACACTTTCCTTTCATATCAGTACATAGAATGAATTATGACGAAACACTTTACATAATGGTACTCTCCATGTGGTCATGCTGTAAACTATGTTCAACTCATTTAAGGGGAAGTGTGATGAACGTGGAAAAAATAGTTTTAATCGATTCTTCTAGTAGGAATCCATCAAATTCGAAAATGTTAGCCAAATTAGCACTAAAGAACATTGGATATCAAGGTATAAGGTTGAGAGATAAAAACATTCAACCAATTAAAGACTATCGATTTAAAGGTAATTGGCCAAACTCTGGTGATGATTTCTATGATGTTATTGATCAAGTTGAAACTAGTGATTTAGTTATCTTTTCCTCACCAATTTATTGGTACTCAATTTCTTCTCAATTAAAGCTTTTTATTGATCGATGGTCGGAAATGTTGGAAATTGATTCATTGTTTAAAGAAAATATGAGAAACAAAAAAATAATATTAGTTTTGGTTGGTGGAGATAAACCTCGTCGAAAAGCAAAGATCATTATTCAGCAATTTAGATATATATGTAATTTTCTAAATATGCAATTGATTGATTTTGTCATTGGTAAAGCGAATAAGTATGGCGAAATATTTGATGATTCAAATGCCATTCAAAATGCTCACAGAATCAACATGAATCTCAAAAAGAATAGTTATGGAGGTTGAGTAATGAAATTCACTTTGTTAAGGCGAAAAGAATTCAGAAACTTTTTTCTTTCTGACATCATTTCTGGGTTTGGCGTTGGAATGACAACCGTTGGAGCTAACTGGTATGTTTTACAACAAACTAAATCAGATAGTGTCGTGGGAACATTTTTGGCTATTAACGTGTTAGCTGGTTTTCTGATTGCACCCATTGCAGGATATATAACGGATAAATTCATTCGAAGAAACGTGGTCATCTCAACATTTTTATTTCGTGCGGTTCCCATTGCAATTATTGCAATCTGGTTATATCTTTTTAAATTTAATTTGCTATCTATGTACCTATTAGCGATCGTAACAGGAATCGGATGGGTAACTTATATGGCATCGTCTCGTGGATATATTCAAGCAACTGTTCCTAAAGAACTTCTTGGAAGTGCCAATTCATTTATTGAGGTGTCATTACAAGTAGGAATGTTCATGGCGGGTGGAGTTTCTGGAATTCTGATTAGTCATATTGGCTTTATTTCTATATTAATCATTAATGTGTTCTTATTTGCCATTGCGATCGTACTGATGTTAAATGCTTCAGCGGATAATTATGATGTCATTGAGATCTCAAATGATCATAGTAAAAAAGAAGATAATTCAGTCATTAAATATATTTTTAGAAATAAAATGATTTTAATAATTGGGTTACTTTCAATTTTACCCCTATTAGTTACCCAACTATTTAACGTTTCGATGCCAGGTTATGTCAGCACGATATTGCATTCCAATAGTACCATCTATGGATTTACTGATATGTGCTATGGCATTGGTGGTTTAGTTGCAGGTCTAGTTACTGGGAAACTATTAGAGAAATTTCGCAGAAAGAGTTTGTTAGTAAATTTCTTTGCCCTTGCTAGTGTGGCATTGTTTGTCTTATTTATTTTCCAATTTATTGGGTTAGCATTTGTGGCTACTTTCTTAATTGGACTTTCTAATTCTGCATTGCGAGTAGTCATTAATACTATCCTAATGAATAAAGTTAATAAAAAATATATGGGAAGAACCACTTCTATTTGGACAGGTGGAGCACAATTTATAGAAATTTTTTCTTCCACATTCATTGGCAAATTAAATGATAGCTTCGGATCCAACTATGGATTCTTTTGTATGTTTCTAATTATGCTGGTTGGTTTATTTTGTAGTTTGATACTTAAAAATAGGGGTCTTAATAATGGATAAAAGAAAAACTGTTTTATTAGTTGAACCAAGTTTTTATGGGGTTAGCTTCGCTAAGGCAGCTAAGAAACTTGACTTAAAAGTTGTTAGTATTGTTCAGGATGAAAACGATCCTAAAAAATATGATTATGAAAATTATTTTGATGATTTATTAATAGCGGATATTCATGATGCAAATTCAATTATTAAAGTTATTGAAAACAGTCCTTATAAAGATTTTGATACTATCATTCCAGCAACTGATTATGTTACAGCGGTTACTGCTGAAGTTGCTAAGCATTTTAATAAATTTGGAACCAGTGTTGAGACAGCTAAAAATGCTAGGAACAAAGACAAAGCTAGAAAAGCGTTTAGACAAAAAGGGGTTCCCTCGGCTAAGTATGCCGTTGTAAATAATGTGGAAAATGCTATTAGAGAAAGTGAGCGAATTGGATATCCAATTATTTTAAAACCAACGAATGCTGCCAGCAGTTTAGATGTCTTTTATATTAAGAATGCTAACGAGTTAAAGCAACGATTTAAAGAAATCCAGGAATTTAAAAAGAGTTATATGGGATTTAAGGTTAGACCAGAATTTTTAATTGAAGAATTTCTAAGTGGTCCTGAATTTAGTGTTGAATTGTTTTTGTATAAGAACAAAATTGCATTTGCTGAAGTGACAGAAAAACACACCACTAAACCGCCTTATTTTAGTGAAATAATGCATGTATTTCCGACTACAGTTGATGTTGGTAAAAAAGATTCAATTATAAATGCTGCATTTGAAGCAGCTCTTTCTTTAGGTTTTAGTGATGGTCCTACTCATGTTGAAGTTAAATTTACTAAGAACGGTCCTAGAATTGTTGAAGTCAATGGTCGACCTGGGGGAGATAATATCACCTCTGATTTGATTAAAGACGCGTACGGGATTGATATTTTTGAAGAAACAGTGAAATTATATCTTGGTGAAAATATTAATATCAAGAGGGCTAAGAATGGAGCTGCGTTAATTAGATATATTTTTGCTGATCACAGTGGTATTTTTAAGAGAATTAAAAATGTTGAAGTTTTAAAAAACACGCCAAATGTTAAAAAGTTTAAAATTAATGTGGATAAAGGATCAAAAGTTCAAGCCCCACAAAACTCAGATGATCGACTAGGTTATTATATTTTAGCGGGTGATGATTCTGATTCTTTGAAGAAGATGGCAAACAAAATCGATAATGAAATATCAGTTGAATTGATTTAATGTAATTATCATAGGTAATTACATTATTTGTTATAAATAATTAAAAGAGCCCTTAACTACTTACGATAGTTAAGGGCTCTTTTGTGGTGTATTTTATTTTACTTACAATTACTTGTTTTTGGCTTCTTTTTCCTGAGCCGCTTGACCCAAGATGTTGAGGTAGTTAAACGGACGGTCAAAGTTTGGTTGAAACAGCATGTCAACCATAGCCAGGTCGTCAATGGTGTTTTCGTTTTGAATGGCAACCGAAAGCACGTTAGCGGATTGTGAAATGTCGTAAAGACTGGTCAATGCGCCACCCAAGATTTTACGGGTGTCAGGACTGTAAACCAGTGACATTAGCACAGGAGTCGTGGTGGGCATGAATTCAGGACGATAGTTGTCTTCGACAATTACTTGGTGAGCGTTAATGCCCTGAGCCTTAGCGGCACTCATGGTTAAGCCGGTTGAGGCGAGGTTTCTGTCGTACAACTTCAGACCAGATGAGGATTGCGTTCCCATGTATTTTTCGGTGTCGTTTTCGATGTTCTTTCCAACCAAGATTCCTTGACGAACCGCATTGGTTGCCAGCGGAATGTAGGCGTTTTTGTGGGTTGGATTGTAGTGAACGGCGGCACTGTCACCAGCGGCGAAGATGTCCTTGTTAGAAGCATGCATGTAATCATCGGTGATGATTGCACCGTTTTCAAGCATGTCAACTTGACCCTTGAGTAGACTCGTGTTGGGTTTGAAACCAATGCACAAAATAGCTAGGTCAGCCGTAAATTCGTCACTGCTGGTCTTAATTGAGACTGTATCACCGTTATCAGTGAACTTTTGCACCATTTGGTTTCCTTCAAACTTAACGCCGTGGTCCTTGTAGTCTTTTTCAACGATGTCAGTAAACTTAGGGTCATAGTATTTACTTAAAACCCGGTCAACCCCATCAATCAGGGTAACTTCGTGGCCGGTCTTAGAATAAGCTTCGGCTAACTCAGCTCCAATGTATCCAGCTCCAATAACAGCGATCCGTTTAGCGTCCTTGGCGTCATCGAAAAGCACCTGAGCGTCGGTCCAGTTCTTACAAAGCTTGACGTGATCGCTATGAACGCCCTCGATTGGAGGGACAACCGGAAGGGAACCACTGGTCATTACGAGCTTGTCGTAATGTTCGGTCTTACTTTCACCGGATTCTAAATCCTTAACGGTGATTTCCTTGTTATTTGAGTCGATGTTAGTGACTTCGTGCTTCATTTGCACGTCGGCGCCTAGTCCCTTTAATTCCTTTGGATCGGAATAGAACAGGCCTTTTGGATCCTTAACTTCGCCACCTAAATAAAGGGCGATTCCACATGATAGAAATGAGATATTGTCATTTTTTTCATAGACAGTTAAGTCATAATCGGGATGCTCTTTTAAGATTTGTTTAACCGCAAAAGTTCCCGCATGGGTACAACCAACAACAATAATTTTCATGATGCAACTTACCTCCTAGTGTGAAACAATATTCATGAGTTATAGGTTATCCTACCAGATAAAATTGTGAAATGCTAATCAATACACTCATAAAATGGTTCTTATTTATTATTTTTTGAAAGCGACTTCATTGCTATATTCTCTGGCTCTTTCACACATGGTTTGATAAATGCGAACGACATCACGATCGGTGCCCCTTAATTCGTATTCTGCAATTTCAGGGACGTTAAAACGTTCCGCATATCTTCTGGCTGTGAGACAAAATTGGACGTTAAAATTGCGATTACCACTGCCGACGATTCCCATGCAGTAGTTAGCGTTATGGTCGTAAGAAACGTATTCTCCCATGGTGTTGGTCATGAGTTCTTTAACTCCGTTATCGATTCCGTTTCCACCATCAAGATAGGTCGGCACGAAAACAAAGTACGGTGATGTTTCGTCAGCAAAGTCACTTTGATCTGAGATTTCGGTTGGTTCAATTAGTGGGTTACTGGCATCTTTTTGATGCTGGGCTTCCGCGTAGTCCTCTAAATTTTGCACGAAATTGCGAGTGTTGCCAGCAATTGAGATGTATAAAATGCGAATGGATTTGATGATTACTACCTCCTTAAATATGAAAAATAGTCACTATTAGTGTAACCTCTAACAAGTTTAAATGCACAGAATCTTAGAAGTCAAAGCAGCCAAAAAACGCACGGAATTAGTTATCCGTACGTTTTTAATTTAATTTCGTTTCTTTACGATCCAGATGACGATTCCACTGATAGCGAGGATTAAAATTCCGAAGGCGCTAGCGATTGATCCAAGTAGCAGCCCGGGAGTTTGGTATTTCAGTTTAATCTGGTGTTTACCAGCCTGAATGGGTGCTCCGACAAAGCCAGTGTTGACCCGACTAGTGGGTACCTGTTTGCCGTCGACGAAGAATTTCCATCCTGTTGAATAGGGAATGGAAGTGGTTAAGACGGATTTCTTCGGGTTATTACTGATTCCTTTGACTTCGTTCTTTTTAACCTGAAGGTTTTGGAGACGGTTGCGTTGAAGTTTTTGAATCTGTTGTTCATACGAATTGCCAAACGGAACGGCGATAATCTTGGCATGTTTAAAATTAATCTGGTGGACACCGTCAAACGTCAATTTAATTTGATTGCGGCGTTTGGTGGAATACCCTAGGTTAATTAAAGCGTTTTTCTTTTGCGTGTAGTTTGAGAGATTGTCGCGTCCGTACTGTGAGTAACCGTTCTTCATTCCTTTCGTTGCAGCATTAAGGGAGTACTGACCGACAAACGGAGTGTGAAGGTTCTTTCGTTTCTCGTTTAGTTTCATCATCTTCGTGTACGGTTGATTTTTGATGGCGTGCTGTCTTTTGGTCATGCTTTCCTTTGAAGCCGATGAGTAGTCATGACTCTTGATGCCTTCAAGTTGCAGGTAAATTTCAGCGTTTTTGGTGCGGTTAGGTTGCTTAATCTTAAGGAAATATGGAACTGATTTACCAAGCGCATCCTTAGTTACCACGTGGAGACCGTCTTGATTTTGCTTCTTGGTGTCATTTTCCAGTTGGACGTTTTCGGAAAGGATCTTTAAGGCGGTCTTCTGAGACGTGTGATTAATGGTTGGTTCGTTGTACTCAACGCTCTTCGAATTGTTAGTGAATGCCGTTAATTTATCGTAGTTATCAAGGGTCTTTTCGTAGTCCGGTTTCACCTCATAACTAAGTTGTTTCTGGTTCTGTTTTAGCTTGGCTGATTTGATGCCCTTAATTGGCGAATCAACATGGACCCCACTGATCATTGCTTGTTCACGCTCGGTTGGGGATAATTTTTGGTACTGTCGGTTTGAGATCGTTTGATCCTGGGTGTAAGCAATTGGAAGTGCGTTCTTGTTTTTTAAAACGTAGGTTCCGTCGGGGTCTTTTTGGTTCACGAGTGGGTTGTCAGACGCAAACAGGAGCGGCTTTTTGTCCTTACCCTTGACCATCTTGAAGCCAAAGGGTTGTGATTTGTTTTGTTGGCCCGTGCGAATAAAGAGGTACTTGACCCCCATTAGATTATCAAGGGTGGTGCGGTAGTCATTTTGAGCGACCGGAGCGTTAAAGGTCCGTTGGTTATTTTGAACGGAATTTTCAAGTTGGCCAATTGCCCCATTTTCCACCGTCAGGTATGACGAAATGTCACGGGTCGAAAATAACATCGGAATGTTGGTATTGATGTTAGAGTAGTTTGATAAGTTGACGTCGTTTCGACCAGCATAGTGGTATCGATTACCGAGTGAGGTCCGATATCCACCCAACCGCGGTTCAACGTACTGATCGGCTCCGTCGTAGAAATTATTGATAAAGTTAGTGGCAACGTGCTTATTAAGCATGCCCTTTGAAAAACCGGCAACGTTGGGACTGTAGTAGCCAATGCCAAGTGAGATAAGGTTTATTATCAAAACGGCGGTCACACTTCCGATGGTTGTCACTGGCTTTAAATGAAAGAGCTGACTACATAGGATGACTCCCATTAAAATCAGCAGGAGGACAATTTCACCGTAGTCATGCGCGCTTAGCTTCATGATGAAGCCGCGAGAAGCCCAAATAAGCACAATGAGGGTGATAATTGCGACAATCATGACTTCCACGTCACGTTTAGTTAACGTGGTGAGATGATCTGAAAGAATTGTGGCAGCCATCCCAATTGGAAGTAAGCCCAAACACATCCACCGGTTTGATGGGGTCGATATGGCGTTGAAGACGGCTCCAAAAGCCGGAATCAGGGCACCAATGAAAACCACCAACAGGCCGATGTTTAGGTAAAGGTATTTCTTGAAGTGGGTCATCGTGTAAACAATGCCCAAAAATCCGAGTCCACTAATCCCAACAATGAGCCAGAAGCTAATGGTCAGGTAACCATTTCCGAGAATTTTACTTGGAATAGAGAGGTAATAGTAGAGAGGATAGAAAAGATAGCCGTTCGCAAAGGTCGAAGTGGTCCTCGTGGAACTTAGGGCAAATAAGAGGGTCGGGGCGAAAATAACAGCACTAATCAAGATTCCCGCTAGAATGGCCGCAACCATTTTGACCAGTGCGCTCACAAAATGAAAGTCAGGTTTTTTACGAAGGCTGAAATACCTAATGATGACGTAGATAATACTGCCAAGCCCAATGATGTAAGCAAAGTAGAAGTTACTTAAAAAAGTTAAGGAAACGGCCAGCATCAGTGGAATGAAGGAATGGTTAGAAATGATGCGTTCGACGCCGTAGCAAATCAGTGGGAAGAAAATCATCGGTAGAATAAAAAAGGGATGGTGCATCCCCGAATAAAGAGCGTAACCCGCAAACGTGTAAGTTAAAGTTCCGAGTACAATACTGTATTTTTTAAAATGAAATTGTTTAATAAATAGTAAAAAGGCCAATCCGGCAACGTACAGGCGCAGGATTACCAGGAGCCCATATCCCAGTTCCAGTAAGTGGTCTGGGAATAAAACGATCAGGTAGTTGAAGAGATCACCGACTACGTAGTACGAAAAACTGGTTAACTGATCAGCACCGAGGCCAATGTTAAACGACCAGTTAGTAAAGCCGTGACTGGGATGGGCAAGAAATTCAGTTAGCATGTGTTTAAAGTTTACGAGAATGGGATAGTGTTGGGCAATTCCGTCCATTCCCCAAATTAGTGAGTTACCGGTTAAGTAAAACGTCCAGATGTAGGCCATGATAATAATCAGAAAAATTAGACTGTAAAAAAGCCAATCCGGACATTTTTTTAAAACTGTTTTCATTGTTTCTATTACCCCTATGTATTAGTAAAGCCGAGGAGGATCCTCGGCTTTATTGATATTAGTTATTTGTCTTTTTGATCGTCATCTGCGTCTGATTCATCATCAGTTGGTTCCAGTTTATTGACCTCTAGCCAGTTAATGAACGAGTTCTTGTAGTCAAGAACCTTAAACTGAAAGCCATCAATTGTAACAACGTCACCCACTTTAATGTGAGGGTTCTGTTCGATGATGAAACCAGCAATCGTAACGATGTCAGAGTCGTCAAAAGCAGGCATCTCAACGTCGAAGTACTTTTCAAAGTCGTACGTGTTTAATTTTCCGTTCACCTGGAAGGTGCCATTGGGCTGTTTAAAGATGTATTCGTTAACCTGCGGATCGATTTCGTCTCGAACGGTTCCAAACAACTCTTCGTAGATATCCTTATCGGTAATTAAACCAGACGTTCCACCGTATTCATCGATTACGACAACAATTGGTTGATGCATTTTAATCATTTGTTGAAGCACCATTGTAATGGGAGTGGTTTCGGGAGTCGTACTAATCTTTCGGATTAGTTTTCCGACCTTAACGTTTGAATCGACCTGCGATTGTCTGACCAAATCGTAACTGTAGACATAGCCAAGGATGTTATCCTTATCGTTGTCTTTGACAACGGGAATTCGACTGAATTTCTTTTGAATGTAGACGTTGATGGCATCTTGGACCGTATCGTTGATGTCAATCGTTACCAATTGGGTTCGGTCAATCATGATGTCCCTGGCCACTTTGTCGTTTAATTCAAACGAACGCTGCATGTACAAGTAGTCGTTTCGCTCTAGATCACCATTTTTAACGGCATCCTTTGAAAGACTCAAAATTTCTGATTGTGAGAAGGCCTCGTCGTTTTCGTTTGCCACGGGGATTCCCAGTAACTTAACTACGCCAGTTGCTGACACATTTAGTAACCACACAAATGGATAGAATAAAATGTGAAAGAAGTGAAGCGGACCAGCAATCACGCTTAAAACTTTTAGTGGCATGTCAATACTAATATTTTTAGGTACAATTTCGGTAAATACCACTTCTAAATAGGTAAGTAAAAGTACCCCAACAATCGCACCAACACTGTGAGCGGTAGCAGGATTAACACTGAAATCCTTTAATTCCATGATGGAAACCAGGATTTCAATCACGAATGATTCACCAATCCAACCAAGAATGATTCCTGCAAGTGAAACACCTACTTGGGTTGTCGAAAGATACTCATTAAGGTTGGTTACCATTTTCATTTCACGATTAACTTTCTTCTTCTTTTTGTCACTGATATCTTCATCATCCAGTTTTTCTTGGAGGGCACTTGGCCTTGATTGGACCAGTGAGAACTCACACGCGACAAAGAATGCAGCAAAGAAGAACGTTATTAAAATAATTATTAGATCAAGTATTATCTGACCGGTATTCAAATTTCATTCCTCATTTCAAAATTTTAAACAATAAATATATTATAACGTACTTATCCATTTTTTTAAGTATTTAAGATGAGCGGCATAATTAATTGATTTTATCATAAAGCCGTTTGAATGGAAGCAATTTATTAAAATAAATTCCTTATTATGTTACGAAAAATGTTTGATTTTACGGTTTCGAGGAAAAATTAACGGTTAATAAGAAAGTTATTTTGTAAGTAGCACTTTTTCTCCCAATTATGAGCTAATTTCTTGTGTGAAAGGGACGATCCATCCTAGTATAGAGGGTGCTAAGAGATTAGCAAATAAAATAATAAAAAGGGGTTTTAGTTATGGCAAACGATTTAAGAAAAGCTAGTTATGATCCAATGGATGACTTTTTTGGCGACTTTGGCAAGAGTTTATTAAACTCAGTTGCTGGAAGCAACAGAATGAAAACTGATGTTTTAGACCAAGGCGATGACTACGTCGTAAAGGCAGAATTACCTGGCTTTAGAAAAAATGATATTGACATTAGTTATGATAACGATACCCTATCAATTCATGCTGTTCATGACATTGACAAGGAAAATAAGGGTGACAATGGTCGGATCTTAAGTAGAGAACGTTCATCAAGTGACGTTAACCGTTCGTTTTACATCCCTGATGTTGATGAGACCAAGATTTCAGCTGATTACGATGGCGGTGTTTTGACCATTACTTTGCCAAAATCACAAGATGATGAAACCCAAAACCATCACGTTGAAATTGACTAATTTAATTTAGACTAAGTGTTAAGAGATGATCCGGTTGGACCATCTCTTTTTTAACTATTTTTAAAGCTTTGCGCTTTTCTTTCATTAGTGGTGCAAAATTTAATTCCTTCTTATACAATATTAATTAGAAATGAATTAATTACATAAGGAGGTGTAACTGTGGCAAGTGACCAGATCGATATTAATAACGTGAATCCGAGTGAGGGACTAACGAGTACGGAAGTTAAACAACAGGTGGCAGACGGTTATAAGAATACGGCGCCTAAACCACTAACGAAGTCTGTGAAACAGATCTTGGTGGAAAACATCTTTACGCTGTTTAACGTAATCAACGTAGTTCTTGGTGCGCTAGTATTCTATACTGGTAGCTATATCAACATGTTGTTCTTGGTGATTGCCATAGCGAACACTACCATCGGAATCTTTCAGGAGATTCGTTCTAAGCGCCAGGTTGACAAAATGGCGTTGTTGTCTCAGAGCAAGATCAAAGTTAGACGGAACAGAAAAATTGAACTTATTCAACCGGACCAGATTGTTTTAGGAGACATCGTTGAACTGGATCGTGGGGACCAGGTACCGGTTGACGGAGTCGTAAAACAAACCAAGGGGATTGAGGTTGATGAGTCTCAAATCACCGGTGAATCCAATCCAATTGAGAAAACCACCGGTGATGAACTGACGTCTGGTAGTTTTCTGGTTAGTGGAAAAGCCTTCATGCTTGCAACTAAAGTTGGCGATGAGACCTTTGTTAACACGATTACAAACCAGGCTAAGACCGACAAGAGTAAGAACAGTGTCTTAATCTCACTGATTAAAAAAATCATCAAAATTCTGACGTTTATTATCATTCCGCTTGGAGTAGCACTTTTTGTTTCCCGTTTGATGCACGGGGTGAGCGTTAATAATGCCATTCTGGGAACCGTGGCGGCCATGATTGGGATGATTCCTGAAGGATTGGTTCTTTTGACGTCAGTGACCCTCGCAATTTCTGCCTATCACCTGGCCAAAAAACGGGTCTTAGTCAGAGACCTTTCTTCCATTGAAACTCTGGCACGGGTGAACACGATCTGTCTGGATAAAACCGGGACGATTACCAGTGGCAAATTGAAATTTAAACAGATGGTGAAAGAAGCCCCTAATTACACTGATCAACAAATTGCTGAAATCATGGGCTCTTTGGTCCATGAAATTGATGACAACAATGAGACCGCTTCAGCGCTTAAAAATGAGTTCAAGCAACACCCAGACGCCGCTAGTATGATCGTGCCGTTCTCTTCAGCGAGAAAGTGGAGTGGGGCCGAGTTAGATGACAAGGGAAAATACGTCTTCGGAGCACCTCAGTTCATTTTGGATCTAACTGACAAGCAACAACAAGAAGTTAAGCATTACGCCGAACAGGGTTTTCGGGTCATTGCGCTCGCAAAAGTGGACCAACTAAACGAGGATAGTATCGCGGGTAGTGAACTGATTGCCTTAATCTTGATTACGGATGTCATTCGACCAAATGCTTCTGAAACCCTGCAGTTTTTCTATAACCAGGGGGTCGACTTAAAGGTCATTTCTGGCGATGATCCGGTCACCGTTTCAAGCATTGCCAACCGGGTCGGCATTCATAATTCCGATGATTACGTTGACATGACGACGATTGAAGACGACGCCGACTACCGTGATTTGGTCAAGCAGTACGTGGTGTTTGGACGGGTCAAACCCGACCAGAAACAACGGCTAATTAAGGCGCTACAAGAAAACGGTCGGACGGTTGCCATGACTGGTGATGGGGTCAACGACTTACTGGCCTTAAAGCAGTCAGACTGTGGAATCGCAATGGCATCAGGATCTGAGAGTGTCAAGAGTATTGCCGACTTCGTGATTATTGATTCCAACTTCGACGCCCTCATTAAAGTGTTAAACGAAGGTCGGAGGGTGATCAACAACATTGATAGCATCGCCTGCCTGTACCTGATTAAGACCATGTTCTCGGTCATGCTCAGCGTGCTCTTTCTGTTTTTTGCCAGAAACTATCCGTTTCAACCAATTCAACTCACGCCGATTAATGACTTAATGGTCGGAATCCCATCGTTTCTCTTGGCGCTTGAACCAAATTATCGAGCTTTAAAAGACCGCTTTGCTTCTAACATTTATGAAATTTCACTTCCAGCCGCATTAAGTGTCGTTTTCTACATTTTAGTGATTGGTGTGATTGGCGATATTTTTGGACTATTCACCTCAATTACTTCATCACTGAGTGTTTTGATTACTGGGGTCATCTGTTGGTTGGCTTTGACAATGGTTTGTCGACCATTTAACCGCTACAAACTAACCATCGTCGTTTTGAGTATCACACTCTTTTTGGCGGTGTTCATCTTTCTTGGTAAAATTTTCTCGTTGGTCACGATCTTTACGTGGTCAGTCGGAGGAATTGGATTATTATTAGCTCTTACAACTGATTTCACATTTGTTGGGGTGCAAAAGTGTGTCAGATTAGTTAGACATAAACTTTTTAACAAATAAGGATTTAGACAGATAGCGTCATGAGGGCGTTATTTGTCTTTTTAATTAACAGTTAGTGCATTATTTAACAATAGTATTCGTCAAATTAATTAATTATTTTTTAAGAGTTTAATAACCGTCAGAATAATAAGTGATAAAAATAACAATGAACCATTGCTTTTTGAAAAAGATGATGATATGATATTAGTTGTGAAGAAAATAACAAGAAAATATTGGAGGCTGGAAGTATGACAGATGCAAAGCAACAACCCAATGTTGAAGAGATCGATAAGAATATTGATGCCAAAGTTCAAAAAGCACGCATTGCCGTAGATGAGATGAGTAATTTCGACCAGGATAAGGTTGATAAGATTACCCACGCCATGGTACTTGCTGGGGTTAACGCCCACCAAAAATTAGCTAAAATGGCTTATGAAGAAACCGGACGTGGTGTTGAAGAAGACAAGGCCATTAAGAACTTGTTTGCCACCGAAGAAATTTGGCACGATATTCGTAATGATAAAACCGTTGGGATCATCTCAGAAGACTCTGAAAATGACCTGATTAAAGTTGCTGAACCACTCGGTGTTATTGCTGGAATCACTCCAGTTACTAACCCAACCTCAACTACTTTATTCAAGGCAATTATTTCAATGAAGACTAGAAACGCCATCATCTTTAGTTTGCACCCACAAGCCCTTCAATCGTCAATTGAAGCTGCTCGAATCGTGCGTGATGCTGCGGTTAAAGCTGGTGCACCTAAGGACGCCATTCAATGGATTGAAAAGCCTAGTCGAGAAGCTACGAACGCTTTGATTCAGAACCCTGGCGTTGACATTACCCTTGCAACTGGTGGTCCTGGATTGGTTAAGGCCGCATACTCCGCTGGGAAACCAGCTTTAGGAGTTGGTCCTGGTAATGGTCCCGTTTACGTTGAAAAAACCGCCAACATCCCACGTGCCGTTAACGATATCGTTTTATCAAAGACCTTTGATAACGGGATGATCTGTGCCACTGAAAACAGTGCGGTAATCGATGCCGATATCTATAAAGATGTAAAAGAACAACTCGAATTAAACCGGGTTTACTTTGTTCCAGAAAAAGAAAAACAAAAATTAACTGACGCCATGTTTGACAGCAAGCGTCTTAGTGTTAAGGGTCCAATTGCTGGTGCCACTGCGCAACAAATTGCTGACATGGCTAAGATCAAGATCCCAGAAGACACTCAAGTGCTTGCCGTTGAGATGACCGGAATTGGTCCTAAGTACCCAATGTCAGGGGAAAAGTTATCACCAGTTCTTTCGGTCTACAAGTCAAAAGACCACAAGGATGCTTTCAGAATTTGTGCTGAACTTCTAAACTACGGTGGATTAGGTCATACCGCAGCAATTCAAACCTCAGATGATCAATTGGCCGTTGACTTTGGGGTGGCCGTTAAGGCTTCGAGAGTGATCGTTAACTCACCATCTGGTCTTGCTGGAGTTGGTAACTTGTACAACAACATGACCCCATCACTTACGCTTGGAACTGGATCATGGGGTAAAAACTCAATCTCCCATAACGTTACTGATTATGACTTGTTGAACATTAAAACTATCGCAAAGAGAAGAAATAATATGCAATGGATTAAACTACCTCGAATCTACTTCGAAAAGAACTCAGTTCGCTACCTCCACGACATGCCTGGTATTAAGAAGGCCTTTATTGTTACTAGTCCTTCTATGGTTAAATATCACTACGTTGACAAAGTCTTAGATGAATTGAACCGAAGAGAAGATGACGTTCAGTACTACATCTTCGATGACATTCATGGTGAACCAACAACTGACATGGTGAATGCTGGGGTTACCCAAATGAACGCCTTTAAGCCTGACACCATCATCGCTCTTGGTGGAGGATCACCACTTGATGCCGCTAAGATGATGTGGTTAATTTACGAAAACCCTGAGACTGACTTCTTCGGTGCAAAACAGAAGTTCTTGGATATCAGAAAACGTGCTTACAGATACAACAAACCAGAAAAATCACAAATGGTTGCCATTCCAAGTACTTCTGGAACTGGTTCAGAAGTAACGCCATTCTCAGTTATTACTGATTCAAAGCTTCACGTTAAGTATCCATTAGCTGACTACGCTTTGACACCTGACGTTGCCATTGTTGATCCACAGTTTGTTAAGACGGTACCAAAGGGCACCATTGCTGCCTCAGGACTTGATGCCTTAACTCACGCGATTGAGTCATACGTCTCAACCATGGCTTCAGATTACACTCGTCCAATGTCACTTCAGGCCATCAAGATGATTTTTGATAACCTGACTGACTCGTACAACGGTAACATGGAAGCTCGAGACAAGATGCATACTGCCTCAACGATCGCCGGAATGGCATTTGCGAACGCTTTCCTTGGAATTACCCACTCAATTGCTCATAAGATTGGTGGACAATTCGGGATCACCCACGGGCTTGCCATCGCCATTACTTTGCCACACGTTATCAGATATAACTTCAAGAAACCAAAGAAGATTGCCACATGGCCTAAGTACGAATCATTTAGAGCCGACGACGATTACGCTAACATCGCTCGCTACCTTGGTCTTCCTGGAAACTCCAATGAAGAATTGAAGGAAGCCTTGGTTCACCGCTTCATCGAATTAGCTCACTCGGTTGGAGTTGAACTTGATCTGAAGTCACAAGGTGTAAGCAAACAAGAGTTAGAAGCAGCTGCCGATCATCTTGCCGAACTGGCATATGCTGATCAATGTACAACTGCTAACCCGAAAGAACCACTAATCGCAGATCTCAAGAAGATGATTCTTGACGAATACGAAGGTGTTGGGGTTGAGACTCAAACTGACAAAGAAGTTTAGTTTCTAAGTCATTAAAAAATTAAAAGTAGGAATTCCGTTTGGAATTCCTACTTTTTTTGTGCAATTGATTTGGTTAAAACGTTGATTAATTCTTGCTCTTCGGGTGAAAGAACGTGACTTTTACGAAAGGCCACCGAAACGTAAAACGGGGGTAAATCTTCATCGTCAATTGGGATGGGGACAAGGTTGTCGGAAGGTTTAATGGCCTTACTAACCAGAAAGGTGATCCCCACGTCTTCAGAGACTAATTGTTTGGCTAGCTCAATGTCAGACGTTTGATACTTAATTTTGGGGTGAATGGCGTGAAGCTTAGACAGATCCGAAAAGACCTGAGTGTGAACGAAGTCACTTGAGAGGCCCACAAACTCTTCGTTTTTGAGGTCAGCAAATTTAACGGAGTGAGCGTCTGCCAGTGGTGACTGTCGATTCACGACCAGCATGAAGTGGTCTTTGGTTAAAACCGTCGCGTCAATCTCGTTACTTTCAAGCGGTTTGGATGATCCTAAAAGTGCTAAGTCGATTCGACCGTCTTTTAATTCTCCTAAAAGCTTTTTGGAACCACTCTCTGAGTTATCAAGATCATTTAGGATCCCAAGTGAAAATAGCTCGGACGCCAGCTTGGGAAAATAATAGTTGCCAATGATTGGTGGAAGACCAAAGCGAATGACATGGTCACTGATGCTGCCCATTTCGTTGTTAATTTTGTCTACTTCTTTCACAATTACTTGGACGTGTTTTTCAAGTTTGATTCCGGCCTTTGTGAGCTTGATTTGGTGGTGGGACTGGTTTCGATTAATTAATTCGACGTGGAAATTATCCTCTAGGCGTTTAATGGCCATGGTAATCGTGGGCTGTTTAACGTGATAATACTTGGAAACGTCGGTGTAATTTTTAAGCTCGGTTAACTTGTTGAAGTACATTAAATCTTTTAGCTTCATGATGACCTCATATAAATTAAATTTATGAATAAATCGCGTTTGACTATCTTTTTGATAGTGAATTAGTATTTAAAAGAATCAATTACGGACTATTTTACTACAAAAAGGAGTCTTAAAATATGGCTAAAGGTGAAGAAATATTGAACAATCCCTTTATCAATAAGGGGACTGCATTTACTGATGATGAACGAAAAACATTAGGACTGGTGGGGATGCTTCCACCGAACGTTCAAACTTTGGGCGAACAGGTTGAAAACGTTTATGACGAATACCAACACAAGGGTAGTGACCTTGAAAAACGTATCTACCTGATGAGTATTTTCAACGAAAATCGGGTTCTATTCTATGCTACCTTCGCTAAACACGTCACCGAATTCATGCCGGTCGTTTACGACCCAACGATCGCTGACTCAATTGAAAACTATTCCAGATTGTACGTTAACCCACAAAATGCGGCGTTTTTATCAATCAATCACGATGACCCTGAAACGATCCGTGAAAGTTTGAAGAACACTGCCGGTGGACGCAACATCAAGTTAATTGTTGTAACCGATGGTGAGGGAATCCTCGGAATTGGTGACTGGGGAACTCAAGGAATTGACATCCCAGTTGGTAAGTTGATGGTTTACAGTGCCGCTGCTGGCATTGACCCATCGGAAGTCCTACCAGTGGTCTTAGACGTTGGAACTACTAACAAGAGTTTACTCGACAATCCACTCTACCTTGGTAATCACCAGGACCGCGACTACGGTCAAAAGTACTACGACTTCGTTGACAAGTTTGTAAAAGAAGCAGAAGACTTGTTTCCTAATTTATACTTGCACTTTGAAGACTTTGGGCGTGCCAACGCTTCAAACATCCTTGATAAGTACAAGGATGACTACTTGGTCTTTAATGATGACATCCAGGGAACTGGAATTATCGTCCTTGCTGGTGTCTTAGGTGGCCTTAAGATTTCTGGTGAAAAGATGACCGATCAAAAGTACCTGTGCTTTGGTGCCGGAACTGCCGGCGTCGGAATTGCCGAACGGGTTTGTGAAGAGATGGTGCAAGCTGGCTTATCCGAGGAAGAAGCTAAGAAACATTTCTACATGGTTGATAAGCAAGGACTCTTGTTTGACGACATGTCCGACCTAACTCCTGGACAAAAAGAGTTTGCGAGAAGTCGTTCTGAATTTTCTGACTCAGAAAACCTGACCGACTTACTCTCAATTGTGAAGGCTGTTCATCCATCAATCATGGTTGGAACTTCTACTCAACACGGCGCCTTCACTGAAGACGTTATTAAGGAAATGGCCGCTCATACTGATCGTCCAATCATCATGCCAATCTCAAACCCAACTAAGTTGGCTGAAGCAACTGCTTCCCATTTGATTAAATGGACTGATGGTCGTGCCTTAGTTGCGACTGGAGTTCCAAGTGCACCCGTTGAATATAACGGAGTTAAGTACGAGATTGGACAGGCTAACAACGCCTTAGTTTACCCAGGAATTGGTTTGGGTGCCATTGCGGCTACCGCCACTAAACTTAACGACGACATGATTAGTGCCGCTGCTCACTCACTTGGTGGAATTGTGGATTCAACGGTTCCTGGGGCTGCCATTTTGCCACCAGTTGACCAGTTAACCGAATTCTCTGAGACCGTTGCGATTGCTGTTGCTCAGAGTGCAGTTGATCAAAACATTACTAGAGAAAAGATTACGGACGTTAAGTCAGCCGTTGATGACGAAAAATGGTATCCAAAATACCCAGATTTAACTAATTTAAACAAATAATTGGAGGAATGTTACATTGGCAGCGTTTATTACTTCACTAGAAAGTGTCGCTGAGATTGTCATTGTCATTGCACTTGGATATTTCTTGAGAAAGTCGGGAAAATTCGCCGACAGTTTCAAGGGAAACATCTCATTCTTAATCATGAATGTCGCTTTGCCTATTTCAATCTTCGTATCAGTATTAGATAATTTGACCCGAGGAAAGTTAGTTGGGCTAGCTGGGGGACTGTTATACACCGTAATTAGTTTTGCGTTAGGTTACATTGTCGCAATTGCCCTAGTCTACATCCTAAAAATTAGAAAAGGTCGTAGGGGAACTTTCATTAACATGGCGGTGAACGCCAACACCATTTTCATTGGGCTGCCCTTGAACTTGGCACTATTTGGAACTTCTGGGATGACTTACTTCCTGATTTACTATGTAATGAACACCATCTCAACTTGGGCCATCGGAATCTTCTTCATCTCAGGAGACGATCCCACCAAGAAGAAGGGTGAAAGCAAGGGGAACTTTAACTGGAAGAAGTTGCTTCCAGCTCCACTGATTGGTTTCTTGGTTGCGTTAGTTTGGATTCTGATTGTTAACGTTAAGTTGCCAATGTGGATTGACAAGACTTGTAACATGATTGGTGGTCTTGTAACACCATTATCCTTAATCTACATTGGGATTATTTTGGCCGATGCCGGTCTTTCATCAATTCACTTTGATAAGGATTCCATTGCCGCACTACTTGCTCGTTTCGTGATTGCTCCGGCAATTATGATTGGAACCTTACTGGTCTTCATGCACACCGGTGCTGGGATTCCAAACATCGAATTTGGCACCTTAGTAATTCAATCTGCCACCCCTGGTTTGGCTGTGCTTCCAATTCTGGTTAGTCAGTCCCATGGTGACGTTGATTACGCTACTAACCTGGTTGTAACCAGTACGATTCTGTTTGTGATCGTCGTTCCAATCTTGATGGCCATTATCAACTTCATTGTATAAGTAAGTAATTAATAAAGAAGTCAGACGTTCAATCTGGCTTCTTTTTTGTGTGCCATGCCACGGTCCCGGTTTGAAAGTGGTAACGTAGAAGTATGCATAATTTCATTTATTAATTAATTGGAGGGATTAAACAGTGACCGCATTTATTGCCTCACTAGAGAGTGTCGCTGAGATTGTTATTATTATTGCTTTAGGGTATTTTCTTCGTCGTTCCAACAAAATGACGGATGGTTTTAAGGGAAATGTTTCGTTCTTAATTATGAACATTGCCTTACCAGTTTCGATTTTTATTTCCGTTTTGGATAATTTGAATCGGGGAAAATTAGTTGGACTAGTTGGCGGACTACTATACACGTTGATTAGTTTTACCCTGGGTTATGTAATCGCAATCGCATTGGTTTTTGTTTTAAGGATCAGAAGGGGTCGAAGAGGGGCCTTTATCAACATGTCGGTCAACGCCAACACGATTTTTATGGGATTACCCTTAAACATTGCGTTGTTTGGAAACGCCGGGATGACATATTTCTTGGTCTACTATGTGATGAACACCGTCTCAACCTGGGCGATCGGAATCTTCTTCATTTCAGGAGATGACCCAACGAAACAAAGGGGAAAAAAGAAAAAGAAGGTTACCCTCAAACAGATTTTACCGCCGCCACTGGTTGGATTTATCTTAGGTTTGGCGTGGATTTTGATCGTGAACGTCAAATTGCCAGCTTGGATTGATAAGACCTGCAACATGATTGGTGGATTAGTGACACCGTTGGCATTGATCTACATTGGAATCATTTTAGCCGATGCCGGCTTATCTTCAATTCATTTTGATAAGGATACCATTGCCGGACTGGTAGGAAGATTTGTGATTGCGCCAGCAATCATGATTGGAACCCTCTTAGCGTTTATGCATTTTGGCGTGAACATGGCCTTTCCAGAGTTTGGGACGTTGGTAATTCAGTCGGCAACGCCCGAACTAGCGGTTTTGCCGATTTTAGTTAGTCAATCCCATGGGGACGTGGACTATGCCACTAATTTAGTGGTAACCAGCACCGTGTTGTTTGTTATCGTGGTTCCGATCCTGATGGAAATTATTAATTTTATTATGTAAGTAAAAGAAGCTATTGGATGGCTTCTTTTTTAGTTATATATTTATAATGTGGGAAATTATTTTAGTAGGAGTGAGAGACATGAACGATAAAATTGCAAAGGTAAAAGAGTACGCCAAAGAGAACATGAGTAAGGATAAGAGTGGACATGGATTTGACCACATCCAACGGGTCGCAAACATGGTCTTACAATTGATGGGGACCGAACCAGCTAACGGTGAGATTGTCCTTTCAGCTGCTTATTTACATGACGTTTTTGACGATAAATTGGTGGATGATCCAGACGCTAAAAGAGAGGAAGTCAAAAATAAATTAGCTGAATTTGGCTTTAGTCCTGATGAGATTTTGCAGGTGATGGACATCATCAACCACATGTCTTTTAGTGACAACATTGAACACAAACAACCGTTATCAAAAGAGGGTCAAATCGTTCAAGATGCTGATCGATTAGATGCTCTTGGTGCGATTGGAATTGCGCGAGCCTTTCAGTATGGTGGGGTACATCATCGGACCATTTATGATCCGAAAATTAAGCCGCGGACTTTAACTACTAAAGCAGATTATCGCAACGCAACTGACGATACCACCATTAATCATTTTTACGAAAAGTTGTTTAAGATTGCTTCCGATTTAAATACCGAGGCTGCTAAACAAATTGGAAAGAAGAGAACTCAGTACATGCGTGAATTTGTTGCTGAATTTAAAAACGAATGGGATGGATAAAAAACGCCGATCCAAAGGGATCGACGTTTTTAGTTTATTCGGTAATATCAGCAAAGGTTCCGTTGACTAATTGTTTGACGTCTTCGGCATTTACTTTAACAGAACGACCAATCTGACCGGATGACACAATGATGTCACCCTGTTTTTGGGCTTCTTCATCAATATAGATGGGATAACCCTTTTGTTCATAAATTCCGATGGGGGTATTTGCACCGTGCTCATATCCAGTCGTATTAACTAAGTCTTTTAGGGGAACCATGCCCACTTTTTTGTTGCCAGAAGCCTTGGCTAACTTTTTGTAACTTAAGCGTTCATCTAAGGGAACCACTCCAATGACGGGACCAGTTGTTTTTCCAGTCAGTGCTAACGTTTTGTAGATTAAATGTTGATCAACGTCAGCTTCGTTAGTGGTGATTTGTTGAACGTCTCCCTCTTGATGGGTGGCAAAAATCATCTGTTGAAAAGGAATATTGTGTTTTTCAAGGATTTGTTCGACTAAGGTTTTGTGGACTTGATTCTTTTTTTTCTTTGACAAATGGCTCACCTCTCGGAGGTATTTTATCATATTAATAAAATATAAGTAAAAATTTCATTTACTTTTAATTCTTATTTATGTAGAATCAACGTGGAAGGAGATGCAAAGGAAAATGAGTGAGAAAGATGAAAAAAAAGCACCAAAGAAAAAGCATGCCCTAATTGAGTATGCGAATGGTAAATCCCTCCAAGAAATTAACGGAAGCGTTGATGTCCCTGAAGGATTAGGATTTTGGAAAACATTATTCATGTATTCAGGACCAGGAGCGTTAGTTGCGGTGGGGTACATGGATCCCGGAAATTGGTCAACTTCAATTACCGGTGGTCAGAACTTTGGATACTTGCTGATGTCAATTATCTTGATTTCAAGTTTGATCGCGATGTTACTTCAATACATGGCGGCTAAACTTGGTATCGTGACACAAATGGATTTAGCGCAGGCGATTCGTGCAAGAAGTAGTAAGACATTAGGGGTTATCCTTTGGATAACAACTGAGTTAGCAATTATGGCGACCGATATCGCGGAAGTTATCGGGGCAGCGATTGCGTTGTACTTGCTATTCCATATTCCATTGTTGATTGCCGTTTTAATTACGGTTCTTGATGTTTTGGTACTGTTACTACTTACAAGTATTGGATTTAGAAAGATTGAAGCCATTGTTGTTTGTTTGATTTGTGTTATTTTCTTGGTATTTGCCTACGAAGTAACTCTTTCAAACCCACAGTGGTCAAAGGTTTTCTTAAACTTAGTTCCAAACATCAAAACCGTTCAAACCCATCCATTTGTAGGTGGTCAAACTCCATTAAGTGGTGCCTTAGGTATCATCGGAGCCACCGTTATGCCGCATAATCTATACTTACATTCTGCCATTTCGCAAACCCGTAAGACTGATAATAACGACGAGGATTCAGTGGCACGCTCAGTTAAATTTTCAGCTTGGGATTCCAACATCCAATTGACAATGGCGTTCTTTGTTAACGCATTGTTATTGATTATGGGGGTTGCGGTCTTCAAGTCTGGTGCCGTTAAAGACCCATCATTCTTTGGTTTGTTTGCTGCCTTAAAGAATCCTGATTTTATGACCAACCCATTACTAGCAAGTGTTGCTAAAACCGGAGTCCTTTCAATCCTGTTTGCCGTGGCTTTGCTTGCTTCTGGTCAAAACTCCACTATCACTGGTACTTTGACTGGTCAGGTTGTTATGGAAGGTTTCATCCATATGAGAATGCCTTTGTGGGCTCGTCGTTTGGTAACCCGTGTCATTTCAATCATCCCAGTTGTTATTTGTGTACTTTTGAGTAGTGGAAAACCGGCCATTGAAGAGCATGAAGCGCTTAATACTCTGATGAACAACTCACAGGTCTTCTTGGCGTTTGCTTTACCATTCTCCATGTTGCCGCTTCTGATCTTTACCGATAGTAAGTTTGAAATGCGTGGAAAACGGTTCGTTAATGCCCTCTGGGTTAAAATTGCTGGTTGGGCATCTGTGATTGCTTTGACTTTCTTGAATCTGTATGGCTTGCCAAGTCAGATTGTCAGCTTCTTTGGTGATAATCCAACTCCAGCTCAAACCGATATGGGGAACTGGATTGCCTACATCTTGATTGTTTTAGTTCTGGCCCTCTTGACTTGGGTCGTTTGGGACTTGTACAAGAGTAATAAACGGTTCATGGAGGAACATAAGAACGCGAAAAAAGAAGTCGATCAGTACGAATAATTAATTAGAAAAATAGAACTTCGATTTGATCGGAGCTCTATTTTTTTAGCCAAAATTTATTATTTTTAATATGTTAAAATAATGGGTAAGAAACGTCTAATAAGGAGTATTGAATGGCTGATCTAGTTTATAAACGGGTAATGGATGATTTAAAAAAGAAGATTGATTCCAACTATTTCAATAATAATCGTTTACCGGATGAACGGACTTTAAGTTCAAAGTACCACGTCAGTCGGAGCTCGGTTAAGCAAGCTTTAGGTATCCTAGCGGAACAAGGAATTATTTTTAAGAAACGTGGCTCTGGGACCTTTATTAATCCACTTTATTTGAAGAATAAATCCATTTTTAGTTACGAGGGATCTAACCTTGGAATTACCAATAATCTGAAGGTTGAGGGGTACGATCCAAAGATTGATTTATTGGAATTTAAAGTTGTTGCCCCCACCCCTGAGATTTTAGAAGATCTGTTTCTAAATCAAGGTGATGAAGTGTATGAGATTAAACGGCTCCGCTCGGTTGATTCGACACCTATTATTATCGAGTCTGGTTATATTCCGGTTAAAGTGGCGCCCAAGATGAGTAAGCGAGTGGTTAAGGGGTCGATTTTTAACTACTTAGAGGAAAAGCTAAACAAGACGGGAACCAAATCCTACATGTCGATTGAAGCCCAACCGTCCACGATTGATGATCAAAGACTATTGAACTTAAAACCTGATGAACCAGTCGTGGTCATGGGTGGGATTTTCTTTTTAGACGATGGAACCCCGTTTGAAATTTCCAACATGCGCATTAATTATAAGTACTTTAATTACAACACTTTTGTTGATTTGAATAACTAGAATCGACTTTTACTCAATTTTTTGAGTTAGTTTAAAAGTGATATAATGGAATTGTTGTAAGCACGTACATTGGTTCGGAATTAACGTAATGTAAGAATGTACGAAGAGATTTAAAAGAGTGCCAATGCTGGCAAAGAAGGAAGTATTAAGATGGCGAAAAAGAACGTTAGAGTTAGATATGCACCAAGCCCAACTGGTTTTTTACACATCGGAAATGCACAGTCTGCTTTATTTAATTATCTGTTTGCAAAACATTTCGGCGGAACGATGGTTCTTCGAATCGAAGATACTGATTTAAAGCGTAACGTTGACAGTGGTGAAAAAAGCCAGATGGACAACTTACGCTGGTTAGGGATTGACTGGGATGAAGGCCCTGATAAGCCTAATCCGAAGTATGCTCCCTATCATCAAACGGAGCGAAGAGCTTTGTATGATAAATACATCAGTGAATTAATGAACAAGGGTCTGGCATACAAGGACTTTGCCACTGAAGACGAACTAAAAGAGATGCGGGAAAAGCAACGGGCAAATAAAGAGGCTCCACATTACGATGGACGTTGGTATGGTGCTTCTGAAGCTGATATTCAAGCCGCTGAAGATAAGGGATTACCGTACACAATTCGTTTACATTTACCAAAGGATCATACCTATGAATGGGACGACATTGTGAGAGGTAAGGTTGAATTTAATTCTGACAATTTAGGTGGCGATTTTATCATTCAAAAGAGTGATGGATTACCAACCTATAACTTTGCTGTGGTGGTCGATGACCATTTAATGGACATTACTGATGTTTTAAGGGGTGACGATCACATCGCTAACACCCCTAAGCAAATGGCCGTTTATGATGCACTAGGGTGGCAGCACCCTAACTTTGGTCACATCTCATTGATTTATAATCCGAAGACCGGTAAGAAATTAAGTAAGCGTGACAAGGATACTTTGCAGTTCATCAGTGAGTACAAGCGTGAGGGATACTTACGTGAAGCAATCTTTAACTTCATTGCCTTTCTTGGGTGGTCACCGGTTGGTGAAAAGGAAATCTTTTCAAAGGACGAACTGATTAAGGCGTATGATCCAAAGCGAATGTCAAAATCGCCAGCTTTCTTTGACCAACACAAATTAGACTGGATTAACTCGCAATACGTAAAGAGCATGCCATCAAGTGAACTTGCCGATCGGGTGGTCGAACTCGTTGACGAAGGGCAGACTGACATTGCCAAGAAGATTCAAGAAGATGACATTCCCAACCTGCACGATTACGCTGAACAGGTGATTGATATTTACAAACACAGTGTGTTTAAGTTGACTGAAATCATGGAATACATGGATTTCTATTACAATATTTTGGGTCAAAACATTGATTACTCAAAACTCAGCGACTTTTCACACGATGATTTGGAAAAGTTATTCAATGCTTTAGAAGACAAGATTCATGAGGCCAGTGAAAACGGTCAAAATAAGGGACTTGATTATGGTCCAATTGTTAATGAGGTTGGCAAAGAAACGGGGATGAAGGGTAAACAGCTTTACTTCCCACTAAACGTCATCTTTACTGGTGACACATCTGCTCCCCAAGTTGCGCAGATTATGGGACTATTTTCACCGTCAGTTATCAGTGCATTAATTAATAAAGCACTTCGTGGAATTGAATAAAATATTTTAAGTCTCCAATTGAAAAATTGGAGACTTTTTTAGTGCTTAAAATTGCTTGAAATTAGGGTTTTTAAGGGCTTAAAATTGGTTCGTATCAATTGTCGAAATGGTTGACATTTCACCAAAAGTCTTTATCATAGTTGTTGTAGGTAAGCCAATAAGTTTGGCGCTTTCAAAAACAGATTAGATCCAGCTCGAAAACGAGCTGCCGATTATTTAAAAGGAGTGTTATAGCATGGCAGTAGATTATGATTCCAAATCATATTTTGAAAAAATGCAACAATACTGGAATACTGCGAATTACTTGTCAGTAGGTCAGCTATTTTTACGTGCTAATCCTTTGCTTAAGAAGCCTTTGACTTCTGAAGATGTAAAGGTTAAGCCAATTGGACATTGGGGAACAATTGCCTCACAAAACTTTGTTTACACCCATTTGAACCGTGTCATCAACAAGTATGACCTTAATATGTTCTATATTGAAGGTTCAGGTCACGGTGGCCAAGTTATGGTTTCAAATTCTTACATGGATGGAAGCTACTCAGAAATCTATCCTAAGATTTCTCAAGATGAAGCCGGAATGGCTCGCCTGTTCAAGCAATTTTCATTCCCTGGTGGAATTGCATCACATGCTGCACCTGAAACTCCAGGTTCAATTCATGAAGGTGGAGAATTAGGTTATTCACTTTCACATGGTGTTGGTGCAATCTTTGATAATCCTGATGTTATCGCTGCCGTTGAAATCGGTGACGGTGAATCAGAAACTGGTCCTTTGGCTGGTTCATGGATGTCAAGTAAGTTCATCAACCCTGTTACTGATGGTGCTGTTTTACCAATCATTAACTTAAACGGATACAAAATTGCTAACCCAACTGTCTTAGCTCGTATGACTGACGAAGACATTACTAAGTACTTTGAAGGTATGGGCTGGAAGCCTCGTTTCGTTGAAACTAACATGCCTTACGGTACCGACCAAATGGAAACTCACGAAAAGCTTGCTAAAGTTATGGATGCTTCAATTGAAGAAATTAAAGCCATTCAAAAGAACGCTCGTGAGAACCAAACTGCAGAAACTGCTACAGAACCAAAATGGCCAATGATCATCTTCCGTTCACCTAAGGGTTGGACTGGCCCTAAGAAGAACGCTGAAGGTCTTCCAATTGAAGGATCATTTAGAGCTCACCAAGTTCCAATTCCACTATCAGCAGATGACATGGGTACTGCTGATGAATTCGTAGAATGGATGAAGAGTTACAAACCTGAAGAATCATTTGATGAAAATGGTACTTTAAAGCCATACCTTAGAGAATTAGCTCCTAAGGGTGACAAACGGATGTCAACGAACCCAATCACTAACGGTGGTATCGACCCTAAGCCATTAGACTTACCTGACTACCGTGATTACGCTCTTGATATCAAGACTCCAGGTGCTACTGAAAACGAAGACATGGTTGTTTGGTCCGAATGGCTACGTGACGTTACTAAGAGAAATCCTAATAACTTCCGTGGATTCGGCCCTGATGAAACATGGTCTAACAGATTATGGCACCTATTCGATGTTACTCGTCGTCAATGGTTGCCAAATATCAACCCACCATATGATGAGTACATGGCTCACTATGGTCGTTTGATTGATTCACAACTATCAGAACACCAAGACGAAGGTTGGCTTGAAGGATACACCCTTACTGGTCGTCATGGATTCTTCGCTACTTACGAAGCCTTCGGTCGAGTTGTAGATTCAATGCTTACTCAATACTTCAAGTGGTTGAGAAAAGCTTCTGAACTCGAATGGAGAAACAAGTATCCTGCATTGAACTTCATCGATTCATCAACTGTATTCCAACAAGATCACAATGGTTACACTCACCAAGATCCAGGTATGATTACCCACTTGTCTGAAAAGAAACCTGAGTTTATCCGTGAATACTTCCCAGCTGATGCAAACACATTATTGGCTGTAGGTAACGAAGCATTTGATAGTTACGAAAGAATTAACTTGATTACTACTTCAAAGCACCCACGTCCACAATGGTTTAACATTGACGAAGCTTCAAACCTTGTTAAGAACGGTCTTGGCTACATTGACTGGGCTTCAACTGACAATGGTGAAGAACCTGACGTTGTTATGGCATCTGCTGGTGTTGAATCAACTCTTGAAACCCTTGCTGCAATTTCAATCTTGCACAAGCGTTTCCCTGAAATGAAGATTAGATACATCAACGTTGTTGATTTGCTTAAGTTACGTAACCCAGAACTAGACCCTCGTGGTATTAGTGACAAGGAATTCGATCAACTCTTTACTAAGGACAAACCGGTTGTATTCGCATTCCACGGTTTCGAAGATATTATCAGAACCATCTTCTTTGATCGTCACAATAAGAACGTTCACGTTCATGGATACCGTGAAAATGGTGACATTACTACACCATTTGACATGCGTGTCTTGAACCAATTAGACCGATTCAATTTGTCTAAGGAAGTTGTTTCTGATATTCCAGAATACGCCCTTAAGGGTACTGGATTTATCCAAGAAATGAACAACATGCTCGACAAGCACGACCACTACATTAGAGAGTACGGTACTGACTTGCCAGAAGTTGAAAACTGGAAATGGGAACCACTTAAAAAACCAGCTAAGAAATAATTAATGTAACTAATTAATTAGAAAAGAGTGAACTCATATGAGTTCACTCTTTTTGTTTACATATTGAATTCAGGCGGTAGTGGGGCAATAACTTCAAGTGGTTGATGGTAGAACGGTGTCATCATTTGGACCCGCCAAGAATGAAGCAGCATGGGATGATTAGGATAACCGTTCGGGTCGTACAAGGGATCGTCAATAATCGGATGACCAGTGGAAGCCAAGTGCACCCTGATTTGATGGGTTCGACCGGTCTGAAGTTGAAGGGCCACGAGGGTTTTGTCTGGATCCGTTTTTATGACCTTGTAATTTGTGATCGCTGATTTAGAATTTGGTCCGTTAATTTTGCGTTTACGCTGATCGTAAGGATCAAAACCAATTGGCTGATTGATTACTCCCAATTGATTTTTAAAATGACCATGAACCCAGGCCAAGTAAGTTCGCTTGACTGCTTTAATTTCAATCATTTTGACTAAGATGGGGACCACGGATGGATTCTTGCCGATGATAAGTGCACCACTGGTTTGTTGATCTAAGCGATGAACCATGTAAGCGTCGTTTTGGGGTTGAAGGTAGTTGGCAGCAAAATTAAGGGTGGATCCCATTTCGTGAGGTTGATTGGCATGAGTCTTGTCGCCGCGATTCTTGTTAACAATTAAAAAGTCAGAGTTTTCGTAGACAACGTTTAGTGGTTTCGATGAATCTGATGGAACGTGTGGGAACGGGACTTTAAAATCGGCAGCAATAAACTCGAGTGTGACTCGATCATTTTGCTTAACCAGAAAGTTCATGGGCAGGTACTGACCGTTAATTAACACGCGATGATTTTTTCTTAGTGAGAAAATCAAATGCTTGGGAATTAAAAGATATTCGTGCAGATACTCCCGAACGGTTTGTTGATCAAATGATTTTGGGACGGTTAATTCATATTTCCATTTCTTCATAAAATTCCTCAAAATAAAAAACCCACTCAATAAGTGGGTAGAGATTTTGTGACTATTTGACTACTAAGACGTCTTGAGTAGCAGCACGTGTGACGTAGCTAGTGACCGAGCCAACCATCAAACGTTCAACGGCTGAAAGACCAGTAGCACCGATGATGATCAGGTCATCATGGTGATCGCTTGGAAATTCCTTGGCAATGACTTTCTTGGGATTACCAAAACGCATATGAATTGATACGTCGGTTACCCCAGCGTCAATTGCTTGTTGTTTCAAAGTTTCAAGAATCTTCTTTGTCTTGTCAGTTAACTGGTAAACAGCGTCGGCGGTAATTGCATCCCCGTAACTACGGTTGAATTGGTTAACTTCAATTACATTTAAAATATCTAAGTGACTGTCATTTTGTTTAGCCATTGTGATTGCACGACTCATAACAGGCATTGTATCTTCAGCACCATCCACCGGTGCTAAAATCCTCTTGTAATTCTTGGCCATTTAGCTCACCTCATTTGTTTTCTTATACACTAACTATACCATGTTTTAAGAATTTACGTAACGAATTTAGCTAAAACAAAAATTGTTGGTATCAAATTGAGAAGTTCGTTATACTGAAGCTAAAAGGATGAGTAAAATGAAAAGAAAACAGACGTTAACGTGGGCGTTTATTTCACTGATATTGTTCTGGATTGTAAACATTGTTATGACGATGCCAATCATGAAATTAACGGTCAAGTCGAGTGTCAGTGGCCTAGTTCGCACGTCAGCCATTGCAGCCATTATGTATTTGATTCCGATGATTATGGTTGCGTTTAAAAGTCGTTTAGGATATTATTTGTTGGCAGCCGTTCAGGTTATTTACACGATTGGGTTAATCGCAGCGATTATTGCGATGATTACCATTAGTCATGCAACATGGCCACTTCGAATTGCCGTCATTGTGCTGGTAATTGGTTCCATTGGTGTAAATATTTACTGGTTCATGATTGCTTATCAGGTCCGAAAGGCAACGACGAAAGAACGTGTGGCTCATTATATGAAGTTTAGAAAATAAAGTTAGGTGACTGAAATGAAAATTGATGAAAAAGAGTTTGTTGAAGTGGCTGGAAATGATGATTTTCAGAAACAGGTGTCGGAAATGTCCCTTAAAAAGTTGCAATCTGACTTAAAGGGAAACTTGAAGAAGATGACTGATTTTATCGCAAGTAATCTGAAAGAAGACAAGATTGCCAGCGCGGAAATCACCGTTTCTGATCATGACATTCAGCTGAAACTGCAGACCTCAGTCATTAATTTACCGCTAGACTACGCTAAAAACATTGCTAAAATAACGGTGGGAGACGGGATAAAATCAGTCAATGTGTACATGATCATTGCTTCTCCCAACGTCAACCGTTCTAAAATGCGAATTGATGAGTTGGCGGATTCAACTAGTTTTGAAAAGGAGCCCGATGGGACTTATTTGGCGCAGTTCGTTGACTGGACTCAGGATAAATTAGATCAGATTGCGGCTAATGAACAGGATGATGCAAGTTCCAAATAGCTTTTAATTGCAAATTATGATACAATACAAGCATGCGAAGAGCCGAGCAGACTTTTTAGTCTGATTGTGGGAACCATGTTTATCTGCCGGATTGCAGATGGTTTGATTAGCAGGTGATGTGAACACCTAGTTAGTCCGTCTGACTTGTTCAGATGCCAAAAAGAGCTTCCAACTTTTGTTGGAAGCTTTTTTATTTTGCTAAATAAACGTGATCTTGGATTAAATCGAAGTTTGAATAGTGTTGATTCAGGTTCTTAATGCCCTCGTCATCGTAAAGTTGTGCGTTTTGCCAGAACTCTTTGGAGTCGGTGGCCCCGTCTTTCTCACCAATGACGATTAATTTGATATCACGATTTGACTTTCTGATTGCTTCAAGAAGTTCATTATCGATTGGAATGCCATCTGGAGACCACGACATAATTACATAGTCAATCTGGTCCTGATACTTGTGAAATGCGTCGAGAGCTGATAACTTTTCCACGTTAATGACAGGATGTCTGCCAGTTTCGTTCTCGTTTTGCCAATCTAAACTGTCAGTTGCGATGACGTTTGCGTGGTTATCACGGAGTCCTTTTGAGATGTAGCCGTTACCTGCCATCACTTCAAGGGCAGCATGACCATCTAAGTATTTTGCAAGATGGTAGGTAAACGATGAGGAGATGTAGGCCCACATCCCGTATTGATTTTCGAGATAATCACGAAAGTCACGCAAATGCTTGTCAAGGTCAGAAAGATCGCCTGAAAGCCGGTTCCATTCGGAATCACCGCTACGATCATTCATGGCGTACTTGGAATTGATTTTTTGATAAATCTGGTCCTGAATGTCATCAGGAAGAATCAGCTTGGGCAAATCCTGCGGAAGTCTACCAGCTGTAAGTAATTGATTGGCTGCTAAGACGTTGTTAATTAAGTATTTAATCTCAGGATACTCCCGATACTCGTCACGATACTGTTCCATTTGATGAATGTAAGGTGGAGTCGCCTGTTTCAACTGATGACGTTTTTTGAGTTTTTTTCTGAGTTTACGTTTATCCATTTGATGTCCTTAGTAGTGTAAGTCAAGCGATTCTTGGTGATTTTTGTGGTCATCGTCTCTGTTTTGTTTACCGTGAAGGTAGCCGTTGATAAGTTGAAAAATCTCGTACCGATCGTTGTTATTAATGGCTTCGCCGTTGAAGAAGAGTTGCTTTCCAGAGATAAATAACTTGGAAAGATCGGATTCTTCATGGTCAACTCGGCCACTCAAATAGTCCATTGACACCCCAAAAAATTCAGCTAATTTTTTGACTTCAATGTAAGAAGGATTACGGATTCCACGTTCCCAATTGCCGATCTGTGAGGCGGTATTCTCATGCTCTTTGTCAGTGGGAAACATTGTGTTTAATCCGTTTGCAAGGTCAGTCAATGTGATTTTCTGACCGGTTCGTAAAGCTCTGAGTCTTTCAGGAAACATAGAATCACTCCTTAATACCATTATACTTCATGATATCATCAAAAAGCACGAGTGACTTATTTTAAAATAAAGATTTAAATGTTATTATTTAAATAGATTAAAATGAATTGAAAAGAAAGGAAGTGTCAAATTGATAACTTCCATTGCAATTATTATTGCACTCTTACTTGGAGCAGCATGTGGCTACTACGCACGAAAAAAACACGTCTACAAGGGACTGACAGCTGCCAGAACTGCTGCTAGTAAGATTAAAGATAATAATCAAGTTAAGATTAATGATACTAAAAGAAAACTTGAAGATAAAAGTAAAACAGCAGCTGAAAATTATCGTAAAGAAGAAGAAACTGAACTCGATGCCCAAGTTCAAGAAAATGAGAGCCGCAAACTGCGAATTGATCATAGAGAAAAAAGCTTAGAGACTTCCGTTGCCCGCTTGGACAAGTCAGAGGCCGCTCTGACAATTAAAAGGAACAGTAATCACCTTCTAGTTGAAAACCTCAAAAAGGCTCGTAATGACGTCTTAGAACTTGAGAAGCAAAGAAAACAAATCATCCACGATCGGGGTGAATTAACTGAAGGTCAAGCCAAACAGCTCGTTTTGGCCACTCTTGAAGCTGATTTAAAGCGTGACTTTGATACTACCGTTAAGGAAAATAATGACTTAATGGCATTTAATGCTGCCAAACAGGCCCGTAATCTTATGATTGAGGCAGTTCAAGAGGGGCCAGTTGACGTTCCTCGTGACCACATTGAGCGCTCAGTGATTATTCCGGATGCTGGAATGCGCGCCAAGATTGCTGGCAAAGATGACCAACGATTACGATTGATTGAGACCCTTACCGGGGTTGATTTAATTTTTGATCCAGAACACCCGGAAACGTTAATCATTAGTACCAGTGATCCGGTTAGAAGAGAGATTGCGCGCAATTCCATTAACGATCTGTTGGCCGTTAAGCAGGTTAATAATGGTGTAATTGAAAATGAAATCAATCAAACCCAACAGGAAGTTTTGGATGAATTAAGAAAGACTGGTGAGATGACCGTTAGTCACTTGCACCTTGGTTGGGTTCATCCGGACCTAATGAAGACGGTGGGACGCTTAAAGTTTCGAACGTCGTATGGTCAAAACGTCTTAGAGCATTCCATTGAAGTTGCCGAACTATCAGCTGTGATGGCTGCTGAACTTGGTTTAGATGTTCGGATGGCTAAACGGACTGGATTATTCCATGATATCGGGAAGGCGATTGACAGAGAAGTTTCCGGAACACACGTTGAACTGGGAGTGAAGTTAGCTGAGGCTTATGGTGAAGATCCAATTGTCATAAACTCGATTGCGTCTCATCATGGGGACGTTGAACCAGATAACCCATACGCTATTTTGGTCGCAGTGGCAGACGGAATGTCAGGAGCTCGACCAGGTGCCAGAAGCGAATCGGTCGAAGAGTACATCAATCGATTAAAGAGTTTGGAAAAAATTGCGAATGAACATCCCGGTGTTAAGGATAGTTACGCCATTCAGGCAGGTCGTGAGATTCGAATCATGGTTGATCCAAAGAAGGTTAACGATACGCAAAGTAGTGAGTTAACCAATGAAGTAAAGGACCAAATTGAAAACGAATTGACCTATCCTGGTAAAATTAAGGTTACTACAATTCGACAGTTGCAAGCCGTTCAGTACGTGGGCGGTAAACCGAAAAACAATAAAAAGAAAAAAGCTGGATAAAAAAAGTTCTTCACCATTGGTATTTACGTGGTGAGGAACTTTTTTATTTAATGACTTTGAAGTTTTGCTGGTTGTTAGCGTCGACTACGGGATGATCTTGAAGGTACTTCGCAATCAAATTACTCATGGTAATGGTGTTATAGGAAATAATTTTACTTTCATCGTACATGGGGTAGTGGCCGCCACCAACGGCGCGGTATGCGTTTAAGACGATCTTCAAGGGCTGATGGTCCAGAACTGGGCGACCGTGATAGGTTAAGTTAACGATTCTGGAACCAATCGGCCGGGAGACGTCAATAGTGTAATCAATGCCCGCGTACATGTCATAGTTATAGTCCCGGTGTTTCGGATAAGTATATACGGGGTTGACAATGATTTTATTATCCTTTAAGGCAAAATAATCAGCCGTTTTTTCAAGAGCAGCTTTTAAGTCCGCTCCAGTAATGTTTAAGACTGCTAACGTATTTGGATAGACGTAGTTGGTGATGATATTTCTCATGGTAATTGGATTTTCGAATCCATGGGCTTCGTCGGTAAAGAGCGCGGTTGCCGAAATATCAACCCCCATTGTTTCCATTTGGACCCTTTGAATAAAATTGATAAAGGCCGATCCATGGGTTCGAACTTCGAAGGGATCTTTATATTTGAGATTACCTTTAATCTTTGAGAGTGGTTTTGAGAGCCATTTTTCAACGTCTTGGTCGACTGGATCAACGATGTTTTTGGTCGGTTGAAATGGCTTATTTTGAGCCGTTGAGATTAGTTTGGCGTTACTGTTGACCACCGTTTTATCGTTATCATTAATATCAAGGGTAATTTGGCCTACGTAATCACCACGATGTCCGGGTTGAACGTACGGAACGCCAAAGAGATGGTTAGCGAGCTTTCGGTGCTGGTGACCCGTCACTAAAGCGTCAATTCCGGGAACTTCTTTTAAAATTTGATAACTTTCGTTTTCACCAGTGAATTTTTCACTAAGTTTACCTACTTTGTCTCTTTCAAACCCCCCGTGATACAAAATAACCACCACGTCAGCTTTTTGGCGAAGAATTGGGACATATTTTTTGGCCGTTTCTAAGCCAGATTTAAACTTAAGCCCCTTAACGTTGGCCTTATTCTCCCACTGGTTAATGGCCTGAGTGGTAAGACCTAATACTCCCACCTTTAGATCCCCAAAGTCTTTAATGGCATAGGCCGACCCAAAGGCTGGCTCATCTTTTTCGTTTAGGATGTTGGCGCAGATAAACTGGCGCTTGGTGTTTTTGATGGTATTTTTTAAGTAGCTTTGCCCGTAGTTAAATTCGTGATTACCAAGCGAGCCAAAGTCATAGTCAATCGTATCATATGCTTTATTAATCGCCTGAGCACTCGGAAGTTTTAAAACTTCGGCCGTGTAGTAGGCGAGAGGAGACCCCTCTAAAAAATCACCATTATCTAAAATTAAGGTGTGGTCGAAGCCTTCCTGTTCGTGCTTAATTGTGGTTGCTGCCTTTTCTAAACCAAAGGGCATGTTTTCATTTGGTTTAACGTAATTTGTTGGCGCTAAATAACCGTGAATATCGCTCGTACATAGTATTTTGAGTTTCATAGTTTGGCCTCTCCCTCTTATATAGTACAAATTATAATATTTATTAAGGAAAGTGTAAATAAAAGCTAGAAATCAGGCTTTATTTAAGTTTAAAATAACGTTGACGAAGTAATAATATATGATACAATTTAGTTGTTTAATAAGTACATTCGTACTAATTTAAACAAGTCATGTTAAATGTTAGACATGAGGAGGTTATTACATGTTGAATTTATATGTTGCACCAAGCAGCGCATCAAGTCGTAAAGCCCGTGCTTGGTTGAAAGACCATAATATTCCATTTAAGGAACGAAACATCAATTCAAACCCACTTAACGCTGACGAAGTAAAACAAATTCTTCGTTTAACCGAAAATGGCAGTGAGGATATTATTTCAACAAGATCAAATGTTTTTAAGAAACTGCACTTGAACTTAGATGACTTATCTTTAACCGAGTTAGTTGACCTATTAGTAAAGTACCCTGACCTAATCAAGCGTCCGATCATTTTTGATGACAAACGTCTTGAAGTTGGCTACAACGAAGAAGAAATTAGACGGTTCTTACCGCGAGATGTTCGTGAAGCAGAATTGAGACAATTAGAGTCGAAGTTAACTTCTTAAGATATGAAAACGCCCGGTATGGGCGTTTTTTTATGAATAATTTAAATGATGAGGAATTAATATGATTAAAATGATCGCACTCGATCTTGACAACACACTGCTTACAGGTGATAAGAAGATCAGTAAAGTAAACGAAGACGAGTTAAAAAAGTTACACCGACAGGGTATCAAAGTGGTGCTCTGTACTGGACGACCAATCAATGCCATTTGGAAGTACATTAAGCAACTAGACCTTGATGAGCCAGATGATTATACCATCACATTTAATGGTGGGCTCGTGGTTCGAAATGCCGATAAGTATGAATTATTTAAGCGTGGGATGAATCGAGATGCGTTCAAATTACTTTATGAATACGCTCAAAGAAACGGCCTCCCGTTAGATATTCTTGATTTTACCCAGGTTTATCCAATCTCCGATTTAAAACCATCGATTTATCAACAAATGTTGAATGCTGACATGCAGTTTGTACCAACTAAGTTTTCTGAGATGCCAGACGAAAGCTACTCTAAGGCGGTTATCGCAGCCGAACCAGACGTTCTTGATAAAGCTGTTAGTGACATGCCCGAAGATGTGAAAAAGCAGTATCACATTGTTCGTTCACAACCCCAAATCCTAGAATTCTTGGCACCCAGTGTTGATAAAGCCTATGGATTAGGAGCATTGCTTAGTCACTATGGTGATGATTTTTCTAATCTAATGGCATTTGGTGATGCTGAAAACGATGCCGGAATGATTAAGAAGGCCAAGGTTGGAGTTGCGATGGCGAATGCGCAGGAACCAATCAAGAAAATTGCGACGGATGTGACTAAATCGAATGACGATGATGGTGTGGCAGTTTTTTTAAAGCAATATTTTAAAGCTGATCAATAAATATAAACACAACCAAATAAAAATGAGCTAAACAATTATGTTTAGCTCATTTTTATTTGGTTTTTTACATGGTCTCAAACGCATTATTCATATTTTTCATAAATTCTTTTAAGTAGCGTTTGGAGTCAACCGCTACAGCCACCTTAACGTTGGTGTTAGGATCATCTAATCGATTCTTATCACCAATCGTTCTAGCATAGTATGCGTCGGGTTTGGTGGTAACGATCATATTCATATCAATGAATTTTACGAAACTAGGGTTGACCGCTACACCAACGGCGAGTGGGTCATGAAGTGAACAGCCGCCAAGTTCAGGATACATATCAGCATAGATGTTGATGTAGAAATCCACGATGTCAGCCATTTTCTTTCCAGCCATTGTCCCAGAATCGCGCCACTTTTGGGTTTCTTGCTTGGTCAAAAGCGTTCGTAACGTAACGTCAAGGCCGACCATGTTGATGTGAAGGTTACTGGTAAAAACTTCGTTTGCTGAAATGGCATCTTGGTTGATGTTGGCCTCGGCGACGGGGGTGACATTACCCGGAACTGTTAAAGCACCACCCATTAAAGTCACATTGCCAACCTTCTCCATAGCTTTTGGAGCTTGTTTGATTGCTTGGGCTAAGTTAGTAAGAGGACCAGTTGGCACAATCGTTAGATCATTGCCGTACTTTTTAGCGGATTCAATCATGAAATCGACCCCGTTTTTACTTTGGACCGCACCGCTTGGTTCGGGAAGGTCAACGTCGCCAATCCCATTTTCACCGTGAATGTCAGCGCTGACTTGCATTCTGACATAATCTTCGCTTAATGGATGAGTTTCACCAATAAAGACCGGAACGTCTGAAGCACCAAGTAAATCTAAAATTTTAAGGGTATTAACGGCTGCCCGTTCGGCTTCGATGTTGCCAAACGAAGCAATGACCCCGATTAAATCAATCTCAGAATTGCCAACCGCGTAGGTTAGTGCCATTGAGTCATCGATTCCAGTATCAAGGTCCAAAATCATTTTTTTGGTACTCATATAAAGTCCTCCTATATAACTTCAGTTACAGTACAACTTTATAATACTTTAATATGTAGGAAATTGCGATAGATATGAAATTGGTTTTTTTATTTTGTCTTTGCATGGTAAACTTTGGTTAAAGATAAAATTAGATAAAGAGTGATAAAAATGGAAAATATGTACGATATAACAATTATTGGCGGCGGTCCCGTTGGGATGTTTGCGGGGTTTTACGCTGGCCTGCGGGATGCTAAAACGCAGATCATTGAGAGCCTTCCTGAACTTGGGGGCCAGGTCAAAGCGCTTTATCCTGAAAAGACCATTTTGGACGTTGCTGGTTTTGCGGGCGTCACGGGTGACGAGCTGATTTCACAGCTGCAAAAACAACTTGACACCGTTGATGTTGACCAAAAGGTCGAGAGTAAGGTAGTCGATGTGATTAAAAAAGATGACTATTTTGAGATTGAAACCAGTAAGGGGACCACTAAGAGTAAAGCCGTCATCATTGCGACCGGAAACGGTGCCTTTAAGCCACGTGAACTACGGGCTGAAAATGCCGAAGAACTCACTGGGAAACGTCTTTTTTACAGTATCAATGATTTAAACCAGTTCAAGGGGCGAGACGTCATGGTCGCTGGTGGTGGCGATTCCGCCGTTGACATGGCTTTAATGCTTGAACGTGTTGCAAATAAGGTATTTTTATTGCACCGACGGGACGAATTTCGTGGTCTTGAGTACATGGTTGACCGATTGAAAGAGTCATCCGTTGAAGTGGTTACTCCATACTTAATCAAACGACTGGATGAGATTGATAATCGTTTAAGGGTTACCAGTAAAAAGGTTAAGACTGAAGATGACGAGATGGAAATGATGGTGGATGATCTCGTGGTGAACTACGGGTTTATTTCGAATAATCGCCAGTTAAAGGAATGGCAGATTCAACCAGCCCTTGATCATCGCTTGCTTGAGGTTGATCAATCTTTTGAGACCAGTGTGCCAGGGGTCTTTGCGATTGGGGATCAGATTACTTATCCCGGCAAACAAGACTTGATCGCAACCGGATTTGGTGAGGCTCCCACCGCCATTAACGTTTTAATGAAAGAAATTTATCCCGACCGAAGGGGACCCGTTCACAGTACTTCGCTTCACCGCAAGTAGGTTAAAGAAAGGATAAATGTTGTGAAACCATTAACATGATGCTATCATGAAACTAGTTGAAATTTCTTAACTGGAGGATGATGTTCATGACAAATGAAGTATTTCCCTTATTTTTAAAGCCCGTTTTACAGAATAAGATGTGGGGTGGAACCGAACTAAAGCGGTATCACTATCAGTTAAATAGTAATCACGTTGGAGAGGCGTGGATTGCTTCGACTTATGGTGATGACTTGTCAGTGGTTTATAACGGACCCTACGATGAAAAGACTTTAAAAGAAGTTTGGAAGAAACATCCAGCACTATTTGGTGGGCATCCGGCTAACGCCTCCTTTCCACTATTGGTTAAAATTTTGGATGCCAAGGAAAACTTGTCAATCCAGGTTCATCCAAGTGATGAGAACGCGCAAAAGTACTTTAATGAAAAGAATGGAAAAACTGAGTGCTGGTACATTTTAGACACCAAACCAGATTCAAAGGTATATTACGGTCATTCCGCCAAAAGTAAGGATGAAATTCGGCAGGCCATTAAAAACCACCAGTTAGACCAGATTTTAGAAACGAAAACGGTTCAACCAGGTGAGATGGTTTATGTACCAGCGGGGACGCTTCATTCTTTGGGAGCAGGCATTGTCGCTCTTGAGGTGGAACAAAATTCTGACAACACGCTCCGGTTTTATGATTTCGACCGGTTGGATCAAAAGACGGGGAAGAAACGACCACTCCAGGTAGAAGATGCCATTAAAGTAACCAATACTCCGAACGTTCTACCAGACCCCGAGCAAACCCAACTGGTTGTCGATTCAAATAATCCAGCCCGGACACGTCTATTGAAATCAAAGTACTTTAACGTTTATCAAATTGTGGTTCACGGTCAAGCCGAGATTAAAGACATGCAGACTTATTCAGTGAACGTTGTTATTGATGGAACAGGGACACTAATTGTCGATGGCAAATCGTATTCGCTTGAAAAGGGAAGTACCTATGTCTTGCCAGTTCAAGCCAAAACGTATCAGTTAAAGGGAGACCTCCGAATTATTCAGACAACCGCAAACTAAAATATGACAAAAATACCACTACCTCAATGATAGTGGTATTTTAGTATCCAATGACATCCTCTGCCACCGTTTCTAGCGTCTTGGTTTTGATGTCGGCTACGTTAATCCAATACAGGCAATTTTGGCGTGGATAAAACAAGCCTAACTGCTTAACCATTTCAAAATAAGACTTATTTGCTGAATGGAGCCCCATGATGTAGTACATCAGGATCTGGAGGGTGAATTTATTGGTTGGTTTAGCCTTTGATACCTTGAAATCCCACAGCCCATCCTTGGTCAGGTAGTCACCATCGCCGTTTACGACGGTGTCGGTGTACGCACCGGGAAAATCAAAGTCAATTGTAATGGGACCATCTTCTGATGCTTGCTTCAAGAACTGAACGCCCCGGTTAACCATTTGTTTAATGTGCTCAATGGTAACCTCATTCGCTTGGTACTTGGGACGAGGAACGTAGTAACTAGGTCCCATCCGGTAGGCAATGTCATAATTAACGAGTTGAATGGCGCACTGAATGCTGTCATCATCAAGTCCGGAATTTATTTCACTGGTTAATTGTTTAAAACGGTCCATATTACCATCGTAATGGTGCCCAGTCTTTTCGGCCGCTAGTAGGTCAACGTTATGGGCACCAATTTCAGGAATACTGAATGCTGCCACGACGTCTCCGGTGACTTCAAACCGTGTTAGATAGTCGACGACCAGTCCCATAAAGCTGGGCGTGATGTTTTCACTAGCAATCGGCAGAAATTCGTCTGGCGTAAACTGCTTGATGTGAAGGGATGAGACGGGAATGAAACCACCACGGGGCTGTTTATACTGCTTGGCTCTTTTTGTAACTGTATATTTAGTCATAATTTATAACCTTCCATCCCTAGATTTACCCGTATTATAGCACAGGTAAAAACTAGTACAGTCATACAAAAGAACCCACATCAACTGATGTGGGTTCTTTATAGTTATTCTTTGTTTGAATCAGGGTTGGTAATTTGAATTCGATTAGAGTTAGTTGAACTATGGTAAAGCTCAGGAGCATCGGTATGGTATAAACTGTTCGTACTCTTATCATGTCGTTCTGAGTAGAGACTGGTTGAGGCTTTTCCAAGCTTCTTTTCAATGTTTTCTTCATGGTCCAATCCGTTAGCATAATTGTACTTCTGCGGATTAACTGGTTTAAATCCCTTAGGATGATAGAAACGAAGTAGGTTTTGTTCATTCAACGTATCGGATAACGAGAGTTCCAGATTGACTTTATCCTGCGTCTTTTCTAACTTCTGTTTCAACTTTTTATCCGGATGGATTACCTTTTGGGTCTTGTTATCATAGACCGTCCCATTAACCGAAGTGTACTCAGGAGAAACCCAGTCCCGATTTCTAAAAGCAACGACCTGATCATGATGCTTGGAGAAGAGGTCCGTCCCAAATTGGATGTACTTCTTGGAACTGATTCCAAGAAGGTGCATCAAGGTTGGAAGTACATCAATTTCACCACCATAGGTATGATCCACGTGACCATTCTTGATTCCTTGCATGTTAATCATGAATGGAACTCGTTGCAATTGGGCGTTATCAAAGTCATTCCAGTCGTTAGGGTCTTTTCCAAGTAGCGGTGCTAAGCTGGTGTTTTCAGAGTTCGATAAGCCATAGTGATCCCCGTATAGGACAATCACGGAGTTCTTTAGTAAACCGGCTTTGTCAAGGTACTCATAGAGTTCCTGAACTGATTGGTCGAGATAGTGGGCCGTTACAAAGTAGTTGTTAACGGCTTCATCATTAGTATCAGGAGCCTTGAAATCAGAATCCTTCTGATCCTCAGCGTCTAGTTGATATGGGAAGTGATTGGTAACGGTGATGTATTTAGCATAGAACGGTTGCTGGAGGTGCTGAAGATAGTTGGTTGAATCTTTAAATAAGAGCTTATCCTTCAGTCCGTATCCGGTTGACTTATCACCCGAGGTATCGTAGTAACTGGCGTCAAAGAAGTAGTCATATCCTAGGTTTTTGTAAGTGTTGTTTCGGTTCCAGAAGCTAGCAACGTTTCCGTGAAAGACGGCGGACGTGTATCCCTTTTGACCAAGGATGGCAGGAGCACCCTGGAAGGTGTTGTCACTGCCAAGTTGAGCAAATAAGGATCCCTGTGGGAGACCATAAGTACTAGTCTCGAGCATGTTTTCTGCATCGGACGTTTTACCTTGGCCAACCTGATGGAAGAAGTTATCAAAGGAATAAGTTGACTTACTGTGATACAACTTGTTTAAAAATGGAGTGACTTCCTGGCCATTGATCTTTTTATCAATCACGAACTGCTGAAAACTTTCTAGATGAATGATAATGACATTTTTACCCTTGGCAATCCCATACATTTTCTTGTTAGGAGCGGCGTAGTGTTCTTTTTTGAATTTAAGAATCCCCGTTAAGTCAGACTTATTGGCATTGGCCCGCATATTATTGGTTTGTTGAGACTTAATTCCGTCATAGACGGTAAAAGAATCCAACCCCAGGTATTTAACGATGTAAGTGCGGTCAAAGGTTCTGGTCAATAATTGGGGACGATCCATGTCGGCCAAAGTAATGTTACCAACTAACATAAGGGCTCCAAGTGAGAAAACCGCAAAACCAACTCGGGCCTGTAGTGGCCGTTTGTCAATCTTAATTACTTTAAACAAAAGCAAGAGGATGACGATCACGATGTCAATCCAGTAAAAAACGTCGTGGGGCGAAGTTAGTGCTAATGAGCTTCCGCTTAGTCCCTGGTTGACCTTGGAATAACCGGTCATGGTCGACACCGTCATAAAGTCGGTGAATTCACGAAAGTAAATTACGTTTAAGTATAAAAGAACCGTGTTTAGAAAATCCAGAAACAGGATTGCTGGATAAAAAAGTTTAGCTGGTTTTAGATAAAGCGCCAAACCTAACATAATAACGGTGGTTGCAATTGGATTAATTAGGAGCAAAAACAGTTGAAAGATACTGTCGACACCCAAATTAAAGTCAGTGAAATATGCGTAAATTGTTTTAGCCCAAAAAAGCACTACTAGTAAGACGAAAAACCCGATTCTAGTATTGCATTTAGACAGAATTTTCTTGATCGTTTTCAAGGTATAAAGTCCCCTTTTTAAGTCCAACCCCTATCTTATCAGATTTATTAAATTTGGGTAGGATTGAGGGAGAATCTTAGAGAAAAGTTAAAGCCCACAAGTGATATACTTAGAGTGTGAATGGAGGAGATACAATGGCAAAATTTACCCTATACGTTGTCCGACACGGACAAACTTATTTCAATATTTTTAACAAATTACAAGGCTGGAGTAATTCACCACTAACCGACAAGGGAATTACTGGTGCCAAAAAGACCGCTAAACGTTTATCTAACATCAAATTTGTTCAAGCTTACTGCAGTGATACTACTCGTGCTGAAGATACCGCCAAGATTATTCTAAACGATAATTTAGTTTCAGATATTAATGAGCCTGTCGTATCTCCCAATTTTCGTGAACAATTTTATGGTTATTTTGAAGGATTAAACATGGATGAAGCGTGGTACGAGGCCGGAGCACCTCATGGAGTACCAACTTTTAAAGACATTGTAAATAAATATGATATCAATACGGCTAAGGACTATATGAAAGAGGCTGATCCTTTCCATATGGCTGAAAATGCAGCTGATTACTGGAAACGACTTGATAAGGGGTTAGATATGATTACTCACGATGCTAAGGTTCAAGACGGCGACAACGTCCTCTTGATTAGTCACGGAAATACCCTGCTTAGTTTAGTAGAACGTTTTTCTGACGGACAGTATGATATGACAAAACGTCCCGAGAATGGCAGTATTACTAAGATGAGTGTTGATGGTAATCAAATCAAGGTCACTGAATACAATAAGTAGTGGAGGCGAGGCGACAAATGCATGAAGCTAATGACAAGATCATCAATTCCTTTAACATGCAGGACTTTATTTTTCGAATTGGTGAAGTTAGTAAGATGACGGGGGTATCACCAAGACAACTCCGATACTGGGAGAAAAAGGGATACGTGAGAAGTACCCGAGTTGAAAAATTAGCGTCACGAGTTTTCAATTTTTCAAATTTTGTACTGATTAAGTTAATGAAAGAATATCTAGATGACGGTTACACCCTGACGTCTGCTTATCAAAAGGCGACGCAGTTTAAATCACGAATTGCTTTTTTGTATTCCTTTTTTAAGCGAGTGGATCATGGTTGTGACGAAGTAAATGGAAAACGAATGGCAGACATGGGATACTTTGATGATGCGCACACGAAGCGTTTGTATGGCTACCTTGATGACGACGGGGAAGTTAAGTACCTCGTAAAAGATAACTAAAATTACTCGAAAAGACACCGAAGCTGATAATTAGTTTTGGTGTTTTTTGACGGAATGACTCATGTACGGTAGCATATTTATTGGCAGTAGAAAAAGTAGAGTGCTAGGAAGGGTCATTTGATAATGGCATTGCTTGAAAAAGTCATTTTGACAGTGCTGGGGTTGGTATCAATTTTGATACTAGTTGCAGTTTTGTTAGTATTTTAGAATTTAACCCAGTGGGGGAATCGGCAGAGATGACGATTCCCTTTTTGTTAGGAACCTTGTTTTTAGGGACCAAAAGTATATACTTTTGAATAATCATTAATTATGTCGGAGGTGTGAACGATGGAAAGCGAATTTCAAGAAATTGGCAGTAAGTTTTCAGCACGGCATGTAACGGTATTTATTCAAAGACAGACTGTTTCCCAAATAGTTGTGAAATGAAGTTGAGTCATAATTTCATTCGATTATTTGGGTGAAACATTCATCCTGAATCAATCATTGAATTTCCTCAACTTCATTAGTAATCGTTAAACTGAAATGAGGGAAATTATGAAAAATATCAGGAAAATGTATACGTATGCATTCTTTTCTAACTTAACCTTTGAATTAGTAATTTGGATGCTTTATTTGAAACATATGGGATGGTCGGTTGGACAAATTGCGTTGCTGCAACTTGTGATCAACGTAACGCAGGTTATTTGTGAACTACCATCCGGAATCATTGCTGACAAAATTGGCTACAAGACCACCTTGATTTTGGGTCAGATAATGTGTGTATTATACGTGGCAACTTTTTTTGTCGCACGTAACCACTTGTTAGTATTTGGTGGATTTATTTTGTTTGGAGTTGGACTTTCACTAATTTCGGGAACCGATGAGGCCATCATTTATGAGGCGGATGAAAAACAACACTACCAGAAATTCTGGGGACGCTACAACGCCATCATGATTTGTACGATTGCTTTCAGTAATATGGTTGGTGGGTATTTGGCAGACGTTTCGTGGCCACTGGTATTTACCGCCTCAATTATGGCCCACGTTCTTTCAATCATGACGGTATTAGTGATCAAACCCCGACCGGTGGTTAATGAGCCCAATGCTCCAAGTGTCTTAAAGCAATTACGGACTTTCTTGGTTAGTAATAAAAACTACCAGAAGTTAATCCTAGTAGTGGCGATTTCACAGGCTACGGCTTCGATCATGTATCAATACGGGTCGTTGTACCTATCCCACATTACAAGATTTAGCACCGGTAACATTGCGATGATCCTGGCGATTGTTGATATCATTGGAGCTGCTTTTTCGGCAAACGTCTTTAAAGTAGTGGCTAAATATGGCCGAATGAGGGTGATTTCTGTAAGCATGGCAATTGGCTTATTGATGTCACTACTCTTAGGGATTTCAAATTTCATCGTTGCTTTAATTGCATTTGTAATTTTTAGTTCACTTTTTGAAGTGTGGGATACGACACTAAACGCTGAACTGCAGGATACAGTGGTGAAACGACTCCGAGTTACGTTGATGTCTTTTTGCAATCTAATTACGGCTCTTTTGATGGCACTTGAGTCATTGTTTATCAGTGCCTTTTCAAAGGTTATTAACATTCAGGTGATTTTTGTATTATTTGGTGTTACGGCAATGTCTGGTTCTTTGGTCATCTTGTTTCTTTACTTTAAATCAATTCGTAAAATGAATGTTTAGGGCATAATAAAAGCCATCAGTTTAACTGATGGCTTTTTGATTATTTATTTTTGGCTCGTTTGTTTTTATAAAGGGGCCAATGATGCAAATCGGAACGAGGTAACGTGATTGCTAGTTTGCCAAGTCCAGTCGTGACAAGTGGCAGGATGACATTAAAAATAATAATCGTGATGATGACGGTCAGCCCGATGAAGTCAAGCGAGTGAAGCAGACTAACGAAAAGGCCGAATGTAATGATAATGGTAGCAAACATCACGTAACTAACTGTTTTTGTAAATGCACTTGTCCCACCGGTCAACCATCCTAGTAAGTCCGGATTTTGTTTTCGGTAGGAAATGGCCAAAAAGGTTAATTCAAATATCCCGATTATGGAAAGGGGAACCAGCATGGAAACGGATGCCTGCCAGTTTAATTGACCGTCACTTGCGGCATAGTACATGATAAGTTGGGTAACCTTCAGTGCGGAAAAGACACTCATCACGTATGTGACCAACCACCAAAATGGTTGGAGAATGGAACGACTAACGATGATGATGGAGGCGAAAACGATTAAGAAGATCATCATCATTCCAATAATAAAGTCGTGGTCAAAGTTAGTTTGAACGTTGGCGTTTTCAATTGGTTGTCCGGTATAAGCGACCTCAGCGTTTTCCAGGCTGGTGTTTTGTAACTGGTTTCTAACCGTATTTTGCATGTTGTGAACGTTATTTAAGTTCGTGTTGCCGGTGGGCTCATTATTAAATTCTACTTCGAGCTTGGTTACTTTTTGGTTCTCGCTTGCAAAATTATACTTAGTTTGATAAAAATCGGTGTCATTAATCTGTTGCGGTGAGATGTAGAAGGTATTCCCAGCACTTGACTTCTTGACACCATTTAAGTAACCAGTGACGGGCGTTAACTTATCCTTACTTTCCTTTAAAGTTCGGTTAACGGACGCAATTTCACCACGAACTTTAGACGCTTGTTCGTTGTATTGCTGGACCGCTTCTTGCGCTTCCAGTCCAGAATTTTGGGCGTCAGAGATTTGGTTGCTTAACTGGGTCAAGCTTTGACTGGTGGTACTCAACTGATCAGACACTTGTGAGAGATTTTGGCGAAGTTTTTTGGACTTCTGGGCTTGATTAGATGACTGAGCCGTTTCAAGTGGAGTGAATGTGCTGAAATTGTTGGTGTCAGCTTGTTCACTCGTATCGCTAATCCGATCAAGTTGTCTAATCAGTGAATCGACTGATTTAGTCTGATTCTTAATGTTTTTCTGTTGAAGTGTCTTGTTTGCACCCTTAAGGGTTCTTTGTGAGCCCTTAAGGGAATTACTAATGCCATTAAGCGTTGAAGTGGTCTTATTCAATTGATTTCGTAAATAGTATTTATCAATTTCATCCCCACCTGGTTGAGTCACAGAGTACACCTGCGCAACGTTTTTTTGGGACTGAAGCTTCGTTGTAACCTGGTCAATGGCACTAATGGTGTTGTCATTATTAAAGGGTCGGTTATTTTTGATGTAAATAGTGACTGGAGTTGGTTTTCCCTTATTAAAGTGATTTTGAAGGATGTGTCTACCGACTTCAGCCTGATCATTAGCAATTAAATTGTTGTTATTAAGGTAGGTTACATTAGGACGATAGAATAAAACCAGTGGGACCGTAATCACTAATGCAATTAGTAGGCCCAGGAGTGGATTTAAAAGCGAGACATGGGCAAGTTTACCCCAGAAGCCCTCGTTTGCTAATTTTAAAGTTTTCTTCTTTGGCCAGAAGAAAGTTGGTCCAAGGAGTTGCATGAACATTGGGGTCACGGTCATCACGGCTAATAAAGTTATTAGTACGACAATGGCGACGCTACCAATGGCCCGAACCGAACTAAACTTGAGCAGGTAAAGTGATCCAAATGCTAATGACGTAATTATTGCGGTTGCCCCAAGTGGATATGTAAGACTTTTAGTGGCTGTTTTACTGGGGTCAAAGCTTTCTTTTTTAAGTGCTAATTCAAAACGTCGATACAAAAAGAAACTAGCAAGGGTACCAAATAAAGTTACTACCAAGCCAGTTACTAAAGGAATGTATGGCGAATACGGGAGACTAAGTTGAGTTGACATTAAAGCTGTTGCACTTAATGAGACCAAGTAAGCAATGATCATGGTGATAAAGGTAAAGACTGGTGCTAATAGTGATCTAAATGCAATGGCAATAAAGACTAAAGAAAGAATGAAAATTGTAATGGTCACAATGTTAGTGACGCTTAAAATCTTCTCATTGTTATCTTGATTAATTAATTGCGGACCGGTGACGTACGTCTTCAGTCCATTATTAACGTTGAATTGCTTTTGAATCGTGTTAGCAAAACTTGCACTTGTGGCATTGCTTTTTGGAACATGAATATTCACAATCTCGGTTGATTGATCGTTGGAGATAAACTTTGAGGCACCATTCGGGCTCGTGTGAGCGGTGGTGATCCGACTAATACCGTTGTCCCCGTTACTTTTCTGAATCTTACCAACCCGATTGTAAATGTCCTTTTGCTCAGAACTGGTAATTTTACCCTTGTTGGCGTGGTAAACGATGTTCATACTTGTGGTTCCATCTAAGCCTTCGCCCCATTGGTTCTGTAAGTTCTGTGCTTTATACATCTGGGACTTTGAGTTCATTTCCGGGTTGCCAGCCTGCATCACAACCTGACTCAGGTTGGGGAGACTGACAATTGCCATAAAAATGACAACTAGCCAAATAATTAAAGAGAAAATCCTATTTTCGTGTAACGTCCTTATAAAATGTTTCATCGAAGAAAATTCCTTTCATTTTATTTCACTACCCCCTCATGCTCATTTTATATTAAATTAGTTCTTAAAGAAATGGTTTGCGCGTAAAAACAGCAACACAATGATGATAAAAATGATCGTGATGATAATGGTTATAATCCACGCTGATGGTTTATCCATAAATGGAAGTTTTACGTTTTCACCATAGAACCCAAATACGATGTTTGGAACACTTAGAATTAACGAAAAAACGGTTAAAAACTTAATCGTGTTGTTCAAGTCACTATCAAGGAGGTTGGAATAAGCGCTTGCTACTTGCTGGGTCGCGGCGTTCGCCATCTCTGCCATCGAAAGTCCCTGTTGAAGTTCGATACTGATATCTTCAACGGCAGCTTTTTGATCCTCAGTGAGGTCCCTTGTAAAACGCCGCTTGAAGTCGTTAATCATATCGTTGTTTGATCCGAGTGACGTTAGGAAATATACTAAGTCCGTCTGTAGATTAAGCAGGTGGTTGATGGCACTTTTATTGGCCTTGCCACGTAAGTTACGTTGAATGTTAGTTCTGACACTGTTGATTTGGTTAATATAATCAAAGTATTGGACGGATAGTTGGTACAACGTTTTATTAATTACGTCAATTGGTTGCAATTCTGCGAGTTGTTTTGAACCGGCTTTCTTTATAATGGAAGAAATGAGTTCGTTAACGAAGTTAGTTTTATCGGCCGTGAACGTAAATAACATGTTGTCATGGGTTATGATTCCAATTGGTTCAGCAGAAACATCCCCGTTAAAACGAGTCGGTTCGGCCACATCAAAAATGAAAAGGAGGACTCCTTCTTCATCGTAATATTCAACCCGAGGCCGTTCGTGACGGTCAAGTGCATAATAGAGCATTTCGTTATTTAAATGGTATTCTGTTTTTAAAATTTCCTTATCAGCTGGACGGCAATCGATGGTTTTAATCCAGTTAATATTTTGGTTGATTTTTTCAATTTTAATCAATGCAAAACTACTCCCGTTACTATATTGTCAGATATCTTCATACTACACTAAATGGCTAAGTTAGTCGATTTTAGTGGGTGTTTCTTCTATTATAATGCGTAATTGGAAATGAGTAAGAAACTTTTTTAAGTAATCATAAATACTCAACAAAAAATGGTTGGCTAAGGTATAATAACCACATAGGGAGATGTTGTCCGTGAAACACAGTAAAAAGAAAAACGTGTGGATTGCAGTTGTGATTGGAGTAGTCGTCGTCTTACTACTTGTGTTCGCTGCATTTAAGATTAGACACATGTTGATTAACCATTCATATCAAGTTCGACAAGAGCAAATGAATAACGCAACCAAGAAACGTGATAAAGAGATCGAAACTCAGCACAAAGAGTTTATTCAAAAAATTGGTGACCCAGCCGTTAAGATTTACGAGAAAAAACAACAGGTTTTGCCAAGTATCGTGATCGGACAGGCTATTCTCGAATCGAATTGGGGGCAATCCGAACTCTATAAGAAAGCCAATAATCCGTTTGGAATCAAGGGAACGTACAATGGTCAGTCAATTTCGTACGATACGACCGAGTACGTTAATAACAAGAAAACGACCGAAGTGGGTCAGTTTAGAAAATATCCATCGGTTGCTGATGCCATCGAGGATCATAATGAGACTTTAAATACCAAGTTTTTAAAGAAAACGGGCATTACGAGCTTTAGGCAAGAAGCCAACTTGTTGCAAAAAAATGGCTACGCTACCGATCCCGATTACGCTAATAAGCTGATTGGTGTCATCGTGAACCATCAATTAATGAAATACGACGTTAAAGCAATTAACAATTACTAATTACAACTAACTAATGGAGGAGTCTTTGATTGTTCGACCTACTCGCTAAATTATATGGTCCTTTTTTTGATCTACATAACTGGGAAACCGTCATAACGTCTGGAAATGACTGGTTGATTATTTTCTCATTGGTAGTGATTGAATGTCTTTTATCCGTTGATAATGCAGTTGTCCTTGCGGCCCAGACTCAAGTTCTTCCTACTAAAAAGTGGCAGGAAGAATCTTTGTTTTACGGAATGTGGGGAGCATACATCTTTCGCTTTTTGATCATCGGAGTCGGAGTGTACCTAATTAGGTTCTGGATCATTAAGGTATTAGGTGCAGCTTATTTGTTTTATCTTGCGTTTAGTTTCTTCTATAATATGCACAAGAATAAGCACAAAAAGAGCCGAACTCATCAGGTCAAACCAAATAAGAAAAACCACACTCGCAAGTACTTTTGGTGGGTGGTAGTTCAGATTGAATTCATGGACATTATCTTTTCAATTGATTCGGTGCTAGCGTCGTTAGCCATTTCACCTAATCCAGTGATCGTCTTAATTGGTGGGATGATTGGGATTTTAGCGATGCGTGGGGTAGCTGAAGTCATAATGATGTTGATGAAAAAGATTCCTGAACTACAGCCGATGGCGTACTTTTTGATCATTATCATTGCATTGAAACTTTTCTTATCGATTCCAATGATTGACATTGAGATTCCAGCGGGATGGTTTGGAATCTTGGTAATTGTCACACTAGTGGCTACTTTAGTTATCCATGTGATTAACGTGAAGAGGGGGAAAGACTATGGCAGTGGATCTAAACCAGAATAATTTTGACTCAGAAATTACGGGACCAATGACCGTGGTTGACTTCTGGGCACCATGGTGTGGTCCATGTAAAATGATGGATCCGTTGATTTTAGAACTGGAACGTGAGTACAAAGGTCGAATCAAGTTTTTAAGGCTTAATGTCGATGATAATCAGGAGATTGCCAGAAAATACCGGGTCATGAGTATTCCAACACTAGTATTATTTCGTAACGGAAAGGGCGTTGAGAAGGTCACCGGAGTGTATCCTAAGAGTAAATTAGAGCACTATTTTAATCGAAAATTAGCTGAAAAATGATGAAATTAAGTAAAGTCTTATGCTTTTAATAACTTTTTTTATGGCATAAGGCTTTTTCTTTTGCTAAAAATTGGTGTTGTGAATTGTTGATCAATCCTTGAAAACGGGCATTTTTACGAGTTTTGTTACATTGATGTTACAACGTGACAAAATAATCGGTTTTTTTAACATTGCTGTTTTTGCCATGTAAATAACAGTATTTAGAATGTGAAATTGTTGTTTGAGTATATTTCAGTTTTAAGAAAACGGAAGTAACAAAAATTTATAGGAGTGATTTATCATTTTATTAAAATCTAGAAACGTAAAGGTGCTTTTAGCATCTATTTTCACAGTAGCCGGTGTGTTAATGACTGCAGGCTTCAACGCCAACGCTGCCACTAACACTAATCAAGTTACCGTTAAGAGCGGTGACACAGTCTCAAAAATCGCAAAGCAACACAATACTAGCATCAGCAGCATTGTTAAGGCTAACCACCTTAAGAATGTCAACCTGATTCATGTCGGAGAAAAGTTAACATTACCTACTAACGCAAGCAACATGACTTACCAAAGTAACAATACTCAAACACAACCATCTGCTCAGGTAAGTAGCAATGCACAATACACTGCTGCACCACAGCAAAACGCACAACCTGCTCAAACACAACAACAAGCAACAACTACAACCACTACTCAACCTGCTGCAAGCAGTAACAATAATGCAAGCAATGCCGGTGATAACTCTGGTTTAGCATCAATTGCACAAGTTGAATCTGGTAACTCATACAGTGCTCGAAATGGTCAGTACATTGGTAAATACCAATTGTCTTCATCATACTTAAATGGTGATTACTCTCCAGCTAACCAAGAACGTGTGGCTCGTCAATACGCAGTTTCACGTTACGGTTCAATCGCTGCCGCTGCTCAATTTCGAGCATCACATAACTACTGGTAAGATTTAATTTCAAGTTAACGATTACTCAAACGAAAAACAAGATGCAAAAGGGACGAAGAATAATTCTTCGCCCCTTTTTTGAATCCAAAAAATCCCAGTACCATATTTATGATACTGGGATTTATTTACTTAACCTTAGCTAAGAAGTAACGTTTCTTGCCGCGTCGTATGATGATAAACTTCCCGTCAAATTGAGCTTGGGGGTTAATTTCAGTATTGACGTCGGTAACCTTTGCTCCATTGATGGTAATAGCGCCATTATTAACGTCTTCTCTAGCCTGCCGTTTGGATTTATCAACTCCAACCGCAATGATTAAATCGACTACGTTTACGGGATCAGAACTAATCGAAGACGTTGGGACACTGTTAAATGCCTGACTAACTTCCTTTACTGATAGGTCTTGAACGTTGCCTTTAAAAAGAATTTTTGAGATGTTTTCGGCCTGCTTAACGGCGTCTTCACCGTGCACAAACTTTGTGACCTCACGTGCTAATGTTTTCTGTGCTTCTCTTTTCCAAGGCTCATCTTTAACTTTTTGGGCCAGTTCATCAATTTGATCCTTAGGCAAAAAGGTGAAGTATTTGAGGTATTTGATAACGTCAGCGTCGTTTTGGTTTAGCCAGAACTGGTAAAATTCATACGGTGAGGTCTTTTCTGGATCAAGCCAAACAGCACCACCAGCGGTCTTTCCAAACTTAGTTCCGTCTGATTTAAGCATTAATGGGATGGTTAATCCGTATACCTCGGCGTCTTGACCTTCAACGCGATGAATGAGGTCAATTCCGGCTGTGATGTTTCCCCATTGGTCCCCACCACCAATCTGGAGCTGGACGTCATGGTCACGATAAAGAGTGAGAAAGTCCAGTGCTTGTAGGATTTGGTAGGTGAATTCTGTGAATGAAATGCCCTTTTCCAGGCGACTGGCCACCACTTCTTTTGATAACATGGTGTTAACGTTAAAGAGTTTTCCGTAGTCACGAAGAAAATCAAGCAGTGACACGTTAGACGTCCAGTCGTAGTTATTCACGATGTGAATGTTACTGTCACTGCCGAAGAGGTGCTTCATTTGCTTCGTTAGGGCGTTAACGTTGTGTTTGACCATCTGTTTGGTCTGAAGGGGACGTTCGGTGTTTCGACCACTTGGATCACCGATGGAACCGGTGGCCCCGCCGATTAGGATGTAAGGGTGAAAACCAGCCCGTGAAAAACGTTCCATGATCATAAACGGAATTAGGTGACCAATGTGCATACTATCACCAGTTGGATCGACCCCACAGTATAGGGCAATCTTTTTCTCGTTGGTTAATTTCTCTAGTCCGTCTTCGTCGGTTGTTTGGTTAATGGCGCCTCGCCATTTTAAATCTTCAATGATATTCATTGTTATTTTCCTCCTGTTGTTGATAAATAAAAAGCGTCCTAGTAGTAATTGACTACTGGGACGCTTGTGCGCGGTACCACCCACGTTCAGATACAAAAGTACCTGCACTTATTTTGATGTGTAATTTTAGGTAGTTCATCTAATATCCTGTGTGGCTTGCACCAACCGCCACTTCTCTTACCACTTAAATATTAGACTACTTTTGATAAACTCATCGTATCATTACCTAGCCCAATTAACAATATGCAAATTATTCAAGGTAAATTTGACGTAACTGATGAATGTCGGCATTGGTCAATCCAATACCTTCATGGAGAAATTGGTTCATTCCGCCGTATAATTGATTGATTTCGTCCATTGCGGCATTGAAAAAGTCTAATGAGACACTATAAAGGGATCTCAGACTCTTTAGGGCTGCATCATTATATCCTTCTTCTTTGGCTTGCTCTAATCGAGCATCAATCACTGGTTTTGCCACCTGATTGGTTAACAGGTAATCTTCTTCGATGGTTTTACGATCGACTCCTAGGGCAGAGAGGATCATGGTCGCAGACATTCCGGTTCGGTCTTTTCCAGCTGTACAGTGAAATAGGACGGACTCGTCATCTTGCCTGTTATCGAGTAGAACTTCAAATAATTTTTTAAAAGCCAAACGACAGTGTTTCGTTTTAATCATGCTTTTATAGACGTGTTCCATATGATCATGACCATAATTAGGGTGATTGCACAGGACTTTCTTCATTTCAGCTGGACTTTTCGAATTGTCAGTTGCGTCTTCTTTAAAGATCGGATCAAAAATGTAGTCGACAGCAGAAGTTTCCACTTGATCGGCCAGCATGTCGACTTCAGGTTGACTTCTGAGATCAACGTCAAAGCGAACCCCGTAATGCTCAATGGTTTTTAGATCATTTTCACTGAGCTCACCTAAGTGTCCCGCACGTAGTAACTTGTGCCACTTAGTGGTTTTACCATCAACAGTTTGGTATCCACCTAACTCACGAAAATTTTCACCAGTTGGAATGGCTAGAACTCTTTTATTTTCCATGTTTTCCATGTAACCCACCTTTCAATGTCAGTGTAATATAATTATATCATGAAGCCCGTGTTCCACATGATTTTTTGAGATATGATTTTACAAATATTAGAAAATAGAATAAGCTTAGCGTATGAAGATTATTAAGGAGAGTATGAATTATGGCAATGACTGAAAGACAAATGATTCAAGAAATCTTAAACACGGTTGACGTTGGTTATGATTTTGAAAACGTTGATGAAGATAACAAGCAGTACACGTTATTGATTAAACGTCAGGATAATGATGTTCGTGATTTAAACGAGATTAATGCTGAAATCAAGGAATACTTTAAAGATGCTGATTTTTCTTATGACGAACAGGTTGAGCCAAAAGATATTGATGCTGACATTCGGGTTGAAGTTAAGCGTTAATTAATGATGCCATAAAAGAGAAAGTAGATTTTAATCTACTTTCTCTTTTATTTTCAAGTAGTGAGATGAATTGAATCGTGCTAATATGAGTATCAAAAATACGATGAAACGGAGATGAACCAGTTGTCTGACAATAAAGATTACGTCCTAGCGATTGATCAAGGATCGACTAGTACGAGAGCGATCATTTATGATCATAGTGGTAGAAAAGTAATTGAGAGTTACAAGGAAGTTCCTCAAATTATCAATAGTGACGGATGGGTTGAACAGGATCCAAACGAGATTTGGAACTCCGTGCTTTCCGCTATTGCGAGTGCCTTGATTGATGCCTCCATTCACCCCGAAAACATTGCCTCGGTGGGGATTACCAATCAGCGTGAGACCACGGTAGTGTGGGACAAAGTGACCGGCAAACCCATTTACAATGCCATTGGTTGGCTTTCAAAACAAACTAATTCAATTGCTGAAGACTTAAAAAACAGAGGGTACGAGGACCTAATTCATAAAAAAACGGGCCTAGTTATTGACTCGTATTTCTCCGCTACCAAGGTCAGGTGGATTTTAGACCATGTTAATGGTTCACAGAAGCGCGCTTCTGATGGTGAATTGTTATTTGGGACCATTGATACGTGGCTCGTCTGGAAATTGTCTGGTGGGAAATATCACATTACTGATTATACGAACGCCAGTCGAACGATGATGTTTAACATTAATGACTTAAAGTGGGACGACGAAATCTTGAAGATTTTAAACATTCCAAAGATCATGCTTCCGACCGTTCATGCTTCTGATGGAGTTTATGGAACGACCGAAAACTACCAATTTTATGGTGTTAGTGTCCCAATTGCTGGAATTGCTGGCGATCAGCAGGCGGCGTTGATCGGACAAATGGGCTTTTCAAAGGGAATGGTTGAAAACACCTATGGTGATGGTGCTTTCATCATGATGAATACGGGACACCAGCCGCAGTACTCAGACGAGAATTTGTTGACGACCATTGCGTATGGAATTAACGGAAAAATTACGTATGCACTTGAGGGTTCAATCTTCGTGGCTGGAAGTGCGTTGACGTGGCTTCGAGACCAAATGAAGATTATCACCAGTGTTCCTGAGTCCAGACAGGCGGCTAAACGATCGACCGACCACAATGAAATCTACGTTGTTCCTGCTTTTAATGGATTAGGGGCCCCATACTGGGACCAAAATGTCAGAGGAGCCGTTTTTGGGATTACCCGAGGAACTAACAGTGATGATTTTGTAAAGGCCACGCTTCAGTCAATTGCGTACGGAACCAAGGATATCGTTAACACGATGGAGTCCGATACCGACCTCGATATTCCACAGATTCGAGCTGATGGGGGAGCTAGTCGCAATAGTTATTTAATGCAGTTTCAGTCTGACATTTTGAATATTCCGGTTCAACGAGCCAGCGATGAAGAAACGACCGGATTTGGGGCTGCCATCTTGAGTGGACTAGCAACCGGGTTCTGGAAAGATTTAGATGAAGTTCAGTCCATTTATGAAGAGGGAAAGATTTTCACTCCTTCAATGAAAGCAGCTGAACGAGATAAATTGTATCAGGGATGGAAGCGAGCGGTTAAGGCCACGCAGGCTTTTAAACCCATTAATTAAGACTTGCTTTGCAAGTTTTTAAATTTTTCTTAATGAAAACGTTTTCTTTTTATTTTTGACGTGTTATAATTAATTTCGTAAATAAGGGTTACAAAAGTATTTTGAAAAGAAGGTATGGGATATGAGTTTTGAAGCAATATTAATTGGATTAATTCCAGTGATTGGTTGGGGGCTATTTCCAACTATTTCATCAAAAATTGGTGGTAAACCAACGAACCAAATCTTTGGTGCCACAGTTGGTACATTGATTTTTGCGATTGTTGTCTTATTATTCACACAAGCTGGCTTCCCAATGGGCTGGAACTTAGTCTACGGAATCTTGTCTGGTATGGGTTGGGGCTTCGGTCAAATCATGGCCTTTAAAGGTTATTCTTTGATTGGTTCTTCAAGAGTTATGCCAATCACGACCGCATTTCAGTTGATTGTAACTGCTTTGTGGGGTGCATTTGCGTTAAGTAGTTGGCCTGGTATTGGTCACAAGATCATTGGAATCCTTGCTTTGATCGTTATCATTATCGGTGCCACTCTTACCACTTGGAGCCAAAACAAAGAAAACGTTAATAAAGGTGCGCTTGAAAAAGCAGTTATCTTACAGTTAATTGGTGTTATTGGTTACTGGTTATACTCAGCCGCTCCACAGGTTAATAACTTGACTTGGGCTAAGGGAATTTTGCCACAGTCCACTTCAGTAATGACCCCAATGGAAGCATTCTTGCCACAGGCAATGGGAATGGTCTTGATGGCTATTATCTACGGTTTGATGAACATGAAGAGTGAAAATGTGTTTGCTGAGGGTGTTTCATACAAACAGATTATTGCTGGTTTCTTCTTTGCAATTGCCGCATTCTCATACTTGATTGCTGCACAACCAAACATGTTAGGTCTTTCAACTGGATTCGTTCTATCACAGGTATCAGTAGTTGTTGCTACCTTGACCGGTGTTTACTTCTTACACCAGAAGAAGACTCCAAAGGAAATGGTTGCTACTTTGATCGGTTTAGCTTTGATCATCGTTGCTGCTGCCGTTACCGTTATGCTATAAAATCATTAATCTCAAACAAAAAACACTTCACATTATGTGAAGTGTTTTTTGTGTTCCTAATTATTTATAATAATGACTTCGTTTTAAAAGTTCAGCTGAACGTTTATTGATGGGAACAAATCCCTTATTTTGCAAATGCCGGAAAAACATCATATTGTATACAAAACTCCATGCTAATGGCATGATTGCAAAAATCTCATAGGCAGAGGATGCGATGTTTAATCCAGTTAAGACGGTAAGTGCCATTGCTAGGATAAAATCCACCCCTAGCATACAAAGGGTATTATAGAAATCACCACGAAAAATAGAAGGCCAGATTCCAAAAACTAGCGTAGTGAATGAGAAGCCCACCTTTTGGACTTTGACTTCTTGGGTTTCTTTATTTTGCACGACGGCGTAGTTAGGTGGCAAGAACATGTTGTTCATGCCATTATTCCCACTATTATTGCCGTTATCGAATGGATTCATTGACAATTGGACCTTTCTAAGACTTTAAAGTAAATTTGACGACGACTTCGACGTGCGGAGTCTGTGGCATCATATCAACTGGTTGCAGGTAGTCCACGTTATAAGACTTCGTTAGTTGAACTAGGTTCTGAGCTAGCGTTGATGGATTACATGAAACATATACAAATTTTTGTGGTTTAGCGGTTAAAATAGCATCAATTAGGTGTTGGTCAAGGCCAACGCGTGGTGGGTCAACCACCAGTGCCGTGGGGTTAAAACCTTCGGTTATCCACTGCGGCATCAAATCCTCGGCACTGCCAAAGTAGTAGGTGGCGTTATCAATATGATTGATTGCTGCATTATGATTGGCGTCGGTGATGGCTTCCTTAACGGTATCCATTCCTCTAACTTCAGAAACTTGGTTTGCTAATGAAAGACCGATGGTTCCCACCCCAGAATATGCATCAATCAAACGATCATCAGAATCAAGATTGAGGGCTGTTCCAGCTAAATCGTAAAGTTTAGGAGTCATAATACTATTTAGTTGGAGAAAAGCTCTTGGTGACAACTCAAATGATAAACCATTAATTTTTTCGGTAATACTGTCATTTCCAGCTAAATGAACCGTCTTTTCTCCCCAGATCAAGGGTGAGTCACCAGGATTGATGTTTTGCATGACGGAAGTGACTTCTGGAAGGCGATCGGAAATCATTTCTAAGAGTTGATTTTTCTTAATCAACTTGGGCGTGTTAGTGATGAAAACCACCTGCACGTCGTTGGTATTGAGAGCTGCTCGAACTACCAAGGTTTTTAAAATGCCAGAGTGATTGGATTCAACGAACGTTGGGATGTTTAGTTCCTGAACCATTTCTACTAAAGCGCGCATGACCTTCATGGTAAGCGGATATTGAACGGAGCACGTCTCCATGTCGACCACTTCGTGAGTTCCTTCTTTATATAATCCGGCGATGACTCTTCCGTTTGCTTCAGTTCGAACTTGAAACTGGGCCTTATTACGGTACTCATAGGGATTATCCATCCCGATCGTTTCCCTGACATCATAATGATCATAAGCCCTCGGATGATATCTTCTAAGCGATTGTTTAACTAAATCACGTTTGAATTCCAGTTGCTTAGGGTATGCGAGGTCTTCGAGTTCAAAACCACCGACTTCTCCAGCATATGGATCACGCGGTTTAACCCGAAAGGGACTTTCCTTATCAATTTGAACTAATTTTCCGCGTAGGTATTTAGGTTTAATCTCGGTTACATCAGCTTGAACTAATTCACCAACTAGCGCACCAGGAATAAAAATTAATTTGCGGTGAAAATAACCAATTCCCTCACCATTAATTCCGAGACGCTTGATGGTGACCGTAACTCGTTGGTGGAGTTCTACCGAAACATTTGACGATCTTTTTGAACCGTTTCTAACTCTTTTATAACTCATTAGAACTCCTTTTTTCTTCATAACAACGTCTACGTCATTATAGCAGACTCATATATGATACAAAAGTGTTGTATAATCATACTGTTAATTTGTTAAAAAGAAAAGAGAGGTATCAAGATGGCAGTACTAGAAACTAAAAACCTATGCTACGACGCTGATGGACGTGAGATTATCAAGGATATCAGCTGGAGCGTTGATGCCGGAGAGATCGTTACGATCACTGGTCCATCAGGGAGTGGGAAGACAACTTTTGTGAGACTTTTGGCGGATCTTTTGACTCCCAGTTCTGGTGAAGTAATTTTTGAAGGCCAAAACGTCGCTGATTTAAATCCAATTGAGTATCGGAGAAAAGTATCATACGCCGTTCAGCAACCCACCTTGTTTGGCAATACGGTCAAGGATAATCTTGAGTTCCCATATCAGATTCGAAATAAACCGTTTGATAAAGAACACGCGTTAAAAGCACTTCAAACCGTCGATCTAGGTGATGGTGATTTGGATCGGACGGTCGATAATCTTTCTGGTGGGGAACGCCAACGGGTCGCATTAATTCGCAACATCATGTTTGTGCCTGATGTGCTTATTTTAGATGAGGTTACCACTGGCCTTGATGAAAACACCAAGGAAAGTGTGCACAAGATGATTAATTACATTAATCAAAAAGATCACACCACGGTCATCATGATTACTCATGATCAAGGTGAGATTGACCATGCTACCGAGTTAGTCACAATTGTTAACGGACGACTAGTTAAAGGAGATAAAGATGCCTAATTTAATTGTTTCAAATCAAGCGCTCGCATTAACTGGACTGCTGGTCTTAATCGCGTTATTTGTCGGATGGAAAGAAAAGTTGGGCATTGATAAGTCAATTATCATTGCCACCATCCGTTGTGTGGTTCAGTTATTTATAGTTGGGTACGTTTTACGATTCGTTTTTCGGATCAATAACGTTTTTTTAACCCTGATTTTAATCTTAATTATTTTGTTTAACGCAGCTTATAACGCCAAAGGACGTAGTGACGGTATGGAACACGCACTCCCCATTTCCATCATTGCATTAGGAAGTAGCACGATTGTGGTACTTGCGGTATTAGTCTTTGCGGGAGCAATTAAGTTTATCCCGTCTCAAGTGGTACCAATTACCGGAATGGTTGCCAGTAACTCAATGGTTGCCCTGGGACTGTGTTATCGAAGTATGAATTCCATGTTTAAAGACCGGAGACAGCAGATTATTGAAAAATTAGCTCTGGGAGCCGACGTGAAGACATCCTGTTCTGACATTGTGCGTGACAGCATTAAGACCGGGATGCAGCCCACGATTGATACTGCGATGACCGTTGGACTGGTTAGTTTACCCGGGATGATGGCTGGTTTAATCTTTGCTGGTGTTGATCCGGTTAAGGCCATTAAGTACCAGATCATGGTAACTTTCATGTTGCTCGGGATTACGGCCGTTAGTTCAATCATCGCATGTTACATGGGTTATCATAGTTTTTACACTAAAAATGACCAGCTTAGAAATATGAATTAATAAGTAAAGGCTCTGATTAGGAGTCTTTTTTATTGCTTCTGATAGGATAAATTGATGGAGTGGTTTATAATTCAATTGGGTCAACAGTTAAATTGGAAAAACGAAAAGAGGGATTCTATGAGTAAAATGACAGCAAGTAGAGCACTGGTGAAAGTGCTTGAGAGTTGGGATGTCGACCATTTGTATGGCATCACAGCTGGCTCTTTGAATAACTTATTGAATGCGCTAGATGAGGAAAAAAAGAACATTAAATATATTCAGGTTAGACATGAAGAGGTCGGTTCTTTGGCCGCTTCCGCTGACCATAAGTATACCGGTAAGATTGGGGTCGCCTTTGGTTCGGCGGGTCCTGGTGCGACTCACATGTTTAATGGTTTATACGACGCGAAGGAAGACAATACGCCAATGCTAGCCCTCGTTGGACAAGTTCCCCAACCAATGATGAACACGCGGTTCTTTCAGGAAATGGATGAACTGCCAATGTTTGCTGACGTTTCGGTTTACAACCGCCAGGCGTCAACTGCCGATCAGATACCAAAGATTATTGATGAAGCCATCAGGACGGCCTATCAAAAGAAGGGGCCAGCAGTCGTCATCTTACCGAATGATTTACTTGGAACTGAGATTGACTATGAACCAACTAAGACGGCCAACGTTTCAAGTAGCATTAAAACGGTTCACCCTAAACAAGCTGACGTTGATGAAGCCATTAAGATGATTAAGAAAGCCAAACATCCGGTTCTTTGGTACGGAAGAGGTGCTAAGGGTGCCCGAGATGAGATCGTGAAAGTTTCCGATCAGTTTAGCATGCCAGTCTTGTCCACGGCTCCTGCAACTGGGATTATGCCAAACGACAATCTGAGTTACATGGGTGCTCGTGGTAGACTGGGAACGAAACCCGGATTTGAAGTTTCTCAGGCTGCCGATCTGATTATTATGCTTGGAAACGACTTTCCGTTTGCTCGCTTCATGCCTAAAGATAAAAAAATCATTCAAGTTAATAACAATCTGGCTGATTTGGGTCGTCAGTATCAGGCCAACCTCACGATTCACGGTGATGCCAAGGAATTCTTAGAAATGTTAATTGATTCAGATGTAAAGCTTCCTAAGAGTGATTTCTTAAAAGCCGCTCGAATTGATCGCGAGAATTGGTTAAAATGGCTTGATAGCATTGCGACTGACTACGACGAGGGTCTTAGAGCTGAGACTGTTTTGAAGGCAATTGCTGACCATTCTAAGTCGAATGCGGTTTATGGACTTGACGTTGGAAACAACACCATGCATTCCATTCGTCAACTTCCCTTTAATCAGCAGCAGCAGTTTGCCATGTCACCGTGGTTTGGAACAATGGGCTTTGGTCTACCAGCTTCCATTGCTGCTAAACTCTCATATCCTGATCGTCAAGTTTGGTCGATTTCAGGTGATGGGGGATTCGCAATGGTCATGCAGGATGTGATTACGCAGGCCAAGTACAACTTGCCGATTATCAATGTCGTTTTGTCAAACGAACGCTTTGGTTACATTGAACACGAAGACGTTCAATCTGGCATTAGTGATTATGGTGTTGACCTCTATCAAGCGGATTTTGCCCAGGTTGCTGAAGGCATGGGTGCTCATGGCTTTAAAGTTTCGGGTCAAGATGAACTGGATAGTGTCATGGTTGAGATTGACCGAATGCAGGCCGAAGGTAACACGAAGCCGATTGTGATTGACGCTAAGATTAAAGCGTTTGACCCAATTGATACTAGTTTTGTCCCACTTGACCCAGAAAACTTTGACCAAAAAACGATTGATGCGTACAAGAAACGTTATAACGTTTATGGTCAACCAGCATTGAGCGAGATTTTAAAAAGTTTGAAATAGTGGTTTAAATAAAAATAACCGATCTCGGTTGAGATCGGTTATTTCTTTTGCTTATTTTTTCTTCGTCTTTTCGTCTTCGTCAATATCAACGGCAACCGTTGATTCATCACCAACATCTAACGCTTGATGCTTTAGGTGAGGGAAGATGTATTTATCAGCAAGTCCAGTGATTCCACCTTGGAATAGAAACGCAAAGATCGTTCCTACTCCTAAGTTAGTAAATTGACGAGTAATTGCAAAGGCAACCACTGCCATGACAGTCGGTGGGATGTAGGAAGCCCACATGGCTTTCCCAGCAGCACCATTGAAGTACTTAAATCGCAGGATCTGCATCAAATCATCAGCGGGATGCAAGACTAAGTTGACTCGTTGGTAGATTGAGATGGCGGTTGCAATCAATGCTACCCCGAAGAAATTCAAGAGAACATAGAAAGCGACCATCATCCAACCCTTGGCTTCAGGGAATCCAGCAAAAAATGATACTTTTCCAATTACTGGAAGTGAACCATCCATGAAGAAGTCATCAAAGACCTGGATGAGTGCTGAGAACGGAACCATGAAGATGACGTTTCCAATGGCACGTCCCCAATCCCAGTGACCGACTAAAAAGGCGTTCAAAATGGTAATGGCAACTCCCAAGATTAGAAATGCCCAGAATAAGTTCCAGTGAAAGGCATTTCCAAGGTTGGTTTCGGCTGCGGTCCAGTAAGCTGAACCTAGAAAAGATGGATGAATCTTAGCAGTTGTTACTAGAGTCAAAACATTTCCAGCAGAGTTAATTATTAATGAAAGGATAAAGAACATAATTGAAGCTGTCATGGAAATGGTACGTTTGGCTTTTCTATTAGCGGTTTTCTTCGCCATAGTTTCCCTCCACGATCAGATTTTGGTTCAATTATTTAAGACTACCATTAACTTTAACAATTGACTTGCCTTGAACCTTGTCAGTACCAGCTAATACACCAGGTACTTGTTCTAAAGTAAGGATGTTGTGTTGGAAAGGTGTAACCTTAACGGAACCATCTGAAAGTAAAGCAATTGAATCTTCGAAACTGTGGGGGTTAATCATTGAACCCTTGATGGTTAATTGCTTCTTGAAGATTTCGTAAGTGTTCATGTTAAATGTTTGACCTGGTGCACCAACACCAAACATCATAACTTGAGCGCCAGGATTAGTTGCTTCAACAGCTTGTTCTTGGGTTTCAGGCTTTCCAACACATTCGATTACCATGTCGTACTTGTCAGTGATTTTTTCCTTAGTCGTGTTGATAACCTTGTTTAAGTTAAGTTCTTTCTTTTCCCAAGCAAGGTTTTCATCATGTCTACCAGTCATGTCAATGTTCTGGATTCCGTAGATTCTAAGTAGTTGAGCAAACAACTTAGCCATGTATCCATCACCAATGATTAAAGCGTGTTGGTAAGGGGTAATGTTTTCGGTGATCTTCATCGTGTGAACGGCACATGAAAGTGGTTCCATTGAGCATGCAGTTTGAAGTGATAGTTCATCAGGAATGTGGTAAACAACCTTTTCTGGGGCAGTGAAGTAGTCTTCAAGACCACCATCTCTAGTTACACCAACGGCCGATAGGTTTTCACACAATTCGTAGCGGCCAGTGTGACAGTAGAAACATTTGTCACAGTAAATGTTAGGGTCAACAACAACACGGTCACCCTTCTTGAAGTCCTTAACGTTCTTTCCAACTGCGGAAACAACTCCAGAGTTTTCGTGACCTAACACGATTGGAGGAGTAGCATCAGCTGAACCTGGGAGACCATTGTATAAGGCGTGGTCGGTACCACAGATACCAGCGTAGGCAGTTTCAACTAAGACTTCGTCGTCCTTAGGGGTTGGGACATCTCTGTCTTCAATCTCCATGTGTTGCTTAGCTGTCATAACTAAAGCTTTCATTTTTGACATAAGATAACTTCCTTTCGAAAAGTTGATGAATTAATATCGTTACAATCTGAACATAACTGATCGAAAAAAATGGAAAGATTTCTTTCAGGAATATCAGATTTGTTTCCAAGTAATAATGTAAACCGTTTGAAAACTGTTTGCAAGGGCATTCCAGCTTCTGAAATAGATCCAATAAAAATTGAACAAAGAAGAAATTTGATAAGTGAAATAGATAACGGCATTAGAGTGGGAATTAAGCAATTAATTTTAATTATTGTTATGAAAAAATTACGAAAATATTTCACAAAATTATTTTTTTAATTTTCCGTTAAGGCCGTTCTTACTTTCAGGTTAAAATTTACTTTTGGTTAAATTAGTTTAAAATGGACACTACTAAAAAAGAAGGAGAGAACCAAATGGCTTATTTAGAACTAAGAAACATCAAAAAGTCCTATTATGTGGATAATCAGGATTTTCATGTTTTAAACGGGATCAGTCTCAACTTCGATCGTGGGGAATTTGTTTCCATCCTGGGAGAATCTGGTGGTGGAAAGACGACCCTTATGAATATTATCGCTGGACTAGACAGTGATTATTCCGGTGACGTTTTAATTGACGGAAAATCGTTAAAAAAAGATACCAGTAAACAACTTGATGAGTATCGGCGCAACACAATTGGTTTTATCTTTCAAAACTTTAACCTTGTGAATCATCTGACCATTAAAGAGAACGTGATGGTCTCTTTAGAAATGACAACTTTAACGCATAAAAAACAAGAAGCACGGGCCACTGAACTTTTAAAAAAGGTTGGTTTGTATGACCACCGTAACAAGTACCCCAATCAACTCTCAGGTGGACAAATGCAGCGGGTTTCAATTGCTCGAGCACTTGCTTCTGACCCAGATATCATCATTGCTGATGAGCCAACTGGTGCCTTGGACGCTCAAAATACTGATGACATCTTGGAACTAATGAACGAAATTGCCGAAGACGGAAAACTGGTAATTGCCGTCACCCACTCTCAGGTGGTTGCCAATTATGGAACGAGGATCGTTCATTTAGCCAACGGGAAGATTGATGAAGATAGGATTTTAAAACCCGCTTACCCGGTTAATAAAACGCAGGCGGACTTTCAGGCGCGTCCGGCCAAACTTGCTTCCATCTTTACGATGGCCTTCGAACACTTTCGTTATAACCTGAAGCGCAACCTGTTAATTATTTTTGGGGCGGCCATCGGCATCTTTTCGGTCATTTTCATGTTAGGTCTCGGCAATGGGGTCAAGGGATACATTAATCATGAAATTTATTCAGAGGTTAATCCCACTACCATTCAAGTTAGTCGAAAACAGAAACAGGGAGAGGAACAAAACCCTAAAAATGAACTTCTGACCAACCAGGATAACCAACAGTTGCAGGACCTAAAGAATGTCAAAAGTTCAACGTTAGGTAAGTTTTTAGCTGGCGGTCAGTTTAAGGCGGCCGATAAAACCGCTTCCGTTCAGTACATTCAAACATACTATCAAGGAGCGGTCTTAAAGAAGAACATTAAATCCGGAGCAGTCCCCACTAAAGATAATCAGGTGTTGATTAATAAGAAGACGGCCCAAAGCTTTAATAAGAAGAAGCCGTACGACATGACGGGCCAAAAAATTAAGTTGTTTGCGAATGCTCCCGATGATAACGGGCAGCCCCACGTCCTATCAAAAGAGGTTACTGTGAGTGGGGTGACTAGTGACGTGAACCCAATGGCACTTGTTAGTTCCAACACGATGAAGTCAATGTTTAGTGAGGCTAAAATGAAGTACGAACCGAACTTTGCCGCGGTGAACATCGCTGGTGGAGTTCCCAACGTTCAACCCGTTCAAGATAAGATTAAGTCGTTGAAGGGACCCAATCAACAAGCCAAGTACCAAATTACTGGTGCGGGTGCGATTGTATCAACACTGAACACTTACATTAACGTCGCTGTTTGGGTTCTAGCAGGAATTGCGGCAATTTCGCTCCTTGTGTCAGCAATTATGATCATCGTGGTGCTCTACATTAGTGTTGCCGAACGAACCAAGGAGATTGGGATTCTAAGGGCACTTGGTTTTACCAAGGGCAACATTCGAAACCTATTCTTCTCTGAAGCCTTTATTCTGGGAGTCTTCTCGTCCATCTTTGCGGTTATCATAGCCTACCTGGCCGAATGGGGAGCGGATACGATTTCTAATGGAGCGATTAAGTACGCAATTGTTCAAATTTCACCGGCCAATTCCATTATTGGGGCACTAGTCTTTGTTATTATTTGTTTACTAGCAGCACTTGCTCCAGCAGCCAAGGCCGCTAAATTAGATCCAATTGTGAGTCTGAGTTCCGAATAAAGATTAAAAAATTAATTAAGCTATTGCAATTATAGGAAAGTTGGACCAAACTAACTTCTAAACCAAATAAGAGCTATCCCGTTAATTCGGGATGGCTCTTATTCATTAGGAATTACTAAATTGTAATGGAGGGGTTCATTTTGAGAATTGGAATTGCGGCAAACGTTAACCGGATTAAGACGCCTAACTATAACCTTGATTACGCCAATTATACTGCTCAAGTTTTTATTGATTTACTGCAAAAACACGGCATTCTGCCTGTTATTATTCCCATGGCTGAGCTTGATATGATTTCCGAATACGTTGACTTAGTTGACGGCCTAATTATTCCTGGTGGTCAAGATGTTCAACCGGAATTATTCCACGAAAAATCAGTCGAACCAGACGATGCGCACTATCGACCCCATGATGAGTGGGAAATGGGACTGATTAAAGAAACGGTGCGCCGGAGAAAACCACTTTTAGGGATCTGTCGGGGGCTTCAAGTCTTAAACGTAGCTTTTGGTGGTAGTCTTTATCAAGACATTGCCACTGATTTACCCAAGTCTAACGTTCAACACGTGAAACACGACGATCCAAAGCATAATTTTCATGAGGTGCAAGTGAAAGCCAAAAGCCAGTTGGTCCATTCCGTTGGAAACCATCCGGTGGTGAACTCAATTCATCATCAGGCCCTAAAAAAGGTCGGAGAGAGTTTGACCGTCACGGCCAAATCTCCCGATGGCGTCATCGAAGCGGTTGAAAATGAAGATGCTAGTATCATGGGAATCCAGTGGCACCCAGAATTATTGTGGCAAAACGATCCAAAAGAGGAACAGTTATTTTTGGACTTCTTTGAGCGAACCAGTAACCAATAAATAGCGAAAACCACCTTGATAGAAATATCAGGGTGGTTTCTTTGTTACTTGTTGTTTTCAAAGTATTCTTCATCGTGATTGGTGCTGTGACTGAGTTCGACCATCTTGCCGGTTTGATTGTAAACTAACCATTCGGCGAGGTTCACGACGTGGTCACCGATCCGTTCGAGCAATCGGATGACCATTAAGTAGCTTAGGGCCGCTTGCGCCGTCTTACTGTTCTTTTTCAGGGATTCAGTTACTAACTTTCTGGTGGAATGGTAATACTTGTCAATTGATTCATCCTGGTCAGCAATTTTCTTGGCTTCCGAGGCATTCCCCTCAAAGAAGGCCTCTAGTACCTGTTCTAACATTGAACGGACTTGTTCAGTCATTTCACTGATGACTTTTTCGACCGCCGGGATTCGTTCATGGCCCTTGGCGTTAATGGTTTCTCTGGCAATCGTATTGGCGTGATCGCCGATTCGTTCTATGTCGGTACTGGCCTTTAGGATGCTGATAATTTGACGAAAATCACTGGCAACGGGTTGCTGAAGTGCGATCAGTTGTAAGGACTGTTTCTCTAAATCCATTTCTTCGTTGTTGATTTTGGGGTCCTCCGCAATGATTTTGCGTGCGAGGTCCTTATCATGATCAATGAAAGATTTGGTGGCTTGATAGATTTGTTCACTACTGTCAAATCCCATTTCCATGAAGTGTCCTTTAAGTTTCTTTAATTCATCATCAAATAATGCTCCCATAGTCATTCTCCTTATCCAAATTTTCCGTTGAGATAGTCACTTGTTTCTTGCTTATCAGGATTCATAAACATTTTTTTGGTTTTGCCTACTTCCACTAGTCGACCGTTCAGCATGAACGCCGTTTTGTCTGAGATTCGAGAAGCTTGTGACATGTTGTGAGTCACGATGATGATCGTATACTTATCCTTGATGTTTAGGAGGGTGTCCTCAATCATCTGACTCGAAATAGGGTCGAGCGCGCTCGTTGGTTCATCCAGTAAAATCACGTCTGGTTGAATGGCCAAGAGTCTAGCAATGCAGATTCGTTGTTGTTGTCCTCCAGAAAATGAAAGCGCACTTTTATGAAGTTTGTCCTTAACTTCATCCCAGATAGCCGCCTGCTTTAGAGATTCTTCAACGCGTTCGTCCAATAATTGCTTATCCTTAACGCCAGCTAATTTTAAGCCAAAGGTGACATTATCGTACACGGAAAAGGGGAAAGGATTGGGTTGCTGGAAAACCATTCCGACTTCTTTTCGGAGTTCCACGATGTCTTCTTTTGGACCATAAATATTGTGACCATTGAGCGTGAAGCTTCCCGTGATGGTAATGTTTGGAATAAGATCATTCATTCGGTTTAAACAACGGAGGTATGTCGACTTTCCACATCCAGATGGTCCAATTAGGGCGGTAATCTCATTTTGTTTGAAGTTTAAATTAATGTCGTGCAACGCTTTTCGCTTTCCATAGTACAAATTGACGTTTTCAGTTTTGATAATCTCTTTTGGTTCCGTTTTAGTTGTCATTTACTTCTCCTTAACCGAAGTTGCCGGAAATGTAATCCTCAGTGGCTTTGACCTGTGGTCTGGTGAAAATGTCAGCTGTTTTAGCGTACTCCATGACGTGTCCAAGATGGAAGAAGGCGGTATAGTCACTGACTCTGGCGGCTTGTTGCATGTTGTGGGTCACGATGATAATCGTATATTTTTTCTTTAACTCTAGAAGCGTTTCTTCAATCTTAGAGGTTGAAATGGGATCAAGAGCACTCGCTGGTTCGTCTAACAACAAGATGTCAGGTTGCATGGCGATTGAACGAGCGATACAGAGCCTTTGAGCCTGTCCACCAGATAATTCAAGGGCGCTTGTATCCAGCTTGTCTTTGACTTCGTCCCATAGTGCAGCGGCTTTTAGACTTTGTTCTACTCGTTGATCAAGTTCCCGTGGATCTTTTACGCCATGTTTTCTAAGCGCAAATTTAATGTTCTCACGAATGGTTTTGGCAAAGGGGTTGGGGTGTTGGAAGACCATGCCAATGTTTTTTCGAAGGACGTAGACGTTTAATTTTTTTTGGTTAATGTCTACGTCTCTATACATGATTTTACCGGTAACGTTCGCCACACCATCATTCATTCGATTGAGACAGCGAAGGAAGGTTGATTTGCCAGATCCCGAGGCTCCAATGAGGGCGGTGATCTTGAACCTTGAAAACGCCAGCGAAGCATCAAAGGTAGCCTGCTTTTTACCGTAGAAGACGTTCACGTCCTCGGTCTCAAGGGCCATTTCTCCTGGTGGTGTAATAATTTGATGGTGGTCTAAATCGTAATTTTGTTGAGCCATGTTTTAACCTCGCTTTTTTCTAGAAGTCCCAGTCATCTTGCGGTAAGCCCAGTTACCTAAGAACCGAGACGACAGGTTAAAGACTAAAATAACAATGATAAGAACCGCTGAAGCGCCGCTTGAAACAACGTGTGCGTCTGGAACAATTCCCTCGGTATTTAGTTTCCAGATATGAACTGCAAGGGTCTCAGCTGGACGCATGGGATTTAGGAAACTGCTGGGACTGAAAGGATTCCAGTTGGTGTAACTTACGATTGGGGCACTTTGACCAGCCGTGTAAATCAAGGCGGCGGCTTCCCCGAAGATTCGACCAGAACTAAGGATGACACCGGTGATGATGCCCGGGATCGCGAGGGGTAGCACAACTCCAGTAATGGTTTTAAACTTGGAGAGTCCAAGCGATAACCCGGCTTCTCTTTGTAACTTTGGCACCTCTTCGATGGAATCTTCGACACTTCTGGTAAGGAGTGGCAGGTTGAAGATGGTTAAAGCAATCGCTCCTGACAGAATGGAGTAGTCAAGTTGAAACTTGATTACTAGCACCAAGTATCCAAACAAACCAACGACAATGGAAGGCAATGAACTTAGAACCTCAATGGCCGTTTTAACGAGCGTTGTGAGCCAGTTGTCCTTGGCGTACTCTGCCAGGTAAATTCCGGCCCCAAGACTGATTGGCAGCGAGATGATGATCGTCAGTATTAGCAGGTAGACGGAATTAAAGAGCTGATCTCTAATTCCACCGCCGGCACTGATTGAACTGGACGTGGTGGTTAAAAACTTCCACGAGATATCGGGTAGACCGGTAATGAGGATGTAACCGAGTAGGAAGATTAAGATCAGAACTACGACTAAGACTAAGGCCCAGATGGTCCCAATGGCGAACTTATTAATTTTTTTGGCATTTATTTTCATTTTTTAAATGCACTCCTCTTTCCAATTAGTTTTACGATGACGTTGAATACTAGTGACATTACTAGTAAAACTAAGGCCAGTGTCCACAAGGCGTTGTTAGGCAACGTACCCATGATGGTATTACCCATTTGAGTCGTCAGTTGACTGGTTAAAGTTGCAGTTGGACTTGTCAAGCTGGTTGGCATGAGGACTGCATTTCCAATGACCATTTGAACGGCTAGTGCTTCACCAAAGGCGCGCGCCATTCCGAAGATCATCGCGGTAAGGATTCCCGGAGTGGCAGCCCGTAAGACCACTTTGTACATCATTTGCCATTTAGTGGCTCCAAGTGAAAGAGCAGCACTCCGGTAGTCTCGTGGAACGGCCTTTAAAGCATCGACTGACATTGAGGTGATGGTCGGAAGAACCATGACGAACAAAACGATGGTAGCTGGTAAAATTCCAGAACCGGTCCCTCCAAACACCGTTCTAACGATGGGAATCAAGACCATTAGGCCGATGAAACCATAAACAACGGATGGAATTCCAACGAGTAATTCGATTACTGGTTGCAGAATCTTTTGCCCTCGTTTGGGAGCGATTTCGGTCATGAATAGGGCCATGGCAATCGCAAATGGGGTGGCAAGAATAGCGGATAGTAGGGTGACCGCAAATGACGTGACGATCATTGGAAGTGCCCCAACTTCTGGTTTCCCATTTGGTCCCGTTTGACTGGGATTCCAGTCCCCCTTAGTGAAGAAATCGATGATACTGACGTGATCGGAAGTAAAGGTCGCCAGTCCCTTGGTGGTGATGAAGAAGAGGATGGTAATGACGAGGATGCCGATCAGGCCGATACATATGAGACTGATAAAATGACCAACTTTATCTTGATGAGTTTCTTTTGATGGTTTCAGTAATTTTTCTTTAATGTCATTCATATAAAAACCACTTTCATAATTATTTAACCGCTTGAACTTGACCTTCAGCATTCTTTTCAAATTTCATGTTTTTAACTTGAATGTATCCGATCTGCTTGACTAATTTCTGTTGAACATGATCTGAAAGCATGTAATCAATAAATTTTTTGGTGGTTCCACTGGGCTTGCCCTTGGTATACATGTGTTCATACGACCAGATTTTCCAATTGTTATGTTCCACGTTGGGGTCGGTTGGTTGCACCTTATCGATGGAAATACTTTGCGTTTTATTGTTTAAATATGGAAACGAGAGGTAACTAACCGCACCGGGAGTCGATGAGACAATCTGTTGCACCGTTCCGTTTGAGTCTTGTTGCTGAGCGTTGATGGCTTTTTTGCCCTTTAAAACGGATTGTTCAAAGGTCATCCGGGTTCCACTTCCTTCGACCCGGTTAATCACCACGATCTTGACGTTATTTCCGCCGACCTGCTTCCAATTGGTGACTTTACCAGTGAAGATTTGTTCAAGTTGTTTCATTGAGAGATTTTTCACTCCCACTTTTTTATTGGCGACCGGGGCAATTCCAACAACGGCAACCTTATGATCAACTAAATCTTTAGCAGTAACACCTGGTTGTTGGGAAGCAAAGACATCTGAATTACCAACATTGACGGCTCCCTGTTGGATTTGGCTTAGGCCAGTTCCAGATCCACCACCCTGGACGTTAATGTTAACTTTCGGGTTACTAACCTGATACTCCCGACTTGCTTGCTCGACCAGTGGTTGAAGTGCTGTGGAGCCAACGGCGGTAATCTTATTACCGTTTTTGGCCTTGGTGGAAGAAGATGATCCGCACGCGGCTAGTCCCAGCGCCAGCAGTCCACACGTTAATATCAATGCAACCTTTTTCTTTTTGCCTAATGACATGGACGAAATCTCCTTTGGTTTAAATGGACATTATTTTGTTTACGAACCAAGTATATAAGGTGAATGTAAATGTTAAGTAAATTTTACGGTCTTTTTATGTAAATGTTTGGTAAAGCCAAAAAGAACCCCTTCAAGTGCTATTGAAAGGGTTCTTAAATAACGGTGTTATTAAAAACAAACTAAATGGACAGCCATGCCATCCATCCCGGGTAGAAGAAGTCGTAGAGGTTGTTACACAGCATGATGGCCTCTTGCTCGTTATACCGATGTTTCAAAATGTCACAAAAAGTAGCATAAAACGAGAACACGTGAAAATGCAGTTCCTGGTAGTTAAACTTAAAGCTAACAAGGATGATATTACGTTCTTGCATGATCCCAATGGCGTTAGCAATTTTTTGGGTAAAGTACTTCGTTAGCATTTCGGCTAGATTGTCGTACTTCGACCCCTCTGATTTAAAAAGAATTAATTCTTTATACTTCGGATTAGCGTAAAGGGTGTGGATGATTGGATTCATATTCAAAATGTTTTGTTTCCACACCGTTTGAACGTTGGCTGGACTGATTTTAGCCATTCCCTGATTAAACTGATTCTCATATTCGTCTTTTAGTTGCTTAATAAAGGGATCAAGAATTTCATCTAGAATCGCATCCTTTGATTCAAAGTGTTTGTAAAAGGAACCGGTTGTCCGGTTAGCGTTTCGGCAAATTTCACGAATCTTTGTCTTATCAAACCCATTTTTTAGAAAGGCCTCAAAACCGGAATCTAGTAATAGAGAATGGGTTTTATCCTGGTTACGAACGTTTGCCATGAAAATTCCTCCAGTGGATTGATTGCTTGATTTAAGATAACAGTGTTATATTAAGTGAGTATTATTTGCTTAATGATAGTCAACTTAACTTCGGATGATGTTTCAAAGGAGAAAAACAATGATAAAAAAGCTTAAGTTAAGTATAACAGCAATTTTAATCTTATTTTGTGTCATCGTGCTAGTTGGTTGTGGCAAAAAATCAGGAGATGAACGGGCCAACCATAAGCTGAGAGTGGTTACCTCAACTAATTTTTATGGTCAAATTGCGAAAAATGTTTTGGGAAATCAGGGGAGCGTTCAGCCGATTATTAAGGGAAGCGGTGACCCACACGATTTTGATCCTTCAACGAGTGATGCGAATCAAGTTGCAAGAGCAGACGTGGTCGTTGAAAATGGCATTGGATACGACGATTGGATGAAAAAGCTGGTAAAGAATGGAAGTGATCAGACGTCGGTTGTCAACGTTTCAAAGGTGATGAACCGAAAAGATGGGGATAACGAACACATTTGGTATGATCCTGACACCGTTAGTAAGCTCGTCAACCGACTGGCAGACGTCTATAGTGAAAAACAACCGAATCACAAACGTTATTTTCATGATAATGCCAAGCGGTATTTAAAAGAATATGAACCAGTTAAGCAGCAAGCGGAAAAGGCACGAGATAATCTGAACGATCACCAGTTAAATCGCAAGGTCGACGTCAGTGAACCGGTTTTCGATGATGCCCTTCAGTACATGGGATACAAGGTAAATGACTCTGATTTTGCCAATGCGACCGAGAAAGAGGTTGATCCGTCACCTAAGAGTATTCAGAGCATCAGGGATGATATCACTCACCATCGGATTGCTTTCTTTGTTGATAACACGCAGGCTGACAGTAAAATGGTCAAGAACCTCGTCAAGTTAGCTAAGGATCATGATGTGCCGGTTGTAAAATTGACCGAAACGATTCCTGAAGATAAAAACTACTTGGAGTGGATGGATGATGCCTATCAGCAGGTGGTCAGGATTCAAAATAATGAAATGAAGAACAAATAAAAAGATATCTAAACCTATTAGTGATTTAGATATCATTTATTATTGCTTATTTAATTCAGCTTCAAATTCATAACCAAAGCCACGGATCGTTTTGATTAAGACGGGCTCTTTGGGATTAGGTTCAATCTTGTCCCTTAGATGACTGATGTGCATTTCAAGCATCCGCGAGGACTGGTCAATGTAAAGATCGTTCCAAACACCGTTTAGGATTTGTTCACGACTCAGGATCCGTTTAGGGTGAGTCAGAAAGTACTCTAAAAGCTTGAATTCCTTAGGCGTTAGTCGGAGCGAAGTACCATTTTTGGTAGCAACCTTCTGATCTAAATCAACGTCGATGTCAGAAAAGTGAAATCGTGGCTTGACCTTCTTATTTTTTTCCTGCTTTAGACTATTATTTTCGTCTTGGTAGAAACGGGCGCGATGTTTCATCCGGAGCATGACTTCGTCAGCGTTGTATGGTTGGATGATGTAGTCATCGATGCCAACTTTAAATAATTGATCAACGATGCCCTCGTCCTTTTTTTCTCCCAGAGCGAGAATTGGAAGTGAGGCCGTTTGGCGGATTTTAGGGATAAGTTCGATCAACTTTTGAGTTGCAACGGTACTTAGGTCCCAAATAATGGCCTGTTCTTCGTACTTTTGAATGGATGATAAGAGGCTTGAAACATCGTATAAATCGTCGACAAAGTATCCATTGTCATTAAAGGTTTGGTTGAAACTAAGTGCTAATGATAATTTTTCAGTCACTAAAACAATGTGATTCATGGCACCATCCCGATTAAAAATCACGCTTCTCTTTCTTCACTCATTATACAGTTTTATGGCTGATAATCGTAACTTTAACGTTTTCACGTAACTAAGCTACTTGGGATCAGAATGTCGGTTCTCTTTTTCCTGTCGTTTTTTGGCGCGATGAAGACTCACTAAGACGGTAATGATGGTTACCACTACGAAAACGACCACCATCATTATGACGAGCCAGATAAACGTGCTTAAATCCATGACGTCCCTTCCCTTCGTTAATGATTGGTTTTATTTTAACACGACCGAAAAGATTAAGTTTTAAGGAAATCACAAATTTATAACTTAATTGATTGTGATAAAATGACTAAGAAGGGGCTTGATGCATATCATGAATGATACAAACGACGCTAATACTACTAACTACTTAGATATCGTAAAAAGATTAGTTTTTGATGAAAAAATTGAATACTTGTTTTGGGGAGCCATGACCACCCTGGTTTACTTTGTCAGTCGGTTCGTTTCGATGAAGATTTTTACCAGTGATTTTACTCCCGTCTTAATTGCCCAAGTTCTGTCGATTGCGTTTGCTTTTGTGGTGAACAAATACTTTGTTTTTAACAGTGGAACGCAGTCCAAGACACTTCAGGCTCAGATCGTTAACTTTGTTTCGGGACGATTGTTTGTTTTAGTCCTCGACTTTTTGATGACTTACGTAATGATCGATAAGTTTCCGCAATTTTTCATTAAGATTTTATTTTTAGATCACTTAAACTATTCGGCTTGGCTATTCCAACTTCCCGTTGTTCACGGGTTGATTGGGAGTCCCACGTTGTTTAACAGTTTTATCTGTGTGGTTGGAACACAAATCATGGCCATTGTGATTAATTACTTTGTTTCTAAGTACTTTGCTTTTAAATAAAATCAAAAAAGCATCCATTTTTTCTAGGTGGGTGCTATTTGTTTGCGATGTAATCCAAAATCTTGAATAAATCGCGATGGTTCTGTTTTGAAATTGGGTGGTTAATGATGGTGTTTTTAGACTGACTTAAAACGGACCCAGTAAGGTAAGAGTAGTCGTTAATTGCCATTTCGGTGACGTTGTCGTGGTTGGGTTCAAGGTGAAACTGGAGGCCAACGAGGTTATCCTTTACAAATCCCTGATTAACGAGTTGATCACTTGAGTACAATAACGAGGCACCATCTGGAATCTGAAACGTTTCCTCATGCCAGTGGAGCACTTCTAGTTGGTTGGATAATCCGGAGATGAGTTTTGTTTTTAAGTAGACGGGAGCAAACCCAACTTCCTTAGTGTGCGAGTCAAAGACGGAAGCTCCTAGAACTTTGGCCATTTGTTGGGCACCAAAGCAGGCGCCAAAGACTGGTTTTCTTTGGCTAATCATCCGTTTGATTAGTTCACGTTCGGATTTGATCCAGTTTGTGTCGTCGTTGACGCTCATTGGGCCGCCTAAGATTACTAACATGTCGGTTGTAGCAGCGTCTGGTAGCACCTTAAACTGAGAAGGATGATAAACGAACATCTGGTAATGGTTGTGATGAATCCAGTCGGAGATTGCTCCGGGTCCCTCATCAGAAGTGTGTTGCAAAATACTTACTCTCATTATTGTTGTTCCCCTTGAATTGACCGTGATAATAAAAAAATAATGCCAAGTGGCATTATTTTAGTAAATTACATCATTCCGCCTTGCATACCGATCATGGCTGCAATGGCTGCGACGATCATCTTGAACAATCCCATTACGATGAATGCAACGATGATTCCAAAGGCAATTGTGAATGCCATTTGCATTGATGATTTCCAGGCTGCCTTGTCTCTACCACCGAGGAACTTGTAGAACAACCATGCTAGAGCGATTAGAATGATCAAAATTACAACTAATGCAACAATTGAAATGATTAAACTTTCTGTACCCATTAATTTTCACCTCACAAACATAAGATTATATATATTTAGCATGAACTTTTAGGGATAAATGTGCAAACATATTACTTAATTTTGAAGGAATCTATAAGAATCTTAAAATATGCTTACGGTAAGTCATTTTAGTAACTTTTTGGTGTCGACGGTGCTATCTTAGCAGTTGAAACATCATAAAAATATCAAGGGAGCTCTTCAAAGATGAAAATGAAGAAAACATTATTTACGTTAGCTGCCGTAGCTAGTGTGGGATTGGTACTTACTGGTTGTGGAGAAAGCAAGAGTAGTTCTAAGTCCAGTTCGTCATCAAATATGTCGAGTAGCAGTAGCGAAAAAACAATGAGTAAAAAAGACATGAAGGAAACCAAGGGCGATAAGTCAATGGACATGAATATGCCAATGAAGCATAAGATGAATCTTCCCACTGACTTAGCTGCCGCTAAAAACCCTAAGTTTAAGGTTGGTTCTGAAGTTAAACTATCAGCTAACCACATGAAGGGGATGAAAGGTGCTAAGGCTAAGGTTACCGGAGCATATGATTCACCACTTTATGTCATCGATTACAAACCAACCGATGGTAAGGCTGAAGTTAAAAATCATGAGTTCGTTACAAAAGACCAACTTAAGGCTGATAAACAGGGTGCTACCTTGAAAAAGGGCGAAAAAGTCACCGTTGAAGCTGACCACATGAAAGGGATGAAAGGTGCTCAGGGGAAGATTGTTAAAGTTTGTGACGGTCCTGCCTATGCTGTAACCTTCAAACCAACTAATGGTGGAAAAGAATACGTTAACCATCAATGGGTTAGCCAAACTGAAATGAAAAAATGCTAATTTAAATTAGTTCAAAAATACTAGGACATTGTCCTAGTATTTTTTTATTTTAGATGAAGTTGTAACCGATGGCACCAATTAAACCAATAATCGCGGCAATTAAATACCACGTAGTCTTCTTGTTTTTGCCGAACATGCCCCATAAGAGTTCATCAATAAAAACGATTAAGACCGTGATTAGTAAAATATTGAAGTGGGCGAACATGATGGCAATTACCAGGGCAATGCCACAGATGAGATCGTTAATGTTTCGTAGAACGTTGCGTTTGTTTTTCATTTTTTCTCCATTAATAGTAGTTTGAAGTTTAATCAGTGATACTAATCATATTACTTCAAATGAGTTTTAGATAACATCACCTGAAACCAAAAAAATTCCTTAGCCCATCCAAGCTAAGGAATTTCTTATAGGTACTGTGATTTTTTGAGTGCTTCTTGAAGAGCTTTAGGACAAACGTTAATGGTTTCGGTGACCTTTAAGTGGTTGTTACTAGCGGCCTCCACGATTTTGGCAATGTCATTAACAGCCATTTTACCCTCTAGGGCATAAGCAATGTGGACAGCAAATTCGTAAAAGTTATGAGAATCCTGCATCTCCATTTGCACGGTATTGTATAGTTTTTGATCATTTATAAAAACATCGTTTCCAGTACAATGAATCATAAGCACGCCTCCTTTATTATCTTATAATAATTATAATTAAATAAGTTGAATAATCAAATAATAGGATTATAGTTCATCAAAATTCACGAACACTGAGGGAATTGGTAAACGGGAATTGTTGAGTGACCGATATCCCGTGCCGCAATTAATTGATTTTTTTATTTATGTGCCTTAGCCCTTTGATTGAGCTAATCAGTATGTGATAATGTAAACGTAAGAAAATCTTAATATTTATTTAATTGGAGGAACTAGTATGGATGAATGTCCTAATTGTCATTTTAATAACAAGCCGGGCGCAAAGTTTTGTGTCAAGTGTGGAACTAAGTTGACTGACAACAGTCAAACAAGCAGTAACAAGGTACATAATGAAGCAAAAAAGCAGCAACATCCCCGTAATTCACAGGCTGACGTTTCTAACGGATTAACCAGCGTGTTTAATTATTTTATTGAATCAATTAAACATCCAGTCAAATATGAGGCTGCTAGTGAGAAGTATCTGGGATATATCTCGCTTGGAATCTTCGCCGTTTTGACCTGGCTAGTTTCGTTTATTTTAGCAATGAGAATGAAGAGTGGACTGGCATCTGAATCAGTTCCATACTCACTTATTCATAAGATGGATGGCGTCATTAACACGAGTGTTATGGGACTAGGACTGATTATTGCCGTAATCGGTCTGTTAGCTTGGATTTTAGGCTATGTCGGAGTTCACTTCATTATGAACAACAATATGAGCCTTAGTGATTATACGAATGAGTACGGTAAATTTTTAAACGTTGGAATTATTTTACTGTTAGTGGGTTTGCTTCTATCAGCCGTCATGCCCGCTGGAATTTTATTTTTAATTGGTCTCTACGTGGTCGACTTGGCCATCACCATTTCGGGTTGGGCGTTAATTTATGAAATGCTCTTTTCTAAGAATTTTGGGTCGATTGATAGTTTCTATGTTTTATTGATTGTAACGGTTATCGTGGCAATCATTTCCGCTGTCCTAGTAGCTATTTTGGGTAATAGCCTGGGCTCTCAACTTCAAACGCTGACTCAAGAGATCATTAACAACTTTGCTGCTAACTTTGGGCAGGGATACTAGGAGGAGTCAAAATGAGTGAAGAAGCGTCTTTTTGTCCCAATTGTGGACACCGAATTAATGCAAATGATGAGTTCTGCCCCAATTGTGGGTATAAACTAACTCCTAATGGATCACCAAAAGGTCAAGCAGGACCAAGTCGCAAGACATCAGGGAGTCGGCCCCTGCGTCAGACAAGTAACGTTAATCGTCCGCGAAAGCAAAAGAAGATGAAACCACTTACTAAAGTGATTTGGGTAATTGTGGTGGTCTTGGTAGTGGTACTTATCGGTGGTTACTTCTTTGGAAAGAATTACTATTCAAAAGCTAATCAAGTCGACCGGGTCATCTCAGCGATTAAGAATGATCAGGAAAAGAATTTAGCCAATGTGTCGGAAACAAACGACCCGAACTTTAAGATTAGTGGGAAAGCGATGAAGCCAACCATTAATTATTATGCTAGTAATAAGGACCAGTTATCAAAGCTTAGGAGTCAGTTCATGCGCGATAACGATAATCCGGTGACCGACAGCCTGCAATTTAAGCAGGAGGGTAACACCTGGTTAGTTTTCCCTAAGTATAAACTGATGGTCAAACCCATTTATTCTAGTATTTCCACTAACCTGAATGGCGTCTCGTTGAGTGTGAACGGCAAGCAAATTACCAGCAACATGGGCAGTCAAAAGGCTAAGAAGATTGGGCCACTTGCACCAGGCCTTTATAACATTACTACTGCCGGAAAAGTCAATGGCCGTGAATTGCACAATAATGGTCAATTCGACTGGATTGATGGTGCCAGTTCAGCGTCCTTACCACTTCGAATTATCACCTTTACAGTGAAGGGGCAACCAGGATCAGACGTGTTGATTCAAAACAAGAAGGTTGGAACGATTGGTGACAATGGGAGCTTTAAGCTTTCTGACTACCCATTTAGTACGAACATGAACGTTCAAGTTCAGATGAAGGGCAAGTCCGGTAAATTAATTCAGAGTAAACCCTATAATTTAAAAGACAGTGATAATAACAACACGATTGAACCGAAGTTTGATGGGATTGCCACGAAAGATCAGGCTGATCAGGTCTTGAATCCGCTCTGGACTCAGGTGAGTGGTGCCGGTAACGACGTTGATATTTCCCATTTCTTTGACGGTGGAAATGGTAGTCCCGCTTGTCAGGATATGCTTAAGATGGTCAAAAGTTATAATGACAACGATAAAATTGAGTCATTTGAAACTAGTGAAAGGACCGAGTCGGTAGCACCTTATGATAGTGGGGAGACGCAAGTCACTTATCAGGTTGATTATACTTTCGATAACAATGACGACGATGACAATAGTTCGGTTCGTCATCAGACGTTTGAATACAATGCCATCTTGGTCAAAAATCCTGGCGGTGATGATTCTGATGATCTTCCGTTTATTATCAAGAGTAACCAGTCAGTTAAGAAAGTATCGGATAGTACCGATAACGATTAATAGTAATTTAGAAAAGAAACGAGCATTCTGTGCTACGTTTCTTTTTGTTTGGTGTATGTTATGATTTCCTCAATATTATAAAAGGATGGAAATTAGATTGGCAGAAAAACGTAAATCACATAAATTCTTGGCCTTTTTACTCGTGTTGGAAATTATCATCGTGATTGTGGTCGGAGTTTCCGGGACAAAGTATTATTCAAAAAAAGCCAGTGGTGACCGCTTGATGAATGCCCTGCGTAATCACGAACAAAAGCAGGTGATTGCTGGAATCAAAATTGACGGGCAAACGGGTACTCCAAGTGAAGAGGCCCTTCAACCCCTTGTTAACGATTTCGATCAAAATTCCGAAGCAGTTAATCGGCTCAAGATGCAGATTAACGGTGAGAAAGTGGCTGAAAACAACTTGGTTTATAAACAAACGGGGAAGAATTTCCTGGTATTTCCACGTTATCAACTGGTAGTTAAACCAATTGATCCTAAAATTAAGACCAATCTTTCAGAAGCCAACGTGACAATTGATGGAAACAAGGCAGGTAAAACGGATGGTAATGGGGAGCTGAACGTGAAGTCACTCATCCCGGGAGTTCATCAGATTGAGGCGACTGCCACGGCTGGTGGTAAACAGCTTAAGACTTCCAGTCAGTTTAGTCTGATGAAGTCATCTGATATGGCGCACCTGACATTTAACGTGGTTTCGTTTGGGCTTCAAAGTGTCCCAAACGCCATCGTCTACGTTGACAATCATCCGGTTGCTCAAATTGGTGAAAACGGCAAGGCGAAGGTCAATAATTTACCCATTGGTGATGATTCATCAATCTGGGCCACTCTGAGTGTTGACGGCAAACCAATGAAAAGTGATGTTCAGTACCTCGGGATGAAGAATAATCACTCTGAGATCAAACTCCCGTTTAAAAAGCTCGTTGATAAAAAGGCAGCAACTGGTCTGCTTAAAACCGTGTGGGAGCCACTGAACCATGACGTTTTTGACGAAAAGTCAGCTGATCAAGTTCAGTACGACCAAAACTTTGTTGGAGGAAAAAGTAACCCAGCCTATAATCAGATGATTACGATTGCGAAAAAGGATCATGAACCAGATGTTAAAAATCTTCAAATTAAGGTAAACGTTAAAAAGGTTACAAGTACGGGTGAGGGGAAAGCCACCGTTGACTTTGCGGTTCAAACTGATTCAACTAACGATCAGGGCCAAAAAGCGTCAAAAACGACCAATTATCGGGCTGATGTTAAACAAGATGTTAATAATCAACTCAAACTTAAGGGTCTGGATGAGGTTAAATAAAAAAAGGAAACCAATTATGGCTCCTTTTAGTTGACGTTTGCTTTAATAAATTTGGCAATGATTTCGGCCATCATTTTGTAAGTAGTCGAATTAGGGTGAAGACGATGGTCATGCAGTCTTGTTCTATAATTATCGTCGTCGACAATGGTCGGTGCCACCTTACGCCAGTTTAGGTATGGAATGTTATTTTGGCGGTAGACGGTGGTTAAGCCGCAAAGGAGCTGCCCAAACGTGTAGTGGGCAAGTCCCTCAATGTTGTAGTTATCGGTGCCACCATCGAAGCGGTTCAATGGAAGGATTCCCAGAATTTGAATGGACGGATTTTCGATCTTGATTTGCTGGATGTTTTCATTTAACATCCTTTTAACGACTTCTAAAGTATCGTAGCGGTGGGCAAAATCGTTGGTACCATAAAAGATCGTGGCGATGTCGTAGTCACCAAAATTGTTGTGGCTAACCTGATAGGTTAAGTCCAGCTCACAATTTCCGGTAATGGTACCGGCATTCTGGCCCGCGTTTTTGATGAAGTTAAATGGTAAAATTTGACCTAAATAATAGGGCCAATTGTGCACTAAATCTTTTTCTCCGTCAAAACCACGAGTTAACGAGTCACCTAATAATATGATGTTGTCTTCATTAATTGATTTCATTTTTTAAACCTCGGTTGTGAATTGTGATACTATCATTTTACTGCTAAGTCAATTGACATGGGCATTTTATTATTGCATTATAGAATATAATTAAATTTTATTAAGTCGCATGGGAGATGAAAACGTGAGTTATAAAAGGGTAATTGTTGTGGATTTAGCATCACTCGGATTACGCTCGGACAATGAAGCAGAACAACTTAACGCTTCAAGCGATAACATCCTTTCACACGTTTTGAATCAATCCTCAAAGTCAGATTTACCATCGCTTCGGCGGTTGGGCCTTTTTAACATCTTTTTTGATGGGGAGCGTTCTTCATCAGATGAAGTCAATCCCGAGGGCGCTTACGGATTAGTTCGAACTAATTCCGTTGTTAATCGACCCGCATCCGGACTGCGAGAAATGTTTGATTGTGCCGTTAATTCACGTGTGTCAAGCGTCTTTGAAGAGGTTTATAAAGCGGAAAAGAGTTCCGTGATCATTTCCCGGTTTGTGGAATATCTTCAGGTTCAGGACTTTTCCAGACGGATTCAGGTACCCGATAATACCTCTGCTTTTGTTGAATTAAATCATCAGCTGGAAAAGGTTCGGAGCGGTTTTATTTACGTTCAAGTTCCAGATCTTCAGACCTCCGCTATGGAGGGTGATTTGGATCAATTTTCATCGGAACTGAAGAAAGTTGATGTCATGTTATCAGAGTTGATGGATTCTTTAGAGGATGATGACTTGTTGATTGTTACCTCAAGTCGAGTTGGTGATTCACAAACCCAGGATGGATTATCGACTTACAAGATTTTACCAGTAATGTTGTATGATAACCAATCAACTGATCGCCACATTGAAGATGTTAATAAAGTAAGTGTGATTGGCGGAACGGTTCTAGATGGATTAGGAATCCTTGATCGAGTAAAACGACCATCAATAAGTCTACTTCCATACTTAAAAAAAGAGACAGCTTAGGCCGTCTCTTTTTTGATTGCTTTTAAGCTGAAGCAGCTAATTCAATTATGCGTGTGGTAAACTTGACTAATAACGACGGATTTAAAACGGAGGGATATTATGCAAAAAATTATTATGGACATGGACCCAGGAATTGACGATGCAGCAGCTTTGTCAGTGGCACTCAATGAGCCAAAATTGGGTGTGGACTTGGTGACCACCGTCGCTGGAAACGTAACGGTTGATAAAACGACGATTAATGCCCTTAAAATTATTAATTTTTTTCATGATGGTGAGCGGGTCAAAGTCGCTAGTGGGGCCGCAAATCCCTTAATAAAGCCGTTTGAAGATGCAGCTCGGATTCATGGTGAATCTGGGATGCGCGGTTATGATTTTACGGGTGAACTGCCAGAGCCATTGAAAATGACCGCGGTGAAAGCCCTTCATGACCACATTATGGACAGTGAAGAACCAGTCACGTTGGTCGCAACAGGATCTTATACCAACGTTGCTCTCCTACTGTCTGAATATCCAGAAGTAAAAGCCAAGTTAGTGCAGATTGTTGCCATGGGCGGAGCACTTGGACGTGGTAACATGACCAGTGCCGCTGAATTTAATGTCTTTACTGACCCTGATGCGGCCAAAATAATGTATCAAAGTGGTGTTTCAATTGTGATGATTGGACTTGATGTGACCAAGAAGGCTCTTCTTACTAACGAAACTTTAGCTGAAATTAAGGAAATGAATCGAGCGGGAGAGATGCTCTCTGCCATTATCACTAGTGATGGGGATCAAAGTAATGCAGGCGTGGCCATGCACGATGTTAATACGATTTTCTACCTGTTACACCCAGAATTACTTACTACTGAAGAGATGTGGATTGATATTCAAACTACTGGACCCGCCAATGGCGCCACTGTTGGTGATATTCGTGGTGCTTATCATCATGGTCAAACCAATGCTAAGGTTGCCGTTGACATTGACGCCCAAGCGTTTAATGACTGGTTTAAGTCTGAAGTTCAAAAGATGCCAGATTAAACAGAACGGGGTAAATTTCTCGGTGACTTTTTTCCTTTTTTTGGTAACGAAATCTTTAAATTTTCGTTATAATGAATAAAGGGTCTAATTTAAATTGGTTTAACTTTAATTAGTTTCCAATTGTTTGTTTTACATAGGAGAAGTAAATGAATCCAGAACAATTTAAAGCGGCATTGTTAAAACACAATGTCTCACTATCGGACTTTCAAGTAGAACAGTTTAAAAAGTACTACGAACTCTTAGTGTCCTATAATCAAAAGGTGAATTTGACGACCATCGTTGAACGTGACGACGTGTATTTAAAGCACTTTTACGATTCACTTACTCCCGTTTTTTACATACCAGAGCTTAGAGAATCAAGGTCAATTGTAGACGTTGGTGCGGGGGCAGGGTTTCCGTCAATCCCACTTAAGATTATTAATCCCGATTTAAAGGTCACCATCGTGGACTCACTTAATAAGCGGATTGTTTTTTTGAAACAACTAGTTAGTGAACTGGGATTGACTGACGTGCGCCTTGTTCATGCTCGTGCCGAGGAATTTGGTGGAAAGCGGTCAAATGATCGCGAACAATTTGATTTTGCAACCGCACGGGCACTGGCGCGGTTGAGTGTGATGTCTGAGTTGTGCCTCCCACTGGTTAAGATCGGCGGCAAGTTAATTGCGTTAAAGGCCGCTAGGGCTCCTGAAGAACTGAAGGGAGCTCAGAAGGCAATTACAACTTTAGGTGGTAAAGTCGAAAGTGACTTTGAGTTTAAATTACCGGAAAACGATGAAGTAAGAAATATAATTGTCATTGATAAAGTCACCAAGACACCAAAGAAGTATCCAAGAAAAGCTGGAACTCCAAATAAGGATCCGATCAAGTAAGAAGGAGGGAACAACATGGGAACCGTTATATCGCTTGCAAATCAAAAGGGTGGCGTTGGTAAGACCACGACTGCTGTTAATCTGGGGGCTGACCTAGCCACAAAGGGCAAGAAAGTCCTGCTGGTTGATGCCGATGCCCAGGGAAATGCCACTAGTGGCGTTGGTCTTAGTAAGCAAAAAATTAATAAAGATATTTATGATGTTTTAGTTAATGAAGAGCCGATCGAAGACGTTATTCTACATTCAGCTCATCAAAATCTCGATATTGTTCCTGCTACCATTCAATTATCTGGAGCAGAGATTGAGTTGACCCCCATGATGGCGCGTGAGACTCGATTGAAAACGGCACTTGAGAGTGTCTCTGACAAGTACGATTACATTTTAATTGATTGCCCACCTTCTTTAGGATTAATCACGATTAACGCTTTTACTGCCAGTGATTCGATTTTGATCCCGGTTCAGTCTGAGTATTACGCCTTAGAGGGACTGAGCCAATTACTTAATACCATTGGTTTGGTACAGAAACACTTTAATCCCAACCTCAAGATTGAGGGAGTGTTATTGACTATGTTTGATTCCCGTACTAATCTTGGAGCACAAGTCAATGGTGAGGTTAGAAAGTTTTTTAAGGATAAGGTGTACACCACCGTCATCCCCAGAAACGTTCGTTTATCGGAAGCTCCCAGTCATGGACTGCCGATCATTGACTATGATGCCAAATCAAAAGGCGCCAAAGTATACATGGAATTGACAAAGGAAGTGTTAGCTGCCCATGACCAACAAAAATAGTAAGGGATTAGGACGTGGAATTGAAGCATTGTTTAAGGACAATGACGTTAATAGTAATGACGAAGCAGTTGTTGATCTTGACCTAACCGAAATTTCGCCTAATCCTTATCAACCAAGAAAGAAATTTGATCAGAAGGCTCTTGACGATTTAACCCAGTCCATTAAAGAATCAGGAGTTTTTCAGCCAATTATTGTGCGCCACGATGTCGATAATCATAATTACCAGATTATTGCTGGTGAACGTCGATTTCGGGCATCTAAAGCTGCCGGGAAGACCAAAATTCCGGCAATCATTCGTGATGCTACCGAAGAGCAAATGATGGAAATCGCTGTAATGGAAAACTTACAGCGTGAGGACCTTAATCCACTAGAAGAAGCTCAAGCGTACGATACTTTAATGACGAAACTGAATTTAACGCAAGCACAAGTTTCAGAACGCTTAGGCAAGAGCCGCCCTTACATTGCCAATTATCTTCGTTTGCTGGGGTTGCCACAATCCGTTAAGGATATGCTGCAAAAAAAGCAACTTTCAATGGGGCAGGCACGGGCCCTTTTATCAGTCAAAGAAAAATCACAACTTTTGAATTTAGCTGCTAAGGCTAAGGATGAAACCCTCACGGTTAGACAGTTAGAAAAGTTAATTGCCAAGGCTAATAAGGCTCACTCAACCAAGAGTAAACGAACATTGAAAAAGTCCAAGTCTCCCTACATTAAGGAGAGTGAGGACCAGCTTCAAGATAAATTTGGAACTAAAGTTTTGATTAATGAGACCAATTCTAAGCTTGGTAAGGGACAAATCCAGATTGATTACATGTCAAACGAAGATTTGAACCGAATTTTAGACCTATTGGATATTCATCTCGACTAGGGAGGATATTTTTATGTATGGAATGCATGATATCGTTGCAATGAAGAAACAGCATCCCTGTGGCACCAATCGATGGGAAATCATTCGAATGGGAGCTGACATTAAGGTTCAGTGCATGGGATGTGGTCACATTGTGATGATCAGTCGACGACAATTTGAGAAACGTTTGAAGAAAATACTAGAAAAACACGAAGAAATTAATTAAAAGAGGTAAGCAGGATGTCTTTAACAGCGGGAATCGTTGGGTTGCCGAACGTTGGTAAGTCAACACTTTTTAATGCCATTACTAAAGCTGGTGCTGAAATGGCTAACTATCCTTTCGCAACGATTGATCCAAACGTAGGAATGGTAGAAGTGCCAGATAAACGGCTGGACCGGATTCAGGAGTTAATCCCGGCTAAAAAGGTGGTACCAACTACTTTTGAATTTACCGATATTGCGGGGATTGTAAAGGGTGCTAGTAAAGGTGAAGGGCTTGGAAACAAGTTTCTTGAAAACATTCGTCAAGTGGACGCCATTGTCCACGTTGTTCGGGCTTTTGATGATGACAATATTACCTCAGTTACGGGAACCGTTGACCCCATTGGCGATATTGAAACGATCAACGTCGAACTTGGAATTGCTGATTTAGATGCCGTTGATAAACGAATTGGAAAAGTTCAAAGAGCAGCAAAGGGTTCAGATGAAGCCAAGGAAGAACTAGATGTTTTAAACAAGATTAAACCAGTACTTGAAGATGGCGGAGCTGTCCGCGATATTGATTTTGATGAAGATGAGCAGAAGATCGTTAAGGGATTGTTTCTTTTGACTTCTAAACCCGTCTTGTATGTCGCTAACATCAGCGAAGAATCGATGGCTGATCCAGAAAGTGACAAGTACTTTAAAATGGTTAAAGACTATGCTCAAAAACACGGTGCGCAGGCAATTGGAATTGCGGCAGAAACCGAGCAGGAAATCGCTGAACTAGGTGATGATGATAAAGCTGACTTTCTTGAGGCTGAGGGGGTTAGTGAACCCGGTCTAAATAAGTTGATTCGTGCTTCATACAAATTACTTGGGCTCGAAACCTTCTTTACTGCAGGTGGCAAAGAAACGAAGGCGTGGACCTTTAAAAAGGGTACTAAGGCACCTCAAGCCGCTGGAATTATCCATTCTGATTTTGAACGGGGCTTTATTCGAGCTGAGATTATGTCCTTTGAAGACCTAGATAAATACGGAAGTGAAAATGCCGTTAAAGAGGCCGGGAAATTGCGGGTTGAAGGTAAGGATTACGTCATGCATGATGGAGACATTGCAGAATTTAGGTTCAACGTCTAGGAGGAAATTATGAGCGAGGAAGATAATCGAAAACGAAATGCTAAAGCAAAACAGCATCAACATCACTCAAACACTAAGATTGCTGAACGAGAACAATTTGATCACGTTGGTTTGACCAAGAGAAATGCTGAATACATGTATAAATTTAAGCAGGAACTTTCGGAAACCAAATTGGAACCAGAAAAGCAAGCTGCTCAGATCAGTACGATGGTAAATGAACTAAAAAAGGCCCAAAAGAGTGGGGTGACCGCAAAGAATCTGTATGGAACGGTTGCTCAAAAAGTGCAGGTTACGGTTCACCCACCAAAGAAACCCCAAAAGATGACGCCCATCACCTACGTGATTGATGCCACGTACAACTTTTTGTGGTTTTTGGTCCTGTTCTGTTTCTTGTACGCAGCCATGTTCTTCATTAATTCCTCGCAAGCATCAAAGGGTGGTGTAATGGGGATTACTGGAATCTTTGTTTCCTCGATTGTTGCTGGTGCAGGGATGCCACTTATGACTAACTTGTTTGCTCCGGGAGTAAAACATAAATATAATGGCATCATTCGAGCTTTGATGATGGTTCTATTGTTCGCAATTTGGATGCTAGTCTTCTTTGGTGGAACGTATATTCCAAGAGTAATTAACCCGATTACCAGTCCGATTGTTGATGCAGTGATTGGTGTAATTGGAATTGCGGGAATTTTGTACATGCGTCATCGTTTCCCAATTACCAATGGACTATTTACCGGGAACCGAAATTAATTAATGAATCGTGGATCAACTGGTCTACGATTTTTTTGATGTGAAAGTTTAAATGTTTATAATATTAAAACAATTTTGGTTAATCTCTGTTTTCAATCTGATAAACTGAAAGAAAATAGTGAATTCGAGGTAATTAAAATGAAAATTTTAGTTGTTGATGACGATAAAGAAATCGCACAATTATTAGAAATCTACATTAAAAACGAAGGATACGAACCAATCTCAGCCTATAACGGTAGTGATGCATTATCACTTTTGCGCACTGAGCCAGACATTGGCTTGGTAATTTTAGACATCATGATGCCGGAAATGAGTGGGATTGATGTTATTAAAGAAATCCGTAAAGACTCCCAGATTCCGATCATTGTGTTGTCCGCCAAAACGGCTGATATGGATAAAATTCAGGGATTGGTTTCTGGAGCTGATGATTACGTCACCAAGCCATTTAACCCATTGGAAATCATGGCACGGGTTCGTTCCCTGCTTAGAAGAAGTCAAAACGATGTCACTAAGGACAAGCCTGACATTTTAAACGTGGGTCCACTGACTATCAATAAGGATTCACACGAAGTTAAGACGGAAGACGGCAAAGAAATCCAGTTAACCGCTCTGGAGTTTGGTATTTTGTACCTTCTTGCCAGCCATCCTAACCGGGTCTTTTCAGCTGATGAGATTTTTGAGCGCGTTTGGAAACAAGAAAGTATCATTTCAGCTAAAACCGTCATGGTCCACGTCAGTCATTTACGTGACAAGATTGAAGAAGCCACTGGCGGTGAAAAAGTGATTCAAACCGTTTGGGGCGTCGGCTACAAAGTGGAAGCATAAATAATAAGAGGAATCTTGAGTTTGAAATTAACGACGAAAGAAAAAACTGAATTATTTGTTGAAGGAGTAGTTACTTTAATATTATTACTCCTTTTAAACTTGGCGATTACCGTGATTATCACTGAATCAATCGAGAGTAACCCGGGTCTAAGGGACGGAATCTTCATCATTAAGCAGTCGGTGACCTTTGGCCCGATGCATTTTCGACTACTTAGCTGGGAGAATCTCTTCATCATTGCTATGGGCGTGATCGATGTCATTATTATTTACTGGCGGTTGATTCGGCGCTATCATCAAATGCAACTCCGCCACATTATTTCGGAATTGCATTACATTGCGAACGGGCATTTTGACCATCGAATTCCCTTTGAATTAAAGGGAGATACTGAGCGGGTCATTCAAAGTATCAACGCGCTTGTTGATAGTGTCATTGAATCCATGAATGATGAGCGAGAGGTGGAAGCTTCAAAGGACAAATTGGTCACTAGCGTTAGTCATGATTTAAGAACGCCACTAACTTCAATTCTGGGGTACCTTGGTCTCATCGAAGACGGTCAGTATCAAAATGAAGACGACATTTTAAAGTATTCACATATTGCTTATTTAAAGGCGCAACAAATGAAACAATTAGTGGATCGGCTTTTTGAGTATGCTAAGGCGGGCGACAAGTCTAAGCCTTCGCAAAAAATTGATAACATTGATGTGAATGCGCTATTAGAGCAACTTCAGACCTCATTTAAACTTGATGCATCTAAGCACAAGATGACGATTGAAATGAAGCCACTCAAGCATGATATTTCGATCAAAGCCAATGCGGAGTCGTTAGGTCGGGTATTTAATAATCTGATTTCGAATGCTTTTAAGTATGGAAAGGGTGGACGTCATATCTATCTTTCTGCTAAGCCATTTAGTAGTGAAGGAGTTGAAATTATCGTTTCAAACGATGGCGAACAGATCCCTAAGGGGTCACTAGATCACATCTTTGATCGTTTTTACCGGGTTGAGGAGTCACGAAACACCAAAACTGGTGGAACTGGCCTAGGACTTGCCATTGTTCGTGAGATTGTCACCAATCAGGGAGGTTATATCAACGTTTCTTCAACGAAAAAATTAACCGCGTTTAAGATTTACCTTCCGTTAGATGTTAAGCATCCATTACGGAAAAATAAACATGTGATAGGAGAGAAAAATGCAAACCAAGAAAAGTAATCATAGTGGTCATCAATTTCTCGTTTCATTTTTAATCATGACGTTAGCGCTCGTTTTAATGATTCCAGAGACCTTGGCAAAGGCTAACTCGAACGAAGTCGATAGTAAAGCTGCCATTGCAGTGGACGCTAAATCAGGACAGATTATTTATCAAAAAAACGCTGCTAGAAACCTACCGGCAGCCTCGATGAGTAAGTTACTCACCGCATACATAGTTCAAAAACGAGTTCATGATCATCAATTGAAATGGGACACTAAGGTGGATATTTCACCTGCAGTTGCCAAATTAAGTACCAAAAAAGGGTTTACCAACGTTAAATTAGAGGCCCATAAGAAATACACGGTAAGGGCGCTCTATTCAACGGCCCTGATTGGTTCAGCTAACGCGAGTGCGATGGCGCTTGGTGATAAAATCTCTGGTAACAGTGAGAATTTTGCCAAAACCATGCGAATAACTGCCAAAGAATTGGGAATTAAAGACGCCAAATTCTATAATGCCTGTGGTCTGACTAACAAACAGGTTGCACCGATGAATTTACCAAGGGTGACTGGCGATTCTGAAAATGAAATGTCAGCAAAAGACACGGCAATCATCTCTTCCAAAATTATTTTGCAGTATCCTGATGTTCTAAAAACCACTAAGAAAACGCAGTATACCTTTGGTGATACTGATAAGAAACCGCAAGAAGTTGTCAAGACCTCTAACGAAATGTTGAAGGGACAACGATATTACGATCCAGCCTTAAACGTTGATGGTCTAAAAACGGGAACTTCTAAGAAAGCGGGCGAAAACTTCGCGGGGACTTTAGATAATCACCATGGTCACCGCATTATCACAGTAGTTATGGGTGCTAAGCCTAATCAACGGTTTATCGTTACTAAGAACTTAATGGAACACGTAATCAAGAATTATCGCCCCATGGAGTACGATAACGATCAATTTACCGAGAATCATCTAAAGGTGATTAACGGGAAAAAACGGTCGGTTAAAGTCAAGATGAGCAAACCAGTTACCCTGTGGGGCAAGGTTTCTCAACCAAATGAATTTAGCGACCAAATTATACTTGATTCAAAGCATGCTAAAGACAATGCGGTATCAGCTCCTGTGCTTAAAAATCAGGAAGTTGGAACGAATCAGGTTGGATTTAAAAATCAGAAGGTGGAATTTTTAAATCATGATGGTGGAAAAGCACCAATCGTTACCTGCCAAAGCGTTAATAAGGTTGGCTTCTTTTCGAGATTGTTCCGTGAAATTGTGGAATTTTTCTGATAATTACCATTAGAACAAAATTATGGTTTGTTATTTTGCCATTTTTTCTTATAATGAACAATGTACGCAAAAAGTTAATTAATTTTTTTAGGTTATTTATTCAAGAAATCAAGTGGAGGATTTCAATTGACAAAATTAGTACCGAATCCTAATGAACCTACTTGGAAAGCCAATTTCAAGGTCTCGTTTCCCTTAGACTTGAGTTACATTCCAATTGGTTTGGCGTGTGGGATTTTGCTACACGCCGCGGGATTTAACACGTTTAACACGATTTTGGTATCACTACTGGTTTTTTCCGGTGGTGCCCAATTTTTGATCGCATCCATGTTAACCATTAATTCACCACTTCTAACGATTGTGTTGATGCTGTTTTTCCTAGAGCTGAGATACGCATTATTAGGATCGAGTCTTTCTAAGTATCTTCACGGGCAGAACACGCTCTTTACGTTCTTTTTTGCCTGTTCTTTAAATGACGAAAATTACGCTGTGAACTATTTAAAGTTTTCAACTGACAAGAAATGGACCCCGAAGGATGCGTTGCAAGTAGAACATTTTACGTTATTTTTCTGGACCATTAGTAACTTAGTGGGGAGTTTAATTGGGTCAGCTCTTACAATTGATCTAACCGTGGTGCATTTCGCACTCACAGCGCTCTTCTTGTATATGATTGTGATGCAGTTAAAGGATTTGCTAAAAGTGTTTATTGCACTTTTTGCTGCTGGCCTTGCGATCTTCTTCTTAGTGTTAACTAAATCAACACTTGGATTAGTTGCGGCGACGTTAGTTGCATCGTTCATCGGTTTCTTGCTTGATAAATACTTTCGGAGTCGAAAACGGAAGACCAACAAGAAAAGTATTTTTCTTAAGACGTTTAAAAACCCTGCGGGGACACCGAAGGAATAAGTTGGGAGAATTGTTATGAAATGGGATGCGATGCAACACTTTCTGTTAATATTGCTGTGTTTTTTGGTTGCTTTAGCTCCAAGATTTATACCATTAGCATTTTTTAGAAAGCGCAAAATTCCAAAGTGGTTTACCGAATGGATGGAATTTGTACCAATTTGTCTGTTTACTTCACTGGTAGTAAAGGATATTTTTATTAATCAGTCATATGCCTTTTCGATTAGTGGTCAGGGACCAGAGTTAATCGCTGCTGTGTTGGTAATTGGGATTGCCTACTGGACCCGATCTATGCTAGTTTCAGTGATGGCAGGACTAGCGGCGGTGTTTCTGTTAACGTTTGTCCTTTAATGAATATTTGATAATAAAAAGACGTAACTTTAATTGATGAAGTTACGTCTTTTACTATCTATTATATTAAGTTATTTGTACATGTAGTCACGGGTCATTGGAAGTGATGCACCAGCCGGTCCCTTTGAAATGAGGTACTGCATGACATCGATATTTCCAACCTTAAATGAAGCGGCACAGGCTTGAAGGTACAAGTCCCACATGCGGCAGAAACGTTCGTCAAACATATTTTCAATTTCTTTTCGGTGCGCATTGAAGTTTTTGTCCCATGTTTCCGTAGTCTTCTGGTAGTGTCTTCTTAGTGATTCAAGATCGTAGATTTGCATGCCATTATCAATAATATGGTCTAAGTTTTCGGTCAAACCAGGGATGTAACCCCCAGGGAAGATCCACTTATTTAACCAACCATTGATCGCACCACCCTGTTGTCTGGTAATTCCATGGATGAGGGCGTTTCCGTTTTTCGCTAAGTGGTCTGAAACGACCTTGAAGTATTCATCAAGATTTTCTTTCCCAACGTGTTCAAACATTCCAACAGACGTGATGTAATCCCACTTTTCTGACTTTGGTAGTTCACGGTAATCTTGAAGGCGGACTTCAGCGACGTCTTCAAGACCGTACTTTTTGATCTGTTCGTTAACGTAGTCGCATTGTTCCTGACTAAGAGTCACACCAGTAACCTTTAGGTCGTATTCTTTAGCGGCAACTAACATTAAAGTACCCCAACCACAACCGATATCTAAAAGAGTACCACCAGGCTGTGGGTTTAGTTTCTTGATGATGTGATGAACTTTATTCATCTGAGCATCGTACAGGCTATCTTCTGGACTTTCCCAGTAACCACATGAATAGGTCATGGTCTTATCCAGCCAAATTTTGTAGAATTCATTTCCGATGTCATAATGCTTTTGCACATCTTTTTTACTTGCCGCTTCTGAATGAGAAGACTTTGGTAGCCACTTAATGAATTTCTTGTTGTGTAAGAAACTGCTATTATCCAGGTAGGCTGCTGCAACTAAATCTTCTAAAGAAATCCCTTCAACAGTGATTACACCATCCATGTATGCTTCACCTAAAGCGATTGAAGCATTACTGGTAATATCTTTAATTGGAATTGCCTTGTGGATGGTAATGTGAGCTTTAGGCTCACCCTTACCATAAGTCTTGGTAGAACCATCCCAGTATGTTACCTTTAATGGAATATTAAAACTGTGTTTGATAAATTCACTGTAAAACGTCTTTTCAAGCATATAAAAACCTCTCTTTAATTCAATAGTTATATGGCCATTATAACCTTTTTTTGTGAAACTCGTAAAATAGACTGACATGAATTTTAACAAATTACATTAGATGCTATAATAAAAATATTACGTATTACTATTAAAATTGATTTGAGTAAAGTGTTAAATACGAATTATGAATGGAGAGGGGATGGATTAAAACCAAAATGGAGAATTTAACCAATTGGTGGCAAAAATTTTTAAATAACACAAAATTAAGACGGGCAGTGGTCTTGTTGCTAATTGTCGTTGTTCTGTATCTCTGTCGCTCAATGATGACCACCATTCTTTTGACCTTTATCTTTACGTTATTAATAACCAAGCTAGTACTTTGGATTCGGGCCCGGATTAAGATTCCGATTCCAATCTTGGTCATTGTGATTTACTTATTAATTGTGGGAGCCATCGTACTGGTAAGTGTCCTGTACCTTCCCCAGATTGCTGAGCAGGGAGTTGAAATAACCAAGACGCTAATTACCTTTTATGAAAGTCCCCATTCGATTAAAAACCCGGAATTACGTTCATGGGTTTTATGGTTACTAAAGAACTTTAATGTACCAAACCAGATTAAGGGAAGTATGAACCTAATTTGGAGTTACATTACAAGCATTGGTTCAACTGGGATTGCTATGTTCCTGTCACTACTTTTGAGTTTCTTTTTTACCTTGGAACTTAAGCAGGTGAAGCGCTTTTCTAAGAAGTTTTTAACCAGTACCTTTGGGTGGTTCTTCTCGGATATCCTGTTTTTCGCGAAGACTTTCGTCAAAACCTTTGGGGTTGTGATTGAAGCCCAATTCTTTATCGCAATCTGTAACACGACCATTACCACGATTTGTTTATGGATCATGCAAATTCCACAGCTTTTGATCTTAGCTGTCATGATTTTCTTCTTGAGCCTCATTCCGGTGGCTGGGGTTATCATTTCGTTAATCCCTCTAACCTTGATTGGTTATACTGTAGGTGGATTTAGATACGTGGTATACATCTTCATTATCATTATGTTGGTTCATCTACTTGAAGCATACGTGTTAAACCCCAAGTTCATGTCGGCTAAGACCGAGCTGCCCATCTTCTTTACGTTCGTAGTCCTCTTGGTTGGTGAACACATCTTTGGGACGTGGGGATTAATCGTTTCGGTTCCTGTTTTCACCTTTTTACTGGACGTCTTGGGAGTCCAAAACGTTGATGAAGTGGCGAGAAATCGAAAACCAGGTTGGTTTAGTAAGATCAGTAAGTTAGTGAAAAAAAGTTTTAAATGATGTAAAATGAGTTAGTATAAAAACAAAAGAGGGGTAATTACAATGGCTAAATTAGTATTTGTTAGACACGGCCAAAGTGAATGGAACTTATCGAACCAATTCACTGGTTGGGTTGACGTTGACTTAAGTGAAGAAGGAGTTAAGCAGGCTAAAAATGCGGGTAAATTAATTGCTGAAGCAGGAATTCAATTTGACCAAGCTTACACTTCAGTTTTAAAGCGTGCCATCAAGACTTTAAATTATGTGTTGGATGAAAGTGACCAATTATGGATTCCAGTTTTGAAGTCTTGGCGTTTAAACGAACGTCACTATGGTGCACTTCAGGGCCAAAATAAGGCGGAAGCTGCTGAAAAATTCGGTAAGGAACAAGTTCACATCTGGCGTCGTTCATACGATGTTTTGCCTCCACTTTTGGACGCAAATGATGAAGGCTCAGCTGCCAAAGATCGTCGTTATGCTGACTTAGATCCAAAGGCGATCCCTGGTGGTGAGAACTTAAAGGTTACTTTGGAACGAGTTATTCCATTCTGGCAAGATCACATTGCTCCTAAATTGTTAGACAACAAGAATGTGATCGTTGCTGCCCATGGTAACTCTCTTCGTGCTTTAACTAAGTACATTGAAGGAATCTCTGATGAAGACATCATGAACGTTGAGATTGCTACTGGTCAACCAATTGTTTATGATATTGACTCTGACTTAAACATTTTAGACAAGGTTAAATTAGGCGAAAATAAATAATTTAATCTAAACCAAAAGACACCCCCTAATTAATTAGGAAGTGTCTTTTTTGTATCCATTAATGTGATTTTACTACCACGATCGCTTACTTTGATAATAACCGATTTACTGGGGTCGTCTGAAAGAGGTCCCATATTAATGCAGTAGTCGTCATTTTTAGTTTTAACGTATTGAACCCGATCAAGGATTAATTTTTTAAAAACTTTACTGATTTCTTCGTGACGTTTTGCCTTATCTACTGCCGTGGCTAAAGTAAAGCCGGACTCTAGATAGGATTTGATTAATAAAACGGTTACTAGAGTATAGATGCTATATCGCTTGTTTTGATTTTTATGAACTGGTAAAGAAGTAATGTATCCTCGCTGCTCCCAGTAGCGAATCTTACTTTGGGAAAGACCGGAGCACTTGGAAATATCACCAATGCCAACCGAAATGTTATTTTTTTTGATGATTTTTCCGAGTCGTCCGTTGAGGTCAGCTACTTCTTGATCATTCTCATTTTCCAAGGGTTTACCTACTTTCTATGCTTAATCAAACTCGATGAATTCATTAAATAATACAATACTAATTATATGTAAAATAATGCACGTGTCAATTAAATTGACATAAACATCGGATGGTTGTATAGTAGTTGGTGTTGTAATTTTGAGCAAATATTAATTAATTAAGCTTTTGAAAGGGGCATATATAATGCATAATATTCCTGCTGTTGATGCTAATGGCAAAAAGTATAATCGAACCATGTTTGTCATTATTCTTTTGGTTGGAACTTTTTGTACGGTTTTAAACCAAACCATTTTGTCAACGGCTTTTCCAACATTAATGCGTGCCTTTAATGTTAATACCTCGACCGTTCAGTGGTTAACCACCGGATTTATGATGGTTAACGGAATTTTGATTCCAGTTAGTGCCTGGTTGAGTGGACGTTTTAACACTAAATGGCTGTACTTATCAGCAATGATCATCTTTGAGATTGGAACGGTGGGGTCATGGATAGCTCCAAGCTTCTGGTTTTTATTTGGATCACGTTTGATTCAAGGTGTTGGAGTTGGTATTGCCATGCCATTACTTCAGACTATCATGTTGTCAATTTTTCCAGCAGAAAAACGGGGCACTGCCATGGGACTTGCTGGAATCGTCGTTGGTTTAGCGCCTGCCATTGGACCAACTTTGTCTGGATGGGTGATTGATACTTCATCTTGGCGAAATTTGTTTGGGATTATTGCTCCCATTGTTGCCATAGTCATTGTTTTAGGACTGTTTTTTGTTAAACCAGTTCTTCCAACTAAGAAAAGTAAGCTAGATTATCTCTCATTAGTTTTGTCTACCATTGGTTTTGGTAGTTTACTTTATGGATTCTCGTCAGTTGGAAATGACGGTTGGGGCAGTCCAACTGTCATTTGGGGATTAATTATTGGAATCATTTTTATTATTCTCTTTGGATGGCGTCAACTGGTCATGAAGAACCCGTTCTTGAATTTAAATGTTTTCAAATCACGTGAATTTCGACTTGGAACCATTGTCAGTGCGGTGGTCTTCATGGGAATGGTCGGAGTTGAAATGGTCTTACCTCTCTACTTACAAATTGTTAGAGGGATGAGTGCTTTTCATTCCGGATTGACTCTATTACCCGGAGCACTTTTAACCGGATTTATGAGCCCAATTACTGGAAGACTATTCGATAAGTTTGGGGCCCGTCGTTTAGCAATGGGTGGATTGTTCTTATTGACGGTTGGAACTTTTCCATTTTTGTTTTTAACAAAGGATACTCCAACCATTTACGTTGTTATTTTGTATGCGATTAGAATGTTTGGGGTGGCAATGTCCATGATGCCAGTAACGACATCTGGAATGAATGCTCTTCCAGTTTCTGAAATGGGGCATGGAACTGCTGCTAACAATACCTTTAGACAGGTTTGTGGATCAATTTCAACGGCCGTTATGATTTCAATTCTAGCCAACGTTACTACCAATAATATGCCAGCAAAACACTTACTTAAAATTAATCCATTGGCATATCGAGCTGGAGCAATTAACGCTAATTTGAAAGGATACATGGCAGCCTTTGGAGTCGCATTCTTAATCTCATTAATTGCCTTTCTTTTGACGTTTGCGTTGAAAAAGGGTCATGTTACTGAAGATCCTGTTTTTGAAAAGGGAGGTAAAAAATAATGATATTTATCTTACTAATTATTTTTGTAATTGCCTTTTTCTTAACGTGGAATTTGATTGCTAATAAAAAAGTGGCAACCTCTTTAGGCCTTATATTTGCTGCTTTGATTATCATTACGATTGGTCTAATGATTGCCAATTACCACAATCACTTTGGGATGGAAAAGAAGACCACGGTTAAGACCACTTCGTTTACATCAGTGAACAATCAAGCCAACATGATATTGTATAAGAAGATTGGTCAGACTAATGATAAAGTTGTGATCTACAAAAAGAATGCAAATCAAAAGAAGCCAACCGTAACACCTGCGATTGACACTACGAATGAAATCAAACCAGGTGGCGATTCAAACAAACTGGTTACGAAGCAACAAGATTGGGTCTACAAAAATAAATTTTACAAAGTCTTCTTCATGTTTGCTCAAAAAGAAGCCTTTATTAAACGTACGAATACCTTCCACGTAAAATCCGGTTATATGGTATTCACACCTGAACAAGCTAAAGCATTTGGGAAGGCCATGAAACAAGAGGCTGCTCAAATGAAGCAGTCACAACAAGGTCCTGAAGCTCAGCAACAGATGGCCGCTTCTGGGAAACAGTTTGTATCAGCTAAGATACAACAAGCTATGGCCGAAAATCCAAAGATGTCACCAAAGGACCAAGCTAAGCTGCAAAAACAAGCAGAGAATGAATTTAAGGCGCAAATGCAGAACAAAGCTAAAAATCAGATGGAACAAAAGGCAATGGAACAAGCTTTAAAAGTTAACTAGATAAAAAATGATGCTCAAATTTTGAGCATCATTTTTTATTGTTGTTTTTGGATTTTTCCAAGTTCTCGGTACTGATTATTCATCCACTGCATGTAATTTTGCCCCTTTGGAGCGGTCTCTGACACGTTTAGGATGGGCACATGATACTTTTTAGCGTATTTAACCATTTGTGTAACCACCGGACTATCAGACTGAGTGTTATTAACGAAGAAGGCAATCTTATGATTGCGCATGTCACTTTGCAGGTTGGAGATGTCACTGACTGAAGGATCAACGCCCTTTTCAATGGCATTTGAGAACCCGTAGTCCTTAAGTTTATAGCCAAGGGCTGAAAGCGAGTAGTCAAAGACGGGCTCGCTGGTAGCAACTGATTGACCGTGCGAATTCTTTGATAACTGCTTGATTAACCGTTGCGTTTGGCCCCATTCATGTTTGTAGGTTTGGGCGTTTTTTTCAAAATACTCATGGTGATCCGGATCAATCTTACTGTAGACGGTAACTAGATGATCAACCAAGTGGTCCATGGTAGTTGGTTTATACCAAATGTGTTCGTTGTCGCCATCTTTTTTATGCATCAATTTGCCAACGTTCACGTCTTGTTGATGATCGTTTCCAGCGTTGTGAATTAATTCGTTCATCCAATCGTCATAACCAATTCCATTTGAGATGACCACGTTTGCCTTGGCAACTTCTTTCGCGTTGTTAGTTGTTGGTTCAAAGTCGTGTGGATCAACGTCTGAATTGATGATGGACGTGTTGTGACCGTACTTTCCAATGACTTGTTGGGCCGCGTCCCCATAGAAGTTAACGGAACTTACAACCTGAATTTTCTTTGGGTCATGGGCTGCCGATTTGTGACAGGCTGTGAGTGGAATCATCAGTAGTACGAGACAAGTGACTAGGAGGGAAAGTTTAAAATGTCGTTTCATATTATCGTCCTTTTCTAATCTTTATGAATTCTATCCTAGTGTACCATTTTTGGTGTGGTAAAATAGGAATGCCATTCTAGCTCAGTAGGTAGAGCATTTCCATGGTAAGGAAAAGGTGCCGGGTTCGACTCCCGGGAATGGCTTATCATTTATTTTCATAGTTTAAAACTCTCACTACGTAATCATAGTGAGAGTTTTTTTATTCGGCCGTTGAATTTTTGCTGAATTTAATTAAATTATCACTGATGGCTTGTTTGGGAATCAACGGCGAAACCTCGCCGTTACACAACAGGGTTAGCGAATGCATGGCGCGGGTCAGAATTGTGTAAAGGACTCCGAGTGAGTGCTGATCAGGGTAATTCTTTTTTGAGACATCCCAGGCAATGACCGAATCAAATTCGAGTCCCTTGGCCAGGTAGACGGGAAGTACAACAACTGGTGAGGTCATATCTCGGTCACTATCTTTTAATAATGTAGCATCGTAGTGAGCGTTGACCTTTTGATAAACTTGTTTGGCAGATGTGGCATCTCTAGTAATGACCGCGACGGTTTCGTGTTTTTGAAGTTGGTCACTAATAACATTAAAAAGGGTTTTAGTTAGTTCTTCTGATCCATCTTTAACGATTAGCTCAGGCTTTTCTCCATTTCGATTGAAGGCCTCGATGTTATTCCCATCTGGTAGTAATGATTTGGCAAAGGACGTGATGGGATAGGTTGAGCGGTATGAACGATTCAGCTGAATTAGCCGGGAATGTTTACTAGGGATGGCATCATTAAGCTTGTCCAATAACGTTTGGGCTGATTCGACATCCTTGAAAATGGCCTGTTCACTATCACCAATCAGGTTGAACTTAGCTCTCGGAAAAATGAGCTTGAGATACATAATCTGGGCAATTGAGTAGTCCTGAATCTCGTCGACGAAGAGGTATTTAATGTTAACGTTTTTATTTTCCCCACTGAAACGATCCCTCAGGTACAGTAATGGGGCAGTGTCATCCAAACCAATTTGGTGGAATTCAATGTGATTTAGGAAATCATTTTTGCTTTGTTTAAAAGCATCTGGTTCAACATTTTTAGGCAACTTAACGTGGTCAAGAAAATCGGCGTATTGAACGTACGGATCGAAAAACTCATCGTTGTAGATAGCATCGTATACGGTACTAAGTCGATCTTTAACTAGTCGCGTGGCGATGTAGTTTCGTTCATCGTCTAGTTCCTCAAAGTCATTTAAGTGTTTTTCACCCAGAAGATTGTGGTACTGTTCTTCGCTCATGGTGTCGATGATGTCAGCGACCCATTTTTTCTTAGTTTCATCGTGAATACGATTCTTCAGTCTCTTAATTAAACGATTCTTCGTTTGAAGGAGTTTTTCACTGCTGGTCATCCCACTTGGTAGACTAGCGTAAATCTCACGAATTTCCTTTTTAGAAAAGTAAACTTCACCATTAAAGTGAATATCATCGAACTTAATTTGATCAGAGGTGATATTTTTGACGTAGTTTTCAATCTGATCGATGAAGTTCTGACTATTCTTGAATTCGCGAAGTTGAGAATCAGAATCATGATTGGAAGCTTCGTAACGTTGAAAAAGGGTCTGAACCCTCATGCCTTCAAGGCGGTGGGCAAAAAATTCAGCTAACGTAACCTGACGCATACTACGTTCTCCTAAACTTGGTAATACGTCCTTGATGTAGTTACTAAAGAGGAGGTTCGGAGAAAAGAGTAAAATTTGGTCAGCATTTAGAGAGTCACGACTGTGATATAACAGAAAAGCAATCCGTTGTAAGAGCGCTGAGGTCTTTCCTGATCCGGCCACTCCTTGAACCACCAGCAAGTTACTGGTGGTATCCCTAATAATGTCATTTTGTTCGTGCTGAATGGTGGCCACGATGTTTTGCATCTTTTCGTTATTTTCATCACTTAAAGCACTTTGTAAGAGTTCGTCACCAACCGTTTCGTTAGTGTCGAACATGTTGATGATCTTACCGTTTTTAATCTGGAACTGGCGCTTCTTTAAAAGGTCGGTGTTTTGTTTTCCATTGGGAGTGTCATAAGCAACTTTTCCAAGCGTACCATTATAGTAGACACTTGAAATGGGAGCTCGCCAATCATAGATTAAGAATTCACCGTTTTTATCGATGAAAGATGCCTTCCCAATGTATAGGTGATCAACGTCAGAAAAGCCCTCGTCTGAGATGTCAATTCGACCAAAATAAGGGGATTTTTTAAGATCCTGGTAAGTAGCTAGTTGGCTTTCAACAATGGCTTGATCCTCAACCACTTTGTTAGTTAAGCTTCGCTGTTGTTGCAGGTCGGCACTAGTTTCAATCCGGTCATCAGCTTCCAAATAATTTGCGGACGTGTTAGTCCCGTAATCTTTTTGAACTCGTTGAGTTTCTGCCTTGGCTTTTTGATATTCGGTTTGGGTGTCTTGGATTTTTTCGTCCAACTGGGAACCAACCCAGGTGACCCGCTCTTGCTCTTTGTTTTTTTCATCCTTATTCAAGTGCATACTCCTCCCTTTAATTCGTGAATAATTCTAATTTGAAAAGCCGGTACTGTCAATTTTTTCGTGCTTTGACAACCCGTCATAAATCGCATAAAATGAAATTAATATGTATTTAGTTTAGTAAGTAGTGGAGTCAAATAACAGAGAGGCTATGTTTACTGAGATTAGTCAGACGACACGAACTGGATAATGGGTAACAACCTTATAGTTTAAGTGGCAGAGAAACCTCTGCAATTTAGGTGGTACCACGTGCAAGGCGTCCTATTGATTATTCAATAGGACGTTTTTTATTAAAGAAAGGAAAATTACTATGGCAAAAAAAGAAATCGTGTTAACTGGTGATCGTCCAACCGGAAAACTTCATATTGGACATTACGTTGGTTCGTTAATGAGCCGTTTAGAATTGCAGAATTCGGGTAACTACGACCCATTCATCATGATTGCTGACATGCAGGCCTTGACCGATAACGCTCGTGATCCAAAGAAGATTCAAAACAGTCTGCTGCAGGTAGCCTTGGACTATCTAGCGGTCGGACTTGATCCAAATCAATCAACGATCTTTGTCCAATCTCAGATCCCAGCCTTAAATGAACTAACCATGATTTATCTTAATTTAGTAACGGTTTCCCGACTGAAACGAAATCCGACCGTGAAAACTGAGATCAAACAGAAAAACTTTGGTGAAAGTGTGCCGGCTGGTTTCTTCATCTATCCGGTCAGTCAAGCCGCTGACATCACTGCTTTTAAAGCAACCGTGGTTCCGGTTGGAGAAGATCAAGAGCCAATGATCGAACAAACCAGGGAAATTGTCAGAAGCTTTAATAGTGCCTATCACAGAGACGTATTGGTTGAACCACAAGGTTTCTTTCCACCGAAAGGCATGGGGCGCATTCCCGGCCTCGACGGAAATGCCAAAATGAGTAAGTCGCTTAACAATGCTATTTACCTTGCTGACGATGCCGATACCATTAAGAAAAAAGTGATGTCCATGTACACGGATCCAAAGCACGTCCACGTTGATGACCCAGGTCAAGTTGAAGGGAACACGGTCTTTACGTATCTGGATATTTTCGCTCACGACAAGCAAAAAGTTAGTGAACTTAAAAAGCAATATCAACACGGTGGTCTTGGAGATGTTAAAATTAAGTTGTATTTAAATGAAGTTTTGCAAGATGAACTCAAGCCAATTCGACAACGTCGAGAAAAGTTAGCTAAGAATCCTGAGTATGTCTACCAGGTTTTAAAAAACGGAAGCGACGCGGCTAACATTGTTGCAGAAAACACCCTTGAAGAAGTTCGCGATGCCATGGGGATTAATTATTTTAAGTAGATAAGTTGTCATAGCACTAAATATGAATAAATACTTGAGGAGGAGAATCGAATGGAGAACTTTGTTATCATTGATATCGGTTCAAACTCAGTCAGAATGGCAATTTATTGCATCGATTCCGATGGAAGTTATCATGAGATTAAACGCGTTAAGAACGATACGAGATTGTCTGAGGGAATCGGACAAAATAACATTTTACAGATAACTGCAATGAATCGTACGATCTCGGCGCTTCGATCCTTTAAGTCAGAGTATTCAAAGTATAAAAACGTTGTGGTTCGTGCCATTGCTACGGCAGCGGTGCGCCAAGCTCAAAATCAAAAGGATTTTTTACACAATGTTTATAAGCAGCTTCACATTAAAATTCGCGTGTTAACCGGCAAGGAAGAAGCTTACTATGATTATCTAGGAATCTCTGATCGATTGGCGGTTAAAGATTATCTCTTGATGGATGTTGGTGGTGCTAGTGTTGAAATTATTCAGGTTAGAAACCAAAAAGATATCCATTGTATCAGCGTTCCCATTGGGGCAGTAAAAATTTCGGAACAATTTCATTTGATTAACCAGGTGACTCCAGCTGATTTATTTGCAGCTGAGTCTTACGTTATCGAAGTGTATAGTCGGATTCCTTGGATTAAGAAGCCCCTTCATTATCCGATTGTTTTGATTGGTGGAGCTGCCCGCGCAATTGCAAGAATTAATCGGCAGTACCAACATTTAAGCCATGTTGATCACATCCAAAATTTTCAGTTAACCAGAAAACAAGTCAATAGTACGATGGAAATGTTTCTGAGTAAGACTTTGGCTGAGCGTCAAAAGATTAATGGGCTTGAAAACGACCGTGCCGACGTCATCATTGGTGGTTCCCTCTGTTTAACTGTCATGATGCATTTTATTGATTCCAAGCGGGTCATTTTCTCAAACGGTGGCGTGCGTGAGGGACTGATTAATGAATACATTGAGAATAGTCCTCATTTTAGAAAATAGGTGTCATTTTGAACGATTTTAATGGATTTTATAAAAAATCATATCAAAAACGGTTACAGCAGGTTGCCGAATTTGCCGATCTTGATCGAACACAACTTGATGTGATTGAAAGTCACTTCGTAGATGCTAGTAGCCACATGATTGAAAACTACCTTACCGACTACGGATTGCCAGAGGGGGTTGCAACTAACTTTGTAATTAACGGAGTCGAACATTTAATTCCGATGGTGATTGAAGAACCCTCGGTCATTGCGGCCGCTAGTAACGGCGCCAACATGCTTCGTGTTGGTGGCGGCATTCAGGCTAAGTCTCAGAGTCGCATCTTGACTGGTGAAGTCATTTTAGGAGTCTCGGATCCGGTTCAATTTACCGAATGGGTTGAAGCTCATCGAGTTAAATTAATGCAGGTTGCACACGATGCTCATCCCACAATTGATAAATACGGTGGTGTCCACGATTTGACCGTCTCACCTCTTTACGATCATTATTTGGTGATTGAACTGTTCGTTGATGTCGGTGATGCGATGGGGGCTAACATCATGAATTCGATGCTTGAGGCTCTTTCGACATACATTGAAATCAACACTAGTCAATCATCTTTAATGAGTATTTTATCGAATTATGGGGATAAAAATTTGGTTACAGCATCAGGAACCGTTCCGTTTCGGGCCCTAAAACGAGGTCAATTGGACGGAAAAAACGTTGCTGAAAAAATCGCAGAAGCCTCATTAATTGCAAATAAGTACCCAAAACGGGCAGCAACTCACAATAAGGGGATCATGAATGGGATTGATGCGGTTCTCGTTGCCACTGGTAATGACTGGCGCGCCGTTGAAAGTGCGGTTCATTCCTATGCCGCAAGGGATGGTCAGTATCGTGGGGTTAGTCAATGGCGAGTTACTCCTGACGGATTAAAGGGAGAAATTACCATTCCGGTACCCTCAGGAATCATTGGTGGTGCAACTCGGCTCTTTTCAATGAGTAGGATTAACTATCAAATTTTAAACGTTAGCTCTGCCATGCAGTTCATGGAGGTGATTGCTTCTGTGGGATTAGCACAAAACCTGGCAGCCCTAAAGGCGCTTGTAACCGATGGGATTCAAAGAGGTCACATGAACCTTCAGATGAAATCACTCGCCATGTCTGCTGGAGCTTCCAGTAAGAACTTGGACATGGTGATTAACGCATTAAAGAAATTACCAACAAATCAAAGAAACTTAGAAAACGCAAAACAAATTATAGAAGGGAAGTTTGGATCAGATGGCCGAAAATAATGATAATGTGCAATTAAGTAAGACGACGCAAGGCTTAATTAACGAAGTCAGTCACTTTTTTCCAGGGGATGTTGAGGTTCAATTTATTGGCAACTTAAAGTCCGGTTATGTGCGACATGACCAAGCGCAAGTCGTGCAAGATGGTGATCGACTTTACGTGCAGATTAGAGATCTAACCGAACCGGATTTTACTGCTACTCATGAGTTGTTACACTTGTTAATGACACTCCGTGGTTTTCCACAGATTTACTTTCCCCTTACTAGTGGGGATAAGCAACTTGATGAACAGTTAATGTACATGGGAACTGAGTTGTACGATGATGTGTGTCACTTTGTCGTGTATGCTGAACAGCGAAAGCACGGTTTAGTTGATGAAGCGGTTGAAAAAGAATATGTTAAGGGTGTTAGACAGACGATTACCCCTGAATCTGGGAAGGTCGACGATGAAATGCCGTTACGATTGGTGACCATTCTGGATGCCATGATTTTTCTTGGCGACCACTTTGATCAGTACGAAGACGTATTTCAAACGAGTTTTCCCATTTCTTTAAAGGCCGCTAAGGAACTTTACGCAATGCTCACAGAGAAGCCGGTGGACTCACCATTTACCCTCAGACGCGATGTGGTCAAACTATACCGTGATTTTGATAAACAGATGAAGAACTGGGGACTACCAGCCTTACAATTAAATGATTTTGTGATGCTAACGGCAGTCTTCTCAAAGCGCCAACTCGGTTTGCAAGTGAAACAGGTTTTTAACCTTTATCACTCAGAATTAAAGGAGACCAAGACTAACAAAAGAGCGTACGTGGGCTTTACCAAATCGGATGACCAAAATTCGTTTGTGACAAGTGGTCCAGCTGGTAAAAAGGCAAGTGAAGACTATTTCAAAGAACTATATTCAAAGACGGTTAAAGAGTTGTATCAAGACTTACGGATTCCATATTTATTGAGATAAGGTGACAATATGAATCAAGATAATATTCAAGAAAAGTTTGATAATGCTAAAAACATCGTATTTTTAACGGGAGCCGGAATCTCTACCCCTTCTGGAATTCCCGATTATCGTTCTAAGGGCGGATTGTATACGAATGACAAGAGCAGTAAACCAGCGGAATATTACTTGAGTCACGACTGCTTAGTAAATGAACCTGAGGTATTCTACGAGTACGTCAAAAAGAACATGTACTATCCAGATGCTCAACCCAACGTTATTCACAAAAAGCAGGCGGAATTAACCCGTCAAAATCGGGCTAGTATTATCACTCAGAACGTTGATAATCTGTACGAAAAAGCTGACGCAAAGAACCTGAATGAGTTTCACGGCAACCTCTATGATATTTACTGCCAAAAATGTGGCAAACACGTTGATTATCAGGAATATATGAAGAGTATGTATCATCAAAACTGTGGCGGAATTTTGCGCCCTAACATTGTTTTATATGGTGAGGGAATTAATCCTCAAACAATTGAAAATAGTGTTCGATTGATGAGTCAAAGTGATCTAATTGTGATCGTCGGGACTTCAATGCGAGTTTATCCGTTTGCCGGATTACTTGATTACCGTAATCCCAGTGCCGATGTGATTGCGATTAACCAAGAGGCACTTAATTTTCCGTTTCCGTTCACCATGGTGCAAGAAGATGCCGTTGATTTCTTTGATAAACTGAAAGTATAGGTGGTAACGTGATTTTAATTGGACTGACAACCTGGTCTGATCATCCATCACTGATTAATGGGGAAGATCGCAAAGTTACTTTATCAGAATATGCGGAACATTTTCCCGTTGTTGAAGTTGATAATCCGTTTTACGGCATCCCTAAAATTAAGACGGTGGAGAATTGGCAAAAGCAGGTTCCAAACAATTTTCAATTCATCTTAAAGGCCAATTATTTGATGACCAAACATCATTTGCCACAGTTTGGTGAAGATAATGAGCAGGTTAGAAGGGAGCAATTTATGCGGTATGGTGAGATGGTTGCTTCACTGGTTGATAGTAACCAGTTGGCATCCGTTTTATTTCAATTTCCGCCGTACTTCCATTTAAACAACGATAACATTAGGTACCTTCGACTAGTTCGTGAGTGGATGGGAAGTTTACCCATCTCAGTTGAGTTTCGAAATCCCAGCTGGTATGGTGATGAAATCTCAAATGATGTCCACGATTATCTAAAGAGCCTTAAAATGAGTGAAGTGATCGCTGACGAGCCTCATAACCTGTCAGATGGCGTGCCCTTTGAACCTGTTGTTACGGATAAAAATTTCGTCATGCTTCGACTGCACGGTCAAAACCAAAAGGGCTGGTTTGAAAAGAGCTCCCAGTGGCGTAAGAAACGGACTCTGTACCGTTATAACGAAGAGGAATTAAAGCATTTTGCCAAAGTTGTTGATGATCTACGCCAAAAAGCTAAGGTAGTTTGCGTCATTTTTAACAACAATTCTGGTCATGATGCGGCTGACAATGCCCTTCAGTTAAAAAAGATTTTAGGATTGAACTTTGGTGGGTTAGCTCCCATGCAACTCGATCTGTTTTAAGGGGCAAAAGTAGTATAATATTGGTACGATTTAATTTGTACGATAGGAATAAAGGAGCGAATTGGGATGGCTGAAAAACCAACATATTACATTACAACACCAATTTATTATCCATCAGGAAGGTTACACATCGGGAACGCTTATACGACGGTTGCCTGTGACGCACTGGCTCGTTTTAAGCGGGAATCTGGCTACGACGTGTTTTATTTAACCGGAACCGATGAACACGGACTAAAAATTGAACAAAAAGCAGAAAAGTTGGGTGTTGATCCTAAAAGTTACGTTGATAGGATGGCCACTCAAATATCTGACTTGTGGGCTAATTTAGATATTTCTAACGACGATTTCATCAGAACCACTGATGATAAACACGTAAAAGCCGTGCAAAAAATATTTCAAACGTTACAAGACCAAGGCGACATCTATCTTGGACAGTATTCGGGGTGGTACTCGGTTTCAGACGAAGAATACTTTACCGAATCACAATTAGCAGAGGTTTATCGTGATGCTGAAGGCAACGTGATTGGCGGAAAAGCCCCATCTGGACACGAAGTTCAACTTGTTAACGAAGAGTGTTACTTCTTTAAGATGAGTAAATATTCTGATTGGTTAATGAATTACTACAAAGAGCATCCTGACTTCATTGAGCCGCATTCTAGAATGAACGAAATGGTTAACAACTTCTTAAAACCAGGTTTGGATGACTTAGCGGTTTCGAGAACCACCTTTAAGTGGGGAGTTCCCGTTAAGTCAAATCCTAAGCACGTGGTTTACGTATGGATTGATGCTTTGTCAAACTATATCACTGCCCTTGGTTATGACAGTGATAATGACGAGTTGTTTAAGAAGTTTTGGCCAGCTGATCTACAGATGGTTGGAAAAGAAATCGTTCGTTTCCATACCATTTATTGGCCAATTATTCTTCACGCCCTTGGTCTCCCACTGCCAAAGAAAATTTATGGCCACGGCTGGCTGACCATGAAGGACGGAAAGATGTCCAAGTCAAAGGGCAACGTAATTTATCCTGAGACGTTAATCGATCGTTATGGATTAGACGCTACCAGATACTATCTGATTAGAGCAATTCCGTTTGCAAGTGACGGGATTTTTACTCCTGAAGACTTTGTTGATCGGGTTAACTATGACCTAGCTAACGACCTTGGTAACTTGTTGAACCGAACGATTGCAATGGTCAATAAATACGAAGATGGCGTAACACCTTCATATCACGATTCCAATGATCAACCGAGTGTTGATTTACAAAAAATTGCTAAAACAACCGTTTCAGAATTTAAACGGTTAATGAATGACACTCATTTATCTGATGCCTTGGCTGAGATTTGGAAATTAGTTTCTCAAACCAACAAGTACATCGATCAGACCGAGCCATGGACCTTGGCTAAGAACAAGGATGACGCAGATGACCAATCTAAATTAGCAAACGTCATGAGTCATTTGGTTGCCAGTCTGCGCTTGATTGCAATCTTAGTAAGTCCAATTATGCCAAATGCTGCTAATGAGATGTATCGTCAATTAGGTCTTGATCAGATGGATGGGTTTGATATCAAGAATGCCACTCTTTCTGGACTTCCTGAAAAACAAAAGGTAATTGAGAATGGTGAACCAATTTTCCCTCGTTTAGATCACGACGTTGAAGTTAAATTCATTAAGGATCAGATGACTCAATCTGACAAAACCAAGGGTCGTTCAGCAATGAAACGTGCTGACCAAAAGAATGCCTTTGACCCAGAAAAGACAATTTTAAAATCAGAGAAAAAGAATTTGGATTTTAGTGATTTTGAAAAAGTTGAATTAAAGGTCGCAGAAATTAAAAACGTAGCTAAAGTTGAAAACGCAGACAAATTACTGAAGTTTCAACTTGATGCTGGCGATGACGGTGACCGTCAGATTGTTTCTGGAATTGCCAAGTGGTATCCAGATTTTAAACAGTTAATTGGTAAAAAAGTGATCATTGTTTCTAACTTAAAGCCAAAGAAACTTCGTGGTGAGTTAAGTCAGGGAATGATTTTGTCCGTTGAACAAAAAGACGGTTCAATTAAAGTAGCAACTGTTGACCAAACTTTAGATAATGGCAGTACTTTAGAGTAGTAAAAAAGTTTCACTAGTCAATGATTAGTGAAACTTTTTCGATTATGAAAGGAATAGTCAATGAAAATATTTGATTCCCACACTCATTTAAACGATCAACCATTCCAAAATGATATTGAGGGCTACGTTCGACACGCCAAAAGACTTGGTGTTGTTAGAATGGCTAACGTCGGGTCCAATACTGAGCTAAATGAGCGTTCCTTGGAGCTTTCAGCTCAGTACGACAATCTGTATTCAATTATTGGATGGCATCCAGAAGACGCTATGAATTACAATCACGAGCAGGAAGAACTGCTCGAAAAGCAACTAGAAAATCCGCAAGTTGTCGCTGTGGGTGAGATTGGAATGGATTATTTTCAAGATGTCACACCGAAAGACGTGCAAGAACGAGTCTTTCGGCGACAGATTGAAATTGCCAAAAACATGCATTTACCAATCTCAGTTCATAACCGGGATGCCTTTGAGGATGTTTATCGGATTTTAAAAGATGAAAATATTGGTGAAGTCGGTGGCATTATCCACAGTTTTAACGGAGATAGTGAATGGATGAAGAAATTCGTTGATTTAGGGATGGTGGTTTCATACAGTGGGGTCGTGAGCTTCAAGAAAACCAAAGAGGTTCATGAAGCCGCTCGTTTAACTCCGCTGGATAAAATCCTAGTGGAAACGGATGCCCCGTATTTAACGCCAGAGCCGTTTCGCGGACGACAAAATGAACCGGCTTATTCTTTGTATACCCTAGAAGCAGTTGCCAGATTTAAAGACATTGATCCTGATGTGGTCGCAAAGGCGACGTACGAAAATACGAATCGAATATTTGGATTGGATAATTAAAATGAAAAGAATTAAAGAAGTAATTGTGGTTGAAGGAAAAGATGATACCAAACAAATTCAACGAGCCGTTGATGCTGATACGATTGAAACCCGTGGCTCTGCGATTTCGGATGAGACCCTCGATCTAATCGATCGGTTGGCACAAACCCGTGGAATCATCGTTTTTACTGATCCAGATTTTTCTGGGGAAAAAATCAGAAAAATAATTTCAGATGAGATTCCAGAAGCAAAGCATGCCTTTTTGAAAAAGTCGGAAGCAGTTCCTGATACACAGAAGGGATCCCTTGGGGTTGAGCATGCTAGTCCAGAAGCAATTCGGAATGCCTTGTCTGAAGTGTACACCGAAAGCGATGAGAATCCAGAAGTCATTAGCAAGCGGGATTTGATTCAAGCTGGTTTAGTAGGAACGAAAGAAGCCAAAGAACGCCGACTGGAACTTGGTGAATTGCTTCATTTGGGGTATGTTAACGCTAAACAAATGCAAAAAAGATTGCGAATGTTTGGGATTACCAAAAAACAGTTTAACAATGCATTAAAACAAGTTGATGATAAGGAGGGATTAGATGAGTAAAGTTCCAGCAATCGGCAGTCCAGCTCGGACCCAGGCCATCTTGAACCGATACCGTTTAAACGCGAAGAAAAGCTTGGGGCAAAATTTCTTGAACGATCTTGGAGTTTTAAAGGAGATCGTTGCAGTTGCCCAAATATCAGAAGCCGATGATGTAATTGAAATTGGACCTGGCATTGGGGCGTTAACTGAACAAATTGCTCAATCAGCTCACGCCGTAATGGCCTTTGAAATTGACGAGAATCTTCTCCCAATCTTAGATGAGACTCTCAGTCCCTATGACAACATTAAAATTATTAATGAAGACTTCTTGAAGGCTAATCTGCCAAAATTAATTAAAGAAAACTTTGATGGAAAACACCACCTAAAAGTTGTGGCTAATTTGCCTTACTATGTCACCAAACCAATCTTGATGGATATTTTAAAGGGCAACGTTAAATTTGATTCAACGGTGTTGATGATGCAAAAAGAAGTGGCAAAACGAATTAGTGCAAAGCCGGGCAATCGCGACTATGGGGCTTTGACGGTTATCACTCAGTATCTAGAAAACGTTGAGATTGCAATTAACGTATCGGCCAAGTCCTTTATTCCCTCACCAAAAGTTGATTCTGCGGTGGTCAAGTTAACCCCGAAAACAGATAAAAAGGTGATTGCTTACGATGAAAAAGCTTTCTTTGGCTTTGCTCATGGATGCTTCATGCACCGAAGAAAAACACTCTGGAATAATTTGCAGGGTATTTTTGGGAAGAAACCTGAGGTAAAAGAACAAATTGAACAGGATTTAAAACGGTTAGGCATTAATAAGTCAGACCGTCCCGAACAGTTATCGGTTGATCAATTTGTGAAAATGGCAAATCAGTTTCACGTAAGTGGATTGCTGGCATAACAAGCTATTCATCCATTACCTTTACATTATATTGATTTTAATGTATAATAGTAATACGCGAGGTGATTGATAATGCCAACTAGTCTATCTAAGATTAAATTATTTCTAGATAATCACATTGGACAGGAAATCCATGTAACTGCACAAGCCGGAAGAAAACGAACTAACGAATATGATGGGGTTCTGGCTGAGACATTTCCCGCTGTATTTTTAATTACACTTGATCCAGACGAGAAGTTAGGACAAGTATCATACAGTTATACTGATATTTTAACCAAGAACATCGAGATTAACTTTGTTTAATGAATTGACCGAAAGGTCTTTTTTTTTGCTTTATATTATTAGTAGTTAGTAAGATAATGTGGGTATTTAAATTAGTCAAGATAATCCATGATTTCCCCGAGCTGTTAGTTGCATATCTTAAGATAACAGTGTTATATTAGTTGAGAACTATTGATTAGTTAGTAAGCTTCGTTAGTACTATTGAAGCTCGAAATGGTAGGAGTTTAAATATGGATGACTTAGTTTTAAAGATAGAAAATTTAACCGTTAATTTTGCGGATAAACACGTTTTAAGTGATTTGAGCTTTAACGTGAAACGTGGTAGTTTTTTAAGCATTGTAGGCCAGAATGGAGTAGGGAAGACCACCTTGATCAAAGTGATTCTTGGTCAATTGAAGCCCACCAGTGGAAAGGTTCAGTTTATCCCGGATCGTTCTCAGGTCAAGATTGGGTATGTGCCCCAGTTTAGAAACATTGATACCGAATATCCGTTGTCGGTAAAAGATTTTGTTGCTCTAGCTTTTAGTGGTTTTAAACTACCGTGGCTTTCAAGAAAAGATCGTGAAACGTTAAATCAGGTCCTAACTGAGACTAACCTAACTGATATTGCCAAAGAACCATTAGGAAGAACTTCCGGTGGGGAAAAACAACGAGCTTATCTGGCACAGGCGCTGGTAGTGAAACCCGATCTTTTGATTTTGGATGAATCGACGGCAAGTCTTGACCCAGAGGCCAAGGAGAACCTGCTTAATGTGGTTTCCGATCTAAACGTCAAAAGTGGGTTAACCGTAATTTTTGTTACGCATGACATTCCGCTAGCAAAGAAGTTCGCTAACGAATACTTGTTTTTGCGTCCTGATAATTATGAATTTGGACCAATTAAGAACTTAAATGTTGAAGAATTTTGGAAGGGACAAGCCGATGTTTAGTTTTGAATTTATGCGTAATGCCTTTTTAGCCAGTACCATCATTGCGGTGGTCTGTGGGGTCATCGGGGTGTTTGTCGTTTCAAGAAACATGCCGTTTCTGACCCACACTTTATCTGAGATTGGGTTTGCTGGAGCTTCCTTTGGAATGTTTGTTGGGATTAGTCCGTTAAACGGGATGCTACTCTTTACCACCATTAGTTCGGTTCTCGTTGGGAGAATGAGTGCTGGCTCCGTTGCCGAAAGACGAGAAGATACCATCAGTGCTGTTTCGGCCCTCTTTATTGGACTAGGAGTCTTATTTCTAGCCCTTTCAAACAGTAGTGCTAGTTATGCCACTAATATCCTGTTCGGAAGTATTGTTGGGATCAGTGCCGCTGAGGTCCACCAGATGATTTGGTTATCGGTGATTGTGTTAATCGTGACCCTATGTATTTATCGGGACTTAAAATTTGATTCGTTTGATGCAGTAGGAGCCAGAGCCCAGAAAATTCCAAGTGGAATCCTCTCATTGATTTTCCTAGTGATGCTGGCCTTAAGTGTCTCCGTGGCTGCTCAAATTGTCGGGGCACTTTTGATTTTTATCCTTTTGACTTTGCCAGCTGCGAGTGCTAAATACTTTTCCCATTCAGTCGGAAAAATGATTGGACTGGCCATTGTTTTTGGTTTGATCGGAGTTTGGGCTGGATTAACGCTTGGATACTACACGAACTGGCCGGTAAGTTTCTTTATTGCTGTTATTGAGGTTGCCATTTACTTTGGATCACTGATTTATAATCACTTTAGGGAGGGCTAATTTGATTTAGTTCCTCTTTTTTTTACTCTTTTTTCGATAAAGTGAAGTAAAACACGAACATTTATGCTAAAATTTCCTTGTGTGCCAATTTATGACGAGGTGAAAGCATGAAATTTAAAAGAAGTGAACGATTAGTAGATATGACAAACTATCTATTAAACCGTCCTCATACATTAGTACCATTAACTTTTTTCGCTAAGCGCTACAATTCTGCTAAATCTTCCATTAGTGAGGACTTAGCCATTGTGAAGCAAGCATTTCAACAACGTGGGATTGGTCTGGTTGAGACCGTTCCCGGAGCTTCTGGGGGCGCCAAATTTACGCCATACATTTTAAAAGAGGCGGCTGATCAGTTTATTAAAGAGGTCTCTGACATCTTAAACGATAACGATCGTTATCTTCCTGGTGGTTATGTTTATATGTCCGATATTTTAGGCCAACCGGAGAAGTTGAAAACCATTGGGCGGATCATTGCCACCCAATACCTGTTTCAGAAAGTTGACGCAGTACTAACGGTGGCAACGAGAGGAATTCCAGTTGCCGAAGCTTCTGCCACGTATTTAAATGTGCCACTGGTAATTGCTAGGCACGACTCTCAAATTACTGAGGGGTCGACCGTGAGTGTTAACTACGTTTCGGCATCTAGTCAAGAAGTTAAACGAATGACAATCTCAAAAAGAAGCCTGAAGCCAGGTTCTAACGTTTTGATTGTTGATGATTTTTTGCGTGGTGGCGGAACGATTTCTGGTCTGACGTCCCTGATTGATGAGTTTGATTGTCATCTAGTGGGCAGTACGGTTTTTGTTGAAACCGATGACCCAGGTCACAGAAAGGTTACTGATTTTACTTCATTACTTAAAATGGATATTAAAGATGATCAGATTGAGATTAAACCTGGCAATTATGCCCAAAAAATTTTTGGGAGTACAAATTAAAAATTAATTACAAGGGGAACAAAAATGAGTTCAAAGAATACGATTATTTTAGCGGCTGGTAAGGGCACCCGGATGAAGTCCAAGTTATATAAAGTTCTCCACCGAATTTGTGGGAAATCAATGGTTGACCATGTTTTGACGCAGGTATCCAAGTTAGATATGGATAACATCATCACGATTGTTGGTTACGGTGCTGAAGATGTAGAAAACGAACTTGGCAATCGTTGTGAGTACGTCGTCCAAGATAAACAACTTGGGACTGGCGATGCCGTTGCACGAGCTGAAGGACTTTTAAAGAACTCAGATGGTGAGACGTTAGTTATTAGTGGTGATACTCCATTATTTACCTCCTCTACTCTTAAGCAACTCTTTGAGTATCACGAACAAAAAAAGGCCACCGCGACCATTTTGACGTCTAAAGCTCCTGATCCGACTGGTTATGGCCGGATTGTTAGAAATGACATTGGGATTGTAGAAAAGATCGTGGAGCAAAAGGATGCTACGCCGGAAGAGCAAGCCATTCATGAGATTAACACTGGGGTTTACGTGTTTGATAATCATTCGTTATTTGAGGCTTTGCACAAGATTAATAATGATAACGCTCAGGGTGAATATTATTTAACTGATGCCATTGAAGTTTTAAAAAATGAAGGTCACACAATTGCTGCCTACAAAATGGCGAACTTTAATGAATCGATGGGTGTAAACGATCGGGTCGCTCAGGCCCGTGCCACTCAAATTATGCAAGCCCGGATTAATCGTCAGCACATGCAAAATGGTGTTACGATTGTTAATCCCGATGATACCTATATTGATAGTGACATTAAAATTGGTCAGGATACCATTATTGAACCAGGAGTTCAACTTCAAAATGGGACGGAAATCGGTAGTAATTGTATCATTGGTGCCCACTCTAAAATTTCTGGCAGTAAAATTCATGATAACGTTAAGGTCTTCTCTTCGGTAATTGAAGATTCTGAGATGATGCCAGGTTCTGATATCGGACCAGATAGTCATTTAAGACCGGGTGCTAAGATTGAAAAGAATGTTCACATTGGCAACTTCTGTGAGGTCAAAAGTGCCACCATTGGCGAGGGAACCAAGATGGGTCATCTGACTTACGTTGGCAATGCTAAACTCGGTAAACACATTAATATTGGTTGCGGAGTGATTTTTGCGAATTACGATGGAGCCCATAAGCACACCACAACGGTTGGTGATGATTCTTTTATTGGAAGTAATTCCAACTTGATCGCCCCAGTCCACATCGCTGATCATACTTTTATTGCGGCTGGTTCGACCATTACCGACGACATGGATCAGTACGACATGGGAATTGCTAGAGAGCGCCAGACTAACAAGCCGGGTTATTATAAAAAACTTCCCTTTAAAGGCGCTAATTAATTTGAGCTAAATAGTGAAATTGTTTTCTGAAAATAATATAATGGAATTGATTAGGTAGGAAAAAAATGTGGGGGTTATAATGGCTGAAAAGTATGCTGATCCAAAATTAAAGATTTTTTCTTTAAATTCAAATCGTCCGCTTGCAGAAAAGATTGCTAAACGAGTGGGAGTTCCCTTGGGAAAAGCTTCCGTCAGTCGCTTTAGCGATGGTGAGATTCAAATTAATATTGAAGAAAGCATTCGTGGCGATAACGTTTATATTATCCAATCAACTTCTGATCCCGTTAATGATAATTTAATGGAATTATTAATCATGATCGATGCTTTAAGAAGAGCAAGTGCCAAAACCATTAACGTGGTTATTCCATACTATGGTTACGCTAGACAAGATCGAAAAGCACGAAGTCGTGAACCAATTACCGCTAAGTTAGTGGCAGACATGCTGGAAAAAGATGGAATCACACGTTTGGTAGCCCTTGATTTACATGCTGCTCAAATTCAAGGATTCTTTGATGTTCCCGTTGATCATTTGATGGGGGCACCGCTTCTTGCTGACTACTTCATCAAGAACGGACTCGCAAAAGACGCGGTAGTTGTTTCACCTGATCATGGTGGGGTGAGTCGAGCTCGTGCCATGGCTGAGTTTTTAAAGGCTCCAATTGCTATTATTGATAAGCGTCGCCCAAAAGCCAACGTTGCTCAAGTTATGAACATCATTGGGGATGTAAAGGGGAAGCGTTGTATTATGATTGACGATATGATTGATACAGCTGGAACCATTACGAAAGGTGCGCAAGCCTTAATGGATGCTGGTGCTTCAGAAGTTTATGCATGTTGTACCCATCCCGTCTTATCAGGGCCAGCAACCGAAAGAATCGAAGCTTCGCCAATTAAGAAACTGGTTGTGACTGATTCCATTCAGTTACCCGATTATAAAAAAATTGACAAGATCAAACAAATTTCAGTTGCACCATTAATTGGAGACGCAATTACTAGAATTAACGAAAATCGTCCCGTTAGTCCGCTGTTTAGTCATCGGTTTGACTATGGTAAGGATGATGAAAAAAAGTAATGGATAAAAAATAATCTTAGCTTAAAATGCTAAGATTATTTTTTTGCGCTCGTTTGTTATTGATTAACGTACTTATTGATGGCGTATGCTACCCCATCTTCTGAATTAGGTTTAGTAACAAATTGGGCGTTCTTTTTAACTTCATCGATTCCGTTACCCATGGACACTCCCAGTCCCGCAAACTTGATCATCGAAATATCATTCCCCTGATCGCCAATGGCCATGACGTTATCTGGCTTTAAACCAAGCTTTTCGGAAAGATCCCGTAAGGCATTGCCTTTACTTGAATTTGAGTTCATAAACTCAAGAAAGACCGGTGAACTCTGAACGACACTCATTCGGTCGTAGATTGATTTTGGTAGATTGCCCTTTGCTTTGGTAATCTTGTCCGGATAATCAACGTACATCAGTTTGTAAATGTTGACGTCACGAGTGATTTCACCAGGAGTTCGATATTTGATGGGCATCGAAACAAGATGGCTTTCTTCAACGGAAAAGGGACTAATATCACGATCGGTAGTGGTAATGGAATCAACCGTTTCGATTTGGAAGTGAACTCCCATTTCTCGTGACATCATTTCAATTTCTAAAAAGTCATCATACTTAACCGTTTCTTTGATTAACACTTTGCCACTAACCGTTTCGACTAGGGCACCATTATAAGTGATGGCGTATTCATCGTCTCCGTCAATTCCGAGCTTATCAAGGTATGGCTTTACGCCAGTAATGGGGCGACCAGTACAAAGAACCACTTTTATGCCTTGATTGCAGGCTTTAGTAATAGCTTCGATGGTTGCTTTTGCTAATTGATTTTTTTCGTTTAATAGGGTGCCGTCGATATCGATGGCAATTAATTTGATATCCATGTTAGTTCTCCTTTGGAATTATAAGGTTGTCATTATCAATGTATTTTTGAAATTCATCGTATAAAGGTTGAAAAAGTTCAACGTTTTTTGTTGGCTTAAGCATTTCACGTGGAAAGAAAAAACGCTTGTCACCAATTAGTTTTCCGGTAATGGCACGAACTAGGTCACTAGTTTGAGAGAGTTCTACCAAATTACCATCATTTTCCATCAGTTCAATCTGGGCGTTTTGATGTTTACTTTTGGGATCGTAGACATCATAGGGCTGATCAAAACTGTTGTCAGTGGCAGTGTAGTACTTTGGATTAAATCCGGCTTTTTCAATGATCTTTTGTAGCTTAGGGATTAAAAATTCCGTCTGATCGTTGTATTTAGCGGATTTAAAGGGACGCCGATTTAAGAAACGTTTGGCGAGGTCAGAGAGAATCGGATCTTCCGACTTGCGCCACATGACGAAGTAGGTGTTAAGCACCCCATCGTCAATTTGTAAATAATCATCTAGGGAATAGTTATTAGAAAAGATTGGCATTAAAAGACTAGGCTTAAAGGTGCTCTTAGGTTGTAACGCTAATTCTTTTGCCCGCATCAGTAGGTGACTTAAAATAACCTCCATCGAACGTGAGACGGGATGGAAGTATACTTGTTGATACATTTGAAAACGACAAACAATGTAGTACTCAATCGCGTGTAAACCACTTGCCCGAAAACAAATCCCGCCAGAGTACGGACGCATCACCTGAAGAATCCGATCCAAATCAAAATTACCGTATTGTGCTCCGGTGTAATATGAATCACTTAGAAGGTAGTCCATCCGATCGGCATCAACTTGACTTGAAATCATTTGGACGACTTGCGGATTGTCATAGGTCTTGTTAATGACACTGGCGACGCGTTCGGGAAAATCAGGACCGACCTCACTTAAGACGTGGTTAATTTCCGTTTCGTTTGAAGTGATGATTTGCTGAGTAATCTGTTCGTGATTGGTGTGAAAAATGTGTTCAAACGTATGTGAATAAGCTCCATGACCAACGTCGTGAAGTAGAGCGGCACACAGGGCCACAATTCGTTCTGAATCGTCCCATAAGCCATCACCCGCTTTTTTAGACGGATAATTTCGCTTAAAATTATCACAAATTCGTCTAGTAATTTCATACACTCCTAAAGAGTGGCTAAATCGGGTGTGTTCTGCTCCGTGAAAGGTTAATGAAGTAGTTCCTAACTGCTTGATTCGTCTTAGACGTTGAAATTCAGGCGTATTAATGAGATCAAGAATTACTTGGTGTTCAACGTAAACGTGACCCAGAACTGGGTCACGAAAAACTTTGTCATATTTCAATGGTTGATTGTAATACTTCAATAAAAGACCTCCACTTATACTAATCTCTCTTCATTATAACTGAAATAAAAATAAACGTCATGACAAACTCAAAGTTAGTGCATTTCCATTGCTAACGGCGTAAAATCAAATTTGTGAGGTGATATTTTTGGCAGAAAACGAAAAGATCGAAAAAGTTCAAGTTGAGATTGCAATCGAAATAAAACAGGACGAAAACGTCGAACACCATCATTTTAAAGAAAATGGGCAACTAGTTATGCTCAACGGCTATCGTTATTTACGTTACGTTGAACACGTTGACGGACAACCGGACGTTCCTGTCACCTACCGGATTGGAAAAGATGCGATTCGGTTAACTCGTGCTGGCAAAAATCATCTTGAACTTCATTTTAAACCGAACGAAACAATCGAAGACTTGTACCGAACGCCATTTGGTAATTTGAAAATTGGGGCACATACCACTAGCATTAAACAATCTAGAGATGATAAAAACGGATGGCAAATGATTGAGATTAACTATGAGTTGTACACCGACGGACAGAAAGTCGGCGACTATCGAGTCAAATTGCAATTTAAATGTTAAACTAGTATTATTAGTCTGTTAGGAATCTAGAAAGGCGTGGTCGAATTGGAACTTAAAGAATTAGACAAGCAAGATAAAAGCGAATTATCAATGGTTGAAGTGGCTCATGCAATTTTAGCTGATGCTGGTAAAACCATGTCATTCGTTGATTTAACCAACGAAGTACAAAAATACTTGGGGGACAGCAACCAAGTAATTCGTGATCGTTTACCTCAATTCTACACAGACCTTAATGTTGATGGGAGTTTTATTTCCCTTGGCAATAACGTTTGGGGTCTTCGTACTTGGTACCCATATGAATCCATTAACGAAGCCACCATCAATGAAGGTGAAGAAGACAACGGTAATACTCCCAAAAAGCATCGTAAGGTGAATGCTTTTATGGCTGATGCAGCTGACGATGATGACGTGATCGACTATGATAACGATGATCCAGAAGATCAGGATGATTTTGATGATACCCCTGACGACAAGGATAAGTATCATAAGGATCTTGATGAAGAAAATCCTGATACTGATGATGACGCCATTGACGATGATGACGGTGTTGAAGGCGACCTCTCAGAGGTCAATCCAGATGACGATGACGATAAAAAAGATGATGACGACGACAATGATTAAACTTGACTAATTATGTAGAATCACTTAACATACTATTTGGGCACTTTACAGACATGTGAAGTATTTCGAATAAGTAACCGCTCCCTATTCAATGAATGGGGAGCTTTTTTTATGTTGTAACCTAAATTTGATGGAGGAGTTAAGCATGACTAAGTATATTTTTGTAACCGGTGGAGTAGTTTCTTCCTTAGGAAAGGGAATTGTTTCGGCTTCAATCGGAAGATTATTGAAGAATCGTGGCTTTAACGTTACGATCCAAAAATTTGATCCATATATCAACATTGATCCGGGAACAATGAATCCTTATCAACACGGAGAAGTCTTTGTTACCGATGATGGTGCTGAAACTGATCTTGATTTAGGTCATTACGAACGTTTTATTGATAACAATTTAAACAAGTACTCTAACTTTACGACCGGTAAAATCTATGAAGAAGTTTTAAGAAAAGAACGTCACGGAGATTATCTTGGGAGAACCGTTCAGGTCATCCCTCACATTACTGGAATGATTAAACAAAAGATTATGAGTGCCGCTCAAAGCACGGACGCTGATATCGTTATTTCAGAAATTGGTGGAACGGTTGGAGATATCGAGTCCCTACCGTTTTTGGAAGCCATCCGTCAAATGAAACATGAAGTCGGTGACGAGAATACTTTTTATATTCATGTTACGCTTGTTCCGTACTTGCACGCCGCAAAGGAAATGAAAACCAAACCAACCCAGCACAGTGTTAAAGAATTAAGGGGAATTGGCATTCAACCCGATATGTTGGTTCTTCGTGCTGAGAAACCAGTTAGTGATGAGATGAAGAAAAAAATTGCCATGTTCTGTGATGTTCCGGTTAAGGATATCATCGAGTCCATCGATGCTCCTAACTTGTACCAAATCCCGCTTAGTTTTCAAAAACAGGACATGGACGATGAGATTTTAAAGCACTTTAACGTTAAAGCTCCAGAGGCTGACATGAAAGACTGGAAGAAGATGGAGAAGCACATCAGAAATCTCAAGGGTGAGGTTAACATTGCCATTGTTGGTAAGTATGTTGATCTAAACGATGCTTATTTGTCCGTCAATGAAGCTTTAAAACATGCCGGTTATGCTGCTGACGATAAGGTTAACATTCACATGGTTGATGCGGGTACGATTAACAGAGACAACGTTTCTAAGAAGTTAAAGGGAATGGACGGAATCTTGGTTCCTGGTGGATTTGGTAATCGAGGGGTCGAAGGAATGATTCAAGCCGCTCGATATGCTAGAGAAAATGATGTTCCTTATTTAGGTGTTTGCCTTGGAATGCAGATTGCTACCATCGAATATGCTAGAGACGTTGTGGGTTATAATGATGCCAACTCAACTGAATTTGATCCGCAAACTAAGCACAATGTGATTGATCTCATGGCCGATCAAAATGATGTTACTGATGCTGGTGGAACCCAACGCTTGGGTGCTTATAAGACTAAGTTAAAAGCAGGAAGTAAAGCCGCCGCCGCATACGACAACAAAAGGGAGATCTCAGAGCGTCATCGTCATCGTTATGAATTCAATAATAAATTTAGAAAAGACCTGGAAGATGCTGGCTTAGTTATTTCTGGGACCTCACCAGATGATCACTTGGTTGAAGTGGTCGAAGTTCCTGATAATCACTTCTACGTTGCAGCCCAATACCACCCCGAATTTTTATCACGGCCAAATCGTCCCGAGGGATTATTCAAGGCGTTTGTCGCCGCTGCCGACAAAGAACACATGCATAATCACAAGAAGTAACCAGGCTTCTTTATAATCTTAATAAAATAATTTCTGATTTTGTATTGTGTTTTGGTGAAAACTTTCCTATGATTATTATTAAAAGATATGATATAAGTGAGGATTACCAATTATGACGATACTAAAAATATCAGGAGGACATCCTCTATATGGCGACGTCACCGTTGGCGGAGCTAAGAATAGTACGGTTGCTTTGATACCGGCCGCTATTTTGGCGGATAGTCCAGTGGAACTTGACATGGTTCCCGATATCTTGGATGTGCATAATCTCATGCTAATCCTCCAGTCGATGAACGTAACATCTGATTTTTCAGATGGTGTCTTAAACATTGATCCAACTAATATACTTGAGGGTGAGTTGCCCGGTAAAGCAATTAAAAGTCTACGTGCTTCCTATTATTTTATGGGAGCGCTTCTTGGCAAGTTTCATCGTGCCACGATTAGTTTCCCTGGTGGAGACAATATCGGACCACGGCCAATTGACCAGCACATTCGCGCCTTTAAGGCCTTGGGTGCAGAAGTCAATGAAAGTGATGATTCGGTCGATATTAATGCAACGGAAAATGGACTTCATGGGGCTTCAATTTTCTTTGACATGGTCTCGGTTGGAGCAACGATCAACACGATTCTGGCAGCGGTAAAGGCTAATGGGGTTACTACCATTAGTAATGCCGCTAAAGAACCGGAAATTATTGATATTGCATCATTTTTGAATAGTATGGGAGCTAAGATCAGAGGAGCTGGGACCGACGTCATCAGGATTCAAGGCGTTGATTATCTCCAGGCCAAGGCGACGCATACGATTATCCCTGATCGAATTGAAGCGGGGACATACTTGACGTTAGCCGCCGCTGTTGGGAAAGGAATTAACGTTAAGAACGTAATTCCTGAGCATTTACAAGCCTACACAGCTAAGTTGATTGAAGCAGGCGTTCAATTAGAAGTTGGCGAAGACAGTATTTATGTTCCAAAGACTGGGAAATTAAATGGTATCGAGATTAAAACGGCACCGTTTCCAGGGTTTGCGACGGATTTACAACAACCAATTACCCCCATGCTGTTTAAAGCAGACGAGGATAGTGTGATTCACGATACGATTTATCCGGAACGTCAGAATCACATTGCCCAGCTCCAGAAGATGGGGGCTAATATCAAGGTCAATCCAACTGATAATTCAATTATTATCAGTAAGAGTGAGAACCTCCATGGGACAACCGTTCAAGCCGGAGAGATCCGCGCTGGGGCATCCTTGGTCATTGCTGGGCTGATGGCTAGTGGTAAGACCGTCATTGAAAATGCGGACAATATTTTACGCGGATATGATAATATTACTAATAAATTAACCAATCTACACGCTAACGTCCAGATGATTGACCAGGACGACTAACTCCTGAGTCCTATTGCGTACGTCAAAAAATAATGTTAAGCTATTATTGTTGATGTTATATTCGATAATCAATCTCTGAACTGTGTTTAGGGCAAAAGGAGCGAAATATTATGAAAAAAGGAATTCATCCAGATTTTCATCAAGTTGTTTTTCAAGATTCAAGTACTGGATTTAAATTCATTACTGGTTCAACTGCAACCTCTGATGAAACCGTCAAAATGGACGACGGCAACACTTATCCATTAATCCGAGTTGAAATTTCATCTGATTCACATCCATTCTACACTGGTAAGCAAAAGTTCAACCAAGCAGATGGTGCGGTCGATCGTTTCAACAAGAAATATGGTCTTGCCGACAAATAATAATAAATAAAAAGAGCCAACTTCTAGTTGGCTCTTTTTTTGTCTAAATTTAGTTTACGGTCTTCTGTTCGTTTCTGGTTTCGTTTAATACTAACAAGAAGTTAATGAAGACAAGGATTGCGGTTGAAATGAACACACTTGAGTAATCAAACAAAGAAGAAACAATGGAGCCGATGATGGGTCCGATACAGTTTCCAGCTGCTTGCATGGACTGGTTCCAGCTAAAAATTCGACCAGTAACGTTAGATGGGGTGTTTTTAGCTAAAATGGTTTGAACGGCAGGTAACATACAGGCGTTGGAGATTCCAATCAGGAATCTGAGTCCCATTAATTCCCAGACGTTGGTTACAAACGCCATGGGGATGTAGACCAAGATGGCAAAGATGAAACCGCCTAGCATAATCTTGGAGGTCCCGATTCGATCGCCTAATGCTCCCAGTTTGGGGGCGGCAAAAAGCGTGGCAATTCCCGGAACTGCGGCAACAATTCCACTGTAAAAGGTGACTTGAGGACTATTGTGCATGATTTCTTTGACGTACAGTGACAGAATGGGTGAAATGGAGAAATTAGAGGCTTGAATAATCAGGGTGGTCAAGAACATTCCAAAAATCAGTTTGACGTTTGAAAGTTCGAAAATAACCTGTTTGGTAGATAGGTTATCTTCTTTTGCAACCGGTTTAAAGTGTTCTTTAACGAAAAATAGCGTGACAAAAAAGACGGAAATGAGTAAACCACCAGTAATGAAGAAGGTAAGACGATAACTAAAGACAGAAGCTAAAATTCCGCCAATGAAGGGACCAAAAAGGGTTCCTGAGACGTTGCCGGTGGTTAAAATTCCAAGGGCTTTCCCACTTTCTCGCTTTGGTACCTGAGTCGCAAGTAAGGCGTTGGCATTGCTCATGTATCCAGAGAAGATTCCTTGAATAAATCGAAGGGCAATTAACTGCCAAACAGCAGTAACAAAGCCCATCAATATTAGACAGATTGCCATTCCAAGTGATGCTCGTAAAAGCATCACTTTTCGTCCGTATCTGTCAGCCAAAGATCCCCAAATGGGAGAGACGACGGCGGTAACAATGAAAGAGGCTGAGAAAGCAAGCCCACTATAGATACTTAGTTGACTAGAATTATAGTGGCCTAGGGTAGCGATGAACAGGGAGAGAAAAGGCATGACTTCACTAAAACCTAATCCATTCATGAACATCCCAAACCATAGTGCTACTAGGTTTTTGTGCCATATTTCTGAAGGAACCGGATCAGAGATTTGGGCTTTATTCTGATTCAAATGATTCGCTTCCTTCCTGTTTGCTGTTATGATGTTCTTGCATGTACTTTAGCCACAAGGGCAAAGATTGATCCAGCATTTGATAGGTATCCTCAAATCGATGGGTATACCAAGGATCAACGATGTTGACTCCCTTTTTACCGGGAACAATGTCCATGCATAAATGAAGCTTATTCCATTGACTTTTGGGAATCATCTTTTTAAGATCACTGATATTGTAGTCATCCATGGTAATAATGTAATCAGCATGATCGATGTCGTAAGCGGTGATTGGATGGGATTGTTTCCCACTATAATCCAAGTGATGAGCGTCCATGGTTTTTTGAGCACCAGGATGAGGACGACTACCTGCCTCATCGTTTTCGGTGGCAGCTGAACTTACTGAATAATGATTTGAAAGTCCTTTATTTATAAGCATTTTTTTAAACATTGCTTCTGCCATGGGAGATCGACATATGTTCCCCAAGCAGACAAATAAAACGTTAGTTTTTTTCATAATCCACACTCCCGAAATTTAAATCGTTATTACTATATTAACAGTAATTGAACTTCATATATATAAAAATGAATGCTAATTATAACGTAAGAAAATGACGTGAGTTGGAAAAATGGTTATTAAAATCTTATTTTATGGTGAAAGGGGTAATAAGGATTGGAGCAAGACAAATATGTTAATTAACACAGTGTATTTTCAGGTTAATCCAGTTAAGAATTTTGCCTACAGTTGGGGAATTCTTCCGTCGGATTTTTTAAACGGAATTAAGAACGATCCCCAAAATATTATTTTATTAAATGATGATTATCGTTACGCAAATGATTTCAATATGTCCACTAAATTTGATTTAATTACCGGTCAAAATGAAATTAGAGAGTACATGATTAACAATAAAATTAGTACCAAGAAATGGGTTGATTTTAGAAACCGGGAGGATCTGGATTCTTTAAATGAGGATGAAATCGCAGATTTATTGTACTTGAGTCACATGGGTATCCCACTCAATCAAACGAGTCCATTTTCGGTTAAATTGAAGAATCAATTTGTGTTTTTGGGTGAATCCACTGGCTTTACAAAGGTATACATGCGTCATTTTAGTGTCATTAATCAAATTTTAGCTGTCTGCATTAAACGGCATCTAAAAAAGCAGTGGAACAGTAGACGAATGTTCGTAAAGTCAGTGCCGTTTAGGGATATCGACGAACGTACCATGACCAAGTTGTTAAAACTGGGAATTACGGGAGTTATTATTCCGTATGATATGATAGTTGTGAAGAGACCGAAGCTTGAGATTCCCTTAATGAGACACAAAAAACGATCTCCAAAGGTAATTTGGAACTCTTATGACCAGTTGAAAAGTGGAGCCTTTAAAGTTGGTCAAATTACTTATGATATTTCCACTAAAACGTGGGAACTTCAAAGAGACGTTGATGATGAGGGAGAATTAAACGATTTGGTTTAAACCAGCTGAGTCGCTTTTTTATTGATTTTTTTCTGATATACTTTAAATGCATTTACATCGAATTAAGAGGAGTTTTTGTTATGAAAATGAACCTTTTAGAGGTTGCAAAATCCGTTAATGGTAATTTAAATTCAAAAAAATACGAAAACGTTGAAATAACGGGAGTTTCGTTTGATAGTCGGAAGTTAAAACCGCATGATCTTTTTGTTCCACTCACTGGGAATCACGATGGGCACGATTTCATTGCTAGTGCCATCAAAAACGGGGCTAACGCAACGTTTTGGAGTCAAAGTCGAATTAGTGATGTTCCGAAGGATTTTCCGGTTATTTTAGTTGATGATACGTTAAAAGCCTTACAGGATCTCAGTCGACACTATTTAAATAAGATTAATCCTAAAGTGGTGGCAATTACCGGAAGTAATGGCAAGACCACTACTAAAGACATGATTGCTTCAATTCTTGCCACTCAGTTTAATGTTACTAAGACGCACGCTAACTTTAATAATGAGATTGGAGTTCCAATTACGATCCTTTCCATGGAATCTAACACAGAATATTTGGTGGTAGAGATGGGGATGGATCGACCCGGCCAACTTGACTTTTTAAGTAAGCTAGTTAAACCAGATATCGCCGTCATTACCATGATTGGTGAAGCTCACATTGAATTCTTCGGAACCCGTGCTAAGATTGCGGATGCCAAAATGGAGATTACCCATGGACTTAGGCCAGATGGGGTGTTTGTCTATGACGGTGATGAACCTTTATTAAACGAACGGGCTAAATCACTTGACGTTGAAAAGTTGACCTTTGGAAGAAAAGACACTAACGATATTTACCCAAAGGATGTCTATGACGGCGACCACGAAACGACGTTTAAGACCAATCTGTTTGGAAACATGAAATTCACCATTCCGCTAATTGGTGACTATAACGTCAACAATGCCCTTGCTTCCATTGAAGTTGGTGAACTAGCGGAAATACTGCCGGTCAACATGAAGTCAGCACTAAACCATGCCAGTTTTACTAATAATCGAACTGAATGGGTTAAGGGTCAAAATGGTGAAATGATTTTAAGTGACGTATATAATTCGAACCCATCAGCTCTAAAAGCCGTTTTAAAGGCGTTTCAATCCACTCATTTACAAGGGAAGCGAGTTGCAGTTTTAGGTGACATGCTGGAACTTGGTGATAAGGGAGTGGAGATGCATGAGGATATTTCTGATGCAATCGATCCGCAATTGATTAACCAGGTTTACCTAGTTGGACCACTTATGAAGTCTCTATATCAAATGTTGCAAAAAAAATATCCCAATCAAAATGCCCTTCATTATTATCCAATTGATCAGCTTGATCAATTAGCTAAAAGCCTAGACTCCCAGTTGTCTACTGGGGATGAAGTCTTGTTAAAAGGGAGTCACGGAATTCACTTAGAACGAGTTTTAAAAGCGTTAGAATAGGTTCTTCGGTTTGTGAAATTAGGCCAGATGGTGTAATATGTTTTAGACACGTAATCGCTGAAGAATATAGAAATAAATGTGAATCAGACGATTTGCGCATTATGGAAAACGGATTTTTTCCAAGCAAATCATTGAATTCACAATTGTAGTTTCAATAGGAGGAACACATTTGAAGTTTAAAGATTTAGGACTATCTGATAGTCTATTAAAAGCCGTGGAAAAATCAGGCTTTGACGAACCCACTCCAATTCAGGCTCAGACAATTCCATTATTGTTAAAGGGTCAGGATGTTATTGGACAGGCTCAAACTGGAACTGGGAAAACAGCTGCGTTTGCCCTTCCAATCCTGCAAGAAATCGATCTGAATAATCCAGATGTGCAGGCACTTGTAATTTCACCAACTAGAGAACTTGCCATTCAAACACAAAAAGAGATGCAACGTCTTGGTGGCGTTGAAGGAGCTCGAGTTCAAGTAGTTTATGGTGGTTCAGATATTCGCCAGCAAATTAGAGATTTGAAGAAGAAGCCACAGATTGTGGTGGGGACTCCAGGACGAATTCTTGATCACATTAATCGTCGCACCTTAAAACTAGGACACGTTAAGTACTTGGTGTTAGATGAAGCCGACGAAATGCTTAACATGGGATTCTTAGATGATATTGAAAGCATCATTAAGAACATTCCAGAAGATCGGCAAACTTTGCTTTTCTCAGCAACCATGCCAGCACCAATCAAACGAGTTGGGGTTCAGTTCATGAGAGATCCAAAGCAGATCACGGTTAAGTCGAAGGAATTAACCACTGACCTAGTTGATCAGTACTACGTTAAGGTTAAAGATAACGAAAAGTTTGACACGATGACCCGTTTGTTTGACGTTCAAACACCTAAGGTTACCATCGTATTTTGTCGAACTAAACGACGAGTCGACGAAGTTTCTAAGGGATTGATTGCGCGTGGTTATCGGGCAGCTGGTCTTCACGGTGATTTAACCCAAAAACGGCGAACTCAGATTATGAACGAATTTAAGAATGACAAGATTAATTATTTAGTGGCTACTGATGTGGCTGCTAGAGGAATTGATGTTTCGGGTGTCACTTACGTTTATAACTTTGATATTCCCCAGGATCCAGAAAGTTATGTCCATCGAATTGGACGAACTGGTCGTGCCGGTCATCATGGTACTTCAGTAACGTTTGTCACTCCAAATGAGATGAGTTATTTAAGGGGAATTGAACGACTTACCAAAGTTAGGATGCTTCCTTTAAAGCCACCTTCAGAAGACGAAGCCCTTGCTGGTCAGTTAAAATTTGCTGAAGATGATATTGAAAAGTTAGTAAAGAAGACGGATACTGCCAAGTTTGAGCGGGTCGCAAAAAAGCTCCTTGAAAAGTATGACAGTGTCGATTTGGTTTCTGCTCTTTTGAATGACATGACAAGAGATCAGGTTAAGGTTCACATTACGGCCGAAAAACCACTTAAAAATCATGGTGGCTTTGGTGGTCATCGTGGTGGCGGTTATCGCGGTAAGAGAAATGACCGGAACAGTCACAAACGCTTTGGCAATCATCGCGGTGGTCACGACTCAAGACGTCGTGATTCACGAGGTCATAATGGTGGTAACCACGGTAAATCAAAGAATTTTGTTATTAAGAATAAGTAGCAAAGAGAGAGCCTTCTTGGTTCTCTCTTTTATTTAGAAAATTAATTTATTAAGTGTTATAATAATTATCAAAGAATAATTAGATAGTACTTTATTCGAGGAAGTATACGTTATGGCAGTGGGAAGAAATCGAAATGCACAACTAGTTATTGATGAAGATGCCATTTTTCATAACATTAGTGAGGAACGAAAACGATTGGATGCCAAGTCGGATCTATTCATGGTTGTCAAGGCTAATGCTTATGGACACGGTGCGGTTCAAGTAGCGAGGATTGCTAAACAAGCAGGAGCTACTGGTTTTTGTGTTGCCATTTTAGACGAAGCAATTCAGCTTCGAGAAGCTGGATTTGTGTCTGAACCCATTCTTGTTTTGGGTCTTTGTGACCTTTCAAATGTTCCATTAATTGCGAAGTACAATGTTTCGGTTACGGTGAGCTCGATTGATTGGATTAAGCAGGCAGCTAAGTTAGCTGAGCAACTGAAATTAAAGAACAAGATTAGGGTTCATTTGGCTTTGGATACTGGAATGGGAAGGATCGGACTCCAAACTGTTTCAGAAGTTAGAGATGCAATAGTTGAGTTGAACCGAACTAGCGAGTATATTGACTTTGAGGGAGTATTTACTCATTTTTCTACCGCAGATAGCGCTAATGATGATTATTTTAAGTATCAATTGGATAATTTTAACGAATTGATGACTGCGATTCCCGATAAACCTCGTTATGTTCACGTGGCAAATTCAGCTACTAGTATGTGGCATAAAGCAGCGGGTGGAAACATGGTCCGCTTTGGAGTGGCTGGCTATGGTTTGAATCCATCGGGGGTTGAGATTGCTTCACCATTTAAGTTGAAACCAGCACTGAGCTTTACCAGTGATTTAGTTTACGTTAAAGAAGTTAATGCTGGTCGTTCAATTGGATACGGTGCAACTTATACATCCAACTCAAAGGAGTGGATTGGAACGGTTCCTGTTGGATATGCAGACGGAGTTCGTCGCTCAATGCAGGGATTTTCACTTCTAGTAGATGGACAGTATTGTCCAATTGTCGGAAGAGTATGTATGGATCAACTGATGGTGAAGTTACCACATCAGTTACCAATTGGAACGAAGGTGACCTTGGTGGGAACTGATCACGGTCATACTATTACTCTCCAAGACGTTGCTGACTACTGTCATACTATTCACTATGAGATTGCATGTGGGTATTCGGATCGATTACCACGGGTGTATAAATCAAGTAATCATTTGAAGTAACTATTTGTAAGGAGGAGTTCTCCATGACATACAAATACACGATTGATGCTATTTGGTCTCAGAAAAATGAAGAATATTTCACCAAACTAGGACTTTCTTTTGACAACCACAAAGTTGCCATGGACTGTGACTCGTTTGATAAAGACCCTCTAATTAATTCTTTAATTTATGGCTACTCAATCATGGCCAATCTAAATTCAATAATTGTTGATGAATATTCTCCATGTGAGGATGAGATTGCAAGACGGCTCTTTGACAATTATGAAGACGAGAAGTCACGGTTGTAAGTTTATTTATGCGGAAGGAATAGTCTATGGAAAACGTTGAAATTAAACGTGGCGATATTTTCTATGCAGACTTATCTCCAGTCGTTGGTTCTGAACAGGGTGGAATGCGACCAGTTTTGGTAGTCCAAAATAACGTTGGAAATCATTATAGTCCCACTGTGATTGTAGCCGCAATTACGGCTCGGATTACTAAGCCAAAGATGCCTACTCATGTGGGTATTACACCTCAGAATGCCGGAATTGAGAAGAGTTCGGTGATTCTGTTAGAACAAATTAGGACGATTGATAAGCAGCGTCTTAAAGATCATGTCACTCATTTAAGTAAAGATATCATGAGAAAAGTTGATGCTGGTCTTAGTTTAAGTCTAGGGCTCAGTCAGAGCACGCACGAAGTCTGATGATACATAAGATACAAAAAAGAACGTGGAATTATTCCACGTTCTTTTTTGTATCTAATTTTCTTCGATTGGAGTTTCTTTTGATTCTTGTTTTAGATCTTCAACTTCTGGAACTTTGAATCCCTTTCGTTCTAGAGCTGCAATGATGCGGTCCAGACGATCCTTAGTCACCTTAGACGGGAGGGTAAACATGGTTCGATAGACCGTTTTACCAGAACGATCAACTGAATCCAAGCTGATCACACTTGAAATGGCGGTATATCTAGTAATAATGTGAGCCATCTCTTCTAAGTCCCCACGTTCACCAGGTGAGACAACTGAAATCACGTAGCTACCAAATTTCACGTTCCATGATTGTGACAAGCTTTCCATCAATTTCGTGTGAGTTAAAATGCCATAAAAATTATTGAACTCGTCAAGAACGGCAATGTATGGAAGATCCTTAATCGTAAAGAAGACCTTGAAAAAAGCTGAATTCAGGTTAACAAATTTAGTTTCGTTTCTAATCAGGGTCATAACCGAGTCGGACATCTTGCCGCCATCGGCTTCGTGTTTGTAGATGTGCATGCGATAAATGTTACCCTTGAAGGCTTTATGAGTGGCATCTAAAACGGGAATGCAACGAAAATGATTCTTTTCCATTAATTTTAATGCGGTGTCGAGATCAGTGTTTTCATCAACAGTAATCAGGTCACTTTTAGGTTTAACTAAAGATTGCAAAATCATGGCTAAGGCTCCTCACATAAGTAATTTCTAATTAATATTAACACAAAATAACTGGGAGCATAAAAAAACAGACATAAATGTCTGTTCTTTTTAAACTTATTTTTAAAGGTTGATGGTCTTCATACCTTTAGCAATGGTTTCTTTTAAAGTTTTAGCTGAAGCACTCATCTTGTCTTTTTCGTCATCACTTAATGGAACTTCAAGGACTTTGGCAACTCCTGAAGCATTAACAATGGCAGGAGTTCCAATGTAAATATCGGACAAACCGTATTCACCATTCATTGGGGCACCGATTGGTAAAACGGTGTTTTCGTCTCTTAAAATGGCCTTTGAAATTCTCATCAAAGCAGTTCCAACTCCGTAGAAAGTAGCACCCTTCTTGTTAATGATGTCGTAGGCCTTGTTTCTAGTTTCGTCTTCCATTTTCAATAAGTCGTCCTTGCTAACACCATTTTGTTTAGCAAATTCAACCAACGGAACGTTTCCGATTGAAGCTTCATCAATATCAGCAAATTCTGAATCACCGTGTTCACCCATAACGTAAGCATTAACGCTTTGTGGGTTAACGTTTAACTTCTTACCAACGGCAACTTGGAAACGTGAGGTATCAAGTGATGTACCTGAACCAAAGACACGGTTTTTAGGAAAGCCAGAAATCTTTTGGGTTGCGTAGGTTAAGATGTCAACTGGGTTAGCAGCAATTAAGAAGATTCCATCAAAACCAGAATCAACAACTGGCTTAACGATGGTAGTCAAAATCTTCAAGTTTTTGTTAACCAGGTCAAGTCTAGTTTCACCGGGCTTTTGTGGAGCTCCAGCAGTGATCACAACTAAATCAGCGTCTTTACAGTCACTGTAGTCACCAGAGTAGATCTTTTTTGGAGAAGTGAAAGGTTGGGCATCTTCAAGGTCCAATGCGTCTCCTTCAGTTCTGTTTTTGTCGATATCAACAACGACAAATTCTTCGGCGATCCCTTGTTGCATCATTGCGAATGCGTATGATGAACCAACGGCACCATCACCAACTAAAACAACTTTTTCGTGTTTTTCAGCCATAATATTTCTCCCTTTTGAAATTAGTTTGTTCACAAACTGATTATATCATGAACGAATTTATTTATACAGAACCATATTCTTAATGGTACGGGATCAGCTCAAATCGTTAATCTATTATGATACAATAAACATGATTAAGCCGAGTGAGTAATTATTCATTTCGGCCATTTTAGGTTAATTAGAAGTAAATGGGAGACAATAGCAATGAAAATGATTGTGGGATTAGGCAACGTTGGTGCTGAATTTGATGGTACCAGGCATAACACGGGGTTTATGGTGGTTGATAAGTTTGCTGATCAAAACCAGATCGCGATTAATAAACAAAAGATGGATGCCATGTATGGTACGGGAATAGTCAATGGTGAAAAGGTAATGGTAGTCAAACCAACGACGATGATGAATGATTCAGGGCGCGCAGTTCATCCCTTGATGCAATTTTTCAAATTAGATCTTGATGATTTAGTAATTGTTTACGATGACATGGATTTACCAGTGGGACGAATTCGGCTAAGAAACCACGGTTCGGCTGGTGGTCATAATGGAATCAAAAGCATCATTGCTCACCTTGGGACCGATCAGTTTAATCGGATTAAGATTGGAACCAGTCATCCCAAACGTGAAAGTGTTGTGAACTATGTCTTGAGTAAATTTAGTCTGGAACAACGGGCACCGTTTTTAGAAGCGGAGGATCATGCGGTTAAAGCATTAGACGAGTGGGTTTCTGGTACTCCCTTCAGTAAGTTAGAAAATCAGTTTAATTAATTCGTATAATTAATAAAAGAGGAGATGAGTTTTTGAAGCTAGATGAAACGTTAAAAGAAATGCCACAGTATGAAAAAATCAGTTCTAATCTTGCTCCTGATACCAAGCAACTGATCACTGGGACTAGTGGATCCGCTCGTACTCTATTATTAAAACAATTAATTAATGATAAGCAAAAACCTACGATATACGTAACCGATACGATGAACCATGCGGATCAAATTACCGAGTCTTTTAATGAAGTAATGGATTCAGATCAGGTCTTTGAGTTCCCGGCTGAAGAACTCGTCGCGGCAGAGATTGCAACCAGCTCTCCGCAGTATCGAGCTCAAAGAGTGCGGGCCCTAAACGCGCTTGAGTCAGAGAAACCAGTGGTGGTGATTGTTTCAACGGCTGGTCTTAAACGATATCTACCAGAGCCAGCTAGTTTTAATCAAAGCCAATTACACGTCAAGGTTGGAGACGACTTGGACCTTATAAAACTTCAACAACAGTTGGTTCAAATGGGTTACGAGAAGAAGAACATGGTTTCCGCCCCCGGTGAATTTGCTAATCGTGGGTCAATTTTGGATATCTACCCACTTAATTCGGACTATCCAATTCGGATTGATTTTTTTGATACGGAAGTGGATTCCATGCGTTATTTTGATGCTGCTACCCAACGAAGTGTGGCAAATATTGATGAGATTAGTGTGCTACCAGCTTCTGATTTTTTACCCAGCGAAAGCGATCGCAAGCATGGAATCAAGGAACTTTCCAAACGATTGAACCAAACCATCAAAGACGACGGCAGTGACGTTTTAGTTGATAACATTCAACAGGTGATTGACGGGCTCAAAGGCCAATCGATTGACCAAAAATGGAGTGAGTACAGTCAGTTTATTTTTGAAAAGGAAACCTCAATTTTAGATTATTTACCTGAAAATGGGATGGTAGTCTATGATGACTACAGTCGCATAAGGGATGCTAATAAGCAACTTGAAAGTGACGAACAGAACTGGCGTGATTCAGTTGAAGATAATCATGAACTGTTTTCTGACCAGAAACTGTCGCTTAATTTTAGAACGGTAACCGGAACTGATCATCATGCGACCTTGTTATTTTCTTTGTTTCAAAAAGGACTAGGGCGAATGAAGCTTTCTGACATCATCGACATCAAGGTTCACCCAATGCAGCGTTTTTTTGGACAAATGCCGATGTTTAAAGCAGAAATGCAACGTTATCAAGCTGAGAAACGAACCGTGGTCATTGCCGTTAGTGATGAAAAACGAGTGGAAAAGGTTTCGTCAACGTTGAGTGATTTTGGTGTTGATGCCATTCAATCAACCACTGATAACATTATTAAGGGAAAGACTCAGATTGTTTTAGCTAACCTAAAAAATGGCTTTGATTTGCCGGCCGCTAACCTAGCGATTGTTTCTGAATCAGATATGTTTAAACGGGTGAATGAACAAGGGAAAAAGAAACGAGTTAGAAGACAGACCTTTTCTAATGCGGAGCGAATCAAAAGCTATACCGATTTAAAACCCGGTGACTACGTTGTTCACGTTAATCACGGAATTGGACGATACGATGGGATGAAGACTATGGAAGTCGATGGTAGGCATCAGGACTATATGACTTTAACCTATCAAAAGGGTGCCAAGATCTACGTTCCCGTTGACCAACTGAATTTGGTACAAAAATACGTTTCGTCAGAGGACAAACATCCAAAGATTAATAAACTTGGTGGAACGGAATGGGCCAAGACGAAGCGTTCGGTGGCTTCTAAGGTGGAAGACATTGCTGATGATCTGGTTGACTTATACGCCAAACGGGAGGCCGAGTCGGGTTATGCCTTTCCGGTTGATGACCAATATCAGGCTGAGTTTGAGCAGGCGTTTCCATACACGGAGACACCCGATCAGCTTCGAAGTACTGATGAAATTAAAAAAGACATGGAGAGTCCCCATCCGATGGACCGTTTACTGGTTGGAGACGTGGGCTACGGGAAAACTGAGGTAGCCTTGAGAGCGGCCTTTAAAGCCGTTGAAGCCGGGAAACAGGTGGCTTTTCTGGTGCCCACAACGGTACTAGCTCAACAACATTATGAGACCATGGTTGAACGATTTAATGGCTTTCCGGTTAAAATCGGAGTTCTCTCGCGTTTTGACACGCCCAAACAGACCCGCCAAACCATTCAAGACCTAAAGGACGGAAAAATTGATATCGTGGTTGGCACCCACCGTTTGCTGTCTAAAGACGTGAAGTTCAATGACTTAGGTCTTTTAATCGTCGATGAGGAACAACGATTTGGGGTTAAACACAAAGAAAAAATCAAGGAATTGAGGTCGGATGTCGATGTGTTGACGCTAACTGCCACACCAATTCCACGGACTTTAAACATGTCAATGATGGGCGTTCGTGACCTATCAGTTATTGAAACTCCTCCGGCTAATCGCTATCCGATTCAAACCTACGTGATGGAGCAAAATGAGGGTTCGATTGTGGACGGAATCAGACGGGAGATGCAACGCGGGGGACAGGTCTTTTATTTGCATAATCGGGTTAAAGATATTGATCAGACGGTCGACAAGTTGCAGACCCTTTTGCCTGATGCGCGGATTGCTTCCATCAACGGCCAGATGTCCGAAAATCAAATGGAAGGGATCCTGTACGACTTTGTTAACGGAGATTATGATGTGTTGGTTACGACGACCATCATCGAAACGGGAGTTGACATTCCTAATGCGAATACCCTGTTCGTTGAGGATGCGGATCGGATGGGACTCTCCCAGCTTTATCAGATTCGGGGAAGAATTGGTCGAAGTAATCGAGTAGGACAAGCTTACTTTATGTACCAGCCAAATAAAGCGTTGACCGAAGTTTCTGAGAATCGACTAGAAGCCATCAAGGATTTCACTGAATTGGGTTCAGGATTTAAGGTGGCCATGCGTGATCTTTCGATTCGTGGGGCTGGAAACGTGCTCGGAAAGCAGCAGCACGGTTTTATTAATTCAGTTGGTTATGATATGTATACTAAGATGTTGTCTGACGCTGTCTCCAAGAAGAAGGGCCAGCATCGCGTGGTTGAAAAGTCTGATTCGAAGGTTGAACTCGGGATTGAAGCTTATCTTCCGGCGACTTACATTGAGGATCAGCAACAAAAGATTGAATTATACAAGCGAATCCGACAGATGGATAGTGAGGAACAATTTACCGAACTACAAAGTGATTTAATTGATCGGTTTGGTGAATATCCTGATGAAGTAGCTAATCTGCTTGAAATTGACCGCATTAAGATGCTTGCCGATTATGATCTGATTGATAAAATTCGCAAAGATCAAAATAATTTAACCGTTACCATGAGTAAGGTAGGAACCCAAAGATTCACTAGTAAGGAAATTTTGAAAGCCATTGCTGATACGGATTTTCGTTCCTCAGTGAAAATGGTTAACGGGTGTTTTCAAATTAAGTTAGTTGTTCAACCAACGATGAAAGATGCCGATTGGTTGAAACAGCTTTATCAATTTGTCAAAAGCTTGAGTAAAATAAGATTGGATCAAGAAGAACATGAATCAAAAGACAAGTAAAAAGATTGTTAGTGGAACCTTGATCCTTTCGGTAGCTGCCATTATTTCAAAGGTACTAAGTGCCGTTTATCGGATTCCACTGGAAAATTTTGTTGGAAACGTTGGATTTTACATCTATCAGCAGGTTTATCCTATTTATGGGATTGGGGTTGCGTTTGCCTTGACCGGTCTTCCAGCGTTTGTTTCCAAGATGATTGTGGAACGGGAGACTGAAGGGGAGAAACAAACGTTGTTTTTCCAAATCATGGTGATCTTAATGATCATTTCGGTGATTATTTTTGGTGGATTACAGTTATTTTCATCAGAAATTGCTACTTTAATGGGAGACTTTGAATTAAAACCCGTAATTCAAGCGGTAAGCTGGATGTTTTTGTTGATGCCCCTTTTAGCGGATGTGAGGGGGTACTTTCAATCTAGCATGCAGATGATTCCAACGGCGACTTCTCAAGTGGTAGAGCAGTTTGTGCGGGTTTCAATGATCATTGTGGTAGCCTATTTAGCAGCCGTCCAGCACTGGAACTTATACAAGATGGGGACGTTAGCAATGTTATCGGCTCCATTAGCAGCGATTTTTTCAGCACTTATCTTGGGATATTATGCACGTGACATACTTGCTCATTTTCACTTTCAAGATTTGAAATTTAACTACCTGAAATTAGCGAAGCAAATCATCTTACAGGGTGGTGTGCTTAGTGTTTTAGCTGCTCTAATGGTGTTAATGCAATTGGTCGATTCATTTACGGTAAAAAATGGGCTGGTAGTAAGTGGTGTAAGTAATCTAATGGCTCAGACCCAAAAGGGGATTTATGATCGCGCTCAGCCCATTGTTCAACTAGGATTAGTGATTGGAACGGCCATTTCTTCAACCGTCTTGCCGCAGATGGCGTATTATCATCATGCTGGAAAAGAAAGGTCATTTAAGACCCTTGTAAAATACAGTATGCGCATTACACTGGTAGTGACGATGGCAGTTACCTTCGGACTGATTAGTATTATGCCTCAATTAAATCATCTCTTGTTTGGGAGTTATGATTTAGACATCACGCTTTCGGTATACTGTTTGAGCATCCTCTTCGCTACGATGGTGACAGCCCTTAACTCGGTTTTACAGAGTATTGATGACTTTAAAAGTACGGTGACCGCTATTTTGTTGGGCCTAATTTGTAAAATAATGATCACTAAGTGGTGCGTAATTCATTTCGGAATCATTGGTGCTTCATTATCAACTATCATTGCTCTGTTAATCGTGTTATTAGTTAACTGGTATACTAGTCCAAAGCGGGTTCATGAGCACATTTTTAGTTGGAAGTTCCTATTAGAGGTATCATTAATCAGTATGGTAATGGTGATTGTCGTTGTTTTAACTGAATTAGGATTGAACCACGTCCTTGGAGATACCAGTCGACTGGTGGATGTTATTAAATTAATGATTGTTATTCCGATTGGGGCATTCGTGTTTTTAGGAATGTGTCTGAAAGGAAAAGTTTTGACTGCTTCGGAGTTAGCGATGGTTCCAATTATGAAACGGTTTGTAGGAGATAAGCAAAAATGAGAATTGATAAATTTTTAAAAATTTCACGGATTATAAAACGTCGTCCAGTTGCCAAAAAGATTGCCGATCAAGGGCGAGTCTTTGTAAACGGCGAGCCAGCCAAATCATCAAGTAAGGTTTCGGTTGGCGATCAAATTCTGATTAAGTTTGGAAATAAAAATTTAACCGTAGAGGTGCTACAACTGTTAGATACCACCAAAAAGTCTGATTCAGACACCATGTATAAGACCATCAGTGAAACCTATGATCGAGACTATCGGGCTGAAAATGATGAATTAGAATAATTATTGTTGAATTAATATTATATTCTGGCTTTACATGTGGTACTATGTTCATATAAATTCGTGGAGGCATTCCTGATGAACAGAAATAACAACGTTGAATACTTGAATTCTGCTTCAAGGAAAAGTAAAGCAAACCAACAGCAAAGAGATAATAAGAAGTTAAGTAAAAGAACCAAGCGACTGGTTGCTCTCGTGGCAATATTTGCCGTGGCTTTTTTGGCGCTCGGGTGGCAAATTGTTAGTGGAATGAATCAAATTCACGGTGTGAATGCCCAAATTACCAGAAAAAAACAGGATTACCAGGTTGAAAAACAAAAAGAAAAGAATCTTAATGAACAAATTAAGCTTTTAAATAACAAGAATTATCTTCAAGAATTGATGCGAGCTAAATATTATTATACAAAACCAGGCGAAACTGTTTACAGTTTCCCACAGAATAGTAAGATTGGTAATGAATAGAGGATTACTAGGATGTAATCTTCTTTTATTTTACTTTAAAGGATTATGTTATAATTAACACAACATTTATTAGGAGGAATGGCTTTTTTATGACAATTAAGGTTGGAGAGAAGGTCACTGGGAAAGTTTCAGGAATTACTAATTTTGGAGCTTTCATTGATCTAGGCGATCATAAGACTGGACTAGTTCATATCAGTGAGGTTTCTGATGGTTACGTAAAAGATATTCATGATATTCTGTCGGTTGGCGATGAAGTGACCGTTAAGGTTTTGAGCATTGGGGATGACGGTAAGATTGGCCTATCAATTCGCAAAGCTTCCGATCATCCAGAAAAAGAATCACATCAACATCATGGTGAACATAATCATGATGAGCATTCACATTACGGGCACTCAAATAACGGGAATCATGGACATCGCAGTGGCCGCGACAATCGTAATGGCCATAAGGGTAAGAATGAAAGCTTTGATGATTTGCTTTCAGACTTCATGAAAGAAAGCGAAAGTCGGATGTCCGTCATTAAGAAAAACACAGAAGGAAAACGCGGCGGTCGTGGTGGTCGTCGTAGTTAATGAACGAATAACTGGGCAAATTGCTCGGCTTTTTTGTTTTGGAGGTTAATTTGAATTTACGTAATCAAATTAATTCGTTGGTTAAGAAGAAACAGTGGTGGAAAAAAGACGAAAATGTTGTGATTGGGGTCTCAACTGGAGTTGATTCCATGGCTTTGTTAGATTTACTCCAACACTTAAAAGATTTTAAACCTCATATTATTGTTGCTCATGTTAACCACCATTTACGAAAACAAAGTGAGGTTGAAGAACGGTTTCTGATTGATTACTGTAAGAAACACCACCTTGATTTGCGGGTTGGCAATTGGAATCACGACCAGATTAGTAGTGGGGTGGAGAATCAAGCTCGTAAGTTTCGCTATCATTTTTTTGCGGAAGTCATGAATGATTTTAATGCTTCAGTCTTGTTAACGGCTCATCAAGAAAATGATCAAGCCGAGACCATCCTTATGAAACTCATTCGCAGTGGGAATTTGTTTGAGGTTCAAGGAATTAAAGAGAGTCATCCCTTTAATGGAGGAACGATGGTTCGACCATTACTACAGTTTTCGAAAGAATCCATCCGTTTGTATGCTAAAAATCATTCGTTAACATGGTATGATGATAAAACTAACTTTGAAAATACGGTCCTCCGTAATCGGATTCGCAACCAGGTTTTACCAGAATTAATTAAAGAAAATCCTAATGTTATCTCTCATTTTGCTAAGTTTGCTAGTAATTTGCAGTCGGAACTCGACGGATCAAGTGGTTTCGCTCAAGCCGATCTTTTGAGACATGACTTAAAGGTTAAAAGAGACTGCGTAAGTGCCGAGTACGATACAACGTCAATTAATCAACTTTCCATTTTACTTCGCGCATTGTTAAAACAGTTGACGTCAACGGTTACTCTTTCTGATAATCAAATTACTGAAATTTTGACTTTAGTTAAAGATTTTGGAAAACCACAGGGGAAATTGCGAATTTCAAATGCTTATTTTTTTGAAAAAAGTTATAATAAAATCATGTTTTTTAAACAATCTCCTAACAATTACGATGATCACCGTGATGAAAGTTCGTTTGTGGTAGAATTAAACCAGTGGAACCGCAACGTTAACGGATTTAATTTTGGTATTTTTGATGAAAATCATGTTCCAAAGGGAAACTTTTGGCGTCGAAGTCATTTTGATTTGGCGGACTCTCAGTTTCCTTTGTCAAAAAGAGCCTTTAAACCGGATGATACCGTTGAACTCAAGAATGGCGGTCATCAGAGTTTAAGAAGATTGTTAATTAATCAGAAAGTTCCAAGTGCCAAGCGACGTCACGTGCAAGTACTGGTGGACAGTAAGGAGAGTGTGTTGGCCGTCATTGGTTATAAGGAAAGCAAGTGGTTGCCTAAGGGTGCAACTCACGGGTATGAACTTTTAATTACGCGAAAGGATATAACAAATGAATGACGATATTGAGCGGGTCTTATATAGTCAAAAAGACATTGCTTCTGCAGTAAAAAGGCTAGGGAAGCAGTTAAGTAATGATTATCGAGACAAAAAGCCACTAGTAGTTTGTGTGCTGACTGGGGCAGTGCTATTTATGAGCGATATTATTCGCCAGATGGACATATACCTAGATCTTGATTTTGTCGATGTTTCAAGCTATAAGGGTGGGACTGCTTCAACCGGAAAAGTTGAGCTCATCCGTGATCTTGATGGTGATGTTAGTGGCCGTGATATCATTTTTGTTGAAGATATTATTGATACAGGACGCACCCTTCAATTTCTTGAGGATTTGGTTTCAGATCGAGGAGCTAATTCAATTAAAGTTTGTACCATTTTTGATAAACCTGAGGGAAGAGTTGTCCCTGCCAAGGCAGATTATGTGGGTTTTAACGTTCCAAATGAATTTATTGTCGGTTATGGACTTGATTACAAGGGTTTTTATCGTAACTTACCGTACATTGGAATTTTAAAACCTTCAATTTATTCGGCCTAAACGGTCGTCCATTTAAAGTAAAAGTGATAACATTCTATTTGTTATCTTTTCGAGAAATTAGATTGGGAGGCACAAATGAAAAATAATAAAAATGGGCTTTTTAAGAGTAGCCTATTTTATATCATCATCTTTGTGGTTGTCATGGGTGTGATTATGCTTGTCACTGGTGGTGGCAGCGGATCACAAAGAACTCAAACTCAGGGAATTCGTTCAAGTCAATTTACAAATGATTTGCAGACGAACAAGGTTAAAAACTTCTCTGTTCAACCTTCTGGCGGTGTATATAAAATAACTGGTCAGTACAAGAAGCCCCAAAATGTTAAGCAGAAAAATAACGGAATTCCGCTTAATTTTAGTAATGGAAAACTTACCAAGTCGAGCAACAATACTTACACTAAGGTAAATGGATTCACTACTAGCATTTTAAAGAATGACTCATCGGTTAGTCAGATTACCAAGTTAGCTAATAAGAATAAGGTGCCGATGAGTACTAAAGAAACACAATCGAATAGCTTTTGGTTAAACTTAGCAATCTCAGTTCTACCATTATTAATCTTCATTTACTTGTTCTACATTATGATGAAGCAAGCTGGTGGAGCAGGTGGTGGCGCTGGTGGCGTCATGAAAGTCGGAAAGAGCCAGGCTAAACCAGTTAAGAGTAACGTTAAGTTTAGTGACGTTGCTGGTGAAGATGAAGAAAAACAAGAACTGGTCGAAGTTGTTGAATTTTTAAAGGATCCCAAGAAGTTTACTAAGCTGGGTGCCGTTATACCAAAAGGTGTCTTGCTTGAAGGACCTCCGGGTACTGGTAAGACGCTGTTAGCCAAGGCGGTTGCCGGTGAAGCAAACGTTCCATTCTACTCATTATCAGGGTCTGATTTCGTTGAGATGTTCGTTGGGGTTGGTGCGAGTCGTGTTAGAGACTTGTTTGCTCAAGCTAAGAAGAATTCACCGGCCATCATCTTTATTGATGAAATTGATGCCGTTGGACGAAAACGTGGATCCGGAATGGGGGGCGGTCACGATGAACGTGAACAAACCCTTAACCAGTTGTTGGTTGAAATGGATGGTTTTACTGGTAATGAAGGTGTTATTGTCATTGCCGCCACGAACCGTTCTGATGTTTTAGACCCAGCCTTAACTCGTCCAGGTCGTTTTGATCGGAAAATCTTAGTTGGTCAGCCTGATGTTCGTGGACGAGAAGCAATTTTGAAAGTTCATGCCAAAGACAAACCACTTGCTTCTGATGTTGACCTTCATGAAATTGCTAAACAGACTCCCGGATTTGTTGGTGCTGATTTAGCGAACTTGCTAAATGAAGCTGCCTTACTGGCCGCGAGAAATGGTGATAATGAGATTAATGCGGCTGATATGGATGAAGCTGAGGATCGTGTTATTGCTGGACCGGCTAAACGTAATAAGGTTATTAACGAACACGAACGTCAAATTGTGGCTAACCATGAAGCTGGTCATACCATCGTTGGTTTAGTATTAAATGACGCTCGAGTTGTTCATAAGGTTACCATTGTTCCAAGAGGTCGTGCTGGTGGATATGCCATCATGCTGCCTAAGGAAGACCAACAATTGATCTCAAAGAAGAACGCTCAAGAACAATTAGCTGGGTTAATGGGTGGTAGAACTGCTGAAGAAGTCGTTTTCCATTCTGAATCATCAGGTGCTTCAAATGACTTTGAGCAAGCCACTAATCTTGCTCGTGCCATGGTTACTCAATATGGAATGAGTGACAAGATTGGAACCGTGGAACTCGAAAGTCCTAACCAAGATCCATACGCTGCTCCTAAGTACTCACAGGAAACCGCAGCTAAGATTGATGATGAAGTGAAGTACTTTATTGATGAAGCTCATGGTGAAGCTAAGGAGATTATTGAGGGTCATCGTGATCAGCACAAGGCAATTGCGGATGCGTTGCTTAAATATGAGACGTTGGATGAAAAGGAAATTTTGAGTCTCTACAAGACCGGTAAAATGCCTGAACATTCAACTAATAGTGATGAGTACCCTAGTGAAAATGAAACCTTTGAACAAGCTAAGAAAGCCATTGACGCTAAGGAGCACGAGCACGAAAAGAAACTTGAACAAGAAATTGATCATTCTGAAGAAAAACACGATGAAAATCATGATAGTAATTCAGATCACCAAGATTCTGATAATCAAGATCAATAAACGAAAAGAACGTTGGGATCAAAGCCCACGTTCTTTTTTAATCTAAGGAGGGAATAAAATGAATGATAAAAATGATGTATTAGTTAAGGCACTTACTAAAGATGGGATGTTTCGGGTTTACGGCTTAAACGCGACTGGAATTGTCAGTTATGTTCAAAAAATTCATGATACCTGGAGTACATCAACGGCAGCACTTGGAAGAACGATTGCTGCAACCTTGATGCTGTCGGCCTCAGTGTTAAAGGGAAAAGAAAGCATGACCGTTCGCTTAAATGGACGTGGTCCAGTCGGCGGAATGGTTATTGATGCTGATGCTAAGGGACACATTAAGGGATACATTCAGAATCCTCACGTTAACTTGCCACTCACAAAGGATGGGAAAGTTGATGTTTCTAAGGGTGTAGGAACGAATGGTTTTTTAGAAGTCGTTAAAAATCAGGGAACAAGTGAGCCTTACACTAGTGATGTTCCACTCGCAAGCGGTAAAATTGGTGATGATTTTACCTTTTATTTAGCAAAGTCAGAACAGATTCCATCAGCCGTTGGAGTTTCAGTTGACATTGACGGAGAAAACAACGTCCAAAGTGCCGGGGGATATTTGATTCAAGTCATGCCTGGTGCTTCTGACGAGGCAATTGATAAGTTGGAGCAGACTTTAAAGAATGCGCCCAGTATTTCGTCCATGTTAGAAAAGGATCCTAATCCTGATCACATTTTGGATGAGTTATTTGGTACGGATAATCTGGACGTTATTGATCATATGCCAGTCGAATTTGTCTGCAATTGTTCCAAAGAAAAATTTGCCAAAGACATTGCGGGAATTGGTAAGAAGGATCTGCAGCAATTGATTGATGAAGATCATGGGGCACAGGTTGTATGTAATTTTTGTGGTAAAAAGTATAACTTTTCGGAAGATGAATTGGTTGATTTACTGAATGAGAGGGATAAGTAGTATCAAAGAGCGTGCTGTCATACGGTTCGCTCTTTTTTGTACTGGTATGGTATTATATAAAATGTTTGGAAACAATTTAGATGAGGTGAAAAAATGGAGTGGAAAATTGGAAACGTAACGATTCCAAATCAACTAGTAGTAGCTCCAATGGCTGGAGTTACGAACTCAGCCTTTAGAATCATTTGTAAAAAGTTTGGTGCGGGATTAGTTGTTTGTGAAATGATTTCCGATCGTGGAATTATGTATAACAACAAAAAAACGTTAAGCATGGTTAACGTTGATCCTAATGAACACCCAATGAGTATTCAGATTTTTGGTGGAACCAAAGAAACTTTAGTGGAGGCTGCTAAGTTTATTGATCAGAAGACGGCTGCTGATATTATCGATATCAACATGGGTTGTCCCGTAAATAAGGTCGTTAAGACCGATGCCGGGGCTAAGTGGCTCCTTGATCCTGATAAGGTTTATGAAATGGTGTCTTATGTAACTGCTGCCGTTAAAAAGCCAGTAACGGTTAAGATGCGAACTGGTTGGGATGAGGATCATGTTTATGCGGTGCAAAATGCGCTTGCTGCTGAGGCGGCTGGGGCTTCTGCTGTTGCGATGCACGGTCGAACTAGAAAACAAATGTATACCGGACATGCTAACTGGGAGATTTTAAAAGAAGTTGCCGATGCATTGACGATTCCGTTCATTGGAAATGGTGACGTGACTACTCCACAACAGGCTAAACAAATGATTGATGAAGTAGGTTGTGATGCAGTAATGATGGGCCGTGCCGTTGAAGGAAATCCCTGGATTTTGAGGCAAACTGAGCACTATCTAGCAACTGGTGAATTAATCCCGGAACCAAGTGTTGAGGAAAAAATCAACACTGCTAAGGAACATTTGCATGGGTTAGTTCGAATTAAGGGTGAATATGTTGGACCAAGACAATTCAGAGGTCAGGCAGCTTATTACTTGAAGGGAATTTCTCATTCGGCTCGAACCAAAGTGAAGTTAAACAATGCTGAGTCTGAAGTAGAGATGGACCAGATCTTCGATGATTTTCTAGAAAAAGATGCGATGAGAAACGCACGGAAAAATGCATAATTACGATGCTTAACTATGTTATTATGAATGTAAGTTACTAGTTTGGGGGATTTGAATTGGCACAAGAGAAGAAAATGAATGACCAATTAAAAGTTCGTAGAGAAAAGATGCAAGAGCTACGAGATGAGGGAATTGATCCTTTTGGTCATGCCTTTAAGCCAACTTATTTGGCAAAAGATTTAGACAAAGAGTTTGATAAGTACGATAAGGAAGAATTAGAACAAAAAGATGTCAAGGCTACGATTGCTGGACGAATGGTAGCTAAACGGGGCAAAGGTAAAGTTGGATTTGCCGATATCCTTGATCGTTCTGGCAAAATCCAGGTTTACGTTCGAAAAGATGTTGTTGGAGAAGAACAGTATCATATCTTTAAACGTGCTGACATCGGGGACTTTCTTGGCTTTACTGGTGAAGTAATTAAGACAGACATGGGACAACTAACCGTTCGTGCTACGTCCATTACTTTCCTATCAAAGGCACTTCGTCCACTTCCTGATAAGTATCACGGATTACAAAATAAGGAACAAAAGTATCGTCAGCGATACCTTGATTTAATCTCAAATCGTGATAGTTTTGAGCGTTTCCAGAAGCGGAGTAAAATTATTAAGGCAGTTCGAAACTTTTTGGATAATAAGATGGACTTTACTGAGGTTGAGACGCCAGTATTACACACTACTGCCGGTGGAGCATCCGCTCGTCCATTTATAACTCATCATAATGCCTTAAATATTGATTTATATTTGCGAATTGCACTGGAACTTCATTTGAAGCGTTTGATTGTAGGTGGCATGGGACGTGTCTACGAGATTGGCCGTGTGTTTAGAAATGAAGGGATGGATAAGGAACACAATCCTGAATTTACTGAACTTGAGACCTATGCTGCATACTTTGATTTTCATGATGTAATGGATGAAACTGAAGGAATTTTTAGAGCCGCTGCCAAAGCCGTTAGTGATAATGGTAAGGTTACGTATCAGGGTGAAGAAGTTGATTTGAACCAAGAATTCGATCGAATTCATATGGTTGATGCCGTGAAAAAATATACGGGAGTTGATTTTTGGCCTAAGATGTCGGATGATGACGCTAAGAAGTTGGCTGATAAACACGGTGTGCACTATGAATCATACTGGAAAGTTGGTCATATCATTAATGCTTTCTTTGAACAGTTCGTTCAACCAAAGCTAAAGAAGCCAACGTTTGTCTATGGTCATCCAATTGAAATTTCTCCTTTGGCAAAGAAAAATGCTGATGACCCAAGATTTACGGACCGTTTTGAATTATATATTCTTGGTAATGAATATGCTAATGCTTTTTCTGAATTAAATGATCCAATTGATCAACGTCAACGTTTTGAAGCTCAAGCTAAGGAACGTGAAGAGGGGAATGATGAAGCTCAGGGTATCGATGAAGACTTTATCGAAGCACTTGAGTATGGCATGCCTCCTACAGGTGGATTAGGAATTGGAATTGATCGTTTGGTAATGCTTTTGACTGACGCACCATCCATTCGTGATGTTCTCTTGTTCCCAACTATGAGACCAGAAGATAATTCTGATAATCCACAGGATGAAGATAATAAAAAATAGATTTGTTTGATAGAAAAAGAGATGATTTTTATCATCTCTTTTTATTTGTACAAAAATGATTTGAAACATTGTTAGAGTAGCTTTTGTAAAGATTGATCACTTGTCCGATTATGTTCATTTATTAGATGGAAAATAAAAATTGAAAAAAGTTTGACCTTTTTTGACCAAAAGTGTTGACAAAGTATTTGAGCGCATGTATAGTAGTAAATGCTCAGTGAGAGAGAAAAATGATTTGATAATAATTAATAAGTCACTGATTATGAACTAAGTTAATTATCATAAATATTGCTCTTGCACTAAAGTGCAAAATACTGTATTATATTTGATGTTGCAATAATGGTTTTGCCGATTGCTAACAAATAAATTTAAAATAATTGAGTTTATCTGTTGACATTGAAAACACAACGTAGTATAGTTATGTATGTTGCGTTAAGGAAGAATCAAACGGCAACAATCAAGAGTAGATCTTTGAAAACTGAACAAGATTTTGATTACAAGTGTAAGGTAATTTTAAGTTGTAGAACTTAAAATTAA
>NZ_JBWXUY010000046.1:0-247 GCF_059901325.1 Fructilactobacillus sp. X2R5C3 | reverse complement strand
CTTCTGATCTTCTTCATTGACATCAAATGAAATGCTGGCTCCTACCGAACGACCAATCCAGTTCCGCTGCATTTGTTTAATACTTTCAGGCCAGTCTAAATCATCAAGATCATCAAGTAAGCGATCGGCGTACGCGGTAATCTTTAAAACCCATTGCTTCATGGGCTTTCTGTAAACGTCATAACCACCCCGTTCGGTTTTCCCGTTGACAACTTCTTCATTTGAAACGACAGTTCCACCCATAAAG
>NZ_JBWXUY010000045.1:0-248 GCF_059901325.1 Fructilactobacillus sp. X2R5C3 | reverse complement strand
AAAATGCTCTGTTAACGCTAGTTTATCAAGTAGCTTTTCAGTAAAACGACGCGCTTTATTGGTAATGAGTGCTTTTGGGGTGCTACGAAGAGCAGCAAGACCTGTTTCAACATGCTGGTAAAGCACGCTGTACTCACCAACTTGTTGCTCGTAATGACCATAAAAAAGATTGATGGCTCGCTTGGCAAGCTGTTCATCTAATTGCTCACTGATTTGCATGTCGCCACTTAAACCACGCTTAACTAGGG
>NZ_JBWXUY010000044.1:0-248 GCF_059901325.1 Fructilactobacillus sp. X2R5C3 | reverse complement strand
GCCTCTATCCAGCAATACGCGTGCTGCCAGCTTACCGACTGTCTTTTGATCGGAATAAACAGCTGGTAACTTCTCTGCTGTACGGTCGAGAAGGACAACTGGAATATCCAGATTATCGAAATTTTCATTGGCTTCTTCACTAGTTGAAGCAATCATGCCCACTACATTATTTTGCAGAAAAGTGTCAATATATTCTATTTCTTTATCTCTCTTTTCATCACTATTTCCAAAAATTAACCGATATCCAA
>NZ_JBWXUY010000043.1:0-249 GCF_059901325.1 Fructilactobacillus sp. X2R5C3 | reverse complement strand
GCACGCTTGTCTTTCTCTACGCCATCGCGAGTGAAGACTTGTACATCGATGATAGTACCTGAAACAGAGTTTGGTACACGTAGCGAAGTATCTTTAACATCAGATGCTTTCTCACCAAAGATCGCACGTAGTAGCTTCTCTTCAGGAGTCAGTTGAGTTTCACCTTTAGGGGTTACTTTACCAACTAGGATGTCGCCACCCTTAACTTCAGCACCAATGTAAACGATACCTGACTCGTCTAGTTTAGAC
>NZ_JBWXUY010000042.1:0-249 GCF_059901325.1 Fructilactobacillus sp. X2R5C3 | reverse complement strand
CATCAAAGTATAGAAAAAATCATGTGAATTGTCTAATTTAATAAAAATAAAAAGCATCCGACTAATCGAATGCTTTTTACGTATTTATGCTTTATTTGCTTTCTTCAACTTGCGATGTTTCAGATACAGCATCACCGCGATGGTCACGGGAATGGTCAATACCACTCCAATGGCGGAAATCAACGTCATGATTAACTCCGACGCAAAAATCTTGTCGTTCATGACCATGCCGATACTGTAGTGCAAACG
>NZ_JBWXUY010000041.1:0-251 GCF_059901325.1 Fructilactobacillus sp. X2R5C3 | reverse complement strand
CATTTTCAACATCACCATCAGAAATAAAGGACCCTTGAACACGTGCAGGAATGTTTTGATCGATCGGAAGGTAGAGCATATCACCTCGACCAAGCAATTTTTCCGCACCATTGGTATCCAAAATTGTTCGTGAATCAACTCCACTCGAAACCGCAAAGGCAATTCTTGATGGTACGTTAGCCTTGATTAATCCAGTAATGACATCTACAGAGGGCCGTTGTGTAGCTAAAATCATATGGACACCAGCAGCA
>NZ_JBWXUY010000040.1:0-251 GCF_059901325.1 Fructilactobacillus sp. X2R5C3 | reverse complement strand
CGTAACGTGCTTTTTGACCAACTTTTCCCGGTACCTTTTGACCCACTTGGGAGCGTTCTCGGTAACAATCTTATCTTCCAGCGAAACATAAAACTTCGTGTCGCCGGGCTCACCCTGGCGGCCAGCACGACCACGTAGCTGATTATCAATTCGTAAAGAAGACATTCGTTCCGTTCCAACCACAAACAAACCGCCATTTTTAATGGCCTGATCGGAAAGCTTAATATCAGTGCCCCGGCCAGCCATTGAAG
>NZ_JBWXUY010000039.1:0-252 GCF_059901325.1 Fructilactobacillus sp. X2R5C3 | reverse complement strand
GCCGCAGTATTTTGCCTTCCGTTGTTCACTATCAGTCAGAGTCATACACAACTGGTGATGAAGCGCGTGCAAGTGCACAGACCGATCCTAAAAATACCATTATCTCAGTAAAGCGATTAATCGGTCGTTCACTGTCAGATATTCAACAGCGATACCCATCTCTGCCATATCAGTTTGAAGAAAGTGATAATGGTCTACCTGTGATTCGCACAGAGCAAGGTAACAAGAACCCAATTCAAGTATCTGCAGATA
>NZ_JBWXUY010000038.1:0-255 GCF_059901325.1 Fructilactobacillus sp. X2R5C3 | reverse complement strand
GCGCAGATTCGCTGGAAAAAAGACAAGAATACCGGCGAAGGGACAATCGAGATAGAAAATTTCGCAACATTTCCCGCAAAATTGATGGGCGTCTCGCTAAGCGGAAAACGCTGATTATTTGAGGGCATATGTATTTCTGCCGTATGCTTCCGGCATGGATTTGCCGAAGCGTACGGCTTATTTTCCATTACTTGTTGAGGGGTTCCCGTTACCGCCCGTTAATACAATCAATAAATTCGATTGGGAAATTTATCT
>NZ_JBWXUY010000037.1:0-255 GCF_059901325.1 Fructilactobacillus sp. X2R5C3 | reverse complement strand
GTACCAATGCGAAAAGACGTTGTATCTGGTGAGATGGCTCCTAAACGACAATTAGTGAGAATTGTTCGTGATAAAGAGGGAAATGTTTCAGTTGATCCAACTGGTAAGCAATCTGGTCGGGGAGCATACGTTAAGATTGACGTTGAGACCGCTAAAAAGGCTAAACAAGATAAGATTCTTGATCAAGTTTTTGAAGTGACGTTAACGGATGATTTTTATGATAAACTCATTGATTATGTAGACCATAAACAGGCA
>NZ_JBWXUY010000003.1:0-225882 GCF_059901325.1 Fructilactobacillus sp. X2R5C3 | reverse complement strand
TCAACGCCGCATATAATAATATACCATGTGGTTAATTTATTGTCAATAGAAAAGTTTGACTAATTTTAACCAAATTGATATGCCGCACTTGACGACAACTAATACTATACTATCTATCACAGTTAACGTCAATACTTTTTTTAAATAAACCCAAATTAATTTAAATAAGAAAAAATTAAATTCAAAAATCCTCATTTTATTGATACACTTAAATAGTTAATGACTTATATAAAAAGAGGAAAAACATGGATTTTTTTAAATTTTTAATTGACTTTATATTACACATTGATCATCACTTAATCACGATCGTAAACATGTTTGGCGATTGGACATACTTAATCTTATTTGCAATCATATTTATTGAAACTGGAGCGGTCATTTTACCTTTCCTTCCTGGAGATTCACTTTTATTTGCAGCCGCTGCCCTATCTGCTAACTCCAATTATCATCTTAGTATCTGGATATTCATCATTATCTTCTTCTTAGCATCTGCCGGTGGAGACTCCCTTAACTTCTTTATTGGAAGAAAAGTTGGAAACGCACTAACTGAACACCACTTTTTTGGTAAATTTATCAAGGAAGAAGATCTAACTCGTGCACGTGAATTCTTCGATAAATACGGTGCAATTGCCATCTTTTTGGCTAGATTCATGCCAATTATCAGAACCTTTGCCCCATTTGTAGCCGCTGGCACAGATTTCAGCTATAAAAAATTCCTTAAATACAACCTCATTGCTTGTATCAGTTGGGTACTGATTTGTTGTGGAGCTGGGTATTTCTTCGGAAATATTCCGTTCGTTCAAGAACACTTTTCACTAGTAATCATTTTGATTATCGTAATTTCACTAATTCCAGCTTTAATTGGATATCTAAAAAGCAAGATTTCTACATCGAAGTAGGTTTCAAACAAAAAGAGCCTGTCTATTAGATCTTAATCTTCTAGACAGACTCTTTTTTTAGTTGTCTTTTACCAATCCAAATTATCAAAGATAATCCCAAAAGAATAATTAAAAAAAACAACAAAAAGCACATTAAAAAATATTGATTCGGCAATACGTTAATGATTGGATCTTTCTTTGACGTAAAAACCCAATCCCGATTTCTAAAAAGAACATCATGGAAATAAATAAAAACATCTTGAAAATCCAAAACACAAAAGACTCCAAAAAAAATTATAAATAAAATCGTCATCTCTGAAAGCAACTGAAACTTCCATAACTTCTTAAAGTAAAGGAAACGAATCATAATGACAAGTAAAACCATGGATACAATTAACAATACCAAATTATTAGCTAATACCAAGGCTCTTACATTGTTAAAATGTACCATCCCATTTGCTGAAATTGGAAACTGGTCCAAACTTAATTTAGACGCAAATGGATTCTGAATGAAACCAATCATTTTATAAAAATTACTCATTAATAATCCACTTGAAACATGAAATTGATTAGTTAAATTCAACACGGAAAATGCAACATAATAAAGCCAACTAGCATTGATAACAAAAAAAACGGCAAATGTTATTAAAAAAAGTAGTATTAAAACAAATACTACTAAATCTTTCAAACTATAAAGTATTCCATTCATCTAAGCTATTTACCTCATAAGTAGGTTGAACTTCTTTCTTTTTTACCTGTTCTCTGGTAGACACACCAGTATAAGTCAGCAAAGTATCTACTCCATCGTTAATACCGGCCATAATATCAGTGTCATAATTATCGCCTACCATGATTACGTCTGCTTTGCTTAAATTCAATTGATCTAAAGCTTTTCTAACAATTAAGGTCTTGGGTTTGCCAATCATCACCGGCTCAACCCCTGAAGCATACCGAACTGAGTCGATAATTGAACCAGCACTTGGCAGCATCCCATATTCGCTTGGAATTCTTGCATCTGGATTAGTTCCAATAAATTTAGCACCATGGGCAATCCCCAGCACTGCTCGTGCTAATTTTTCATACGTCAAGTCACGATCAAGACCAACCACTACATACTCTGGATTATCTGTAAAAATATTGAAACCCATTTTCTCCATGGATTCCTTTAATCCATTTTCTCCAATAACGTATGCCGTTCTGGCTTTATCATCATGCGACTTCGCATCCTCACTAACAAAAGCAGCTGTAGCCATCCCAGAAGTATAAACGTTGTCATTTGTAACATGAATATCGTGATTAAGTGCCAAATTATGGACCACCTCACTTGGAGTCTTGGTTGAATTATTCGTAACAAATAAAAAAGGAATGTAATTTTTCTGGAGTCTCTCAATAAAACGCTTAGCCGCTGGGATTCGCTTTTTTCCTTGATAAACGGTTCCATCCAAATCAATTAAATATCCCTTGTAACTCTTCATCAAGATTTCACCTATTTCTGTCTAATGGTAAAGCCGCGCTTGCCATCTCTAAAATGTTTTGATTTAAAATTATTATTTGACGTCTGATTAGCATTATGCTTGCTTGCAGTTCCTGCTTTTCTATTTTTTCCACCAGCACGTTGTCTTTTTCTACTAGTTTTATGGCTTTGATTCTTTTCCTTTTCGGCTTCCAAATTGTGTAAGACAAAGTAATTAGAACCAAAATTGGCATCCTCAATAATATAATCTGGAATTGCCGCATGACGTAAACCTTTACTAACATTTCTAAAGTCAGCATAAAAACCTTTTAGCCGTAACTGATTATATCCCCAGTCACCAACAATGTAATCAAAACGTGTCAAAATGGGATTAAATTTATTGGCAAATTCACCTAAATCAAAAGCATTTCTAATATTAGCTTCAAGAACGTACACGTGGCCATTAATGCTTAAAGTTGTTTCATCAACCTGCTTAATAGTAGCCAAGGAATCTCTCTCATCATTCCTTGTTTCAATCAAACTCTCAATTTCGTTGTGATCCATTTTACTTCCCCTCGATCGGAAACTTCTTTGCTAGATAATCACCAAAAACATCCCGCAAAGTTTCACCATAAAAAATGTTATTTTTACCCACAATGCTAATCGCCGGGAAAAACGGAATAAAACTATAATGATCAATCAAAGCAATCGTGTATTTTTTATCGGGTTCTACTAGTTGATTATGATAGAATAACTGCTTTTTATTAGTGTCGTATCGAATCCCATCATAAATGAGCCTTCCAAAATATTTTCCCCGAAAACCCATTCCTTTTTGCTCAAAACGAACTAAAAAGTCCTTGTTCTTTTCCATTTCCATAATCATTTCCCACAAGTTATAACCATAAAATTGACTTTTCATAACGTGAATTGAATGTGGTAATAATTTATGGAGTTCGTTTTTGTCAACAATTCCCTTTTTTAAATCACCTAAAAACAAACCCGTGTTCAAAACGGCAGCAGTCGTCCCAGCTTTAGCTTCAATGGCCTTTAGTCCCAAGTCAACCAGTTCATTATCATCAGTTAGTGACGTTGTCATTGTATGAGGAATGTCAGCAACCTTACTACTTGCTAAAATTCTCTCACCGCGATCTTCAAGACGCTTAATCTCCTCTGCATCTTGCACATCGGTTTCCATTTCAGATGTTTTATATACACGTGCCTTAACGTTCTCTACTCTTTTTTCAGCGTTAACGTCAAAAGTAATTTCACCGACGTAGTGGCCCCATTTCTCAGCTGCAGTTAACATGGTTTGATTAACCATTTCACCATGAACTAACAAATGATGAGTGTGACCCCCAACGATAATATTGATGTCAGGAAATGCTTTCGCAATTCTTCGATCATTGCTAATCCCTAAGTGAGAAAGCAAAATCAGAACGTCATATTGCCCCTTCCAATCATTCAAACAACGCTCAATGGTACTTTTAATTGGAAGTGAATTCCAATCCATGTATTGGTACGTGGGATAAGGCGCCGTTAAGCCCATAAAACGGACCCGAACATCATTTTTTAGCTTAAAATCACGATACGGGATCGCCCATTTTGGAAGTTGACCAGTTCTTTCATCAATCACATTATCCAAAACAACGGGAAAATTGGCATCATCATAAAGATGCGCCAGTTCGTCATGTGACATTGTTAGTGCTTCATTATTTCCAATTGTTGCAGCATCATAACCAACTGAATTCATCAATTCAATGTTGGCCTTACCAGAAGTAGCATCAGTCAGCGCGTTTGATCGGTCAATGGCGTCACCGTCATCAACTTTAAACACTCGATAACCCTGCTTTTCCAATTGTTTTGTTCTTAGTTTCATAAATCTTCTGATCTTGGGCCAATTTTCAAAATGAGAATGAAGATCATTGGTATGCAGAATTGCTACTTTATCATCCATAAAATTACTTCCTCAAAATGTTTTCTGTAACTATCGCTAATTTCTATTTTAACATCCATCAATAACTATAATCAAAAAGTCGATGACTTTAATCATCGACTTCTTTGTTTTCTCTTCTTTTATCATTTAAAACTTTAAATCCATATAGAACAAGAAGCCAAACAACCGATCCAATTAATGCGATCAATGTTTGCATTTTGAAAATTAAAACAAAAGCAACGAAGACCATAAATCCAACAACGAAAAAGTCAGAATATGGGAAAAATGGCATCTTGAAGGTAAGTTTGTTTGTCTGTTCCTGGTTAAGTGACTTGCGATATTCATAGTGTGTAATAACAATTAAAGACCAAACAAACAAGAAACAAGTGGTAGCAATACTTGAAACTAATTCAAAAACACCGTCTGGCATCAAAATGTTTAACAACACTGAAATAGCAATCACAATCGTTGAAAACAAAATTGCATTTGCAGGAATGTGCCTTTTTGAAAGCGTTCCAAGCTTCTTTGCAAATTTATTTTGGCTCTTGTCGGTTAGAGAAAATAACATTCTACCGGTAGTAAAAATAGCACTATTACAAGAAGAGGCTGCAGCGGTCAAGACCACGAAATTAATAATAGCAGCTGCTGACTTAACTCCAATGTTTGAAAACACTTGGACAAAAGGACTCGAATTTGCTGAAATGTACTGCCAAGGAAAAATACACATCAGAGCCAATAACGAACCAACATAAAAAATAATGATTCTAGTTGGGACTTCATTAATACATTTAGGAATGATTCTCTGCGGATCTTGGGTCTCTGAAGCAGTCATCCCAATCATTTCAATTCCTGCAAAACTAAAAAGAACCATTTGAAAAGAAAGGACAAATCCCGATGCACCATGGGCAAAAAAGCCATCAGAATACAAATTAGACACCTGTGCATAACCAACACTTGTCTTGTAATGCATCAAAACCAAAACAATTCCAATAATGATTAACGCCACAATGGCCACCACTTTAATCAATGCAAACCAGAATTCGGTTTCACCAAAAGCAGACACGGTGATTGAGTTCAACAAGAATAAAATCAAAATTAAGAAGGCAGCAGTTACCCACTGTGGCAGGTCAGGAAACCAAAACTTCATGTATAGACCAGCAGCGGTTACTTCTGCCATTGCAATGGCAATCCAGCAAAACCAGTAGGTCCAGCCTGCCACAAAACCAGTTTTTTCTCCTAGGTACTTATTAATAAATTCAATGAACGAAACACTATTCGTATTTGAAAGTAGTAATTCACCAAGTGCTCTCATTAAGAAAAAGCAAGCAACTCCAGCAATTATATATGCAATGATAATGGATGGACCAGCCAAATGAATTGATTGACCAGCTCCTAAAAACAATCCGGTTCCAATGGTCCCGCCTAGTGCCATTAATTGAACGTGACGACTTTTAAGTCCACGTGACATTTGGTTTTCATTATTTGTATTTTTTTCCAACAAAAACATCCTTTCTTTACGTATGCCTACATTATACACGGATACGTGAAGCTGTTTGCTACTTTTTATGGAAATTATACAGATATTTTGTAAGAAAAACTACCAAAATTTCAAAAAAGGTTAAATCAATGACATAAAAAAGAAATCTTGGATTTACCAAGATTTCTTTTAGGTTATTTACTTGCTTTCTTTTCCTTTTCAAGTCGCTGAACATCAAGGGCAATCATCAATTCTTCGTTGGTTGGTACCAAAAGGGTCTTAATCTTTGAGCCATCAGCACTCAAATCTCTAACCACCCCACGCACATTGTTCTTTTCTTTATCAACGCCAATCCCGAAGTATGACAATTGATCAGTAACTTCCTGTCTAACGGTAATACTATTTTCACCAACTCCAGCAGTGAACACAATTGCATCAGCACCACCAAGTTCAGCTAGGTAGGATCCAATGTATCTAACAATTCGATTAACATAGATTTGACGGGCAATTCTAGCACGATGATTAGTCTTTTGAGCAGCCTCAACCTCACGCATATCAGCAGAGACACCCGAAATACCAAGTAATCCAGACTTAGTGTTTAAGACTTTAATCATATCGTTGATATCTGTCATTCCTTCTTTTTCCATAACGTAGGCCAAAAGAGAAGGATCAACATCACCTGAACGCGTAGCCATGGTTAAACCAGTAACTGGGGTAAATCCCATCGATGTGTCATAGGACTTACCGTTCTTAACGGCACAGATTGAGGCACCCGCACCTAAATGCATGATAATCATCTTTAAATCTTCTACGGGTTTACCCATTAACTCAGCTGCTCTTTGAGAGACATAGCGATAACTAATCCCGTGGAATCCATATTTACGAGCCGTATATTTTTCGTAGTACTCATAAGGAAGACTGTACAGATAATTTTTCTCGGGGATGGTTTGATGAAATGATGTATCAAAGACGGCAACGCTAGTCACGTTTGGAAGCACCTTTTCAAATGCCTTAATTCCTAAAACATTGGCTGGCTCATGCAAGGGTGCCAATTCATCCAAACTTTCGATCTTTTTGAGAACTTCAGGAGTAATGATTACCGATTGATCGAAATATTCTCCACCAGCAACGACTCGATGTCCAACTCCGGTAATTTCGTTATAGTCGTTGATAATATCAAGATCGAGTAATTGATCTAACAAAATTTGGATTGCTTGTTCATGATCCTTAACATCTAATGTTTCCTCAAATTTCTTCCCATCATCATATTTAATTTCAACATGTGATTTTGGTAAGCCAATCCTTTCAATTAAACCTTCTCCAAGAACTTCTTCTTCTGGCATTTTAAACAACTTAAACTTTAAAGTCGAACTACCAGCATTAATTGCAATAATCTTACCCATGAGTAATCTCCTTAATTTCAACTATTTCTTCAATAAATCGTTTTCTTCCCAATCAACAATCTCAGCCATGAACTTTTGAAAGGCAGTCGTATCCTTAAACGAAGGAAACTCTCCTAACATCACTTTTTGAACTTGGTGACTATCTCCACCACGATTCTGCAAAATTAAAATGGCTTTTTGAGCACTTTTATCCCCAAACAACTCTTGGGGTAAATTCAGTGCTCCCTGTAAATAAACCGAATCTTGAAACCACTTCAAAAGTCCCTTTGCTTCACTCGTTTCAAAAAGATTGCTTGGAACTAGGAACACTCCAAATCCAGCAGGCTTTAAGTAATTCATTGACTGCTCAATCAATAAATGATGAACATATGAATGACCAGATTGTGACCGCGTCGCATAACCTTTTGTCTTTTCATCAATTGGATAATAACCAACTGGGAGATCAGAGACAACTAAATCAACCTTAGGAACCAACAGATGTTCAATACTATCCTGCTGAATTAGTTCAACATCCAAATCTTGCATTTCAGAACTAATACTAGCAATTGAAATCATTGAATCATCATTATCGATTCCATATCCCTTAACAGTATCATGAAGTGAATCGTGTAGCTGATTCATGACCGCTGTAAGTAAATTCCCAGTTCCAACTGCTGGATCAAGGATGCTCACGCTAGACTTGTGTTCATAAATCCGCGTAACTATGTATCCCATGATGTAAGCGATTGTATCAGGAGTTATTTGATGATTTGCCTGAATCTTATCTTCTTTAGTAGCTTTGATCATAACCATTTGAATAGCACGTCTAATCGATTCATTATCCATCTTTTTATAGTCAACCGTTTGATACAACTTAGTCAGTTCATCAACAACGTTGGATTTCGGAATACCATCCTCGACCCGAACGGTATTGTTATCAATCATATTATCGGCGGTTTCGATGAAAGCGTCTAGATACGAAGTACCTAACGCCTGACTCAAGACTTTACTGGATTGATCAAAAACTTGAAACAATGATATTGATTCTTTCTCAGACAGAATATCAACCCCTCTTCTTATATATCTAGGGTTAATATTACCAGAATTCACGCATATTATTCAAGATTTCTCATTTATCTATTAGAATTATTCAATTCTTTCGTTAGTCTTTGATATTTTGCGGTTCGAATATGATTATTTTGAATTTGAAAATTAATCTTTTGGTAACGATAAACAACTATTCCAGACAAAAAAGTTAAAAACAAAATTGCAACTAACGTTAAACTCCCGCTTCTCTTACAGGTGACTTTTGGCTTCATAATTGACCCCATTAATTCTAATTTGACTAGTTAATATATGATGATGTAATGACCAAGATGCCTTACTAACGTTTAATATGATTGGAATATGTCCACCATTTACTCCACGCAATCGAACCATGTCATGATAATGTTCCATTATATATTCCTTATTTTCCTTCTTACTCTTTAATTTAATGGCATCTTTAGTGACCTTAATCATCTTAAACTGATAATCAGGTGACTCAATCACATCAAGATAACGATAAAAGGTTCCCTGATTATCACTCCACTTTTCCTTTTGAATTAATTGACTAGTAATCATAATCAAGCTAAATGCTAACGAGACCAACAAAAGTGAACAAATGGACTCAATCAACGAAAAGCCGGCTCGATCATTTATATTTTTTAAGTAATGCACGTTCATAATTCATCCTAACCTGATGTGTTTCATACTGACTTTTTCTTAAGCAATGATATTCAAAATCATTAACGTTTAAATAAAAGATCACACCACTACAAATCAGAATTAGACCAACTAAAGAGTCAATCAACGTAAATCCAAGTCTAATTTTATTTAATAGTCTCAAGATGATATGCACCCCATCCAAGTTGAATTTTTTGTAAAATCGTTTTCTTTTGGTTTTGCGAATACCATCGAATTGTTTGCGGTTTAACGTATCCATCACTTTTGATCTCAATATCATGGTAACTTTTAACGCTTAATCCCTTTGGCATCCTAATTATCTTATCTTTTTGTTTCGATTTGCCGCACTTAGCAAACACCACTTCATCATCTGGATAAAACAATACATCCGTTGAATGATGACTATTCTGTGACTCTAGTAACGCGTCGTTCCACCCTGAATCTAAAGTTTGAAAAAAGCGTTCCTCTTTACCCTCAAAAAATCCCAAATAGTTTCCGGCAACCAAGGTGATCCCTAAAATAAGGGATGTTACAAACAAAACGAGGAGACTTTCCACTAACGTAAAACCCTCTTGATTATCTTTGAACGGCATGATTTTTTACTACGACCACTCTTTCCACTTGAGCTTGTTTAGCCTGCTTACTCGTTAAATAATGGCTTCTAACTAACTTGTTAATGGTTACATTTCCGTCATGCTTTTCGTCTTCATAAGCATCGATTTGAGTTTGAATAACCGACACCATCGCCGATCCATGAATTTTTTTGGCGTGATCCTTTTGATTGCTTAAGTTCGGAATAATAATTAGAACCAGTAGCGAGATAATGAATAAGACAATTGTCATTTCAATTAGTGTGAATCCTTTTCTCTTCATTAGTAAATTCCTTTCATTGAGTTATACATTGGCAGTAACATCTGCAAGTAAGCACCCACAATTAGGATGCCGATCACCGCAAATGAAATCGGCTGGATTAACTTAATCAGTAAATTCGACTTTTTGATCATGTCTTTAAAGCTGAGCTGACTTAAAGCTTTTAAATTTTGGGCTAATTCAGACTGAGTACTTCCATTTGATAGAAACACAATCATTTCCTCAGAAACAAAGGAATAATGAGCTAAACTTGCTCCAAAACTAAGTCCATTGTTAAAACCATCTTGCATGGTCTTCCCAACATCATATAGAAGACTCTGATGATCAAATTTTAATAAACTAAAAACAACTTGTTTTAAGTCCAATCCTCCTTTGATCATTAGCGCAAAGTTGGAGGTCACAAAATATTGGTAATATGACTTAAACAATGAACCAAGTAATGGGATCTTTACCAACAAATTAATTCGATCAATACACTTTTTATTTTTAAAACTTTGATAACCAAAAATTCCCGCCACAAGCGCCATGAATATTAATCCATAAACGACATATTGAATAAAATGACTTCCATTAGAAGCTGATTTACCGGTTAAATCAGCAGTTTGGGGCATGATCAAAAACTTAACTGCAAAAATAATACTAAACAAGACCACAAACAAAAATGCTGGATAAATTACCACTCCCTTAATCTTTTCATTTTGAGCAATTCTTAACTTTAAGAACTCCCCGACCTCTTTCATCTCATTAATCAAATCTCCATGTTTATCGGCAATTTCTAATTGGTAATAAATTGATTCACTCAAAAAGAATCTCATCGATTCTGGCAGCGAATTCCCGTCCTCCAAACTTTGCATGATCCTAGTAACTATTTTCTGATTTTTTGTTGACACCACTTTAATAAACTTCAAGCTTTGTTGGATAGAAAATCCCATCGATAAAAGGTCTCCCAAGGTTGAGAACAAGAATGACTGTTGTTTAAGGGAAACACATTTACCCGTAATAGTATTCATCTTTAACTTTTTCACTAATTATTCCTTTCCTCGAAAGCTCATCAATTCGATTCTTCCAATCATTCATATCGTCTTTTAATAGCGCATGATCACCAAATTTATCTTTAATAGTCATAAGAGTCTTAGTCTTCTTTGAAACGGTTGGTATTAATCGTTGATACACCACTAAATTCAAAGCTGATTTGATTCTTTCATAATCAAGTCCGAGCTCTAGCAATCTTTGAATTGTTCCTTCAGGAGACCTTGCATGAACTGTGCTTAGCACTAAATGTCCCGATAGAGCCGCTGAGATTGCCACTTCGGCCGTTTGATGATCACGAATCTCACCAATTATAAAAACATCAGGACGTTGTCTTAATCCCACTTTAAGTAAATCAGCGTAAGTCATTTGGGCCCGATCATTAACCTCAAGTTGTAAAAAATTTTCTTCATAAATTTCGACTGGATCTTCAATTGTCATCACGATCTGATTTTTACTAATGCTTCTAACGATTCGATAAATCGTGGTCGTCTTACCAGAACCAGTAGGACCAGCAAACAAAAGTAAACCACGTTTTTTACAGGAAGACTCGATCTTTTGAATTTGATCAGCATAAAAAAAGCCACTATCGACATGATTACTGTCATAGATAATCCTAATTACCATTGATTCATCTTGACTGAAATTACCCACCGATGACAATCGTAAACGTAATTTTTGACCTTTGATTGCATAATCCATCGATCCTAATTGGGGCCTACGATTATCCGTAACCGACATCCCACTTTGATATTTACAATATGAAATGACTTTTTTAGCCATGTCTTTGCTCAAATCCGTAATTTGAATCGTCCGAACGGCCGTATGAACCTTGATACAATAGTCTTTTTCCTTAGGTAAAATAAAAACATCCGAAGCTTGTCGTTGAACTGCAAATTCCATAATATTGTTCAACCATTGTGTCACTTTCACTTTAATCACATCCTTCATAACTAAATACGAAAAAAAGATGCAATCTAATTAAAGATTGCATCTTTTATAAACTAATTTAATTATTTAGCTTGATTAGGTAATACAGCAGCTTCATAAACATCTTGAACATCGTCGTTATCTTCTAATTCATCAATTAGACCACTGTACTGTTCAACTTTATCTGAAGGAACTTCTGTCGTATTCTGTGGAATCAACTTAACTTCGGCATCCAATTTGTATCCTGCATCTTGTAATGCATCACGAACACTAGCCATGCTAGCAGGATCAGTAAGAATTTGATACTCATCATCCGTTGATTTCATATCATCAGCACCAGCATCCAACGCTGCCATCAACATACTATCCTCGTCGTCATCAGTATCTGACTTTGAAATCGTAATAAGACCCTTTCGGTCAAACATATATGAGACCGATCCGTCAGTTCCAAGGGAACCACCATGGTGAGTGAAAGCTGAACGAATAGCAGCAGCGGTTCGGTTTTTATTATCGGTTAAAGCAGAAACCATAACGGCAGTTCCACCAGGTCCATAACCTTCATATGTTACTTCTTCAAATTTAGCTCCACCAACTCCTGAAGCCTTGTCAATTGCTCGTTGAACGTTATCTTTTGGCATGTTTGCTTCACGAGCTTTTTCCATTTCTAGTCTTAATTGAGGATTTCCTTCGGGATCACTTCCACCAGCTTTTGCAGCTTGATATAAGTTACGTGAGATCTTCTGGAAAATCTTTCCACGCTTAGCATCTTGGGCGTTCTTTCGTCCTTGAATGTTATGCCACTTTGAATGTCCTGACATGATCACAACTCCTCTCTCTTTAAACATATTAACTCTACAATTATATCAATTGGTGGCCCTAGTATCAAGCATAGTTCTATTTGGTCGATTCACGCTTCTTTAATCCAAAGGGTAAAAAGACCTTGTTTTCATCAATTTCTTCATTATTCATCAACTTGGTTAAGAGTCGCATGGCAACAGCTCCAACATCATAAAGCGGCTGAGTAATAGTTGACATAGTTGGTCTAGTCATCTCAGTCAGTTTAGTATCATTACTAGTGGCCAGTTCAAATTCCCCGGGGACACTGACACCGTCATCGGTCATTGAGTTCATCACCCCAGCAGCCATATCATCATCGGTAACAATTGCCGCAGTTACTTCATTCTTTTTTAGTTGCTCTCTTAAAGCATATCCACCAGAATAGCTTACATCGGTCTCAAATAATAATGCTTTCTCAAACGGAATTCCAGCATCTGAAAGCGCGTCTTTATACCCTTTTAACCTGAAATCTTTATTAATCGATCGGTTTAAGGGTCCGGAGATAAAAGCAATACGATCGTTCCCGTTACTAATCAAATGGGTAACCTCGGAATACACGGCTTGGCGATAATCAATGTTCACACTAGGAATCTTACCACTAGCATCAACTGAACCTGCCAAAACAACTGGGGCGTGTGACTTTTTAAATTCAGTCCGAAGTTCATCAGAAATTTCATTTCCCATAAATACAATTCCATCAACTTGCTTGGCTTGCAATGTATTCATTGAAGTGAGTTCACGCTGATTGTTCCCATCCGAATTAGTCAAGATAATATTGTACTTATACATCGTTGCTATATCGTCAATCCCGCGTGCAAGCGAAGCAAAATAGGTATTGGTAACATTGGGGATAATAACTCCAACCGTCGTTGACTTTTTGCTTGCTAGTCCCCTAGCAACTGCGTTAGGTCGATAGTCAAGTTTATCAATGACACTCAAAACCTTTTGTTTGGTAGCATCTTTCACATTCTGATTCCCATTTACTACCCTTGAGACAGTTGCCATTGAAACATTGGCTTCACGAGCTACATCATAAATTGTCACATTTTGTTTTTTCAAATTTGGTTTCTCCTATTATGTACTACTAGACCATTAATTATTATAAATATATCAAAGTAAAAGAACTCATTCAAGTGAAATCGGTTACATTTTGAGGCAAAAAAAACCGGACTACCGTCCGATTTGGGTAAATAAATTACTTTTCGTGATGTTCGTGAATTGGATAAATTGTTTCTGCTCGATCTTGATCACTAAAGGCATCATCAGGATCAATCACAATGTCATCAGATTCTTTTTCTTTAGCAAGATCATCTAATTCATTTCTAGGAGCAGGATGTTCCTCAACGTTCGCCCTTAATGAATTAACAGCCTCTTGCAAATCAGATAACTTATCCCCCAGTGATTCATTTACTTTTTGCACTGAGTCTTTAGCATCATCCATCTTATCTGAAGCAAGATCCTTAAGGTCTTCAGCAGTATCATTTGCGTAATAGACGTAATCTAGCGCACGATCTTTAACATCTTCAGTGGTATCAAGAAGAAAGTCTTTGATCTCACGCTTTCTCGATTCATCTAATAATTTGTATGCTATAAATGCAGCAGTTCCACCGATTACTGATCCTAAAAGCATTCCCTTTTTAAAATTCATAACCAATCCACCCCTTAATTTGTTCCTTCAGAATTTTTGTTGCGTTTGGAGAACAATCTACCAATCATTTTACCAGCAAAAGTTAAAGCCGAAGTCTTAGCTAACAAACCACTCTTCGATCTAACTTTTTCAGTTGCAGTTCTAGTTGCTTCATTTAAATCTGAAACACTAACACCTAAATCAGCAGCAGCCTGAAAAACTGGGTCGACTTGATCCAACTTTGAGTTAACATTATTTAACAATGTATTTGAAATCACCATAATCTGCTCACACTCTTTGCTAATATGATTTGCATCATTAGTAAGACTATCAACATTTTCACTTAAGTCTTTAACCGTTTTTGATAAACGGACCAAAAACAAGCATAAAAATACAACTAATACTAAAAAAGCAATTGCAGCAATTAGCGCTGCTAACTCACCAATCCCCATTTAATTATCCTCCTAATGGCTTCTTCTCCATTTAGAATAGCATTATCTAACCCATATGACAATTTAAAAAGCTTAATTTTATTTGGGTCTCGTCTCTGTTAAAATGTTGATAATCGAAGAATTAGGAGTGGAGGACATTATGAACATATTTATCCAATTAGTGGCTAACGGAGCTAACGCTTCATCGGCCCTTAAATCAGGATCCGTTGAAAACGTAGCAAATCCATCGTTTTTAACTAAGTATTTTAGAAGTTTTGACTGGGCTAAAATATTCTCTAATCTTACTACCAAGATTATCAGCATTATCTTAGTTTCAATTTTATTCTTAATTATAATAAGAATTGGAAGAAAATTTATTAAACACTATTTTAACAAACGTCAAAATGATATCTCGCAAAAACAAGATAAATTGCCAAAAATAACCGGAACGTCAGAACCCATTGCTGCCAGACGAAATAAAACGATGTACACCCTTACCACCAACATTTACTACTACACCGTCGTTTTCTTCTGGTTATATTCCCTATTGTCAATGATTGGAATCCCAGTTGGAACGTTACTCGCAGGAGCCGGAATCTTCAGTTTAGCAATTGGACTTGGAGCACAAGGATTCGTCAGTGATATTGTTAGTGGCTTTTTTATCCTAGCTGAACATCAAATCGACGTGGGGGAACGCGTTATTATTAACAATATTGAGGGGTACGTTAAAGCCGTTGGACTTCGCACGACTCAAATCACAAGTATCAATGGAACTTTAAATTTCATCCCTAATCGTAGCATCACCACCGTTTCCAACCTTTCCCGTGGAGAAATGATGACCATCATCAATATTCGAATTACTCCTGAAACCCCAATCCACAAGGTCGAAGATATCATTGCTAAAGTTAACGAAGAAAAGTGTCCCAATGACCCTGACATTGTTGGTAAACCAGTCATCTTCGGGACTAACTTCTTACAAGATGGCTCGCTTGCAATCTCCGTTTTCTTACACACTAAGAATGAACGTGAATTCGACGTTAACGCTGAATATCTAGGAGCATACCTGACTGCTATTAATAAGGCCGGAATTAATCTCCCACTTTCACCTTTAGTGGTGCCAGAACCACCACAAAGCACAAACTAAAAAAGAGCCTATCACTAATCGTGATAGGCTCTTTTTTACCACCAATCTTCAATTACACTAGTTAACTTACGCAAAGCACTGCCACGAGCACTGTAGTGATTCTTTTGGGCGTCCGTTAACTCCGCCAAAGTTTTACCAACGTCAGGAAGATAAAAGAGAGGATCATAACCAAATCCATTTGTCCCTTTTGGAGTTTCTACAATCTGACCGTTAACTCTTCCCACCACCACTAGTTGTTTACCATCCGGTCTTCTCACAATCAGTGTTGTATTAAAATGGGCGGAACGATCCTTTTGACCCGCCATGTTCTTTAACAATTTAGCTTTATTAGCCTCATCATTATGATTGCCAGCATAACGCGCTGAGTGAACTCCGGGCGCTCCACCTAAAGCATTAACCACCAAACCTGAATCATCAGCTAACACCGGCAAATTTAAGTAGTCAGAGACGACCCTGGCTTTAATACTTGCATTCTCTTCAAAGGTTGAACCATTCTCATCAATCGGTGGAACATCTTCAAAATCATTAATTGATTTCACGGTTAAGCCTAATTTTGAAAGCATCTCCGAAAACTCATTGATTTTACCAGGATTTTTTGAGGCAAGAACAATTTTATTATTTTTCATCAGTATCTCTCCAATTGTTTAACAGGAATCAACTTGGCATCAATATCAGTATGCAACCAGTTTTTACCCACTTTATCAAATCTTTCAACATCGGCAGTGGTGTAAAAACGATCACTAGGAGATTTCACGTTTGCTAATTCACCCTTTTGTTTTAATTCATTTTTAACAGCATTAACCGTTTCGTATCCAGGATTAACCAAAGTAACATCGGGGCCCATTACATCCGCAATTAAACTCGCAATAATTGGAAAATGAGTACAACCTAATACTAACGTATCAATCCCACTATCCTTAAACGGTTTCAAACCTTCAATAATCGTCTTTTTAGCGGTCAAACTTTGATAATCACCACTTTCAACAAGCGGAATAAAATCCGGACACGCCACTTCTTTCACAGTGATATTAGGATCAATGCCTTTAATTGTATCTCGATAAGAGTGACTAGCAACCGTACCCTTGGTCGCAATCACACCAATTTTTTGATTTTTAGTTTTCTTAACTGCAGCTAAGCTTCCCGGTTCAATAACTCCAATCACGGGAATTGGAAGGATCTTTCTTAAATACGAAAGAGCTGCTGCCGTGGCAGTATTACAAGCAATCACCATCATCTTAGCACCTTGATCAACAAAAAAACTCCCGATCTCAGCTGAGTACTTGCGAACCTCATCTGCGGTTTTTTCACCGTAAGGAAGTCGTGCTTCGTCTCCAAGATAAATCATGTTTTCATGTGGTAATTTTGAAAGTGCCACTTTTGCAACTGTCATTCCACCAATTCCAGAATCCATATAAGCTACTGGTGATGATTTCATATTATCCCTCCTATTAACTTCAAATCTAATTATGGCGTTTTTTTAAATTTAGTTCAAGTTGCCTTTCTCCTTTATTTCACGGTGTTCTATGATAAAATGTTATTTGTAAAGTATCTTTTTGGAAGAGGACTCTGATATGAATAAATACGAAAAGTTTCGCAAAGAACATTCTGATTCACCCTTTTGGGGAATCGAACTTTTAAGAGATAGTCTTTTACCAGATTTGTTGGATCAAGATATTCACGACATCTTATACTGGGCTGGCAAGGATCTTGCCACTAAGTTCCCACTAGCATCAAATGATGATCTTCAAGTATTCTTTAAACAAAGTCAGTTTGGTAATCTAGAACTTAAAAAGGAAAGTCTCAAAAAAATCAACTGGAAATTAGCTGGACCAGAAGTCGAAACCAGATTAAAGCTGAACAAGGATCCCGATTTTATGCTTGAAGCTGGCTTTTTAGCACAAACGAAACAGCAGATCGATCAAATCGCAACCGAATGCGAAGCAACCATTAAATTAAACAGTGTGAACTTTATAGTTGTTTCTGATCCCAATGCTCCGGTCAACAATCCTAGTGATTTTAAACCAATTATCATCGCAAAATAAAAAAAGAGCCATTTGGCTCTTTTTTTATGCTGTATATGCAGACAACAATTTCTTTAACTGATCCTTTGAATGAAAGCCGACAATTTGGTCGATAACCTTGCCATCCTTAAGCACCATCAAAGTTGGAATACTCATAATCCCAAATTCACGTGAAGTGTTTGGATTATCATCAACATTCATTTTAAAGAATTTAACCTTATCTGCTACCTCAGGATCCTCAGACAAGTCTTCAACTACTGGTGATTGCATCTTACATGGACCACACCATGGTGCCCAAAAATCAACAACTGAGATCCCATCGGTAGTGTCTTCTTTAAAGTTTGCATCATTAGTTTCATTAACCATAACATTTGCCTCCTTAACTTCTTACTATGAGTAAGTATAAACACGTATTGATTCAAATGCAACTAAGTTGCATACAATCTACTTAAACTTGACGACAGTTGAGCCGTCCCCACCAGCATTTGCTGGTGAAAAACCAAATTCCTTAACGCGACGATTGCGTTTTAGATAATTTATGACTCCCTTACGTAGAGCTCCGGTTCCTTTCCCATGAATAATGGTAACGGACGGATAACCAGCCAAAAGAGCGGAATCAATGTAACGATCTAGTTGCTGCATGGCTGATTCATATCTTTCACCACGTAAATCAAGGGTTGGTGAAATCCCACTTGAACGCGTTCGCCGCACACTAGGCGTGTGCTTTTTCGGCTTTGAAGTCTCTTTTTGAACCTTTTCAAGGTCAGACTCGGAAACTTTCATCTTTAAAATTCCAAGTTGCACTTCCCAATTATCTCTACCAATCTTATTAAGCAGAACACCCCTTTGCCCATAAGACTTAACCAGTACGTCATCACCCTCTTTAAAGTTATGCTTTGCTTTTTCTCGTCTCAAAACACGATTATGTTTAAGTTCTGGATGCTGCTCAAGAGAATTGATCTTTCCCTTAGCATCAATTAATTCATTTTCTTTGACTGATTGTTTACTTTGACGTTGAAGGTGATGAAGATGATTAATAATTTCGTTAGCTTCTCGTCTTGTTTTTGAAACAATTTGATTGGCCTGACGCTTGGCATCATTAACCATCGTATCTTTATTATTATTAAACTTAGTGAGTTGCTCTTCTAACCTAGCGTGCAATTGTTCATTATCTGCCAGTTCCACCTTGAGTTTACGGGCACGTTCATCGGCAGCTTTGGTCTGTTTTGTTAGTTGCTTAATCATTTTATTGATATCTTGACTATTAGAATCCATTAGTGAACTAGCTTCAGAAATGATCGACTCATCCAATCCCAGTCGCTTAGCAATGTTTAAAGCATTACTTTGTCCTGGAACCCCCATCAATAGTCGATAGGTTGGCTCAAGGGTCTTCTCATCAAATTCCATTGAGGCGTTGATCGTTTCTGGCCGATTGTATCCATAAACTTTCAGTTCTGGGTAATGAGTGGTAGCCAACACTTCACTACCTGATTCACTGATTTTATCTAGAATCGACATAGCTAATGCCGCTCCTTCTTTAGGATCCGTTCCAGCACCTAGTTCATCAATTAAAATTAAGCTTCTCTTAGTAATGTGTTTTAAAATGTCAATCAAATTATCCATATGAGACGAGAAGGTACTAAGATTAGCCTCAATCGACTGTTCATCCCCAATGTCAGCAAACACATTGTCAAAAACACCAATCTGACTACCCTCATTTGCCATTACAAAAATCCCAGATTGGGCCATTAACTGGTTTATCCCAAGCGTTTTGATGGTAATCGTCTTACCACCCGTGTTCGGACCAGTAATAATAATTTGGCGAAAATCAGATCCAATTGAAATATCATTTCCAACAACCTTTTGCTGGTCAATTAACGGATGCCTGACATTTTTTAAATTAACATGATTATCCCTTGAAACACTTGGCTTAGTTGCATTCATCTGATCTGCAAACTTGGCTTTAGCATTGATCAAGTCAAAATGGCCTAATTTAGAAGCATTTTCCATGAGTTCCTCTTGATAAGGTCTAATCATGTCGGATAATTCACCCAAAATTTTATGAATCTCTTTGCGCTCATCTAGTTGTGATCTTCTCAGATCGTTATTAGATGAGACTACACTTTGAGGTTCAATGTACAAAGTCAATCCACTTGTACTTTGATCATGAACGATTCCACCAAATTTTTGTTTGTCTTCTGCCTTAACTGGAATAACATAACGACCATCTCGAACCGTGATGATTGGCTCACTCAAATATTTCGATTGTTTGCCATGGATAAACTTATTCATGGTAGTTTTGATGTTAGCTTCTAAGCGTGCGATTTCTCTTCTAATGGAACGCAACTGATTAGATGCCGAATCTAACACTCGTCCATCTTCGTCAATTGACGTCTCAAGTCGTTTTGAAACTTCCGGAAGATCATTAAAGTTCTTGGCTTCATCGTACAAAACGTTCAAATCAATTTTATCATCCGCTAAATTATCAAAGAAAGTTTTAACCCGCACACTTGCAAGTAAAACCGCACTAACTTGAGCCAACTCAGTACCGTTTAAATCGGCATTAACCGCTAATCGTTTCACGTATGGAGTAATGTCATTTAACCTAGGAACTGGGATCATTTTGTTTAGGCGATAAATATGTGAGCCGTCATCTGACTCATCCAATGAGTGAGAGACTACATCATAATCACTACTTGGCCTCAATTGTTTTAATTCTCTTGATCCATTTTCAGTAGTTAGAAATTGACCCAGCAACTGCTTCACTCTGTTATATTCTAATGTATCAAGTACTTTTTCGTTCATTTTTTCATCCCATTTTACCGATTTATCATTTGATTAAATAAGTGTGGAGAATTCATCGTGATCATCTGTGAGACGGTTGAATTTTGATATTCAGTATTTACCCAATTATTGTTAGTCAATAATAATCCATCAAGTATTAACATTATCACTAACAAACTAATGATTACGCCAACAACCGCACCCAAGAGTGAATTCAGTTGTCTTAACACTGGCAAAGAAACAATTCGATTCAATAGATGTGAAACCCATCTTAAAATAACCGCCACTACTACAAAAGTTACCAAAAATGATAGTCCCCGCCAGAAGCCAGTATTGCTGTAAGCATGGGTCGCTAAAATCATATTAGAGACGGTTCTTAAAAAATCAGCAACCGGAATCACATAAACAAACGCAATTATTGCAGCAATCAAATAACTAATAAAGCTGAATAACTCATTTACCAGGCCACGATGATAACCATGGACAATCGAAAAGATTAGTATAATTATGATGATAATTGTAAATAACATTAGTCTTCGTCATCCTCCGCTTTATTGTTAATCTTATCAAGTTCTAATTGTTTTTTTAATTGATCAGAAATTGCATTAAACGCAATTAAAATGGCAGCATCTTCATCACTTACACCCTTGGAGATGTTTTTTAACTGTGCCAACTGATTGTTTAAGATACGCGCAGTTGTCTCCATGTGTTCATCTGAAGCATCCCCAATAAAAGTATATTCCTTCCCACCAATTTTAGTTTTAAATCTATTTTTACCAGCCAAAGTAAAACCTCCCGCAATGCTTCCATTTTATCATGAAAATCATTTAAATTAATTAAAAAAAGGATGCTGGATTTCCAGCATCACTTAATTATTTAATTATTTTTGATCTTGTCCTGATTGCAGGAATGTATCAAGCATTTCTTGAACCATTTCCCACTCATTGTCATCTTCAATTGGTTCTAATTCTCCACCACTTGGATTAGCAGGATCATCATCCTTTGGCAATGCATAAGCCTCAATATCTACTTCATCGTTATCATCATCTGTTGCTGGATAAATAAAAATATAGGAACGATTGTAATCATCAGATGAGAAGGTAAATAAAATATTATACAAACTTTCTTTTCCATCTTCATCGACAAGCGTAACTTGTTCTTGTTGGTTGTTCTCGTTTTCTTTACTCATATTAGTTCCTCTTTTCTAATTAGAAATTACATAACTTACCCTTACGATCAAGGTAACTCTGTAAAATCAATTCAGCCGCAACCTTATCAATAACTTTTTTTCGTTTTGCTCTTGAAACATCAGCTTGTTCAATCAGCATTCGTTCAGCTTCAACAGTGGTGAGTCGTTCATCTTCAAAATCAACTGGCAGATTAAAATTTTTCTTTATCAAATCCCCATAATTTTTCGAAGCTTCTACTCTTGGACCAGAAGTATTATTCATATTCTTAGGTAGTCCAATGACAACGCCTTTGACATCATATTTCTGGATTAATTCCTTCATTCGTTTTAACCCAAACTCTTTTTCATCTTCGTTGATTTTAACGATTTCGATTCCTTGAGATGTCCACCCTAAAGCATCGCTCATGGCTACACCAACGGTTCTCGATCCAACATCTAATCCCATTAATCTCACTAATCTGACGTCCCATCCATTGATGGTGTTCTACCCTTCAAATATGAATGTAAAAGCACATCAATTATTTCTTCTCGATCGTAATGACACATTAGCGTCCGCGCATTATTCAATTTTGGAAGATATGCTGGATCGCCAGATGTTAAATAACCAACTAATTGAACATAAGGATCATATCCCTTTTCAATTAAGGCTTGGTAAACAGTCGCCAGCGTCTTATGAATATCTAGATTCGACTTGTCTTTAAATAATGAAATGTTTTCTTGTTTGTGCTCCATCATAGATCCCTCCCCTACAAAAAAGATAATACACGACTAATTTTCAAATAACAACTATTACTTATGTTCCTTAATCCAGGTCTTGGCAGCTTTTAAAGCATCATCAATACCAGCTGGATTTTTACCACCAGCTTGGGCCATGTTAGGACGACCCCCTCCGCCACCGCTGATATTTTTAGAAATTGATTTAATTAAATCACCAGCTTTAATTCCAGCCTTCACTTGATCCTCACTAACTGCAACTAATAAATTAGCTTTGTCATCAGTACCAGTCCCAAGAACAAGAACGTCTGAAGCGTTTTTATCTCTCCAGGTATCAGCTAATTCTCTTAGTTGACTCATATTAGCATTTTTTAAGTGTCCTGCAATCAAAGTGACTCCGTTAACGTCCTGAACATCATCAAAAATGTCTACGGCTTCCTGGTTAGCTAGCTTAGTTTCAAGTGATTCTTGTCGACTTTCCAAATCCTTAATTTGACCTTGTAATTGTTTAATACGGCCGGGAATTTCATCGGTTGTTGGTGACTTAACTGTCTTTCCAATTTCCTTTAACATTCGTTCCTCATCATTTAAAAGATTAAAAGCATCTTTAGAGGTAACAGCTTCAATTCTTCTGACTCCAGATCCAACTCCGGTCTCAGAGACAATCTTAAATAATCCCAACTGACTGGTATTTTTAACATGATCGCCACCACAAAACTCAATTGAAAAATCATCAATCTTTACTACTCGAACTTCATCACCATACTTTGCGTCAAAAAGTGCAATAGCGCCCATTTCTTTTCCGGTTTTTTGGTCGGTCACAACGGTTTGAACGGGAATGGCAGCAAAAATCTTTTGATTAACCATGTTCTCAACTTTTTGCAGTTCAGCGTCAGTGACTTGACCGAAATGGGTAAAGTCAAAACGAAGATAATCAGGACGAACTAGTGAGCCAGCTTGTTGCGTATGACCACCAAGAACATTTCTTAGTGACTGATCTAATAGATGAGTTGCCGTATGGTTATTCTCAACCCGATCATGGAAATCGCGGTCAACAACTAACTTGTACTTCTCACCTTTCTTCATATCACCGGTAATTTTAACAGTATGAAGATTTTGACCATTTGGAGCTTTTTGGACATCCTCAACTTCAGCCACTTCGTCACCATTTTGGTTATAAATCTTACCACTATCGGCTACTTGACCACCCATTTCAGCATAGAATGGTGTTTTATCGAAAATTAATTCAGCTTCTTTTTGGTCCGGCGTGATCTGATTTGCCAGCTTTTCATCAAAAATAATATCATTAAGTTTAGCAGCATCAACGGTTAGTCGATCGTATCCCACGTATTCACTAGGAGTTTTAATATCAAGTAACAAATCTCGTTGAACTTTCATCGATTTCTTCGACCCACGAGCGTTTCTAGCCCGGTCTTGTTGCTTTTGCATTTCAACATCAAAACCGGTTTCATCCACTTTAACCCCTTCATTACCAGCATATTCCTCGGTAAGTTCAAGGGGAAAACCATAAGTATCGTAGAGTTTAAAGGCATCTTTACCAGAAATTTCTTTTTTAGAATTGGTCTTAGTCTCAGAAATAAGGTTATTAAGCAGTTGCAAGCCATCGCTTAGCGTGGTGTTAAAACGCTCTTCCTCATTTTTAACAATCTTTTTAATATAATCACTCTGTTCAAGAACATTGGGGTAATAAGATTGCATGATTTGACCAACAACGGGAACTAGTTTATACAAAAAGGCATCATTAATACCTAATTCGTGTCCATTAACAGTTGCCCGTCTAATCAGGCGTCTAATGACATAACCTCGTCCTTCATTTGAGGGAAGGGCCCCATCACCAATGGCAAAGGTAATTGCCCGAATGTGATCAGCAATGACCTTAAAGGGGATGTCATCTTTCCGATTACCATCATACTTCTTACCATCACTTAATTCCTCAGTTTTCTTGATAATTGGCATAAATAAATCGGTTTCAAAGTTCGTTGGTGCATCTTGGAAAATTGATACAACCCGTTCAAGTCCCATTCCAGTATCAATGTTTTTTCTTGGAAGTGGCTCATAGGTTCCTTCAGGCGTGTGATTAAACTGAGAAAACACAATATTCCAAACTTCCAAATATCGTTCGTTTTCACCGCCAGGATAATTTTCGGGATCATCAGGTGCCAAGTTATCGTACTTTTCACCTCGATCATAAAAAATTTCCGAATCAGGACCTGAGGGACCTTGACCAATGTCCCAAAAATTGTCCTTTGCTTCAACAATATGATCAGGCGCAATCCCAACCTTTTCCCATAATTCCTTTGTTTCTTTGTCATCAGGATAAACGGTGACGTATAAATTATTTGGATCCCATCCAAACCACTTCGGACTAGTCAATAACTCATATGCCCATGGAATGACTTCTTTTTTAAAATAATCACCAACCGAAAAATTACCAAGCATCTCAAACAGAGTTTGGTGTCTTGCCGTTTTACCAACGTTCTCAATATCATTAGTTCTAATACTCTTCTGCGAACTAGTTAATCGTGGATTACTTGGAACTTCTGAACCATCAAAATACTTTTTCATGGTGGCAACCCCAGAATTAATCCAAAGTAAAGTGGGATCATCCTTTGGGACTAGTGAGGCACTTGGTTCCACGGTATGACCCTTCTCTTTGAAAAAATCAAGAAACATTTGACGAACTTGACTACTGCTGAGCTTTTTCATGATATCCTCCATAATAATAAAAAATAAAAAACACCCTTGCTAGCAAAGACGCCGGGACGCGGTACCACTTTACTTGCAACGATGTTGTCATTACCTCTTTAGTCCCTATAACGTGGGAAACGATCTACTGTTTGGTAGCATCAAAATAACTAAGTACGGTCTGTTTTCATTTTTCAAACCTTCCTGTAGTACTTCACTAATTTGACATATCCAACTAATTTAAATTATATCCAGAAAATAAACTACTGTCAATTAGACTCTTACTGATAACGCTGCGAGCTACGCTTTTTTTGCTTCTTGCGGGCTCGAATTTGATTTCTGATCTCAATTTTACGATCTTCATCACTTTTTTGCTTAATAGCACGGCGAATCTTTTTTTTGTATCCAGGTTTAACGTTTTTCTTCTTTTTCTTAATCAAACCAATCATAGTAGGATCCAATTTATTTTGGGGCTCACGACGTTTAGCTCGCCGTCTTCTATCATAAGTATCAACTACTTCTCCATGTTTAATTTCTTTAGGAGTAAATTTAATCCCCATTTTCTCCAATTCAGAGATCTTTTGTTCTTCACCTGGTGCATATAGATTGATGGCAGTCCCTTTCATTCCATTTCGACCGGTTCTTCCAACTCGGTGAATAAAATATTCTAGATCAGTTGGAATATCATCATTAATAACATGAGAAACTCCTGAAATATCAATTCCACGGGCCGCTAGATCAGACGCCACCACGAATTGATAATCAAGGTTTTGAATCTGCTTCATAACCCGCTTTCTAACTCGCGGTTGCATTCCTCCATGGATTTCAGCAACTTTTAATCCACGTTGTTTTAGATAATCATAGATCTCATCTACCCGCTCACGCGTATTCGCAAAAATAAGTACCAAATACGGCTCACCCATCGTGATCAGCTGATAAATTAAATCATTTTTATCTTTTCCTTTAGTCGAAATCAACCAGTTAGAAACATCCTGATTGATAACCGTTTTGGTGGGAATATCATCCATGACCGGATTTTTCATGTACTTTTTTAGAAATGGCCTTAACTTTGGTGGAACAGTGGCAGAAAACACCATCATCTGTAAATCCTCGGCCATTTTAGAAGAAATCTTGTCAATTGTATCTAAAAAACCCAAGTCTAGAGTCATATCGGCTTCATCAATTACTAGTTGACGAGCACGATGGATTTCAAGATCACCATTTTTAACAAGATCCCAGATGCGACCCGGAGTGCCAATCACTACCTGAGGTTGTTCATGCTCAAGCTTTGAAACTTGGCGTTCCTTATCAGTTCCTCCGACATAATTTCCAATGTGAATGGTTTTATCAGAGAATTTAGCAATTTGTTTTGCATTGTCATAAATTTGATATGCTAATTCCCTACTGGGGGTTGTAATGACAACCTGAACATCTTCTTTATTAAGATCTAAACCATCAAAAATGGGCAAAAGAAAGGCATGAGTTTTTCCACTACCAGTAGCAGACTTACCAATCACACTTTTTCCATGTTTAATGGTTGGAATTACCTTAGTTTGAATTGGAGTAGGATTATGAAATCCCAGGTCCTGAATGGCATCACTAATGAAGGGTTGAAAATGATAATCTTTAAATGAAGCTCCCATTAATTGTTCTCCTTTTTGTACTGTTTCACAATTTCTCCTAGCTGCTTAACAACTTGTGTAATCTCATCCTCATCAGCAGCTTTAGCTCCACTTGCAAGCGCATGACCACCACCGTTGTGTTCTTTAGCCAATTCGTTAATGGATGGTCCTTTAGAACGCAATCGAATGCGATAATTTCCTTCTTTTTGTTGGACAAAAATCGCCCAAGAAACCACAGTGCCAATATTACCAGGCAACGGAACCACTGATGACGTACTATCATCACCTAAGTTGAGGTCCTTAATTACTTCATTAGTCAAAACTACATATGCAGCCCCATTGTCGTCAATTTTCAAATTATTGTATACATAAGCAGCCAAACGGGCTTGGGCAGTATCAATTTCATCTTCAATTTGGGCCACGTCGGTAATCGAAAAATCGTACTGGTCTAATTTTCCTGCCACTTCAAACGTATGCGATGAAGTCGATGAATACTTAAACCTACCGGTATCTCCGATGATTCCAGCATACAATAAACGAGCTGCATCATCTGTCATCTTTAAATCATCATTAGCAGCAAATAAATCATAAATTAATTCGGAAGTACTTGATGCTTCTGGTTCAACCCACATCAAATCCCCAAATTGATCGTCATTTGGATGATGATCAATTTTAATTAAATATTTTCCCTTTGTATAACGATCATCATCAACTCGCGGCTGGTTAGCAGTATCAACCACAATCACTAAGGCATTCTTGTAATCATCGTCACTTGCTTTCGTAACTTTTCCTAACCAATCAAAGCCTGGATACTGTTTTCCAACGGTCAAAACCTTTTTATTCGGATAAGATGCTTTAATAATGCTAGCCAACCCAATTTGAGAACCAACCGCATCTGGATCAGGACTCTGATGTCTGTGAATAATAATCGTCGGATATTCCTTGATTTTTTCGTTAATTTGCTGCTTTGTATTCATTAAAATAGCCTCTAATAATCTTAATTATTTAACAGTTAAGTATAACCCACAAACACTATAATTCAAAGTGAGGATCTGAATACAAGGGAAGCTTAACGTTTTGAAACCCTAAGTCTGAGAGACTAGTAAGTGTTATTCCCAACAATCTAACGCCATTAGTGGCATCAGGAAGCAAATCAAAAAGCTCCATTGCCAAATCATAAAAAAGACGGGCATCGTTTTCCATAAAATCATTCCACGAAACTCTTTTGGTTAACGTAGTAAAGTCACTGTACCTGACCTTTAAGACTAAAACTTTTCCATGTTTCTCATGCTGATTTAATGACTGCTCCACCATCTCAGAAATCTTATGGAGTTGTGATTCCACTTCCTGTCGGCTTTTTAACTCAGGACCATAAGTTCTTTCTTTTCCAATTGATTTGCGCTCTCTTTGATACTCAACCGGTCGATCATCGGATCCGCGAACTCGACGATACAAAAAATAACCAAACTTACCAAAATTCTTGATAAGATCCATCTCTGATTGTTGGTATAAATCATAACCATTTTGGATGTTTAATCGTTGCATTTTTTGAAGCGTCTTTTTCCCAACACCCCGATAACGTTCAATGGGAAGTTTCATCAAAAATTCGTGACTATCTTCCACATCGATCACAGAAACCCCAGCAGGCTTCCGGTAATCAGAAGCCTCCTTGGCTAAAAACTTATTGTAAGAAATCCCGGTGGAAGAAGTTAGATGAGTCTTTTCCCATATTTCACTTTGAATCAAATGAGCAATCAGTACCGGATTATCAATTCCCTTTTTGTTATCTGAGATGTCAAGGTAAGCCTCATCAAGCGCAACGGTTTCAATTCTGTCAGTATATTCATGAAAAATCGCATGAATTTGATGCGAGACGCTTCGATACAATTCAAATTCGGGTGCCTTAAAAATTCCCTTAGGACAAAGTTCAAGTGCTTTACTAGCAGGCATTGCTGAATGAACGCCAAACTTTCTAGCTGGGTAATTAGCAGTGGTCACTACTCCACGACCACCAGTCGTCCTTGGATCTTTAGAAATAATGAGTGGTTGATCAACAAATTCAGGATGCTCACGTTGCTCAATTGAGGCAAAAAAAGCATCCATATCAACATGCAAAATCCGGCGTGAATGATTGATTTGAATTGATTCTTCCAAAAGTTCACCTTCTGTCCCAAACGTACGTTCTTGTTCATCCAATAAAAAAGATCGGACTCACCCGACCCTCTTATTAAGCGTTGTCATCATTTGAATTATTACTTACATCAGATGCTTTTTCTGATTCGTCCTTTTTGGAAATATCCTTCTTTTTTGAATCATCTGAAGCACTATCTTCTCCTGGACGACTTGCACTTGCAATCGCGTTGAGGTCAAATACTAAATAAAGACCATCACAGTCTAAAGTAACCGTTCGCTTTTCATTATTAATTTGATCAACAATTCCATGAAGTCTGCCAATGGTAACCACATGATCACCCTTACGCAAGTTCTTCAAAGTGTTTTGATGCTTTTGTTGTTGCTTCTTTTGTGGTCTGATCATCATAAAATACATTAAAACGAACAAAAGAATTAATACAATAATTCCAGCATATTGTGATATGTTCTGCATGTTTTCACCTCATTCTTTATTTAACAATAGCTTACCAAATTGTCGATAAAATTTCCAATTAATTTAATTAGCTTCAGGATATTTTCGGCCCAAATGTTTATAGCCAGATCTGGTTACCATCCGTCCTCGAGCAGTCCGCTTGAGATATCCAATCTGTAACAAATATGGTTCATACATCTCAGAAATTGTTTCCGATTCTTCACCGATATTAGCAGCCAAAGTGTTTAATCCAACTGGACCACCGTCGTAAAAGTCGATCATCGTTGAAAGCAAATTGAGATCAGTTCGATCTAATCCGTTCTTATCAACGCCTAAGGCATTAAGTGCGGTGTCAACGTTATCAACATCAATCTCATCATGATTAGCCACCTGTGCAAAATCTCTCACCCGTTTTAACAATCGATTAGCAACTCTGGGAGTTCCTCTGGAGCGCAGCGCAATTTCGTGAGCACCATCTTCTTTAATCTTACTATGAAAGATTTTAGCTGAACGTTTCACAATCTTTTCTAAATCACGATCATTATAGTAATTCATCCGTTCAACAATACCAAACCGATCTCTAAATGGTGAATCAAGCAACCCAGCCCTTGTGGTAGCTCCGATCAGCGTAAACGGTGGTAATTCAAAGTGAACGGGATGCTTGGTTGAATCGTCATTTCCAATGATAATGTCAACATAGTAGTCTTCCATCGCGGAATATAACATCTCTTCAACTTCTTTAGGTAAACGATGAATTTCATCAATAAAAAGAATATCACCGGGTTTTAATTCGTTTAAAAGAGCCACCAAATCACCTTTTTTTTCAATGGCGGGACCGGTGGTTGTCTTCATATCAACACCCATCTCATTTGCAATCACGTTTGCTAGTGTGGTCTTTCCAAGACCAGGTGGTCCATACAATAAGACATGATCAAGCGATTCTTCTCGCTGCCTAGCGGCTTGAATGTAAATCTTAAGTTTCTTTTTTAAATCATCTTGACCAATATACTGGTCAAAACTTTGAGGCCGAAGTGACATTTCAAAAGAATCATCGTTTTCATCATCACTTGATCCAGAAACTATTCGATCATCTGCCATTAACTTCCTCCTAATCTACTTAGTCAATAGTTTGAGACCTGAACTAATATATTGATCAGTTGTATAGTCTGCTTCTATTTTCTGTAGTTTTGTTTTAACTTTATCAACCTCGCGTTGCTTAAAGCCAAGAGCTTGTAATGCACTCAGTGCATCGTCTAACTGCTTATTTCCAGTGTCTTCAACGTCATTTACCGAAACACTACCAACAAATACGTCATTAGATGTAATCTTATCCTTTAGGTCCAACACAATTTGTTGGGCAGTCTTTTTCCCAATTCCGGGAAATTTAGTTAAATACTTAATGTTTCCAGCATTAATGGCACTAATTAAACCATTACTGTCATTACCAGCCATAATTGCCAAGGCACTTTTTGCTCCAATCCCTGAAACATTCAGTAATTGTTCAAAAAGTTGTTTATCCGCTAACGAAATAAATCCATATAATGCAATCCCATTGTCTGAAACCGATTGGTGGATATAAACTCGCACCTGTTGGTCAGTACTATAGTGATAGGGATTAGCTACATAAACTAAGTAACCAACTCCATCAACATCTAAAACAATGTACTTGGGGGTCACATCCGTAATCATCCCATACAAGTATTCATACATACAATCAACTCATTTCCTATTGGATTAAAAATTCACATCTCTACTTTGATGCGGGTCCTGAATTCGCTTAAACATGGTCTCCAGATCTGAATTAGAAAAATGAACTAAAACAGGACGGCCATGGGGACAATTAAAAGGATTCTCACACTGTGGTAATTTATCTAACAAGGCCTGAGCCTGGCGCTTATCCAGATGATGATTAGCTTTAATTGCTCGTTTACAACTCATCATGATGGCAGCTTTTTCTCTAAACTGTGCAATCGAAAGCTGTTGATTACTCAAAACCCAGTCAATCATTTCTTTAATGGTATCTTCTTCCTGACCAGCTTTAAACCAAACCGGATGCTGCCTAATGACAAAACTATTTTTCCCAAATGACTCTAAATGGATTCCATTCTTCTCTAAAAGATCCAAATGATTTGAAATAATTAAAGCATCACTGGAAGTGTAATCAAGAACAATTGGAACCAATAATTTCTGCTCGTCTTCACTCACATTGCCAACTTGTCTTCGATAGTATTCATAATTAATCCGTTCTTGAGCAGCGTGCTGATCAACAACATACATCCCATCTGAACTTTCAGCAATTAGGTACGTACCATGAACTTGACCAACATACCGTAATTGTGGAAAATCATGAGACGAATTTGGACTTTGCTGATTGTCACCAAACGGTAAGTCGACCTCTTCATTTTCGTACTTTGCTTTAAATTTACGAGCGGAATTCGAATCTAAATCATTTTTTCGATAAATCATAATCGGTTGATGATGAGCTGGATAAGCATTGTGATTAGCCACTGACTTCATCGAGTCTGACTTACTAACCTGTGGAATCGAACTTTTTTGTGTATTTTGATCTTCATAGAGTTGATTTAAATTAAGTGAAATTTCCGTAGAGTTATGACGTGCAACCCCATTTTTTAAAGTCTGGTTATTCATAGCATCCGGAATCAGATTTTGTTTTGCTAAAGCATCATAAATTGTTTGTGAGACGAATGAACTTAATTCCTTCTTTTTGGAGATTCTGATTTCCTCTTTTGAAGGATGTACATTAACATCAACTAAAGTTGGATCCATCTCGATACTTAAAACGACAATCGGATATCTTCCAACCATCAGTTTTGATCCGTACCCATCAATAATCGCGTGATCAATGCCAAAGTCACGAATAAATCGCCCATTAACGATCACAGATGTATATTTACGGCTTGCTCTAGTTAATTCTGGCAAGCTGACGTACCCACTTAATTTAAAGTCCGGATTTTCAGCACTAATCGGAATCATTTGCTTCATACTTCGATTGCCATAGATTCCAGCAATGACTTGTTGCATGTTGTTTCGACCCGAAGTCCGTAGGAGTTCGCGACCATTATGAGTCAAAGAAAAAGCAATTTCAGGATGGCTAAGAGCCAATCGATTGACAATATCAGATATCTTAGATAGTTCCGTAGATGGTGCCTTTAAATATTTTAGCCGGTTAGGGGTATTAAAGAACAGATCAGAAACGACGACCGATGTTCCTCTTCGTGCCTGTGATGGCTCCACCTTTACAACCTTGCCACCATGAATTTTAATTTCAGACCCCTGTTCTCTACCATCCGAAGTCCTCATTTCCACATCAGAGACAGAGGCAATACTAGGCAACGCTTCGCCACGAAATCCTAATGATTTAACTCGAAACAAATCACGTTTATTATTAATTTTACTCGTAGCAAAACGTCGAAACGCCAACTCAACTTGATCAGGAGCAATTCCAGATCCATTATCAATCACCTTAATCTTTTTAAGGCCATAATCAACCACTTCAATGTCAATCTTACTACTACTGGCATCAATTGAATTTTCAACTAATTCTTTTACTACCGATGCTGGCCTCTCAACAACTTCTCCAGCTGAAATTTGATCGGAAAGGATTGTCGGTAATTGATGAATTTCGGACACAATATCACCGCCTTAATTTTCTAACTTAGTCTTCCATTTATACACCAAATTCATGATCTGAATCGGAGTCTTACTCATAAGATCTGTATTCTCAATGTCCTCAATAATCTTACTTTTGTTTTTATCTAATGACTTATCATTTTTGGGGTCATCCACTTTAAACAATGCCATTTGTTCTGAATCATTTAAATCAATTGAACTAGATGGCGTGGTAGATGCTGGTTTATCTTTATGAACGGAACCTTGATCCTGAGTAACATGATTATCACTACTTTTTTGTTGCTCATCATCTTCTAACTTTAAAAGAACCGTGCTAGCGCGCTTCAACAACTGATCAGGAAGGCCAGCTAACTTAGCAACATTAATCCCATAGGAACGATCGGCTGGTCCATTCATAATTTTATGAAGAAAAACCAGGTTGCCATCTTTTTCGACTGCCCCAACGTGAACGTTCTTTAAATGTTTTAACTCTTGATCTAATTCGGTTAATTCATGGTAATGAGTCGAAAATAGTGTTTTAGCACCAATATTATCATGAATATACTCAATGATAGATTGTGCAAGTGCCATGCCATCATATGTGGAAGTTCCTCGTCCAATTTCGTCAAACAAAATCAATGAATTAGCGGAGGCATGTTTCAAGGCTTCATTGGCTTCCCTCATCTCCACCATAAACGTACTTTTACCCGAAATAAGGTCATCGGCAGCACCAATCCGAGTGAAAATTTGATCGAATATGGGCATCTCGGCTGCATCAGCTGGAACAAAACACCCCATTTGTGCCAGGATTACAATTAGAGCTAGCTGTCTCATGTATGTGCTTTTACCGGACATGTTCGGACCAGTAATTAATAATTCAGAAATATCTGGATTCATTATCACATCATTTGGAACATAACTTTGAGCCCCCATCACACGCTCCACAACGGGATGACGTCCTGCTTTAATGTTCAAATCATGACCATTATTAAACTTGGGCTTTACAAATTGATACTTCTCAGAAATAGTCGCAAAGCTCTGCAAAACGTCTAAACGTGAAATCCCACTCGCTAACTTCTGAATTCGCGGAATCTGCTTTTTAATCTTATCTCTGACCTCTGCAAAAATTTCATATTCTAAACTTTTAGATTTCTCTTCTGCTTCTAAAATAATCGATTCTTTTTCTTTTAGTTCTGGTGTTGAAAAACGTTCCGCATTGGTAAGTGTCTGAAGACGTTCATACCTACTATCATCAAGTTTACCAAGATTACCTTTCGATACCTCAATATAGTAGCCAAATACTCGATTATAACCAATCTTGAGGTTATGGATCCCAGTTTCCTGACGCTCTTTAGCTTCCATATCAGCTAACCATTTTTTACCATTTTTCATGGCATCCCGATACCGATCAAGTTGTTTATTATAACCATTTCTAATGACTCCACCATCCGTGACAGAAATTGGGGGTTCTGAAACGATGGCGTCTTTTATTAATTCATACACATCATTAACATCATCGAGTTTTTGATAAATTTCATCAAACTCTGGAGTATCTAGGTCATTTAAAACATGCTTAATTTTGGGAATTTGTTCAAGTGAAGTCTCCAGCTGAATCAAGTCTCTACCGTTTACTCTGCCAAATGAAATTCGTCCAGAAAGTCGCTCTAAATCATAAACTTTAATCAAATTGTCGGAAAGCTCACTCCGCTCATAATAATTATCTAAGAGCGTCCCAACTAGATTCTGGCGTTGCTCAATCTCTTTCCGATTAATTAGCGGCCGCTCTAACCATTGCTTAAGTTTTCTACCACCCATTGCCGTTTTAGTATCGTCAACGATCCATAGCAACGTGCCACTCTTTTTGCCGGTCCTAATGTTTTTAGTTAGTTCCAGATTATATTGCGAATTATGATCAATTTTCAAAAAAGAACTTGGCTCATATCTAACTGCTGGTTGAATATGAGATAAACTACGCTTTTGTGTGTCCGAAATATAAGTTAATAACATTTTAAGGGAGTCAATTAGCGTTGGATCATCAATATTAGTAATGACATTTGACCCCACCTCAGAAGTTTGATTCTCTTTTGAAATAAGAACACCGATTTCCTTTAGTTGATGAATCAAATTATCATCGATCGAGTCGTTAACTACAATCTCTTTTGAATTAAGATTAATCACTTCGTTTAAGACAGCTTCATCGCTTGCTAACAAGCTAACCTTTAACTCACCTGTAGAAAGATCAATGTAAGAAAATCCAAAAGAATGCTCATCTTTATTATAAGTAACCGCGGTTAAGTAGTTGTTGACCTTGGCATTTTCGGCATTGGCATCAGTTTGAGTTCCAGGCGTAATTAGCTGAATAACATCCCGATCTACCATTCCCTTAGCAGTCCGAGGGTCTTCCATCTGTTCACAAATTGCTACCTTGTATCCCTTATCTACTAAGGTATCAATGTAATTTTGAACGGATTGATGAGGAACGCCACACATCGGAATGGGATTATCTGACTTCCTACTTCGTTTGGTTAAAGTTAACTCCAACAATTGCGCACCCTTAATAGCATCCTCGTTAAACAATTCATAAAAATCGCCAATTCGATAAAACAAAAAAGCATCAGGATATTGATCCTTAACTTTTTGATATTGTTGCATCATTGGCGTAGTTTGTTTTGATTTTGCCATTAACATCGCTCCTCTTTAAAATTCTTGATATGGGTGATCCTTGTTGATTAAAATATTCTTAATTTTTTTAGCTTTGCCAGACTGGTTATCGACATCAATGTAGCAACCTGACAACACTGCTGCGCCAGTCTCTTGAACCTCAAAACGATTAGGGCGTGCCGTCATAAACTTATTAATAACGGGTTCAAACTTCATTCCAATCACTCCATCATCTGGTCCAGTCATCCCTGCATCAGTTAAAAAGGCCGTCCCACTTGGTAAGATTTGCCCATCACTAGTCTGCACGTGGGTATGGGTACCCACTAATGCGGAGATTTTCCCATCCAAATGAAGCGCCATGGCCTTCTTTTCACTAGTAGTTTCGGCATGAAAATCCACAAAGATGATATTAAACCCATTGGTATGTAGCTTATCAAGAAGCGCATCGACTTTACTAAATGGATCATCAATTTCATCCATAAACACGCGACCTTGAAGGTTAATCACAGCTACCTTCCTACCATTAACGTTCATTTCTATGTAGCCCTTTCCTGGGACATCTTTTCCAGGATAGTTAAGGGGACGAATTAAATTTGGGGTTTGATTAATAAAATCAAAAATTTCTGGATTATTCCAGGCATGATTCCCCAAAGTAATCACGTCTGCTCCGGCATGCATAATTTTTAAATAAAGATCATGATTAATCCCACGTCCCACCTTTGTTGCATTTTCGCCATTCACAATGGTTGCCTGTGGTTTTAAGTCATGTTTTAGCAAGGGTAGATATTTTTCTACCGTCGCCACCCCAATATTGCCAACCGTGTCACCTAAAAATAAAAATCGCATATCCGCTCTCCATCTTCTACTGTAATACCCTTATTTTACACTGATAAATCAAAATAAAAAAGACCAGGATAATCTCTGATCTTTTACTTGGCATATTCAACTGAGCGGACTTCCCGAATCACATCTACCTTGACATGACCAGGATGATTCATTTCCTTTTCAATCTTATCTTTAATATCTCTGGCAAGTACAATTGCTTCTGTGTCAGAAATCTTTTCGGGTTTGGCAATCACTCTAATTTCGCGACCCGCCTGAACTGCATAACTCTTGGAAACCTCGTCAAAACTATTACTAATTTTTTCAAGTTTATCTAAACGATGAACGAAGCTTTCAAGTGAATCACTCTTTGCACCAGGTCGTGCCATTGAAATCTTATCGGCAACATCAACTAATTCTGAAATCATATAATGTGGCTCACTTTTTTGACCACCTAATTGAATTGTATCAATTACTTCTGGGCTCTCACCATATTTCTTTGCAATATCAATCCCAGCATCAACATATGAAACATCAGTTCCACTATTTGACGACAGACCAATCTCACGCAACAATCCCGCTCTTTTCGCTAATGTAACATCTTCACCTAACTCAGCAGCAAACACTCCCGCCAATTTTGCTACTTGAATGGAGCGTGATAAAACATTTTGTCCATATGAAATTTTATATTTCAATTGACCAATTAATTTAATCAAATCAGGGTTCATTGAATGAATCCCTAAATCAAAGACAACGTTTTCCCCAGTCTCTTGAATTTGAGCATCGAGTTCTTTTTTACTCTTCTCAACCATTTCTTCAATACGTGCTGGATGAATCCTTCCGTCTTTAATCAACTTTTCAAGTGCCATTTTGGCGACTTCACGTCGAACTGGATTAAAACCACTTAAAACCACCGCATTGGGAGTATCATCAATAATTAGATCAATCCCAGTCAATGATTCAAAGGTTCTAATGTTTCGACCCTCACGTCCAATGATTCTACCTTTCATATCATCATTGGGTAAAGTTACTACAGACACAGTAGTCTCTGAGACAATATCAGCAGAACTCTGTTGAAGTGCTTCAACAATCAAGTTTTTAGCATCCTTAGCAGAAGCTTCTTTAGCAGCATCGTAACTCTCTTTAATCATTTGAGCACGGGTATCAGCCAATTCTTGCTTAGTCTCATCAATTACCATCGTACGAGCTTCCTCTTTAGTTAAATTAGAAACTCTGGCAACTTCCTGTTGCCGTTTTTCAATAAGTGAATCTGCTTTTTGTTGTTTCTTTGTCAGTTCTTGCTTTTCTTTTTCAAGTTTTTCTTCTTGCCGTTCCAAAGAATTATCACGTTTCTCAAACGCACTATCCTTTCGATCAAGCGTTTCTTCACGTTTCAACAAACGATCTTCTTGTTTTTGAACTTCAAGACGACGCTTTTTCAACTCTTTTTCTACTTGAAGTCGATAAGCATTCCCCTTCTCTTTTGCCTCTAAACTAGCTTCTTTAAGCGAGTTTTCAGCTTGCTTTTCAGCATCAGAAAGGATATCTTTTGCACTTTCATGAGCAGCATCTAACTTCTTCTCAGATACCTGCTTATAGGTGAACTGACCAATCAAAAAACCAACAACGACAGCGATAACAGCGGAAACAACTGTAACTATCATTTACATATGCCTCCGTATCACTAATAAAAAATTTATTTAAATAACTAGCATAAACGTTATTCACTTCTTAATTCTAAAGTTTAGAAAAATTAGTGTCAACTAGTATGTACAAAATAGGAGAACCAATATCCTCCTATTTTCACTTTAAATTATCATAAATCATTTTAAGACCGCATTTTGTAGCGTAATCACGAATTTCATTTCGATCCTTGCCAAAATTAAATTCACGGGTCTTAACCTCACCATCAGGTAATGAAATTCCTACCCAGAAATTCCCAGCAGGATGTCCTTCCAATTCATCAGGTCCAGCAACTCCAGTAAAAGAAACCGAAACGTCAGTATTGAGAATTGCTTTCGAATTTTTAGCCATCCAAACAGCCGTCTCAGATGAAACCACTCCATGCTTATCAATCACTTCGCTTGGAATGTGCAAGACATCCTCTTTCACTTTAACCGAATAAGTCACAAATCCACCTGGGAAAACCTCAGAGACACCTGAGACATCACCAAGCCGACTCTGAAACATCCCAGCAGTAAGTGATTCTGCCGCAGTGATCGACAATGCTTTCTTTTTAAGGATATTAACAGCTACTTTAGCCAATGAGTTATCATCACCAAAACCATAGAAATATTTCCCTACAATTGAGTTTACTTTAAAGATCATTTCATCAATTAAATGATCGACATCTGATTTTTTCTTTCCACTCGCAGTAATTCTTAGGGTAACTTCATTTCGCTTGGCGTACGTTGCTAAAGTTGGATTCGTTTGATGAGAAATCAAGGGCTTTAATTGATCCTCAAGTTCTGTTTCACCAATTCCAAAGAAACGCATTACTTTGGAAGCAATAACGGGATTACCACTAGCTAATTTAGTCAAAATTGGAAGTGCATATTTAGTAAACATGTGTTGCATCTCAACTGGTGGTCCAGGTAAAACCAAGTAATCACAGTTCTTAGTCGTAAAAAACATGCCAACGGCAAAGCCATTATCGTTTGGTAATACAGTCGCACCGTGGATATATTCAGCTTGAATATCAGCATTTTGAGGCTTTTCCATTGGATAATTTTTATGAAAATGATTAATTTTTTCCAGTGCTTTTTGATTAGTATCTAACCCAAGACCCAAATGCTTAGCTAGCACAATCTTAGTAATGTCATCTTCGGTAGGACCTAACCCACCTGTTAAAACCACTAAGTTGCTTCGACTTTCAGCAAGCTTTATAACAGCTTCTAACCGTTTGTAATTATCTCCAACGGTGTCTTGAAAGTAAACATCAATTCCTAAATTTGCCAGATGACGCGCAATAAAGGGCGCACTGGTGTCAGTAATTTCACCAAGGAGAATTTCCGTCCCAACTGATATTATTTCAGCATTCATCAAACCACTCCTAACTGTATTAATTAAAATGAATCAGAAAAAACTTTTCGGTTCTTGTAAAAGTACTCAATACCAGAGTAAATGGTAAAGAATAAGCAGATGTATAAACAGATTTGGCCCATCGGAAGATTAATGTTATTAAATAATGCATTATTTAATAACAGAATAATAATCGCAATCATCTGGAAAAAGGTTTTAATCTTGCCTGGCCACGCAGCCGCAACAACTTCACCATCATTTTCAACAACAATTAAACGTAAACCAGTCACGGCTAATTCACGACAAACAATGATAGCCGCAATCCAACTAGCAACACTGCCAAGACCAACTAAGACAATGAAGGCACACATTACCAACATCTTATCCGCTAACGGGTCAGCGAATTTCCCAAAATTAGTCACTAGGTGTTGTCTTCTCGCAATTTGACCATCCAAAAAGTCCGTTAACGCTGCCACAATGAATACCACGGTAGCTAAAACCTGTGTAACTGGAATCATGGTTCCCACGATCATCACGCTGCCAAGATCCATTGGCACAACCAGTAAAATTAAAAATATTGGTATTAAAATTATTCTAAATAAAGTTAATTTATTTGGTAAGTTCAAAAGTTTATCCTCCTGAGGTTAAACGCTAAAATAACGACCTGCTATCTTTAACAGATCGTTATTTAGGTTTGGGTTAAAGTTTATTTGTAATTTTAAAAGTGACATTTCTAACTTGAGCATTCCCATTGTTAGCGGGCTTCTCTAAATTAGCTTTTTGACCGTTAATCGTGATGTCAGTAGCGGGGGCATTGCCGAGGTTAACGTTAAATTCTTTCGTGTTAGCAGGAATGGTGACATCATGAGTCTGGTTGGGATTTAAAGTTCCCTGCCAAACCTGTGATCCATTAACCGAAACAGCTGACCAAGACTTAGCATTTCCCTTTAAAGTGACCTTTGTTTCTTTTTCATTGGTTTTAACATTGTACTCGTTCTCATTAGCACCCTTAGCAATCTGGGTTCCTTGATTATTCTGATTCTTTGTTTTGGCCTCTTTGGCCTTATCCTGAGCGGCCTTCTTCGAACGCGAGCTGGCCATCGAACTTGAACTATCCGAAGATACGGAAACAGACGTTGTACTTGAAGTAGTATCTGAATTGTGATGAGCTAACTTTCCGGCTCCAACCCAGATGACGCCAATGATAATAATCACAATGACCACAATTCCAACAATCGGAATTAGTTTCTTCACACCAGATCCTGAAGGGCCTGATTCTGGACTCGTTGAGTGATGTCTAACAGAACGTTGTTTGGGCATCTCAGACTGAACTGGTTGAGGATTTTCCTTAATGTTATTTTGACCCTCACCGTTATCGTCCTCAGAAGAGCCAAACTTTTCTCCACCAGGAAGCTCGGAGTCATATTTTTGAATAAACTCGCTTCCGTTTAAACCAACTGCATCTGCAAACTGTTTAACAAAAGCACGAACGTAAAAATCACCAGGCAGTGCCTTAAAGTCATCTTGTTCAATTGCTTCTAAATAACGTTTTTGAATTTTAGTTTTCTTTTGAACGTCATCAATTGAAATTCCTGAGTCAACTCTAGCCTTACGCAATAATTGACCAATGTTTACACTTTTTTGATTTTTTTCTTCTTTATCCATATGTAAAACCCCATCATTTTAGATTTCATTGTCAGTATATCACAACGCGTTACCTTAAAAAAAGATATACATTAAGAAATAACCTTCAAAGTTGTTTTATTAAAGTCAAAGAATTTACTAGCAAAATCAATTACCTCATGAACGGAAAGTTGGTTTAAGATTTGAACTTCATCAAAAAGATTGATATATCCATTTAGTGGATCTCCCATTTGATTCGCAATAGCCGAGTTGGAATTCATAAGTGAAATATACTGTCCAATTTCTTCTCGTTTAATTAGGTTAAAAATCTTAGACAATTTTGCGTCGTCATTTAATCCATTCTTAATTTCACGTTCAACGGCTTTTCGAAACTCTTCTGGACGATTTGAATCCTCTACAAAGATCACAAATTGATAACCATCTTCTAGATCAAAGTCATAACCAAACGAATCATTTATGATCTCCTTGGAATAGAGTTTTTGATATGGCTCAGCATCTTCAGAAAAAATCATCGACAAAAACAATCCCAGTGATAATTCGTTTTTAGTGAATTGGACCCCACTACTAATCTCGTCAGGTCCTCTAAATCCAACCGCAACTTTCCTTGTTGTCAAATTCATAGTAGTATGCTCATCTGATATAATCGAGCTTTTCTTAATGGCATCATTCGTTTGCCGCTTCAAGGTTAAAATCTCAGATTGACTAATTGAGGGAATGGTTCTTTCAAGTCTTTCAATCCTTTCAATCGCATCACTCTCGTTGACATTTCCAACGAGCATTAAATCCATATTGTTTGGAACATAATACTGGTTATACATTGCATACAAGTCTTCTGTCGTAATTTTGGCAATTGAATCAATTGTGCCCGCAATATCATGATCAAGTGGAGAGTTATGATACATATTTCCGATCGTATCAAAATAAATTCTAGAACCGGGATCATCTTGATACATCATAATTTCCTGTCCAATGATGCCCTGCTCTTTTTGAACTTTTTTTTCGTCAAAATACGGATGCTGAACCAAATCAACTAAAATATCTAAATTATCACCAACATGATTAGTTGTATTGAAAAGATAACTGGTTTGATCAAAACTCGTAAACGCATTTGAATCCGATCCAAATTTGCCAAACTGATCACTTGAATCATAATTTTGTTTATCAAACATTTTATGTTCCAAAAAATGAGCAATTCCGAGCGGCATCTTTCGGGATCGTTTATTTTCCAAAATCAAATTATTAATTGCACCAAAATGAACGTTTAAAATGCCGTAGGTCGAATGAAAGCCTGGCTTAGAGTCAATAAATACTTTCATTCCGTTATCTAATTGATAGCGGTAAACCGTTTCATTTAGCTTGTCATACTTAATTTCAACCATTATTAATTCCTTCCAATAAAAATTTAGCCCGCAATTTAAACTTCGAAGCTACTTGACTTACATCGTCACTGGTAACGCCTCTAGCTCTATTAATCCATTGACTGGAGCTCAAATCGATCCCATATAGTTCATTAATAAAATCACCATTAAGCGTTCGGCGTTGGCTATCAAATTTAGAATAATATCCATCAATCAATGCTGATTTAATGTCTAAAAATCGCTGATCCGAATACTCTTGTTTCTGAATTAAACTAACTTGCTCATCAATTAACTGGCTAACTTGATCTACGTCCCCCGCGTTAATGCCACTTTCAATTAACACATACCCCAAAGTAGAATTATAATTACTCGAAATGTAATATGCTAAGCTATGTTTTTCACGAATATTGTGAAACATTAATGATTGTTGGGCTCCCCCAAGCAAAGCATTAAAAACAATTGCTGCGTAATAGTCATCATCATTTACGAAAATAGGAAAATCAAAAGCTAAATCAAACTTGGATTGTTCTCCATTAATTTTTTCAACCTGAGTCCTGATCGGTAAGGAGCTAAAATTGCGATTCATTGACTCATTAAATTCCCTTCTGGGCAAAAACGGCAGATGCGTCTCAATCATCTGAGTTTGTTTCTCCGAGAGATCGCCTAAAATCGAAATATAAATCTCATCGTTTTTAAGAAGGCTTTCCCACTCTTTTACAACAGCCTCATTTTCTAAGTTTTTAATTTGCTCCTGATTTCCAATGATTGAATTGGCATAATTGGGTTGGTCGGAAAAGTAAAGCTCTCGAGCTCTCTTCGCTGCATAATAACGATGGTCATCATTAAGAGAATCTAGATACTGAATTAAATTTTTTCGTTGAATTTCAAATTGTTCATTGACGTAATGTTCACCATCAAGGTTGGGATGAAAGATAACTTCTGAAAGAAAAGTCAACGCATCGTCAAAAACATCAGAATTATCCAACGTAAATTCGTCATTAACAAAGCTCATAACCACTCTCAACACACTGCGATTGCCAACTTTAAACACATTCGTGCCAAAACTGGCACCAAATAGTTCGGAAAGTCTTCTAGCCAACTTTAATTTTGAATCGTACTTGTGACTATAATTTTCCATCATTTCAGAAACCATGGTTCTAGCAGAATAATCTGCATAGTTTAACGGGGCAACAAAGTCAATTGTGATCGCTGTTGTTTTGAATTTATTACTCTCATGAACATTTAAATGAACCCCATTTGTGATTGTTTTTTTCAAACTAATTCCTCCAAAATAAAAAGTTCCCATAGAAAGAATTCTAAGAGAACTTTATCAATTAGTATAACTAATTCTTTGTAAATACGTGTTTGAATTTAGACCAAAACCCTTTTTTCTGTGGCTTAATTTTCATCAATGGAACGGTTTCTCCAAGCAAGCGTCGTGCGATGTTACGATAAGCCGTTGATGCAGGATCATCAGTGTCTAAAACTACTGGTTCGCCATGATTTGAAGTAGTAATCACCTTATCATCATCAACTACAACTCCAAGTAAACTAATTCCCAGGTGATGAGTAATTTCATCAACATCCATCACATCGCCATTGTCCATCATACTTGGACGAACCCGGTTAATGACTAACCTTGGAGCTTCTTTTAAAGGATGCTTCCCTAATAGCCCTACAATTCGATCTGCATCTCGAACTGCAGAAATTTCCGGGGTGGTAACCACAATGGCACTATCTGCCCCAGCAACGGAATTGAGAAACCCTTGTTCAATTCCTGCCGGACAATCAATCAACACGAAATCAAATTGTGGCTTTAATTCATCAACAATATCTTTAACTTGGTCCTCTTTTAAGGCCGATTTATCTGTATTCTGAGCGGCTGGTAATAAGTATAAATTATCGTCAAAGCGTTTATCCTTTACCAATGCTTTTTGCAGTGGAACCCGTCCATTTGCAACGTCAACGATGTCATACATAATTCGATTATCTAGTCCAAGAACGACGTCAAGGTTTCTAAGGCCGATATCCAAATCCATCAAACAGACGCGCTTCCCCATTAAGGCTAAAGCAGTCCCGATGTTAGCTGAGGTAGTTGTCTTACCAACTCCACCCTTTCCAGAGGTAATAACGATTGCTTTTCCCATTATTCGGTTCCTCCTATTCGATTATAAAACTTCGGACTAATGTCTTTAATCTGATCTAAATTGCCATACTCGATAGTATGTAAGTCATTAATGTAAATAACAGTACGGCTGTTTTCAGAAATTCTATTCTTATTATCGCTGACGATATCAAACTGTTCTCCGATCCGAACCTGCTGGGCATCGTTTAAGTTGCCAATTACAATGGCCTCTTCATCGTTCGGAAATCCAGCGTGCACAATTCCTCTCACATATCCTAAATTATAAACGTTACCGCCCGCAAGTAATTTACCTCCCTCATGAATGGCACCAAAAAAAAGGACGTCGCCCTTGGCTGTAATCTCTTCACCATTTCTGATGGTTCTCCCAATAACGGAAACCTTATTTAAGTCCCGGATTCGGTATGCTTCTGATGTAGTAACTACATCAGCCATAAATCGCCTGATACTCATCCTTGGATATTTAGAAACAATCTCCCTTAACGTTTGCTTTTGCGCTCCAGTGAGAATCCGATTCCCGGTAAAAACATCAAAAGAAAATTGTTTAGCATTCCCTAATTCTTTTCCACTACTAAGTTGTTCCATCAAGTTCTTGAATTCATTAATGTCACTATCAAAACTACTGGTATCAGAAATATTAATTTCATAACCATTTTGAGTACCCTTTAAAACTACATTTTCCATACAGTCAATGCTCCTAGTTTAACTAAAATAATTGAAAAGTGCCCTGATTGGGAGATACAGAATTACAAATAAGATCAGGTTCAACACTAACGTTGGCCCTAAAGTATAAATCAATAACTGTACACCACTAAGAGAGGCAATATGTGCAATTCGGTCACCTAAGTAGCTCAAAATAAATACCACCAAAACATCCCCAACATAAAGTAGAGATGAAGTGACCATGTTTTCACGCACAAATTTTAAAACCATTCGATTAATATAAACCACCAGCGGAAATGCAAACGTAAAGATCCCAATAATTCCAACGTAATAAATATCATAAACGATTCCAATTCCTAAGGCCCACCAGCCCATGTGTAATTTCTCATGGCGCGCAAAAAGAGTGGCCATTACCAACCACAATAAGGTTAAGTAAGGTACCATTGAAAATTTGCCAAAAAGTACTGGTGAAAAAAGTTTAGAAATCGTTCCTTCCAGTAGAAATGAAATGACCAACCCAATTGGATATAAGAATTTTAACCGGGAAGGACGTCTCATTGGACTTCCTCTTCTAATCCTTCTTGCCAATTACGGTCACCGCCTCAATATCATCCATATTTGCAGCTGGTTTAATGTTGACTTTTTCAGAAATACCATCACTATTTTGTTTAGTTCCAGCAACTTTTCCGACATAAAGTCCCTTAGGAGTCACGCCACCAAGACCATTAGTCATAACTTTCGTCCCCGTCTTGATCTTGTCTTGATTAGTAACACTTCCCATTACCAACTCATTAGTATCACGATTATAACCGTCAATTAATCCATTAACGACTTTCTTTTCTCCTTGAACCTGAACCGCAAAACGACTAGCAGTATCACTTTTGTCGGTGATTAGTTCGACTTTACTGTTGGTCTTATTAACTTCAGCAACCCGACCAACTAATCCAGAATTAACAATTACAGACATGTTCTTTTGAACTCCTGCAGCCGATCCCTTATTAATGATCAGTTGATTTTGCCATGAGGATGGCGTCCTAGTAATTACGCTAGCATTAATCGCCTTGTAGTCCGTGGGAGTCCCCTTGATATTTAACTGTTGTCTTAATTTTTCATTTTCATTTTCCAGTGCTTGATTTTTAACTTGAGTTTGAGCTAATTGTTCAACCTGACCCTTTAAATGATTATTTTCCTGATAAGTATTTAACAAATTATCAGTGGCACCAAACAATGAGCCAACGCCATTGGCAGGAATACTAACAATTCGATCGCCAAATCCAACAACATCATTTCCAACTTGTTGAATCAATGGAGGAGTAGCACGATTTTTTCGCACTGCCACTGACCCACTAATCAAACCTAAGCCAATAATTAAGCAAACGACAATGATTACTAGCTTTCGACTTGAAAAAAACTTGTGCATAATAATCCTCCGTACGTGCTTAAAATAAATAAGCGGGAATTCATCCCCGCTTATCCAATTTATTTTCTATTCATTGCCTCAATACTTTTAAGCGATTCACCGGTTCCAATTGCTACACAATCCATCGGATCTTTGGCAATTGTCACAGGAACTTGAGTGGCATCTGATACTACTTTTGGGAGATTTTTGAGTAGAGCACCGCCACCGGTAAGAACAATTCCATGATCAATCACATCAGCAGAAATTTCAGGAGATGTCTCTTCTAGAGTTTCTTTAATCGTAGTGATAATCTCAAGAATGTCTTCGTGCATTGCAGAAGCCACATCCTCCGCAGTTACTTCAACTGACTTAGGAAGGCCGGTCAATAAGTCTCTTCCACGAACGGTTTCATCATTCATGTCCTTCGCGGCACCAATTGATGCAGAACCAATGGTGCATTTCAAATGTTCTGCAGTTGGTTCACCAATTAGCACATTATAATTTTTTCTGATAAAGGTAACGATCACTTCGTTCAACTTATCACCAGCCATTCTCACCGAACGTGATGATACGATCCCACCAAGAGAAATAGTAGCGACGTCGGTAGTTCCACCACCAATGTCAACAACCATGCTTCCAGTTGGATCCATAACTGGTAGACCGGCACCAATTGCAGCAGCAAATGGTTCTTCGATTACATAAGCATCCTTTGCTCCAGCAACTCGAGTAGCATCAATTACGGCACGCTTTTCTACAGCAGTGATACCACTTGGAACACAAACCATTACATAAGGCTTACCACCGTGGCTTCCCAATGCTTTATCGATATAATATTTCATCATGGTCACAGTAGTATCATAATCAGCAATTACACCGTCTTTCATTGGACGAATAGCTTCAATGCTGGCAGGCGTTCTACCAATCATAGATTCGGCTTGTTTACCAACAGCAACAATCTCGCCAGTTTTTGTATTTTTAGCAACCACAGAGGGTTCTCGTAAAACGATTCCTTTTCCATCAACATAAACAATGGTATTAGCGGTTCCTAAATCGATTCCGATGTTTTTTGTACCTAATCCGAACAATTTATTCATCCCTTCAATTTTAAGTTTTAATTTTTAAGTAATTACTTTGATAAGACTAGTATATCATACTGCATTTATATCAGTCAGAAATATAAGGCCAAAATTAGTTACTTAAGTTTTTCTTCATTTTCTTTAATATATTTTCTAACTTCCGAGATAAATAACAGCGATCCAGTAACCAAAATTAACTGATTATCATTTTTACTGTCACGGACCTTTTTTACCGATTTGTTCAGTGCTTTATGCCAATCGCTAACTAATGAAACATTGGGAAAGTTATTGATATCAAGTTTAGAAAAGTCAGCACTTGCTCGCTTTTCTCCCGCAGAAAACCGTGTCAAAATAACGTCACTATTAGACAAAGACTTAACAATTTTTAGCATTTCTGGATACTGTTTGTCAGCGAAAACCCCCATCACAATTGTAAGATGAGAATTTCTCCACTTACTACTTCTAAAACGAAGTGACGACAAAAGGCTCTGAATTGCTGGGACATTATGTGCCCCATCAATCATAATCGTGGGATCATTATTAATTACTTCCATCCTTCCAATCCATTTTGTTGAACTAATTCCCGCTTTGACCGAAGAAATCATGGATGGTTCTGTCATGTTTAAATATTTGAACGCATAAACCAAGAAAGCTTCAATCGCAATTGCAGCATCTTCCATTTCAAAGCTTCCAATTTGTTTCATTGAAATGTTATCAATGTTCAAATGATCACTTGAAAAATTAAAATGATTTTGATTTGCCGGCACGAATTGATAATCACGCTTTAATTCCCAAATTGGACTATCTAATTTTATAGCTGCTCGTTCAATCACCTTTCTCGGACCTGCTTTGATCCCTCCAATCACACATGGATGGTTTTTGCGAATAATTCCAGCCTTATTATCCGCAATTTTTTCTTCCGAATCACCAAGCAGTGCCATGTGATCCATCCCAATGGTAGTAATAATTGACATTTCCGAATTAACCACGTTGGTTGAATCGGATCTTCCTCCAATTCCGGCCTCCACAATCACAACGTCAACGGGATGATCACGGAAATAGATGAACATCATAGCGCAAATGATTTCAAATTCAGAGGGACCTAAATCAGGATCATTATTATCAATTTCATCGACAATCGGCTTAATTTCACGCACCAACTCTAAAATTTCATCATCTGAAATTGGTTGATTATTCACACTGATCCGCTCGTTGAACTTAATCATAAATGGTGAAGTAAAAGTTCCAACTGAGAGTCCAGAAGCCATTAACATGTTACTTAAATAAGCAACACATGAGCCCTTTCCATTAGTTCCCGCTACGTGAATGCAGTTTAGCGTTTTTTCTGGAAAATCCAATTTCTTCATAAAGTGATCCATCCGCTTTGTAGGTGGTTCTTTTTTAATTCGTGGTCTACCATGGATATACTTTAATGCTGCACTGTAACTATCAATCACCATTGCCACTCCTCTAAAAAGAAGGCTCAGCTGTTTAGCTGAGCCTCGTCTTTTACTTATTTAAAGCATCGATTACATCTTTAAGTCGGATTTTAACGGCTTTAAGTTTAGCCTCATTGTCGGTTTGCTTTTCCTTTTGCTCGTTGACAACTGCCTCCGGAGCATTGTCTACAAACTTTTTATTAGCTAATTTTTTCTGTGCTCGTTTGACTTCCGATTCAAATTTTTGGACTTCCTTTTGTAGCCTTTCTTTTTCATCATTTAGGTCAACCAGTTCATCCAATGGGATACTGATCTCAGCATCAGTAATTACCGATGTCATAGCCAATTTAGGAATATTAATGTCAGAACCAATCTCTAACTTATTAGGATGACCAAATCGTTCAATGTAGTCACTGTTATCTTCTAGTATCTTTTTCAAATCGGAATTCTTAGTTTTAACTAGAATGTCAACTGGACTAGATAGTGGTGCATTAACCTCTGAACGGATATTTCTGACCGCTTTAATAACGTCAATCAGATGATTCATATTTGATTCTGCTTTTTTATCATCAAACTCATCATGAGTTACTGGATACTCAGCTACCACCAATGATTCACCAACGTGCGGCATTGAAAGCCAAATTTTTTCAGTAACAAATGGCATAACTGGTTGGAGTAATCGCAAGATTTGATCCAAAACGTACGCTAGGATATTTCGCGTGTTTTGTTTGGCTTTTTCATCTGAGCCAGTCAAAATTTCCTTACTCATTTCAATGTACCAATCACAAAAATCATTCCAAATAAAATCATAAAGTGAACGGTTGGCTTCACCAAAGTTAAACTTGTCATATTCTTCGGTAACATGCTTAACAACAGAGTTTAATTTCGAAAGAATCCATCGATCGGATAAATTCCATTCTGACTGAGCTGGTAACTCTGGTTTAGACATGTCACCTAAATTCATGATGACATAACGACTGGCATTCCAAATCTTATTGACAAAATTCCAGGCTGATTCGACCTTACTATAACTAAACTTCATGTCCTGTCCAGGCGTTGTTCCAGTTGAAAGGCACCATCTCAAGGCATCTGCTCCGTACTGATCAATAACATCCATTGGATCAATCCCGTTACCTAAAGACTTACTCATCTTAACCCCATGTTCATCACGGATTAAACCATGTAACAGCACGTTTTTAAATGGACGCTTACCGGTAAAATGTAAACTTTGAAAAATCATTCTTGAGATCCAGAAGAACACCAGATCATAACCAGTTACAAGCGTGTTGGTAGGAAAATAGCGTTGATAATCTTTTGAGTCAGTATCAGGCCAACCAAGGGTTGTAAATGGCCATAAAGCTGATGAAAACCAGGTATCCAACACGTCTGGATCTTGCGTCCAGTTTTCGGGATCCTTAGGAGCGTTTTCGCCAACGTAAATCTTGCCAGTCTCATTATTGTACCAGGCAGGAATCCGATGTCCCCACCATAGTTGCCTTGAAATAACCCAATCATGAACGTTTTCCATCCATTGCATAAAGGTATGCTCAAATCGTTCTGGAATGAAACTAACCGCATCATTGGTCTTTTGATTCTCCATTGCCTTTTTGGCCAATGGTTTCATTTTTACAAACCATTGAGTCGAAAGACGAGCTTCAACCTGAACTCCGGTTCTTTCAGAATGACCAACTGAGTGAACAATGGGATCAATTTTAATCATCAAGCCTTGATCTTCAAGGTCCTTGACCATTGCCTTTCGAGCATCAAAACGATCCATGCCTTCATACTTCCCAGCATTTTCGTTCATCGTAGCGTCTTCATTCATGGTATTAATCCGTTTTAAATCATGTCTGTTCCCAACTTTAAAATCATTAGGATCGTGGGCTGGCGTAATCTTAACCATTCCAGTCCCAAATTCAGGATCAACGTACTGATCGGCAATAATCGGAATGGTCCGATTTACGAGTGGAACAACGACCTCTTTACCCACTAAATCTTTATAACGATCATCACTTGGGTTCACTGCGACAGCAGTATCACCCATCATAGTCTCAGGACGAGTTGTAGCGATTTCAATGTAATTCTTTCCATTAAATTTCGTATCATCAGCAAACGGATACTTAACGTGATAGAAAGCGCCTTTATCATCTTTGTGAATAACTTCAATATCAGATAAAGCAGTCCGAGCCTTTGGATCCCAATTAATAATGTATTCACCACGGTAAATTAACCCTTGATTGTACAGGTCAACAAATACTTTCCTGACGGCTTTTGACAAACCATCATCCAACGTAAAGCGTTCACGACTGTAATCAAGTGATAACCCTAGTTTGGCCCACTGTTTATGGATCGTATCAGCAAAGTCGTCTTTCCATTCCCAAACCTTATCGACAAATTTTTCACGACCCAAATCGTACCGCGAGATTCCCTTCTCGTTAAGCATTGCTTCAACTTTTGCCTGAGTTGCAATCCCAGCATGATCCATCCCAGGAATCCAAACTGTATCATAACCTTGCATCCGTTTCTGTCTAATCAACATGTCTTGAAGGGTGGTATTCCAGGCATGACCCAAGTGAAGCTTACCGGTCACATTTGGCGGAGGTAAAACAATTGAATATGGTTTTGCCTTTTTATCCCCATTTGGCTTGAAAACATCCTCATCAAGCCATTTCTTATACATCCCTGCTTCAACTAAGTTGGGATCATATTTCGTTGACATATCTACTTCTTTTGCCATTTCTTCACCTCATTTAAAATAAAAAGCATCCGTCCAGAATAGGACGAATGCTCGCGGTACCACCTAAATTGAATTATTGCTAATTCCAACTTAACTAGATAACGGCTAGTACCGATTACATCTTAATTCATTCAACATAACTGCTCACAAGCAACAATGACAGTTTTAACGCATGGACTTTCCAGCACGTGTCCACTCTCTGCGCGTCATAACAACCAACCTCTTGATCAAAGCATTTAACATAATAAATATTACTCAATTTATAATCTTTAGTCAATCACATTAAAGTAATTCTGAAAAAACATCTTCATTAGCGTTCAAATAATCATCATTTGGGTGAATCTTACTGATCGTAATACCGTCAATGGCTTCTTTCATTAAACCATCCACGTCAATGTTTCTTTCAAACTTTCTGGCTTTCTCCACGTCCGGCTTCGTTTTCGGTGCTGGTGGGGTAAAGATCGTACAGCAGTCCTCATAAGGAAGAATTGATAAATCATAGGTGTCAATTTGTTCAGCAATCTTAATAATCTCAGTCTTATCCAAAGAAAGCAACGGACGTAGAACTGGCAAATTAGTCACATCATTAATAGCTCGCATACTTTCTAAAGTCTGTGAAGCAACTTGTCCTAACGACTCACCGGTAAATACTCCATCACAATGACGTGCAATGGTAATTGCTGCGGCAATTCTTAACATCATCCGGCGCTGAACCGTCATCAAGTAACCCTCTGGAACTTTTTCTTTAATCTCTTCTTGAATCTTAGCAAATGGGACCTGGATAAAATCAACGGTTCCACCCAATGCTGAAAGCTTCGCCGTGAGGTCCTTAGCCTTTGCTAGCGCTTGTTCACTAGTATATGGAGGACTGTAGAAATGAATCATATCTAACTTTACTCCACGCTTCATGGCCATGTACGCCGCAACGGGTGAATCAATGCCTCCTGAAAGCATCATGGTACCACGTCCGCCAGTTCCAACTGGTAGTCCTAATGCTCCCTGAATCGTCTCACTTGATAAATAAATGCCAGACATTCTGACATCAATCTGTAAGTTAATGTCAGGTCTTTTCATTTGAGCTTTAATCCCATCTAAATGATCTAAAACATACCCGCCAACCTCATCATTTACTTGATAAGTGTTTAATGGATAATCTTTATTTTGACGGTTAGTTGAAATCTTAAATGTTTGACCACTCTGGAATTGATTCGAAATCATTGCGAGTGCCTTTTTCTGAATGTCTTCAATTGGGGTATTTTTTTCCAACTTAACAACTGGTGAAAAAGTCTCAATTCCAAAGACTTTTTTTAGGGCTGCCATCACTGGGGCTGCATCTTCACCATGCAAACTGACATGTAACCGATCCCGTTGGGCGTCAACGGTGACTCCATCAAACTGTTTTAAAACTTGCCTAACGTTATGTCCCAGCTGCCCAATAAAGACCTTTCGATTTTTTCCCTTTGTGGATAGTTCGCCGTAACGAACCATAATCTCACTATACTTCACACCCTCACTCCTTTACTATTCTTTAATGATTATCTAACTTAACTTTTTGAATTCTTCGTACAATTCATCAAATACTTGATTAAACTTATCAGCCTCATCTAAAGTATTTTTGTCTCCTAAGGAGATTCGAACGGCACTGCGAGCGATGCTTGGGTCTACTCCCATAGCATCTAAAGTTCCTGCCGTTTCCTCTTTTTTGGATGAACAAGCACTCGTAGTAGAAATGTAAATTCCATGTTCTTCAAAGGCATGCACGATCGTTTCACCCTTCACTCCCTCAATTGCAAAGCAAAGAATGTGCGGAGCAAAGTGGTCTGATAAACCGGAGAAAGGATGAACCTTGTTGAACTTAGCAATATGAGCATAAATTCGTTCTCTGATCTTTTGTTCACGTGCAATGCTTTCAGATTCATGATCCGAAATGATTCTGAGTGCCTTAGCCATCCCTGCTATCGCAGGCAAATTCTCAGTCCCGCTCCGTTGTCCTCGTTCTTGTCCACCACCATCCATTAATGGGGCAATCTTACGACCGTTTTTCCCATAGATCAAACCAATTCCTCTGGGAGCATGAAATTTATGCCCAGAAAATGTGACAAAATCAACTCGATCATTGAAAACCAAATCGTGTAGGCCTTTACCAACAGCCTGGACGGCGTCAACATGAAAATGAATTTTGGGATATTGTTTTAAGACATCACTAATTTCATTGATGGGTTCAATGGCGCCCATCTCATTATTAACCGCCATGATTGACACCAAGATAGTATCCGGTCTAATAGCGGATTCTAAATCTTTTGCTGAAACTCGTCCCTCTTTATCAACTGGTAAATAAGTAACGTCAAATCCCAAATCTTCTAAAGCGTGCATTGAATTTTTCACCGCTGCATGTTCAACAGAAGAAGTGATGATATGCTTACCAAATTGATGTTTCTCTTTGGCGGTTCCCTTTATAACCCAATTGTCACCTTCAGTTCCTCCACTAGTAAAGTAGATTTCGTTAGGTTCTACTCCTAGGATTCTCGCAATTTGATTTCTTGATTGATTCAATAGATTAAACGATTGTTGACCAAAGTTATGAAGACTGGAAGGATTTCCCCAGATCTTTTCACTTACCTGATTATAGGTATCCAAAACCTGACTATCTACTTTAGTCGTCGCACTATTATCAAAGTAAATCATTTGGTACCCTCTCTTTCTAATTCGTCCGAATTACAACAAGATTTATTATACCAGCATTGAAACATAATAAAAACAAGCTGAATTGTTCCAACTCTAATTCAGCTTGTTCGTGCTTACTTTTGATTTTGTGAATCTTGCTTATTTTTGTAATAAGTATTTTCAATTCGCTTGTAGGATCCAGGATTGGCTTTATCAATCGCAGTTGCAATGGTTTCTAAGCTTTCAGGATACTTATATTCATCGTCAAACAGATGCTTAGCTTTTACCAGTGCTCTACTAATCTCTGGATCAGAATTTCGATAACGATTGGCATATTGCATCACTTGCTCAGCAAGCGATGAGCTATCAATTAAATCATCAGTCTTCTCTTCAAGAGTATCCCGATCTGATTTAATCACGCTTAACTGTTTTTGAACATCATCCATACTAATCTTGACCTTATCCATCGTCCGATTAAGATCCTTAATCTCGTCAGCCACAATGCCAAAGTAGTCAATGTAATCCTGTGATATGCCCGGTAAATTCAACTCATCAATCTTACGCTGAATTCCATGAAGTTCCAAATCAAGATCATCTAAGACCTGATGGGCCTTCTGCTCTTCATCCTTAAAGTCAGCAACCGAATCATTAATGGCCCGTTGTTTCTTTTCAATCTCCGTTAATTGACTATCGCTACTAGTAACGTTGTCAAGGATGTGAGTATAAATGGCTTTCTTGTTGTCAATTGCCTCACGATCTTTTTTATAGGTAGCTTCAATCTCATCAATTTGTTTTCCTAAAGCATTGGCCTTATCAATCTCACCATGTTCTAGTGAGTAATTATGACTGAGTCGATCTAATTCATCGATTAAAACCTGATTTTGTTTTTTGGCGTGTTGGATATATTCTCCGGTGATCTTAAATCCTTTATCAACTTTTTTCTTAGCAATTAATTGCTTTTCCATTAAATCGTAAAGACGATCAATCTTGGTCTCAATCTCACTATCAGAATCCTTGGCCAATTTTAAATCAAGGTGAGCAATATTTTCAAGGTTATCGGAAACGGCTGTTCTTAATTCCTCTAAAGAGACGTCAAATTCATCATCATCAAATTCATACCCACTTGCATTCATTTTAGAATGAGTTGAGCTAATCTCATCAATTTGATTTTTAAATTCTACATTATTAGTAGCATATAAATGAGGAATTTGTTGCACATCAGCTTCTAACTGATTAGTTGACTTATTTAAATCACCAAGAATTTTATCAGCCTTTTCGTGATCACCATTTTTTGATAGATTAGAAAAATCATCAAAGGTCCCTTCAATCGTCGACAACTGATTTTCAAGCGCATCAATTGCGGGCCCAAAGGAAGCATTCTTAGTAAGCAATTCTTTTCGAAGTTCTTTATAACGACCTTCTAAATCAGTAATGGCCTTCTTATGTTCAGAATTCAGCTGATTCATTTTAGCTAAAAACTGACGAATTACCTTTACATCATCTTCTGAAGTTTTAATTTGTTGTTCCGCATCTGAGCAAACTTCCCGTGTCTTAACAAAGTTAATTCCCTTTGCGTCACTTTTTACCGCTTCAACGTTATTTTTGACGGAAGGAAGTAAGTTATTAGTAACGTTATCAAAATCAGCTTGAGCACTATTAACGCTACTTAATGAATCACCGGTGAGGCCGATATCTTTCACCTTATTAATCTCATCTTGCAGATTCAAATCATTTAGGCGCTTAACGCGTTTTTCAATTGTTTCAGCAATTTTTAATAAATGGTGCTGATACATGACCACGGCACAATAAATTACAGCTACTACAACTAAAATTCCAATAATGACGTTAACCATTAAATACCCGTCCTTCAACAAATTAATTATGTATAAACTTTTCCTCGTTATTAAAGTAATTATATCATAAATGAGAAAAATTTATGATAGCATTCTGAGTTTTTAAGATCATCGACTGCAACGTTGCATTGACTTTTAAGTGCTAATTTCATATAATTGAGCTTGTGTAAAATAATGCAGCAGTATGCGGTAAGCTCGTCAACATGTCCTTGCTACTTGTAGTTTAATTAGTAACCCACTGGCTGCTGAGGCGAAAGTTCAGAGGGATATGCACGAATACTAAGCGTACATCGTTATTTTACTCCAAATATTTTATTGGAGGATTCATTTATGTCAAGATATACAGGTCCAAGTTGGAGAATTTCTCGTCGTCTTGGAGTTTCTTTATCAGGTACTGGTAAAGAATTACAACGTCGTCCATATGCTCCTGGTGTTCACGGCCAAGGCCGTCGTCAAAAGCTTTCAGAATATGGTGTTCAATTACGTGAAAAGCAAAAATTACGTTACATGTATGGTTTAACTGAACGTCAATTTTACTCATTGTTTAACCGCTCTGGTAAAATCCGTGAGGGTAAGCATGGTGATAACTTTGAAATTATGCTTGAAAGCCGTTTAGATAATATGGTTTACCGTTTAGGCTTAGCTACCACTAGACGACAAGCTAGACAATTAGTTAACCACGGTCATATTACCGTTGATGGCAAGCGGGTTGACATCCCTTCTTACGAAGTAAAGCCTGGTCAAGTGATTGGCGTTCGTGAAAAGGATAAGGACATGGGCATCATCAAAGAAGCTGTCGAATCAGTTGTGAGCCGCCCTGCTTATGTATCATTTGATGCTGATAAGCTTGAGGGTTCATTGACTAGATATCCACAACCAGATGAATTAAATGCAGACATCGATACTTCATTAGTTGTTGAATACTACAACCGTTAAAATATTGTGTCTGTTAGAGAAAGGGCGATCTCGATTGAGACCGCCTTTTTGTATCTCCAATTTCTTTAATGTTAAAATGTAGTAAATACTCAATAAGGAGCAAATATTATGACAGATGACAAAGGATCAGTTCAAAATCGACTTGATCAAGCAATGAGCGGAAACTCCCCTCAAATTAACCCAGATGAGCAACGAAAATACTTGGGAACTTTTCGAGAACGGGTCGACTTCGCCATTACGGTTTCTGAAGATAAAAATCAAGATGCAATCGATCAGTTGAGTGCCGAGATGAAACAACACCCTAATTACCAACTTTTCATTAATGGCAATATAGCTGAAGAACAGCAACAACCGTACATGAAGTTAGCTAGCCAAAACAACACCAAGTTCACTTTAAAAAATAACAGTGCTTACGGTACGAGGCCCGATCAATATGCGGTAGTCTTAGTTGCCCCTGATGCAATTAATAAAGACCATATTGATTTTGATCCTAGTAAGGTTAACGCCAAACATGACGACGATCAACCTAAAAAACATCAATCATGGTTTTCACGGTTATTTAAGTAGAAAGAAGCTATATAATGCAAAAGCCCCTCGCCTACAGAATGAGGCCCACTAAAATTGAAGATATTGTTGGCCAACAGGATTTGGTTGGCAAGGGCAAGATTATTGATCGCATGGTAAAAGCTAAAATGCTTTCGTCAATGATTTTATATGGACCGCCCGGCACCGGAAAAACCAGCATTGCAAGTGCAATTGCGGGTTCGACTAAATATGCTTTTCGGATGTTAAATGCAGCAACTGATACCAAAAAGGACCTCCAGGCGGTAGCTGAAGAAGCTAAAATGAGTGGAACGGTAGTGTTATTACTAGATGAAATCCATCGGTTAGATAAGACCAAGCAAGATTTTTTGTTACCACTACTAGAAAGTGGGCAAATTATCTTAATTGGGGCAACGACAGAAAATCCTTACATCAATATCAGTCCGGCCATTCGTTCTAGAACAGAAATTTTTCAAGTTCATCCATTAACCAGTGCTGACATAACCAAAGCCGTTAAGCGGGCACTAGCGGACAAGCAAAATGGCTTAGGTAATCTAAAGATCAAACTTGACCATAACGCCATGAGCTTTTTAGTTCACAGCACCAATGGCGATTTAAGAAGCGCTTTAAACGCTCTAGAATTATCTGCCAAGTCCACCACACCTGACCAAGATGGCGTCATTCACATTACTCTGGCTGATATTGAAGCTTGTTTACAAAAGAAAGCATTGAGTCAAGATAAAAATGGCGACGCTCACTACAACGTGATGTCAGCACTTCAAAAATCAATTCGTGGCTCCGATGTTAACGCAGCCCTACACTATGCCTCGAGGTTAATTGAATCAGGGGATTTAAACTCCCTAACCAGAAGATTAATGGTAATTGCGTATGAAGACATTGGGTTAGCTAATCCGGCTGCTGCTTCCAGAACAGTATCGGCAGTGCAAGCTGCTGATAAACTCGGTCTCCCTGAAGGACGGATTCCGCTATCTGATGCCATCATTGATCTTTGTCTTTCACCAAAATCAAATTCAGGAATTACAGCGATTGATAAGGCTTTATCTGACGTAAAAACTGGCAATTATGGAGACATTCCTGATCACTTAAAAGATGCCCACTTCAAGGGTGCCAAAAAACTAGGACACGTCGGTTATAAATACCCACATAATTATCCCAATGATTGGGTTAAACAGCAGTATCTTCCTGACAAAATTAAGAATGCCAAGTACTACCAACCAAAGCTGAACGGTAAATACGAAAGAGCTCTAGCTGATCAATATGAAAAAATCAACGAGGCTGAAAAGCATGTCGGAAAGGAATAATTGTCGATGCTCATCAAAGTTTTAATGTTATTTTTCTCCGTAATTTTAATTATTAACGGAATTTATTTTTTAACCCATGCTCATAAAAGTTTCCTACTGTTTCATCCCGAAAAGTTTACATCATTAAGCATCATCTTACTCATTAGTGGTGTCATTCTAATTGTGGTAGCAATTTTTGGAATTATTTCAATATTCTTCAATAACACTGTTTTTACTCTGCTAGTCTTATGTGCGGGGTGTTTGTGTGCTGTGATTCCAGAACTATTCATCATTCAATACATGGATAAATAGCCTTTATATCTGACTTTTCAATTAAAAAATACTAGAATTAAGTTAAATAAAACATCGAGGTGGTTTTTATGCTACAAGAATACAATAATATTTTAGTTCCCGTTGATGGTTCATACGAATCCGAGTTGGCTTTTAAAAAGGCCGTTGCCGTTGCCAAACGTAATGATGCTCATTTACACATTGTCCACGTTGTAGACACACGAGCATTTCAAAATATCTCTAGTTTTGATACATCAGTAGTTGAAGAAGTAACTCAAAACGCTAAAAAAACACTCGAACAGTACGCCAGAGAGGCTAAGGATGATGGCGTTAACAAAGTCGATTATTCAATCGAATATGGCGCACCGAAAACAATCATCTCAAAGGAAATTCCCGACAAACTCGATATTGATTTAATCATGATCGGTGCAACCGGGTTAAATGGTGTTGAACGGTTACTAATTGGTTCAGTAACTGAATATGTCACTAGGATGGCGGTCTGTGATGTATTAGTTGTAAGAACAAATCTAAATAATCAAAAAGTTGATCCTAAAAAAGGAAAACAAAAAGTTTCTAAATAAAACAAAAAATCATTCGATGATTATTTCGAATGATTTTTTGTTTTAGCAATTTTTAATAATTTATCAATCCGCCCGCTATCTCTTACTCCTTTCAAAAGATTGATTTTAATTTGGGTGCTTTCTGCCTTTTCAAACAGTTTTTCTCGTTTATAACTCAAATATTTCAAATTATAAAATGATTTCAAACAATAGAAGGAATACTTGCGTTTTAGGTAAGATATCATAACATTGGATTCAGAAATCACTAGTTGATTATCGTTAGCTACAAATGCGAAAGTGACAATGGCAAGTCCTAACTTAATGACAACATATCGATCAATTGTATTCATTTCTCTTCGATGTAGCAATTGCCCCATCCTCACCAAAGCATCATCCAAATACTTACGAGCCAATTTTTGACATCCCAATCTCCGATATGAGATTGCAATGCCCAAATAACTCCATGCAGTACAAATAAAATTTGTTTTGACGGAACACGAGTCAATCATAGTATGAAAGCATAGGATTACTTCATCTAAAGAAAAACCACAAAATAGTTCCGCAAAACCACGTTCACAATAATATCTTCCTTTGATTTCTCTTGAATCAATATTCTCAACTTTAATTGTTTCAATAATCGTATTAGCTTTCTTGAAATGATAATGAAGTAGAATGCATTCAACTTTCTTCAGTATTTTTTTAGCATAGCAATACTTTTCATCAGAACAAACTTCGTCTAAGTTCAATCCCAATCGGGACACAATTTCTGGAATAATCACCCATTGATTAAAACACCCATCATTTTCAAGCGCACTGATGGTTGACTGAGTACATAGTCCTTTGGCAAGCTCCGACTGCGTCATATGAATATCAATTCGGCGTTTTTTAATTCTCGCTCCAATCTTTTTCAATAGCGCTTTTGAGGGCATTATGACTTCCAATTGCACGTCATCTCCCTTGACGATTCAAAATTTCATCGTGTCTAAAACAATTAACGTTATGATCATTAATGATCCCCGAAGCTTGTAAAAACGAATAGAGTGTTGTGGGCCCAACTCTTTTAAAATGATACATTTGAAAAACCTGATTAAATTTTTTAATCATTGGTTTCATTTCCGAAATATCGATTTGATCATCAATAATTAAATGATCAACGGGGGTATAATTCACCTGCTGCCATAATTGGTCAAAAAAATGAATCCCCTTTCCCTCTAACTCAAAAACAATCTTGGCATTGGTTAAAATGGCATCAAGTTTCGATCGATTTCTAATTCCACGTTTGTCACTCATTGCAGTGTCTTTGATGGTTTCTGCGTGAGTAGACAAATAGTTAAAATCAAAATTATGATAAATGCTATCCAGTCCATCTAACTTCTTCAAAATTAAATTCCACTGAAGTCCTGCTTGCATTATTTCTAGTGACAGTTCTCTAAATAATGCTTTTTCGTCATAATCTGGAACACCCCACACCGTATCATGGTAATTCATTAATCGTGGACTCTTAGTTGCCCAGTTACATCTTTCCATTATTATCACCTCTTATAAGTATATACGAAGAACAATCTTCAAATAAAAAAAGATTATGACTATGTCATAATCTTTTTTTATTATTTATCCTTATATACTTTTTTCTGATCGCCCTTTTGAAGCGGCTTAAAGTCATGCAAAATTTTAGATTGACGGTCAAATTCAGCATAAGCTAGTTCAATCAATTTATCGATTAATTCGGTATAACTAATTCCAGAAGCTTCCCAAAGTTGCGGATACAAAGAAATATTGGTAAAGCCCGGTAATGTGTTAACTTCACTCAAATACGGCTTAAAATCCTTTGAAACAAGAAAATCAATTCGTGCCATTCCCTTTAATCCAAGGGCCTTATAAGCGTCTAATGCCATGTTCGTGATTTGATCATCGACACCATCTGGCAATTCAACTGGAATGGTAAATTGGACCTGACTGGCATCCACGAACTTGTTGTCATAGGTATAGAATTTGTCATCTGCTGGAACTTTAATTGCCCCTAGTTTTGATGCCTTGGGATTTTCATTTCCTAAAATAGAAATTTCGACTTCTTCTGGTCCCTCAATTGCTTCCTCAATCAAAATTTTGTTGTCATAACGAAAAGCATCTTCTAGTCCGCTATCCAATTCCTCTTGATTATGCACCTGATGAATACCGATGGAAGAACCTTGATTGGCTGGTTTGATAAACATTAATGAACCGAGCTTTTTAGATAATTTAGCATAATTCCAATCTTTACGATTATCTGGAGTCAATAAGACGTATTTGGTATTGTTAATGCCCGCTTCATCTAGGATTTTCTTAGTAATATCCTTATCATAAGACATTGCAGAAGCTAAGATTCCACTTCCAACGTAGGGCTTATTCATTAGACGTAATAGCCCCTGAATGGTTCCATCTTCCCCTAAGTTTCCGTGAATAATGGGAAAGAAAACGTCAATATCTTTAGCGCTATCGAAATTAATAATGGGAGCTAGCGGATTATTCATGTCGAGATTTAAAATCTCATCTTTTTCCACATCCGTTTCATCTTCACCATCAAATACACGATGTGAAGCATCATCGCTCAAGACGATTCCATCCTTAGTAATTAGGAATAAGCTGACTTCATACTTATCCTTGTCCATCGCATCATAAATATTATGCGCGGATCTTTTTGAGACGTCGTGTTCTGATGAATTACCACCAAATAATAACGCGACGTGCTTCTTATTTTTAGTCATATTCGCACCTCTGTCGTTCATAATAGAACCTTAATTATAACACAAAAATTAACCGGTAAATAATCCCAAATAAAAAAGCATGAATGAACATGCTTTCATGCTTTATGAGAAATTCTTATCTGTACTAAACATTGAACTCTTGTTATGGTATTGCATTGACATTATCAACCCAATCCCTATCATGTTACCAATTAAGGCAGAACCTCCCTGGCTCACAAATGGAAGCGGAATTCCAGTCATTGGCAGCAACCCAATGCTCATTCCAATATTTTCAAAAACATGGAATAAAATCATCATAATAACTCCACTAGAAATATAGGCATAGAAAACATTTTTAGTCTCAAAAGTAACCTTGATCATTTCATAAATCAATAAGAAATAAAGAAGAATCAATAATACCCCACCAATGAATCCAAAGTTCTCTCCCATCACGGAAAAGATCATATCAGACTCACGAACAGGAACGTAAACTTTGGAAACATTGAATCCCGTTCCAGTAAGACCTCCTGATCCAACTGCTTTCATACTTTGCCATAGTTGAAATCCTTGGTTACTCGTATCTGACTCAGGATGCAACCAAGTATCAATTCGAGCGAATTGATAAGACTTAAAGCCAAAATGACCAAGTAACATTCGACCCTCTTTAGTAATGGCAAGTGTCAGTGCAATGGCACCAAGACCACCTGTAACACCAAAGATTGGCGCCAGTATTTTCCACGTAACACCGGATACAATCATCATCCCCGCCAGGATGGCAATGAACACAATGGTAGTTCCAAAGTCATTTTGCAACTTTAGTAAAATCACAATTGGAATCGTCCATAGAATCATTTTACCAAGTAACGCCCAATCACTTCGAGTTTCATGAATTGGATGTTCATTATTGTGAGAAGCAATGACTTTAGCCAACATCAAAATATATGCAGGTTTCATGATTTCAGATGGTTGAAATGTCAGTGGCCCTAACTGAAACCAACTTTTAGCACCAGTTTGTGCCGCATAGGAACGACTATACAAGAACAAAACAGCAACTAAAAGAAAGATCCCAAACCAATACGCATAAGGTGCTAATTTCCATAACTGTTCGGAATCAAATTGCATAATCACAACGATGGCAATTGCACCAATTGCGTACCACACTAATTGCGAAACAACCGCCTTTACGACACTTGTTTGACTTGTATCATGACTGGCAGCTACAAAGATCGACCCTATGCCCACCAAAGCAAGCATCAGTACACAAAAAATGATTCCCCAATCGATTCGATTCTCGTCTGTACTTTCCGACCTATTAAACACGATTAGAACTCCTTTTTTTCATAAATCATACTTATCTTTGGTGCAAATTATACTCTCTTATTACCTCAGCAACAGCATCTTCTTCGCTGTTTTCATGGAAAGTTTTGTCACCAACCACACAAATTGACTTCCCATTCTTTTCTTCAATGGTGCCCACGGTATGACCGCCAATTTGCACCAATTTCAGCGCGTTTTCTTCTGGATCATCAATAATATTAACACCAATTCGTTTTTCTTTTCGAGCCACGCTTAAAAACCTCCTAGAATAAAAAATAGTTGATAAAATCAACTATTTTAGCTTCATTGAGCGACGATAATCTTCCTCAGCTTTTTTATTTCTTCCCAATGAAAACTTCTTGGGAACTGGATCGTATCCACCCTTAACCAGTGGATTACACCTCAAAATTCGTGTAAACCCCATCAGTGTCCCTTTCAATGCTCCAAAGCGATTGATCGCTTCGAGCGTATAATGCGAACAGGTTGGTGAGTACCGACAACTAGGCGGAAACAATGGTGAAATAAAGCGCTGGTAAAACTTAATTAAAGATATAAATACTCGTTTCAATTTTTTCTCTCAATTATTTTCTACTGAAAAATCCACGACTCTTTTTATTGCTACTCATGTGCTCAAGCATTTCACCAGCACCCTTTGCAACGTTATCTAAAGGATCTTCAGAAATATAAACCGGAACCGTTAATGCATTTGAAATTACAGTATCAATGTCTTTAAGAAGTGCACCACCACCGGTTAACATTACTCCTCGATCAATAATATCAGCTGAAATTTCTGGTGGAATTGTCTCTAAGACTGCCTTTGCACCTGACACAATGGAGTTAATTGAACCACTAATAGCTCTCGCAACTTCCTGACTAGTAATGGTTACCGATTTAGGCATCCCACTAACTGAGTCACGACCTCTAACCTCCATCTCTTTAACATCTTGGGTGGAAACGTCTGCCGTTCCAATCTGCATTTTAATTCGTTCAGCGGTGTGTTCACCGATAATAAGGTTATGTTCTTGTTTCAAGAAGTTAACGATATCAACGTTCATCACATCTCCAGCAATTTTAAGTGATTTACTGGCTACGATATCACCGAGTGAAAGAACCGCAATGTCTGAGGTTCCACCACCCATATCGATTACCATGCTACCATGAGGCTGGTAGATATCCATACCAGCACCTACGGCAGCTACTTTAGGCTCTTCTTCAATGAAAACTTCGCCACCAGCTGCGCGTTCCGCTGCTTGGATAATTGCTTTTCGTTCAATGTTAGTGATGTTTGTAGGAGCACAGATCATCGTCTGTGGTTTAGAAACAACGCCTTTAACGCTTAATTTACTGATAAAATACGAAAGCATTTCTTGAGTAATGTCAAAATCAGAAATAACTCCGTCTTTTAAAGGTCTAATGGCTTTAATGTTTCCAGGAGTTCTACCTACCATTTGGTAAGCTTCAGAACCGACCGCCAATACCTTATTTGTTTTAGTATCAACGGCAACTACAGATGGTTCATTAAGAACAATACCCTTCCCCGTAACGTATATAAGAACGTTAGCAGTTCCTAAGTCAATCCCAATATCTTGTGCCATAAAAATACTTCCTTCCGTAACATCGTTTAACTAAATTATAGCATATCCAGAATAGCAAAAGAGAATTATCACATACGAAATTATCTAAATTTTTCTAACGATCAAGTTAGTCATTAGCAATTGCGTCGCTTTCTTTAATTGGGATTCGTTCAACTTCTGCGCCAAGTTTTTGCAGTTTCTTGTGAAATTCGTAGTAGCCACGATCAAGATACTTCAGATTAGTAACTTCCGTATAACCATCAGCAACTAGACCAGCTAAAATCAATGCAGCTGCGGCTCTAAGATCAGTCGCAGCAACTTTAGCGCCCTCAAAATGGGTTGGTCCATACATGGTGACCGTTTCGCCATTAATGTCGAACTTAGCACCCATTCTGCGTAATTCTTCCATGTGCATAAACCGATTTTCAAAAACAGTTTCCGTTAGCTTGCTGACACCATCGGCCCTTAACTGCAATACTGTCATTTGAGGCTGCATGTCAGTAGGAAAGCCTGGATATGGGGCAGTCTTAACGTTAACTGGTTTTAATTTTGCGGGTCCAATGACACGAACACCATCTCGTTCTTGTTCAACTTTAACCCCCATCTGTTTCATTTTGGAAATTAATGGTAAGTTATGTTCGGTAATCCCATTTTCAATTAAAAGATTTCCTTCAGTAAGCGCTGCGGCAACCATAAAAGTCCCAGCTTCAATTCGATCTTGAACCACTTCATGACTAGCACCATGAACACTTGATACTCCGGTAATTGTAATCGTATCAGTGCCTGCTCCAGAAACTTTTGCTCCCATTTTGTTCAATACTTTTTGTAAGTCAACAATCTCAGGTTCACGGGCAACGTTTTGAATCTTGGTAGTGCCCTTTGCAAGGGTAGCGGCCATCATTACATTTTGAGTAGCACCAACACTTGGAAAATCGAAATAAATATCGGTTCCAGTAAGTCCGTTAGGAGCAGATGCTTCTACGTAACCATCATGTTGTTCAATGTGAGCACCTAAGGCTTCAAAGCCACGCAAATGTAAGTCAATGGGACGACTTCCAATTGCACATCCCCCTGGTAAAGCAACTTTTGCTTGACCTAAGCGAGCTAAAAGTGGACCCATCACAACAATTGAGGCTCTCATTTTTGAAACATATTCGTACGGAGCTTCTGGTGAAATTTGCCCAGAAGCATCCACTGTAATTTTATTTTTACTTTTATCAAAATCAACTCGAATGCCCAAATGTTTTAAAACTTCATTCATAGTAAACACATCGGACAACATGGGACAGTTGGTTAAAACAGTCTCGCCATCACTTGCAAGAATAGTAGCAGCTAGAATCGGTAAAACGGCATTTTTTGCACCCTCAATGTGAACTCGACCATTAAGTTTGTTTCCGCCATGCACAACAATTTTTTCCATGGTACTCTCTCCTATTACGTATTATTTAAATAGTACTGTTAAATTTTTTAAGTTATCAATGAATGACATAAAGAACGAACTGCATATAAAACCAATTACGATCGAAAGGAGGACAATCAAGACCTTCCCTTGTCGTTCTTGAATTGGTAAAAACCGTTCAAAGTGAATTCCTTGTATAGACCAAAAAGCTAATGCAATAAAGAATAGCTGGCTAATTATTGTTATTAAAGATTCAACTCCAAATGGATTCATTACGCGATACTCCTAATATTCATTCTTACTATATACTATCATAAAATCATTCAATTGTCGTAAATCGGAGGTCCATGTAAAAAATTGTAACAAAAAAGAGGAACTAAAAAGTTCCTCTTTTTTAATTAATGTTGTGCAACATTAATTCTATTAACAGCTCTTTGTAAAGCAACTTGTGCACGTTTCAATGCATCCGTATCGTTCTTAGATTGAGCATCTTTAATCTTCTGTTCTGCACGCTCTCGGGCATGAGTAGCTCTCGATACATCAATGTCACCTTTACGTTCAGCACTATCAGCAACGATGGTTAAAGTATTATTGGAAAATTCGGCAAATCCACCATTGACCGCAACGGTATCCATGTCATTTCCGTTAAACTTAAACCTCGTTTCACCAATTTTTAAAGAAGCAATCACTGGAACATGGTTAGCTAAAATTCCAAGGTCACCCATCATGGTTTCAATGATAGCCATGGTGACTTGATCATTGGAATAAACTTCGCCATCAGGAGTAACGATACTAACGGTTAATACTGACGATTTATTATCAGCCAATTAGATCAGCCTCCTATTTGCTTTGACTTGCTTTTTGTTCTTTCAGTTTGTTGTAGTTTGCAACGACATCATCAATTCCACCACAGTTTCTGAAACAGTCTTCAGGAATATCATCGTACTTACCTTCAAGAATTCCCTTGAAGCCGGCGATAGTATCCTTAACGGATACATACTTACCGGGAAGACCCGTAAACTGTTCGGCAACGGTGAAACTTTGTGATAAGAAGAATTGAATACGACGAGCACGACCAACAATCGTCTTTTCTTCGTCGGATAATTCATCCATTCCTAAAATTGAAATGATATCTTGTAATTCACGATATCGCTGAAGAACGTGTTGAACTTGACTTGCAACGTCAAAGTGTTCTTGTCCAACGATTTCTGGAGAAAGGGCAGATGATGTTGATGCCAATGGATCAACGGCAGGATAAATACCTTGTTGCGTTAATGAACGCTCAAGGTTAGTGGTAGCATCCAAATGGGCAAACGTTGTTGCAGGAGCAGGATCGGTATAATCATCGGCTGGAACGTAAACAGCTTGAATTGAAGTGATCGCACCCTTTTTAGTTGATGTGATTCGTTCTTGAAGTTGTCCCATTTCAGTAGCTAGAGTAGGCTGATAACCTACGGCTGATGGAATACGTCCTAACAGAGCTGAAACTTCCGTACCAGCTTGGGTAAATCTAAAGATGTTATCAATGAATAAAAGAACATCATCACCTTCAGCATCTCTAAAGTACTCAGCAAGTGTAAGACCCGTCAATGCCACACGCATACGAGCACCAGGTGGCTCATTCATCTGACCATACACCATGGCAGTATGCTTTAACACACCCGATCCTTTCATTTCAAAGTACATATCATTACCTTCACGGGTTCTTTCACCAACACCAGTGAAAACGGAAATACCGTTATGACCCTGAGCAATGTTATGAATTAATTCTTGAATCAAAACGGTCTTACCAACACCGGCACCACCGAATAATCCAACTTTACCTCCACGAATATATGGAGCTAATAAATCAATAACTTTAATTCCAGTTTCAAGAACTTCAGTCGATGGGTTTAACTCATCGTACTTAGGTGGTTGTCTGTGAATGGCCCATCTCGTTTGATCAGGACCAAATTCTGGTCCACCATCAATTGGCTGACCTAAAACATTAAATACTCGACCTAGAGTATCATTACCTACTGGCACTTCAATTGGAGCACCAGTATTTTCAACATCCATCCCACGACGTAAACCATCGGTTCCGTCCATAGCGATGGTACGTACCACTCCGTCACCTAACTCAAGAGCAACTTCAACAACTAATTGCTTGTTGTCACCCTTTTTAACGTTCAAAGCAGTATTAATTTCTGGTAAATCACCGTCTAGGGGAAATTTAACATCAACAACTGGCCCGATAACTTGTTGTACTTTACCAGTAGTATTCATTATGCTTTAATTCCTCCCATCTATTAATGGTTCAATGCTTCTTGACCACCAGTAATTTCTGTAATTTCAGTAGTGATAGCTGCCTGTCGTGCCCGGTTATACTTGAGTTCAAGTGATGAAATCAAATCATCGGCATTATCAGTGGCTGATTTCATTGCAGTTGAACTGGAAGCATGTTCGGCTGTCTTGGCATCCAAGATCGCTCCATACATTAAACTTTCAGCATATTGAGGAATTACAACACCAAGCACAGCCTTAGCGGATGGCTCAATATCATAATCTTCAATCAAGTTTTTAACTTTGACATCAGATCCAGCTTGACCACTATTCTTATCATCCATAGATGATTGAATTGACTCCTTATCCATGGGAAGAAGCTTTTCAGCCCTAAAATCAGAGGAAATTCGGTTAACAAAGTGATTATAGCAAATGTATAAATCGGTATAAATCCCATCGTTATACATTGATGTAATGGTCTTAACGATTCCTTGGACTTCGGTATAAGTGGGAACATCTGACACGGTACGATTTTCGTATGCAACGTTTGCTCCACGCTTCTTATAGAAGTCTGCACCATTACCACCAATTGCTAAAATCATATAATCATCAGTATTTGGAGTGTGCTTTTCAATAAACTCATTGGCACCTCTGATTACATTACTATTGTAGCTTCCAACCATTCCACGATCAGATGAAATTACAATATAGGCGGTCTTTTTCTTAGCATTTTTTGAATCTTGACTTGAAGGTTTATTATCCTCTAACAAATCGGACTGAGCCAGATGAGCGATTACAGACTTAACCTTAGATACATACTGATTATAGTTCTCTGTATGTGCCTGAATTCTGTTCAACTTAACCGTTGAAACCATCTGCATCGCCTCGGTAATCTGACGTGTACTCTTGGTCGATGCGATTCTGTGCTTTACATCATTCATCGATTCAGCCATTAGTTGTTATCTCCCTTCAAGTTAATTACTATTAACTATACTGTCACCTTTAGCTGAAGGCTTAAAGGTGCTTGCAAATTCTTGGATTGCACTGTTTAGCTTCTTTTCATCTGGAAGATCACCAGTTTTCTTAATGCTTTCAAGTAGGTCAGGATAATTTGTATCAAAGAATTTGAAGATCTCATCCTGGAATCTTAAAACATCATCAACGGCAATTTTATCTAGGTAGCCATGAGTTAAGCAATACAAGATCAAAACTTGTTTTTCAACTGGTAGTGGCGAATGAAGTGGTTGCTTTAAGACTTCCACCGTTCTAGATCCACGATCCAGCTTAGCTTTAGTAGCTTCATCAAGATCAGAACCGAATTGAGCAAACGATTCAAGTTCATGATATGAAGCAAGATCCAAACGTAATGTACCAGCAACCTTTTTCATTGCCTTAATTTGGGCATCTCCACCAACACGAGAAACTGAAGTACCAGCATCCACGGCTGGACGGTCTCCAGAATAGAACATGTCAGAGTTTAAGAAGATCTGACCATCAGTAATTGAAATTACGTTGGTTGGAATATAAGCGGAGACATCCCCTGCTTGCGTCTCAACAATTGGAAGAGCGGTCATCGAACCGCCACCCATCTTGTCACTCAACTTAGCAGCACGTTCAAGTAAACGTGAGTGGGTGTAGAAAATATCACCAGGATAAGCTTCACGGCCAGGTGGACGTCTCAAAATTAAGGAAAGTTCACGATAAGCATTAGCTTGTTTCGTTAAGTCATCGAAAACAATCAAAACATCTTTACCCTTATCCATGAAATACTCACCCATGGTTGCACCAGCATATGGTGCAATGTAAAGCAAGGGAGCAGGTTCAGATGGACCAGCTGACATGACGATTGTGTAATCCATCGCACCGTACTTTTGGAGGGTGTTTACTTGTTGTCTAACAGTTGAATCTTTTTGTCCAATTGAAACGTAGATACAAATCATATCTTGATCTTTTTGGTTCAAGATTGTATCAATCGCAATTGAAGTCTTACCAGTCTTTCGATCACCAATGATCAACTCACGTTGACCTCTACCAATCGGAACCAAAGCATCAATTGATTTGATCCCAGTTTGTAGTGGTTGTTTAACACTTTGACGTTGCATGATTCCAGGTGCTTTTTTCTCAATTGGAGCAGTTTGATCGGTCTTGATCTCACCTTTACCATCAATTGGTTGGCCTAATGAATTCACAACTCGTCCAACCATATTGTCTCCAACAGGAACTTCCATGATTCTTCCGGTTCTTTTAACACTGTCACCTTCACGAATACCTGTAAAGTCACCTAAAACAACGATACCAACTTCGTTGCTTTCGAGGTTTTGTACCATTCCATAAACACCATTTTGGAACTCCAGTAATTCACCGGATAAAGCATTATCTAGACCATATGCACGAGCAACACCGTCACCAACATAGGTAACGACACCAGTCTCGTCGACGTTAAGTTCGTCTTTGTAGCCATCTAATTGTTTTTTAATTAGGGCACTAATTTCTTCAGCCTTAATGCTCATAAAAGTTTCACCTCTTCAATATAGATATCTTATCGACTAAGAGAGCAAATTCCGTACTTCTTTAATTTTAGTACGAACACTTCCGTCGTAAACAACGTTATCTGACGACAAAATCGCACCGCCAATAATACTACTGTCTACTTTCGCAGATAAGTCAACTGTTTTAGCACCAACCCTTTTGGCAAATGTCTTGGTTAACTTGTCTTTCTCTTCGTCATTCATTGGAACTGCTGTAACTACGCTAGCACGCACGATTCCTTGCTTCTTATCATATAATTTGCCAAATTCATCAATAATCGCGACCATATCATTAATACGCCCATAGTCATAGACCATCTTTACAAAATTCTTGACGTACTGAGAAGTTGCGCCATCAATCAAAGAATTAATGATCGAATCTTTTTGCTTAAGATCAAGTACAGGCCCTGCTAATGCGATAGATAAACCAGGGTCACTTTGAAAAATGTCTTTAATCGCCATTAAATCAGCATTCCCAGTTTCTAACTCATCATGTTCTTCTAGTACTTGAAAGAGCGCATTAGAATATCTTTTGGCAAGCGTAACCTTATCTAGACTCATTTGGATTACCTAGCCCTTCAATATAAGAATCGATTAATGCTTTTTGATCATCAGCATTTAAGTTCTTTTTAATGATTTTGGAAGCAATCTCAATAGATAAATCTGCCACATCATCTTTAGTACTTGCTAAAGCGTCTTCACGTTCTTGTTCGATATCTTTATGAGCTTTATCCTTTAAGGTTTTAGCATCATCTTGAGCATCGGAAATAATTGTGTCGCGACGTTTTTGACCAGCTTGTTCAGCATCACTAACGATTTTAGTTGCTTCGTCATGCGAGTTTTGTAATGCATCGGCACGTTCTTTGGCTAACTTAGCAGCATCGTTACGTGATTGTTCAGCAGAATCAATATCGTTGGCAATTTTAGTTGCACGATCTTGCATCATCTTTGTGACGGGTTTCCATGCGAAAATCTTAACAATCCACATCAAGATTAGGAACAAGATGGCATAAAACAGCATATCACCAACATTGAATCCAGCCGCAATAACTAAATGTGTATACATCTATTGACACCTCCTTTTTCTAAACTAAGAAAATGTTTTCTCTATTTGTTCATAACCAAGAAGGCAACAACAAAGGCCAAGATGGGCATAACTTCAACTAAGGCAACACCAATGAACATATTAGTTCTAAGTGTTCCTGATAATTCTGGTTGGCGTGCCATACCTTCAAGCATCTTGGAAATAATTAAACCGTCACCAATTCCGGCACCAATAGCGGCACCACACATTGCGATTCCAGCAGCAATAGCTCCCATAATATAATCCTCCTATTTTCTTATTCCTCAATTGATAATTTTTGAGAAACATATACAGATGATAATGTTACAAATACATAGGCTTGAATACAGCCAATAAACACTGAGAATCCTTGCCATGCTAACTCAAGTGGGGCAGCGACTGGAATCAGCCACAATCCATTTGAAAATGCTAAATTAGCAATTATCCCGGCCAACAATTCACCAGCAAAGATATTCCCATAAACACGAATTCCAAGTGTTAAGAAGTTCGTAAGCTCCTCAAGCAGGTTGATCGGTAGGAACAAGAAGACAGGTTGTAAGAATCCCTTAAAGTGTCCCTTATAACCTAGTTTCTCAACACCACAATACATAGCAAATGTCAGAGACATTAATGAGAACGTCAAAGCGACGATTGGATCGGCCGTAGGACTCTTGACGTAGACAATATTACCTACCTGAATATGCAAGAACAAACCAAGTAAGTTAGCTATTAAGATGAAATAGAATAGCGTAAATGCCCATAGTCCATAATTCTTAGGCGCATCATTACCAATCGTTGACTTTATAATTCCATTTGTAAAATCAATCATGTACTCCAATAAATTCTGTTTCCCCTTTGGTTTCAACTGCAGGTTTCTCGAGCAGACGAATATAAAAGCGAACAAAACAACAGCCACAATCACACCAGAAATCATATTGCTGACGTTGAAAGTAAGACCTAAAAATTGAAAAGTACGAGTTGGCTCCACAGATATCACCTCTTTTCGCAACTATTATCACTCGCAATAAAAAACGTGCCATAAAAAGTAGTTGAATAATTGCGATTCTATATTCAAACAAGTCAAAAGCTCACTTATTCAAATCTGATGAAATAATACCACCATTTCAGGCAAATTTCAAAGCTATAAAGCACCAAAAATTCTAATTTTATAGTCTTTATAACAATTACTTCACAATCGAAATTGGCAAAACTTAAACCCGGCCTTTACGTAAAGCAATCTAACAAAAAAGTGGGAGTTCATTAACTCTCACTTAAAATTATTATTTTTATTTTGTTCCAAACAAACGGTCACCAGCATCTCCCAACCCAGGAACGATGTAACCATGATCAAGATGATCGTCAAGTGCAGCGGCATAAATGTCAACTTCTGGTTCAGCTTTTTGCACCGCTTTAACTCCCTCAGGAGCGGCAACTAGACAAACAAACTTAATGTTTTTGGGATTAGCGCCGTGTTTCTTTAATGCATCGAGCGCCATGATTGCAGATCCACCCGTAGCAAGCATTGGATCAACAACGAAGATCTGCCTCTCACCAATATCACTTGGCAACTTTAAAAAGTATTCGTGAGGCTGAAAGGTTTTTTCATCACGATACATCCCGATATGACCAACTTTGGCTGTAGGAATTAGATCAAGTACCCCATCTACCATTCCAATTCCAGCCCTCAGAATTGGAACAACAGCAACTTTTTTACCAGCTAATTTCTTAGCGTGCGCAGTTCCTTCAGGTGTCTCAACTTCAACGTCTTTAAGTGGCATATCACGAGCAACTTCAAAAACCATCAAACTAGCAATTTCATTAACGACTTCTCTAAACTCACGTGTCCCACAATTCTTATCTCTAATAATGCTTAATTTATGTTGGATCAACGGATGATCCATTACGTGAAACTCGCCCATAACGCACTCTCCTCTTCGTATTATATTTATACCTATTATAACACAAGGAATACCAAAAAATTTCTAGCTCCTTATCGTGTAATTGGGTTTTCTTTACACAATTTGGATACGTCACTCTTGATTTGAGCCAAAACATCGGGTTGATCGTAATTGTCAATGGCTTTAATAATTAAATCAGCAACTTTCTTTGAATCATTCTCATCAAACCCTCTTGAAGTGATCGCGGGAGTCCCAATTCGTAGTCCACTAGTTAAAGTTGGTTTCAACTTTTCATTTGGAATTGCTTCCTTGTTAGTGGTAATCATTAATGAATCCAACATGTCTTGAATTTGTTTACCATTTAAACCGGTATCAGTCAGATCAACGGTCATTAAATGATTATCAGTTCCACCAGAAACTACTCGTAAATGTTCGGAATTATTGAACTCGTCAGCCATGGCATTCGCATTTTTAAGAATTTGCTTGGAATAAGTAACAAAATCGGGTTGTAAATCTTCATGAAAGACAACCGCCTTAGCAGCAATTACTTGTTCTAAAGGACCACCTTGGGTCCCAGGAAAAACAGCCGATTTAATCTTTTTGGCGTACTTATCTTGGCTTAAAATCATTCCACCACGAGGGCCACGCAAGGTTTTATGCGTTGTAGTTGTCACTACATCGGCAATTCCTACCGGACTAGGATGTAACCCGGTTGCGACCAACCCGGCAATGTGAGCCATATCTACCATTAAGTAGGCGCCCACACTATCAGCAATCTCTCTAAATTTCTGCCAATCAATGATTCGACTATAGGCAGATGCACCAGCTACGATAATTTGCGGTTTTACTTCTTCTGCAATTGTTTGAATATGATCGTAATCAAGTTGCTCAGTCTCTGGATTAACTCCATAAGTGAACGACTGATAAATCTTACCAGAAAAGTTGACCTTAGCACCATGTGACAAGTGTCCACCGGCATTTAGGTCCATTCCAAGGATCTTATCTCCTGGCTTTAAGAAAGCAGCATATGCAGCTTGATTAGCTTGAGAACCAGAATGAGGTTGCACGTTTACATACTCAGCACCAAATAACTTTTTTGCTCGTTCAATGGCCAGCGTCTCCACTTTATCAACATACTCACAGCCACCGTAATAACGATGACCAGGATAGCCTTCCGCATATTTATTGGTTAAAACTGAGCCCTGTGCGGCTCGAACACCCTTTGAAGCAATGTTCTCGGATGCAATCAATTCAATTGTGTCCTCTTGACGCTTTTTTTCACCGTGAATGGCATCCCAAAGTTCAGGATCCATCTTTTCATACTCTTTGTCTGACATGATATCTACCTCATTTCACTATTTGAATTAAGTATACTATTCAAAGTGCTTTTGTCCTGCGGATTTGTTTAAGCGGTTCATGTAAGCCTCCCCTAATTCAGTTGGGGTAAATCCCTGTGTCAAGATATTATCAACACCATCTTCTGAATCAAATTGACGAAGTCCGGCAAATAGTAAATGACTGGCCGTATTAATATCACTTCCAAGACTGTAAGTTTCTGCATTGTTTGGCCAGTCAACTGCATCAATTACATCGTCAGTTGCCATAACTCCCACAGTCCCATCTTGTTTTTTAATCCAATCAGCCGCTCGCTTCCAGTCATCTTTATGGTCAACAATTTGAACCTGAGCATCTGGGGCATAATGACGATACTTCATTCCAGGAGCCTTTGGAACCTGATCCGCACTAACATGGTGAACGGCATCGTCAACTGGGCCTACGACCTTTTCAATCTGGTCAACGGTAACTGCACCTGGACGCAAGATTGCTGGCTTCCCCGTTGACATATCAATAACCGTCGATTCAACCCCAAAGTCAGTGGCACCGTCGTCTAAAATCCCCGCAATTTTACCATTTAAATCATGATAAACGTGCTTTGCAAGGGTCGGACTGGGTTTGCCAGACGTATTTGCTGATGGACCTACTAATGGAACACCAGCGGCTTTAATCAAATTTAGAGTTGACTGTTTATCAGGATTTCGAAAAGCAGCGGTATCAAGTCCACCAGTAACTTCTTTAGCAAGTGCACCCCTTTTTAACTTTAAGATGATTGTCAATGGACCTGGCCAAAACGTTTTCATTAATCTTTTTACTTCTTCGTCTAACGGTTGAGCATACTTCTCAACCGTCTCAACATCAGCAACGTGAACGATTAATGGGTTATCACTTGGACGTCCCTTAGCTTTATAAACCTTTTTAACCGCTGAGACATTAGTAGCATCGGCCCCTAGTCCGTAAACTGTTTCGGTGGGAAAAGAAACGAGGTTCCCCTTCTTAAGTTCTTCTGCGGCCGCATCAATCTGATCCGGCGTAAATATCTTTGTATCCATTTTAAAAATTCTCCTTTATTTCATTTTAATCATTCGATCACGCATTGCCATGTCCTTTCGGAGACGAACCGACCGCCTTTTATTATCATTCATCAAAATCTTTTGAACCGGATCTCCCTGTCTAAAGCCAATTTCTAAATAAAGAGAGCCATCCCTCTCTAAATGAGCATCAACATCACGCGAAATTCTCTGATAGATTGAAAGCCCATCATTATCAGCAAATAAAGCCTGACGTGGTTCATATTTTAAGACACTTTCATCCATATACTTAATCTCATTTTGACCCACATATGGTGGATTAGAGACAATCAGGTCAAATTTTTGTTCACTAAAAGCGCCAAATAGGTCACTCTGAACAAAATTAATTTCGGTGTGATTTGACGTTGCATTTTTTTGAGCAATTTTTAATGCATTAAGTGAAATATCAGAACCAGTTACTTTCCAACTTGGGCGTTGCTTTTTTAATGAAACCGCAATGGCACCACTACCAGTTCCAACATCCAATACGTTAATAGGATGATCATCGTAATCATTTAAGATCCATTCCACTAATTCTTCCGTTTCAGGCCTTGGAATCAAAACACTGGGATTAACTTGAAACGTGTATCCATAAAAATTAGCAGTTCCAATTACATATTGCAGTGGCTCATGATTTAGAACCCGTTCTATCATTTCAATAAATTTAGCTTCCTGATCATCAGACAAATTAAACCGATAATTCATCAGCAAATCCGTCAAATTCCATCCCATCAAAGACCTCATCACCTGGCGTCCTTGATCAGGATCCAAACTTTCTTGCTCCAGACGCAAAGAAGCCCATTTAAGGGCTTCAAAAACAGTTGCATTATTTCTAAGCTTCTGAGTCATTCAATTTCTCCAATTTTTTAGCTTGATCAGAAACAATTAATGCATCAATGATGTCATCTAAGTCACCATCCATGATTTTGTCTAGCTTGTTCAAGGTCAATCCAATTCGATGGTCAGTAACTCGATTTTGAGGATAGTTATAAGTCCGGATTCGTTCAGAACGGTCACCCGTTCCAATGGCATCTTTCCGTTTCTCATCGTACTCATTCTGTTCTTTTTGTTTGTAGTAGTCATAGACACGCGCTTTTAAAACCCGCATTGCCTTAGCACGGTTTTGTTGTTGAGAACGTTCATCTTGCATTGCAACCACAATCCCAGTTGGGAGGTGGGTCATTCGGACGGCTGATGAAGTTTTGTTAATATGTTGACCACCAGCACCAGAGGAGCGATAGACATCCGTTCGAATATCGCCTGGATCAATGTCAATGTCCACATCTTCTTCCTCAGGCATTACACCAACGGTAGCTGTGGAAGTGTGAACTCGTCCAGCCGATTCTGTGGAAGGAATTCGTTGTACTCGGTGAGCACCATTTTCGTACTTTAACTTGGAATAGACTTTATCACCAGTGATCATTAAAACAATTTCTTTAAAACCACCAACTTCAGTATCAGTTTCGTCGATCACTTCAATCTTCCATCCCTGACGTTCGGCATACTTGGTGTACATGTTATATAAGTCAGCCGCAAACAAACTGGCTTCATCTCCACCAGCTGCTCCACGAATTTCCATGATAATATTTTTCTCGTCATTAGGATCCTTTGGAATCAACAACAACTTCATTTGATCTTCAAGTTGCGTTTTCTGATCCTTTAAATCACTAATCTCGGATTTGACCATGTCTTCCATTTCGCTATCAAGTTTTTCTCTTAACATGGTCTCATCATCATCTAATTGTTTACTAATCTTTTTATACTTATTGTAAGTTTCAACCGTTTCTCTGAGACTGCCCTCTTCTTTTGAGAGTTTCATGAATTTTTGGGTGTCAGCAATCACTTCTGGATCACTGATTAGTTCGTTTAATTCATCATATCTGTCAGAAACGGATTGTAATTTATCAAAAATTTTATCCATATCGGCTTCAGCCATTCTTATTACTCCTTATTCTTTTGTGCTTCAATCGGAGGATTGAAATAATGATAACGACAAACAGGATAATATGACTCGTTACCACCCATAAAGATCTGCTCGCCCTCGTAAACGGGCTTTCCATCATGGACTCTTAAGTTCATAATGGCTTTCTTTTCACAAAACCAACAAATCGTTTTCATTTCTTCAATCTTATCCGCATACAATAGTAAATACTTCGATCCCTCAAACAATTTATTTTGAAAATCATTTTTAAGTCCAAATGCCATGACCGGAATATGTAATTGATCAACCACTTCGGTTAATTTGAAGATGTGATGCTTATTTAAAAACTGGGCTTCATCAACTAACACACAACTAATGGGTTCATCGCGTTTTTCAATTTCATCTTTTACCATTTTAAATGCGTTTGAATCGGAATTAATTGAAAGGGCCTTACGAGTCAACCCAATCCGAGAAGCGATGGTTCCCTTCTTTTCCCTGGTATCAACGCCACTTGTCATCAAAATAACTGATTTACCCTGTTCCTCATAGTTATGAGCGACTTTGATAATTTCGATTGATTTTCCGCTATTCATTGCTCCGTAACGAAAGAATAGTTGTGCCAAGTTATCACCTTTTCTCTATTTTCACTAACTTTTTCATTATATCGAATTTACCACTTTTTCGCATCCAAATTCAAAATTTGTTCTACCATTTGAATAATTGCTTTTTCTTAAATTAGTTACTATTCTTACTTATAAGCGTAATTTTATGATAGAATTATTTTAATTGTGCAAAACTAATCATTTCTAAGGGAGAACTCATTATGTCATTTCAGAGTAGAATTGCCACCATGGCTGGTAAGTCATCTTACTGGTTCCTGCATAATTTTTTGCACCGTGGTAGCTCATTACCAGGAAAAATAACCACTGCAATTGATCCCAATATTTTAAAGACGCTGGGTAAAAATTATGATGTGATTATTGTGTCAGGAACGAACGGTAAAACTTTGACTACCGCACTGATCGTTCAAGTCCTAAAGGAAGAATATGATCAAATTCTGACTAATCCAACTGGATCTAACATGACTCAGGGAATTGTCTCAACCTTTTTACAAGCAAAGCATCCCAAATATGGTGAAAATCCAATTGCAGTCTTAGAAGTTGACGAAGCCAACGTAAAACCGGTTGTTCAGGCTATCAAACCAAAGATGTTTGTTTTAACTAATATCTTCCGTGACCAACTGGATCGTTATGGTGAGATTTACACTACCTACCAAAAAATCTTAAATGGGATCTTACTAGCTCCAGATGCCCTAGTAGTTGCAAACGGTGATTCCGCCATTTTTAACTCTAAAAAAATGCCAAATCAACAAGTGTTCTATGGCTTTCAAGATCAACCAGCTGATAAAGATATCAAGGCAGCTCCCAACACGGATGGGGTCCTTTGTCCCGTTTGTTCGCACATTATGCACTACCATTACATCACTTACGGAAATTTAGGTGACTACTTCTGTCCTAACTGTGGTTTCCATCGTCCAAAACTAGATTACAAAGTCACTAAAGTGGTGGACGAAACCCCAACTAGTTCAACCTTTGACATTGATGGAAACCAGTATTCAATTGATGTTGGTGGAACATACAATATTTACAATGCTCTCGCAGCTTATGCGGCGGGTCGACAAATGGGAGTTCGTCCTGATCAAATTAAACACGCTTTTGAAACCAACAAGCGACTCTTTGGAAGACAGGAAGAAATCAAAGTTGGTAATAAAGAAGTAACCATTGTGTTAGTTAAAAATCCAGTGGGACTTAATCAAGTCATTGACATGATTTCTCATGAAAAGGAACCATTTTCGTTTGTCTTTCTTGAAAATGCTAACTATGCTGACGGCATTGACACGAGTTGGATCTGGGATGGCGACTTCGAACGTCTGCCAAAAATGAACATTAAAAAATTCATTTCCGGTGGTGAACGATACAAAGACATTACCTTCCGCCTTAAGGTTGCCGGGGTTCATGACGACAATCACATCATTGAACCAAACATTGAGAAAGTCTTGGAACAAATTAAACAGCTGCCCACTAAAAAGGTTTACGTTCTGGCCACTTACACGGCTATGCTTCAATTCAGACATTTACTAGCACAAAAAGGATTCATTAAAGGAGGAATGGACTAATGACAAAAACCATTCGAGTGGCTCACTTATATGGTGACTTAATGAATACTTACGGTGATATCGGTAACATTTTGTCGTTACGATATTACGCTAAACAGATTGGCGTTGAGGTCACCTCAAACGTTGTTAGTTTAGAAGAAGGGTTCAACGCCGATGATTATGATTTCATGGTTTTCGGTGGTGGACAAGACTTTGAACAAACCATTGTTTCAAAAGACATTCAAACCAAAAAGGATGAAATTAAACGTTTCATTGAACAAGGTAAACCAGTCATCGCAATCTGTGGTGGCTTCCAGTTACTTGGAAATTACTACGTTGCAGCTAATGGCGAAAAGCTTCCTGGTATTGGTGCCCTTGATCACTATACGGATGCAATGAAAGACAATCGTTTCATTGGAAACATTGAAATTCAAAACGAACAAACCAAGGAAAAATACCATGGCTTTGAAAACCACGCTGGAGTGACCTACTTAGGACCAAGTGAACGAGCACTGGGAAAAGTCATTAAGGGACATGGCAACAATGGCAAGGATGGTACAGAAGGTGCCATTTACAAAAATACCGTCTGTACCTACTTTCATGGTCCCATCCTAGCTCGAAACGGTAACTTGGCTAAGCGTATGATGTTTGATGCCCTTGAAAAGAAGTATCCCGATACTGATTTTTCGGGTGATAAGAAAAAAGTAAAAGTTGAATCATTCTAAAATTAAAGCACTACCAATTAAATTGGTAGTGCTTCTTTTTTACATAAAATGAATAAACGGTCGACCACCTGCTAGAAGCAATCCAAGAATTGCCACCACTATAATTGCAATCACGGTCATCCACAAAAACCATCCTGAAAGTTTCTGTTGTGATTTAAAGGCAAACGCCATCTCAATCAGACCAATCAATAGTAACGCGCAAACAACCTTGATAATCGTCAAGACTGGATCACGTCCCCATGCAAATGGGATCAGAAAAATTCCCGAAATAATTAAAATCACATAACAGAGTCTGGCAATCATCGTCATGACTTTAAAATGCCAGTTCGAAAAAAGAGCGATACAAACCACAATAAAAAGAACCAACCACGTTAATAAATGAATCCAAATTAGCATAATAACACTTCCCCATTTAGATTAACTCCATTATACACAATCCATAGGGACTTTTAGTCATAATTCGTTAACACCCTTCTCTGGTTATGGCATAATTACTGAAAAGAAGGAGTGGTGGATGACATGAAAAATAATCAGTTCGCACAAGTACTAGTTGACCTTAACACCGCTAAGCAAGAGTTAGCCCAAGTTGGCTTTAATCCAACCGAAATCGAAAATTCTAAAACCGTTTCAGAAGCATTTTTGAAATTACTCAGTAAAACGCTTATTAACGTAAATAATGAAAGTGGTCAAATGGAGCAATTGAATAATCGACTAGCGACTCCAGATAAACGACTTGGCGATTATTTGCAAAATAATGGTGAAGTTAACCAACAGGTTTTCTACCTAGTGGCCCTCCAACTGCTTGAATTTCAAGCAGACGTCGACTTTCAGGTTGATGAACCACTAAAAGCGATGAAAGAAATTCATTTGAAGTACTTTAATAAACCTGGTCAGTGGGACATAGACGACTTACTTCAAGCTTGGTACCTTCTACTAACCACCCATAACAAGACTGGTCAAACCTACCTTGATCACTTAGCAAACCAGGGATTCTTTAAGGGATTTCCAAAAGATAAGCCCCTCTTCTTTAATGGCAAAGCGCAGGCTATTTTTGAACCAGAAGACCTCATTTATGAGACAGTCTACGTTGAAACCGACACTGATTCTGATAAGGACGGAAAAGCTGATCTAATCAAAGCTGAGATCACCCGTCCCAAAACTAGCTTCAAGCTAGGAACTCTTTATACGGCTAGTCCGTACGACCAAGGGACAAACGATGCGTTTGGAGACCAAATCACTCATGATGTAAACAAACCAATTATTCGAAAAGAACCAGATGATACCATTTATTCTGACATTATGTATGAAGAACAACCCCAAAAATTTAGTACTAGAACACCAAAGGGTTTTTCCGATGAAGCCATTGAGGGACACGTTGCAAAGCCGGGTTATACCTTAAATGACTACTTCTTAATGCGGGGATATGCAGTGGTTTATTCAGCTGGTATTGGAACCAAAGATTCTGACGGAATTCAGACGTGTGGTTCCCCCGAACAAACAGATTCAACAGTTGCAGTAATTGAATGGCTTAATCATAAACGGCGAGCATTCACCAACCGAACGGACAGCATCGAGATCAAAGCTGACTGGTCCAATGGTAACGTAGCAATGACCGGACGATCATACCTAGGAACCCTTGCCAATGCTGCAGCAACTACTGGAGTGAACGGCCTTAAAACCATTATTTCAGAAGCCGCCATCTCTTCTTGGTACGACTATTATCGTGAAAATGGCCTTGTAATGGCTCCGGGTGGGTTTCAGGGAGAAGATGCTGACGTTTTAGCGGCCGAGACATTCAGTAGAAGTCTCAATCCTGGTGATAATTTCCAGATCCGTCCTTTCTTTGATCGCTACTTATCAATTATGCAAAAACAGATGGACTGTACTACCGGGAATTACAACGAATTTTGGGACAAAAGAAACTACCGAAACAACGTTAAAAACATTAAAGCCGATGTCTTAATCGTGCAAGGCCTGAACGATTGGAACGTTAAACCAGTCAACGCAGCCAAACTATGGCAGGGAATCAAGTCTCTTCCAATTAATCAAAAAATTATCCTTCACCAAGGTCAACACATTTACATCAACGCCTTTCGTTCGTTTGATTTCAACGACATCGTCAACATGTGGATTTCACATGAGTTATATGGGATTGAGAATAACGTAATGAACCAAATTCCAAATATGATTGTGCAAGACAACGTCAAGCCGGAAACGTGGAACAAAAAGAATAACTGGCTTGATAATCATAGTAAAAAATACTATTTAAATGATGAGAAACTAAGCAAAACTTCAAACAAAGGCCAGCTTAAATACCAAGATCAGTTGGATTCGTCGCAATTTAAGGCATACTGTTCTCATCCAACACGGTGGGAAAAAGATTTACTTGATCCAAACAGTTCATTAAAAGGACATCGTTTGATCTTTAAGACAATATCTTTTAGTGAAGATCAAATCATTTCGGGATTTAGTACCCTTCACCTGCGCATTGCTACGTCTAAGAACGTCGGAATCCTGTCAGCTCAATTGGTCGATTACGGGGACGCTAAAAGATTGAATGTTACCCCTACCATTCTTGAGCCCAAGGGAATTCTACTAGGACACAGATGGTACACGGATGATCTACGGGAATTCACCTTAAATAAGCATTCAACACCAAATAAAATGATTTCGTTTGGACATATGAACCTTCAGAATCGCCATTCCGCTTATCAAAACGATCAATTGGTCCCAAACCAATTTTATGATATTGATTTAACGTTACAACCAACTTTCTATCACCTTCCAGCGGAAAGAAAGCTTGGACTAGTACTGTACGGAACCGACTTTCAGATGACTCAGCGCGGGAATCAAGAGATTGAGTACACAATTGATCTAGAAAACAGTTATCTTAAAGTTCCTTATAAATAAGAAAAACACGTTTGCCTTAAAAATAAGGTAAACGTGTTTTTTATCTAATTAAATAATTCGTAAAGATAGGTGTTAATTAAGTCATTTCGGTCTTCCATGAAATGATCACTTAAGTGGGGGTGAACCCGATTAGACAAAAAGACAAAGCCACTCTTCTGGTCCCGATTGAGTACAATTACCACCCCTGTATAACCAGACTGCCAAATGTACGGATGGCCTTCGTAATCAGCTAAAGCCCATCCAAATGACCGGCTGCCATCCTCCATCGGCGTCTGATCGGCATACAATTCATCAAACGTCTCATTATTAAAGATACTACTACGATTATTAACCTGAAGCATCCATTGAGCAAAACGAGACAAGTCATTTAAAGTACTAAACATCCCAGCTGAACCACAATCATCGCCCAAAATTTGCGCCTTCGGGTCATGAACTTTACCCTGCAAATTAGTACGGGTTTCTTCATTGTATGTGGTAGGAACAGAACGTTGCGCTTCAGGATGAAAGGTCGTGTCATTTAAACCAAGTGGTTTTAGAACCATTTGTGTGATCAGTGGTTGAATGGGAATTCCCATTACCAACCCAGCAATCCATCCTAAGAAAATATAGTTCACGTCTTCGTATTTCATTTGCTTGTTAAAATTATCGCCCACATGAAGACCTAAAAGAGCCTCACGAAGCTGATTGATGTTCATCTGATTTCGATTGGAAATGTACCCTTCAATTCCAGAAGTATGGGTCAACAAATGACGAATTGTAACCTCCGGATACTTCCATTCTGGTAAATAGTCAGAAACAGAATCATCTAGGTGAATCCGTCCATCTTGAAGTAACCTCATGATAACCGGGAGGGTCCCGACTACTTTGGTCAAAGAAGCAATGTCGTAAACGTCGTTTGGTCCAACGACTTCTTTCGTTGGCTCCACTTGCTTTAATCCCATCTCATCACTTTCAACGTTCATCCCAGTGATAAACGAAAATGCCGCTCCTGGAATACTCTGGCTTTCAATCATTTTTTTTATTTTAGCTTTTGTCTTTGAAAAATTCATTTTTATTCTCCTAATAACCTCAATTATACCAATTTCTCTAAAAATTAAGAGAGCAAATTGCCTCCAGATTGAATTTACTGAGGCTCATTAACTTTCCACGTCTGATCAACGTCAAATTTCTCAATTTCAGTGCGGTTAGGATCAAGAGTAGCACGGGTCATCGTCGGACAGCTTGGTGTTTGTAAATACAAGGTCCTGTTCTTAACATCATAACCAACCCAATACTGAGTAAAATCACACTGTTGCGGAAAATCAGGATTTCGACTGATACCCTTTGGAACGATGAATGGCTTAAAGCAATTGTATAAAGTGCTTATTCCTTCATCATCTGAAAACTCATCAATGTTTTTAGAGATAAAAGTTGCCCGAATAAACCGCGATGGTGAAGAATAATCTCCTGGAAGCCCAAACATTCCATATCCAGTACCACCTTCGATTGGATTAACCGGTAATTTTCCACCAATCTTAGTCGGCTTCTGATTATAAGCATTTAACGAAACGTAATTTCTGAGGTTAGTAGTATGAAATGAATATTGTGGACTATTGGTCATCACTCCAATACTATCGTATATTTTAAATCCACCATTGTCCGTTGCTTCAAGCACAATGGAATTCCCGTTTTCATCAGAAAAGGTGTAATGAAGATGAAGCTTACCAGCTTTTCCATGAAAAACATAAGCTTTATCAATCAATCCAGTGGCCTTAGCGAGTTTTCTGATGTCATCAAGCGTTGCACATTGAGTTAAAACATATGTCACAAATTCCTCACCAAAAACTGGTGTTAGATTACGAGCTTTTAAATCTGCTTCACTTCCATGAGTGGTTTCCAGAAGAACCTGAAGATCTCCAGTGATTCCCTTTTCGTTGATACCATCAAACAGAAGACTTCCTTCGTCAGGGCCAATCCCCATAACTGCATACTTGCTACGTCAGTTTTTTAATTCTGACTGAATTATCTGATTTGCGGGAATATTTACGATTTTAGTTGAGACAGCCGCTTTTTCGTTATGAGAATCAAAAAGTGGAACCATAAAGTCCATCGTACGGCCCCAAAACGGATGACCATCCGTAGATTTAATAATAATTGAAGTACACATATCCAAATCCTCCTCATATTTATTTATAAAAAATTTTATTTATAAAAAATGCCCTCAAACATAATTATGTTTGAGGACATTATCATATTTGAATTACCCGTATGAGACTTGAACTCATAGCTCCGCCTTGAGAGGGCGACGTCTTAAACCAGTTTGACCAACGGGCAATAAACTGAACAATTACATAGTTTACCCAATTTAAACCGGTCTGTCAACAAAGTAATGCAAAATTTTCTGTTGACAACTGTCCATAAAGAATTGTAGTATATTAGTTGTTCAAATATTGAGTATTCGCCAAATTGGTAAGGCAGCGGACTCTGAATCCGCAATTTACTGGTTCGAGCCCAGTATACTCAACTATAATACTAAAAGAACCATTTCAATAATTATTGAAATGGTTCTTTTTTATTGAATTGATTTTAATTCCTGATTTCTTGAACTTTACCCAAAACCATTCTAGCAATTGGTCCAACGATCAGAAGTTGTAATGGTAGCGCCAAAATCAAGTTTCTAATCCATGTCATCCCAAACGTTGCTAGATTAAGACTTGAAAATCCGCCTTCAACTACAATTCCGAAAATTGACATGCAAGTTACCATCCCTAAAACCATCAAAATTGAAATTCCTAAAGAAATCAAAAGTGGCTTCTCTTCCATTTTTTCAGTAAAAATAAATTTGAAAAAGATTCCTTTTGCAAGTGGTCCCACAAAAAGTAAATCACAAACAGCCGCAATAACTAACGCAAATGGATAACCCACTAACACACTTTTAACAAAAGTGGAATCAACCCCACTCCCGAGTGCAATGTTATAGGCTTCCATCACGATCACCATCATACCTGCCATTAATCCAGTAAACAATAATTCTTCATTAAAATCCTTTGGCATACTTAACCTCCTAATTTTTCAGCAATGATTAATCTACCATAAAGAATTTTTTCATGTAAGTTTTTATTACAATAAAAACTTAATTAATAAAAATAAGGACCAAGCATTTTAATGCTCGATCTTTATAATTAATCACTTTTTCTGATAGAAGTAATACAAAATTCCACACACAATCAAAACCGCATAAGTAATACTAAGAGGTAAAACCTTAATGACAATCACTACCGTCGCAATCGAAATTGCGATTGCAATCCAGAAAATTACCTTACCAATGTCAGCTTCAGTGAAATGATGAGGTTCATGATTTTGATTTTGTTGCTGGTAATTAGAATAATTATAATTAGTGTTTTGCTGATAAGAATCATTGTTAGCGTTAGACTCATTAGAATGTGATTCATAACTAGACTGACTTGATCCTGCATATGATCCAGAACTATAATTATTTTCTTTAATAATTTCATACGCACTGGTAATTTCTTTGAACTTGGAGGCAGCATCAGGAGAATGATTAACATCAGGATGATACTTCTTAGCCAATTTGCGATAAGCTCGATCAACTTCTTGTTTGTCTGCTGTTGTGGGTAATCCTAATATTGCATAATAATAGTCTAAGTTTCCATATGCCATCATAATCCCCCTCTTAAATGTATTACACTAATTCTACCAAACATTGAACAATTCGGTTAATCAGTGCTTAATAAAACGTCTTTGGGGTTAGGGTCATTACTTTGCATATTTTTGAATTGATTGAGCCAAAATTTCTGTGGCACCAGTTCCCGCTTTATTATCGTAATATTTTTGAAACCGGCCATCATTTAAATAAATTTTAGACAGTCCTTGATGAGCTTCTATAGAATAATTTGGCCATGTATATTGCAAACACTTTTTGTGTAATTTGTAAATTTTTCTTCCATTATAATCAGTACTTTTATTCCTTAATGATTGTTTTAATAAACCAATCATTCGATTTTCCATTTCTTGTATATTTTGAAAATCAACGGCAAATAAGTTTAAATACTTTTGATTAATCGGGTAAGGTGCCGGCCTTGTTCAGATAAAATCTTTCTTGAATCAGTACTGTATTGTGAAAACTAAAATCTGGATTGTTCATAATTTTTTTAATTTCTTTTAAGTCAAAACCAAAACTTTTGTAAAACAAAACCGGCTGTAGTCTTAAAACATCAGCAAAATTATATTTTCAATAACTAGATTCTAAATCTCGTTCAGGAACCAATTAATATATTCAATCATAGTATTGATGGGCACGAACTGTAATGCCCGCCATGTCGGCTCATTCTTTTATTTTAAGCATGAATGATGCCTCTTTATAAATCATTGTTAACCGTTACGTAACGTCGTGGTCAAGCCGTTTAGTCATATTTTGTAAGTAACACAGTTATATTACACCAATGTTACTGAAGCATTACTAGTTTAACAAACTATTTCCTGAATGTTTCGCACTATATCATTATAGTTACGCTTGAGTTTAACTCTTTTTTTCACATAGTTTTGATGTTATTGTTTATATATTCCAAAGGAGGAAATTAAATATATGAATAATGATAAATTACACTATAAAATGTACAAAGCTGGTAAGAGATGGATGTTTGCTGCCCTTGCAACTACGATGGTTGCCGGTGGCCTTCTAACTACCAGCAGCGTTGTTAACGCTGACGCCTTAGGAAATAACGCACAAGCTACTCAAAGTGCCAAGAAAGATAACGGCACTATTAAAAATGACTCATCTAAGAGCGCAGCAAAAGTTAACACTAACGTTGATAATCAAACAAACGATGCTAATGCTACTAAAGATGCCACTACTCAAACTAATGTTGCTTCAAACAATGATGTAAACAACACCACTAATGATGCAACAAAAGCTACGATTACTAACGATCGATCAGCAACTACTGATAATAATCAAGTAGCTGAAAACAACCAAAACAATCAAAATGATGCTAACAATGATGCCGTTAAAAACGATAACCAAACATCAACTGTTACACCAAACAAGATTGAAAACAAGGTTGCAGAAGCTGTTACTCCTGCACAATCAGCTAAAACTGATGTTAACGTTAATAATTTAGACAACGCTGTTTCTGCTAAAGCTGATAACAACCAAAACAACAACGCTGACCAAAAGACTACTAACAACGATTCAGTTAAAGCCGAAGCTACTACACAAGCACAATCAGTAAATACTGAAAAAGCTGAAAATAATGTAACCCCAGCTACTAAATCTGAAACTACTCAACAATCACCTGCTAAGCAAGCACCCGTTTCAAACAACGATGCAAAACAAGCTGATGCTAACACTACTACCCCTGCACAATCAGCTAAGACTGAAACTGTTAAGACTAACACTCAAAGCAACAATGTTACTCCAGCAGCTCATTCTTACTCAACCGTTCAATTAAGTGCCGCTCGTGCAGCCGCAACTAACTTTAGAGTTCAAAATGTTAGTTTTAGAGCTCAAAACACTAATGCCGACCAAGTAGTTAACATTGGTAGACAATATGTTGGAACTCCATACGTTTGGGGTGGTAGTACACCAGCTGGATTTGATTGCTCTGGATTCGTTCAATACGTATTTGGCAAGGCTGGATACAGTCTTCCAAGAACTACTTACAGTCAATACCCTGCTACACAACACATTTCACGTAGCCAGGCTCAAAAAGGTGACTTAGTATTCTTCTCTAACGGTGGAGATCTTTACCACGTTGGAATTTACTTAGGTAACGGTTTAATGCTTGATGCTCAAAACCGTGGTGTTATTTACAATGATTCACTTAATTACTTCCCTGGTACCGTATTATTCGGACGTGTTAACGGATTTAACGGTGGAAGCGCAAGTACTTACACACCAAGCCAAAACACTAACAACAATTCATATACTCCAAGAGCTAACAACCAAGCTAGTTCAAACTACGTTCAACAAAACGTAAGCACTCCAGCTGCAAGACCTGCTAATAACAGAGCATACACTTACAACTTAAGAGCTAGTGTCCCTACTACTCAATTGAACACTGTTAATAAAGCAGCTAGTGTTACACCTACTCCAGCTGCTTCAACTAACCAACAACAAACTAACACTACTGGTGCACCACAAAACAACGTTAATAAGGTTAAATTGAGTGTTCAACCAGCAAAGGCATCTGTATCAAACACTAATGCCAACACTAACGAGACTGTTAAAACTTCAAAGACGACTCCTAACGTTCAACAAAATGTTCAACAAACTCCAGCAGCACCTAAAGAACAAGTAAGTAACTTGTCAAATGACACTACTGCTAAGAAGAACACAGTTGATTTGAACGCTTCAAAGAAGTCAACTGACCAAAGGGCAACTCTTAACAAGAAGACTTCCGCTAAAGTTGTTTCAAACAAAGAAGTTTCTGACAAGAATGCTTCAAACAAAGAAACTGCTGCTAAGGTAAACAATGATGATAAGACAACTTCACACATTGCTACTAAGGATAACGGTCAAGCTTCTGCAGTTAAAAACAATGACCAAAAGAATGGTCACATCTTGCCACAAACTGGTCAAGCAAGTACACTACTTATGAGTGCCATTGGTTCTATCATGGTTGCTCTTGCCGCAGTACTTGGTTTCAGACGTAAAGATACTGACAAATAATATCTAAACTAATAAATGGTCTTCCGATTAATCGGAAGACCATTTTTATTTATAAAATTAGATTGCTATTGAAACAGCATTAGTGCTATTCTTTTTATATTGGAGGTATGACAATATGGACGCACACTCAAAAGAAAAAGAACTTAAAAAATTAATCAAGGATCAAGAAAAGTTCCAAAAAGAAAACTCAGATAAATTCAACGCTGATTTATTATCTAATTACAACGAACGAATGGACGTTGTGAAAGAGTTGATTGAAAACGAAAATCAGACCAATAACTTACGTGATACTAAGGTTGCTAAGCCGACTCAAGATGACAAACGTGGAATGGACAAAAACCGTCACGTTGATGATCAAATGAATGATCTTGAAAGAGCACAACAACGCTTAATTAAGAAGCTACGTATTCTTGAAGGAAAATGGGAATAACCCTCTTATTACAATCAAATCATTGACCATATAAAAAGAACGGATTCAGTTGAATCCGTTCTTTTTGTCTATTTAGTTATTGTTTTCCTTTTTTAATTCTGCATCCAGTTTCTTGGTTAATTCTTCGTAACCAGGTTTACCTAATAGTGCGTACATATTATTCTTGTATGCTTCAACGCCTGGTTGATTGAATGGATTAATGCCATTTAGGTAACCAGAAATAGCAACCGCAACTTCAAAGAAGTAAATCAAGTAACCTAGTGAATATTCTGATTGATCAGGAATATGAACGGTCATAACTGGAACCCCACCATCGGTATGAGCTAAAACAACCCCTTCATAGGCTTTGGTATTAACTTCGTTAACCGTGTCATCTTGAAGGTATTTAAGACCATCAAGGTTTGACTCTTCCTTGGGAATCGCAATATCGTCATCAGGCTTATCTAATTTAACAACCGTTTCAATCAGATCACGGAGTCCCTCTTGAATGTATTGACCTAATGAATGAAGATCAGTTGTAAAGTTAGCTGATGATGGATAAATTCCCTTTTGGTCTTTTCCTTCTGACTCACCCATTAACTGCTTCCACCATTCTGAGAACATTCTCATGTTTGGTTCGTAGTTTTCGAGTAATTCAGTGGTATAACCCTTTCTGTAAAGGATATTTCTCAACGCAGCGTAACGATAGGCATCGTTTTTATTAACATCTGGATTGGTGTATTCCTTAGAAGAATCAAGTGCACCCTTCATTAATTGACTAATGTCAGCACCGGTAGCAGCAATTGGTAATAAACCAACTGGGGTAAGAACTGAGTAACGTCCACCAACACCATCTGGAATTACGAAGGTTTCGTAGCCGTTAGCGTCAGCTTCTTGTTTCAAAGCACCTCGATGAGCATCAGTAGTAGCATAGATTCGTTTGTTAGCTTCATCTTCACCATACTTTTTAACTAACTTTTCCTTGAAAATTCGGAAAGCAATTGCTGGCTCAGTGGTTGTTCCAGACTTAGAAATGATGTTAATTGAAAAGTCATCGTCACCAATGTAGTTCAACAAATCATGAATGTATGGAGCACTAAGTGAATTACCCGCAAAGACAACCTTTACACCACGACGCTTGTCGTCAGGTTCAGAGTTGTAAAACGTACCATTTAGAAAATCAACGGCCATCTTGGCACCTAAATATGAACCACCAATTCCAATTACAACTAAAACCTTTGAATCAGACTTGATTTTGTCAGCCGCTTTTTGAATTCTTGCGAACTCATCTTTGTCATAATTTTCTGGAAGATCTAACCAATCCCGGAAATCATTTCCAGCACCAGTGCCATCCCTTAACTCTTTATCCGCTGCAGTCACCATCGCTTGAATCTCAGGCAACTCATCCGGATGTACAAACTTGCTTAACTTAGAATCATCAAATTTCAAATAAGCCATTACACTATCCCCACTTTCTATAATATCGCTTACATTATACAACAAAAATTAATTACATAATGATGTTTTTGCTCTGTTAATTTTATTATATTAGTTCTTATTTAATCCGCACATTGATCCCCTTAAATGATCCCTCACGTTCATAATCAGGGTCAATCGGAAAATCATTTGGGTTAGAGTAGGTTTTTCCAAAATTAACGTTAACACCGTTTGCGGCAAATGCATCCGAGATTTCAGACCGAAACTTTTTCGAATTCATTTTATTGGTATCTGTGGTAAAGAAGACAGACGCATCCTTACTAGCAACTTGACTTACCGCACTAACGAGATCTTGTAAGTCACGCTTAATCTCAAACCGATTCTTTTTATCTCTAACAAAGACAGGCACGTTAACGGTGATTATGTTGAACTTCAAATCATGCTTTTGCGCATAGTCTAAATACCCAAAGACACTCATTTTTCTGACCTCTTGGGCACCGATCACGTATCCATTAGCATCAATTTCATTAATCAATTGAGATTTAGCACGATTACTATCGTCAACATTAACGGTCTTAACGCTACCACCACCAATCATGGCACTAGCAACTCCGGTTCCCTCATAAAATAAATTTAGACCAACTTTATCTTGTGATTGATCAAAAACGTCCTGTCTTACATCGCGATAAATGATGTCTAATCCTGTCGTTTTGGCGTTCTGTAAACTAATTGGATACGTTACTTCACCCTCCAAGACATTGGCCGAGCCTACTGGATCGGGACTAGCGTTTTCAACTGACTTGACTTCAGAACCATGTTCAAACTGCTGATACTCGTATAAATTCTGGTAACTCCCCAATTGATTAACAATGATTGGAATCAACTGATTTCGCAATTGGTAAATTCCAGCATTTTCCCAGGTAATCACGTCTTGACCATCGTAGCTGTCAATCGTAATTCCGGCCAAACCGTCTCCCTGTCCGTTAAACAGGCGATGAATATCAATGCCTTCATCTTGAAGTAAGATCCTTTTACTGAAGGCCTGACTAAACAAATGACCAAAGAAACGATCGTCAATAGATTGATTTTCCCTGCGATCCAAAATCCAACCGATTCCCCCAGCTTGTTTGCCAAAGTAAGCACTGGCAACGAAATGATCTCCCTTAATTAAAGCCACGACCTCGCCGTTGCTAAAATCCGCTTCGCTAACTAAATCTTTTTCACTAATTTGTGGATAACCGCCCTCAAACTTTTTGACGGCTTTACCGGTTATTTCAACTTTTTTCATATTATTTTATTCTCCTCTAAAAATCGCTTCCTATCTCATTGTACATGTAATCACGATTAATTAGTAGGATTGCAAAGTAGGTCATATGTTAAAATGATAAGCAAAGGAGATTCGATTATGTATAAATATTTAGTATTTTTTGACTTAGATAGGACCTTGTTTGATGAACATTCAAAGGTGAACGATGAAGTTGCAAACGCAATGGATGAAATCAGAAAACACGGTGGCCTTCCGGTAATCTCAACCGGAAGGAATCTTTTTGAAATCAGAGATACGTTAGAGAAAACCAAGATTGATTCCGTGGTAGCCGCAAACGGTGATTTTGGAATGTTAAGAAACCAAGAAGTCTTTTCTAATACAATCAACCCCAAAATCATTGATCGTTTGTATAGCTTTGTTAAAAAACACGATAATACATTAGTTTTACTGAACCAAAAACGTGGTGCCATTACCAATCACGATGAATTGGCAGTTAAAGCCTTTGAACATGTCCACGCTCCACTTCCAACCATTGTCACAAAAAAGTATTGGCACGAAAATCCCATTAACATGATGGTGGTTACCAACACTGATCTGGATACTGACTACGTAGAAAACTTTGGAGATGTCCTAACCTTTTACCGTAATTCGCCCTATTCAATTGATGTGGTCGTTCATGACGTTTCTAAGGCTACTGGAATCAAGCAATTAATAAACACTGCTGGACTAACTGGAATCCCAACATACGCGTTTGGAGACGGTAATAACGACATCCCAATGTTAGACTACGTTGATCATCCGGTCGTAATGGGTAATGGACTTCCAAACGTCAAACCACATGGTGAATTCATTACCACCAAAAATACCGACCACGGTATTGTTAACGGACTGAAGCACTTTAACCTGATCTAAATTACTGTAAATTAGGCAGATATCATGGTATAGTAGTATTGTGTCTGTCGGGGGCGTTATGGATTCGACGGGTATAGTTTGAGCCTGAATTGCATTCCGTACGACGATGCGTCAAATCGCTCAGTTTAATTATAACTGCAAAAAATAATAACAATTCTTACGCCGTAGCTGCCTAATAAGCGCTTGACGTAGATCTAGCTGATTTTTCCTATGGATCAGTCCTAGGTCCTACCTTTAATAGGATACGCTTACTGCTCCCATCTGAAGTAGTATGAAGAGATTAATCAGATTAGCTGTGCATGCTAGCATTGACTAATTGCGGATTGTACAGTGAACTTCAAATGATTAGCCTACGAATGTAGACGTTCAGGAGGCAATATGCTCGGACGCGGGTTCAAATCCCGCCGCCTCCATAATTAAAAGCGAACCAGTCATTAAATTGATTAGTTCGCTTTTTTGTGTTTTATAAGCTTAACGTGGAATTGTCACATCTTTTTCTAAATTTGAAGAATGTGGACCGGTTGCTTTTGAAACAACGTTTTCTGATATGTGAGCAGTTCCGTCCCCATTATCTTTAACGGTCCCCTCTAATCCAATATCACTAGTAGCGTTTTGAGTTATAAACCAATATCCCGTCTGATCTCCAGATAGTTTACCACCATAATTCCAATAACTAATTTTATTAGTAGTCGTATTTTGGAAATAAGGTGTTTCTTTCTCTAATATTTGTTTAGCAATTGGTTCTGTCAAAGTGCTTGTTTGCTTAACATCATTTTCAGCCTTATTATTGTTACTATTTGCTGGAGTTGCTCCTGTTTCTGCTTGAGAAGAATTAGGAGTTATTTGTGCTGAATTATGTTGATTGGAAGTTCGATTTGAAATTATTGATGAAGGATTCCGTCTAAACTCATTTTGTATTCTACTTATTAAAGCACCAGCATAATGGTTAAACAGAAAGAACCCAATCAATACAATCACAACCCCTGAAACTAATTTCATCAGAAAATTACGTCTTCGTTTTGATTTAACCTCTAAGTAATCTTCCCGCCAACTTGGATCATTTCTGCGTTCCTTATAAAACTGATACGTATGACTGGTACGTGTCCCACTGGTGAAATATTTTTTAGGCATTTGAATTCCTTTATCATCTTGTTTTAATATCTACTTACATATTTATATATTACACAAACAAAAAGAATTCTACAATATACCTATTTCAAATAATCGTTGTACAATGATGTAAATTATTTGTTTGAGAGATGAAATTATGAAAGCACTATTAATAATTGATATGCAAGAAGGTCTAAAAAATATATATAATGTGGACTCAATTATAAACAATATAAACAAAAGAATAAACTACTACCGAAAACATAATTCACCAATCATTTTTATGCAACATATCAGTGAATCAATGCACATTAACAGTGAAGAATGGCAGCTTAATCACAATATTAATAACCTACCTCAGGACAGATACTTTAATAAGTATGTTCCTGATTCATTTTATGAAACTGGTTTAGAATCATTTTTAAACAGTCAATCAGTGGATACCATTGAAACATGTGGTGCACAAACTGAGTATTGTGTTGATACTACCATCAAAGTAGGATTTCATTTGGGATTTAAGATAACTGTTCCGGATAATTCATTTTCTACCTTTGATAACAATATTCTTACAGCAAAACAAATTAATCAGCAATATTCAAAAGTATGGAAAGATTCATTTATTATTAATAATTAAGAAATTAATAATGCAACAATCTTCCATCATCACACCAACCACCATACATCTCATTGACTCTCGTCTTCTTTACTAGCTTACGTAACCGATGTTTATATGATTGGGGTTTACTAAATTTCAAGCGGGACTGAACACCATCAACGCGAACTCGTTGGTACAAATCGGGAAAATGGTTAAAGTTATCCCATACTTTCGGATCACGTTTTAAGGCACGTTTAACGGGCTGAATAATCTTAAACGATTTAGGCGACAAATCTGGTAACACTCGTTTGCCTTCTTCAGTCATTAAACCTAGTTTAATTAGTCTTCGAGCCCGCTCCTTGTTGAGCTCAGTCCAGTTACTGTCTTCCTTTCGAGGAGTCAATCGTTGTGCTAGTCCCGTTTCATCCGAACTTTTATGCAAACCATCGACCCAGCCAAAACACAGTGCCTCTTCGACGATATCCAAATAAAACATCTTTTCTTCACTGGTTTTACTCATGCTGACTGGAACCCACAGACAATCTTCTTTCTTGCAATTTTCAGCAAACCAGTCCCGAAGTTCCTTTCTTGATGTAATTGGTAAAAATGGCTCGTCTTTTCTTAGCACTTGAAATGCACTCCCTTCAACATTTGCCTACATAGTAATCAGCAAAGTTGGAGAAGTCAAAAAAAGCCGTCAGGCTCATTAAAACCTAACGGGACTTTGAACTGTTTTCTTAGTAAATGAAACTGGACGCGAAACACCCACTAAATGCCACCACGGGGCGTGAATTGGCTCAACCACCACTCCGCGATTTTGTGCATCAATCATTTGATGTTTGTTTAAAGCTATCCCAACGTGGTAAATGTCACTTTTACTTGAACCAAAGAAGACTAAGTCACCTTTTTTGATTTTACTCTTTCTAACATGCTTATAGGTATCATATTGAGCCTGTGCTGTTCTTACAATATTACGATTAGCACCATTTTTCATGACATATTGAGTAAAGCCAGAGCAATCAAAACTGTTAGGTCCGACTGCACCGTACGAATATGATTTACCAAGCTCACTAGTCGCAACCCGCTTAACGTTTGAAAAATGGGCTTTACTTGCGGATACTTGATTTTGGTTAGTGGCGATGTTTACGACACCAAATAAACCTAACGACGCAATCGCTACTGTTACACCTCTGATTAATCCTTTGAACATCTTACCAGCTCCTTTATTAATTTATTGTGTATTATTTTACAATCATCCTACACTTTCTATGATAGGTTAGGATTAATACCAAATGATTACATCACGATTGCAAATCCATTAATTTCAGTAATTAAAGCAATACTTTGTGAAATTAATTTACTTTTGAACAAAAAAGATGGAAATCATTCGATTTCCACCTAAAATACGTTTTTAATTTATTTTTGATCTTTTTTCGGCGTTCTAATCATAACTGCAAACAATAGTCCGATAACCGCAATTACCAAGAAGACCCAGTAAACCATGTGGAATCCATTAACCTGAGCTGGCATTGCCGGCATACTGAGTTTGAAGAATCCAGTTGCTCTCACTAATACAATCGTAGCAACCGCAACTCCGGTTGACCCAAGTACCTGTCTGACCGTCGTAATTAAAGCCGTTCCATAAGAAATCAAATCTTCTGGCAGTGAATCGGCCCCAAGCGTAACCGCAGGCATCATGACAAAGGCATTTCCACCCTCAATTAACATTGCCAGAACCATCATGCCCCAAATATTGTAAATTGGGAAAAAGGCTAAAATGGCCCAGCCCAGCACAATCATCAACATTCCTGTTAACATAACTGGCTTAAATCCAATTTTATCAACAATCGTACCCGTGATTGGGTTCAAGATACTTAAGAAAACAGCTCCAGGAACTAGTGCCATCCCGGAAATGAATGGTGATACTCCCAGTACCTGTTGATAGTACAGTGGGAAAATGATCGTAACTACAATCAATGAAATGTAAGAGAAACCGGTCAAAAGCACTGCTAAATCATAGTTAAAGGTCTTTAACACGTTTAAGTTCAATAGTGGATTGCTGATCCTAAACTGACGGAAAACAAACAACGCAATCAAAACGATACTAATAACTAAGATGAGTAAAAGCATTCCATAGTTATTGTTTGGTTTAGCAATTTCACTAATTACGTACAAGATTCCAATCAAACCAAATGAATAGATAATTGAAAGCCAATCTAACTTTGATTTAATTCGTGGCATAACGTCTTTCATCACAAAGAATGAAATCAGGAATACAGCAGTGATAATCACAATGAAGACATCAAACAAGCCACGCCAAGTGGTAAACTTCAAAACGATTCCGGAAATGATTGGTCCACACGCCAGAGCTGAACCCATGACTAGTCCAGCAACTCCCATGATCGTTCCTCGATCATCTTCCGGTGTGATATTTAGTAATACCGTTTGATACGATGGAAACAAAATTCCAACGGCAATTGCCTCTAAGGCTCTCCCAATCAGCACCCACATAAAACTATTGCTGATTAAAATGATTAACGTCCCTAGATCAAACATCAGTAAAACTCCCATAAAGAGTTTCTTAAAACTCATGTTGTTCAACAACCAAGGACTGATCGGCATCATGATACACATGATGATCATAAAACCAGTCGTTAACCATTGAACGGTTGATGCTGAAATATCAAAGTACTTCATCAATGTGGGATAAGCCGTCGATAGTGATGACTGACTAATCGACATGGTGAAAGTACCGATTAACATGATGGTAATAAACCAAAATCTTTCTAATCTACTAAGTCCATTACTTTTTGCCATATAAAGCGCTCCTTTTCGATTTGTACTAATTTAATAGCTATTTATAGACTATCATTTTTTCATTTGAATTGTTACAAAAGATAACAAAAAGCTCATGATTTCTCATGGGCTCATTTTAGTCTAAAATTTAATACTACCTTGGGTTCTTGGATAAGGGATAACATCACGAATATTATCCATCCCAGTGACATACATCAGTAATCGTTCGAAGCCAATTCCAAAGCCAGAGTGCTTAGTGCCACCGTATTTACGTAATTCGAGGTACCACTCGTACTCATCCTTTGATAAATGAAATTCATCCATTTTGTCAGCCAGTTCTTGCTCACGCTCTTCTCGTTGGCTTCCTCCAACTAGTTCACCAATTCTTGGAACCAGAAGGTCGGAAGCAGCAACGGTCTTGCCATCATCGTTATCACGCATATAGAAGGCTTTGATATTGCGTGGATAATCGGTGACAAACACGGGTTTGCTAAACACTTTTTCGGATAGATAACGTTCGTGTTCCGCCTTTAAATCAATCCCCCACTTAACCGGATATTTAAACTCAACGTCGGCTTTTTCAAGCAAGTCAATGGCTTCAGTATACGTGATCCGCGCAAACTTCTCGTTCACAGTAGTTTGAAGCAACTTAAGTAAGTTGCCGTCGACGTTATCATTTAAGAACTGGAGGTCCTCTGCAGCATTTTCAAGTAAATAATTAATAACATACTTTAACATGTCCTCAGAAGTTTTAATAATATCATCCAAATCAGCAAAGGCCATCTCTGGTTCAATCATCCAAAATTCGGCAGCGTGGCGTTTAGTATGCGAATTTTCGGCTCTAAAAGTTGGGCCAAAGGTATATACGTTTCTAAATGCCAAAGCAAAGGCCTCGACTGGTAATTGTCCACTAACGGTTAAGTTCGTCTCTTGACCAAAGAAATCCTTTGAGTAATCGACTTTACCATTCTCATCCTTTGGCAGGTCATTTTGATCTAAACTAGTGATCTGAAACATCTCACCAGCACCCTCAGTGTCACTACTAGTAACAATCGGAGTGTTTACATAGACAAAGCCGTGTTTTTGCATGTATTCATGAATCGCAAAGGCTGCCATCGAACGAATCTTGAAAACAGCGTAAAAAGTATTGGTTCGAGGACGTAAATGTGCAATAGAACGAAGGTACTCGAGTGATTGCTTCTTCTTTTGCAGTGGATAGTCTAGATCAGAAACACCCTCAATCTTAACTTGCTCCGCATGAATTTCAAATGGCTGCGGGGCATCCGGAGTGTCCACGAGTTTGCCAATCACCTTCAGAGTTGAACTAATCGGCAGTTTGATGATGTCATCAAAGTTATCTAGATCACTCTTGACAATTACCTGAACATTCTTAATGTATGAACCGTCGTTGATTTCGATAAAGGCAATTTTTTTAGAATTACGAATGGTTCGAATCCATCCTTCTAGAACTACTGATTCATTACCAAAATCGTGTTTCTTAGTGTACAAATCTTTTGCTAAAACGTTTTGTTCTTTCATACTTAACAACTCCTTTTTAGACAATAAAAAAGACCTCATCTCAAAAAGGGACGAGGTCATCGCGGTACCACCCATATTGTTTATGTAACATAAACCAACTCACACAATGATAAGGGATTGCCACCGTTAAGCCCTACTTCGTTCAAGCTTTAAAACTCAAGGTGTTTTTCCCATTAACTCTTTATCGAACTCTCACCAACTTCGACTCGCTATAAAAGAAATTAATGGTACTCGTCCTCTTTATTGTCATATCTTATTTGATTTAAAAATACCATAATCATAGGCTGGTTGCAACAGGATTAGTAAGTTTTAATTCCTAAATAAATGGCCAATAAAATTGCCAAGATTCCGACCCCGTACTTCATGATATTGGATGGGATGAGACGTACGATGGCTGGTCCAATGTATCCGCCAATAACCAATCCAATCGTTAGCGTAATCAGAACTGGCCAGTTAATCTGAATTGTAAAAATAAAGATCAAAGCCGAGATCCAATTCATCACTAGTGACATCACATTTCGAATGGCATTATCCACGGCATATGACTCATTTAAGGCTCGCATTAAAATCGCCATGATCAAAATTCCACCACCAGCACCAAAATAACCTAAGTACATTCCAACCAACGTCAGTGCAATGGCGGTAATGGTCTTACCCCATAATCCCAAATGGGTTTTCATTAACTGCTTTTGACTCTTCGGTAGCATGATCAAAATCCCAGACAACATGATGACAACTGGTGCAATATCTGCAAAACTTTTGTTGGAACTACGAAGAAGAATCAGGGAACCGAGTGCAGACCCAATTCCAGCAAAAATAACCACTTTTAAAATGGTCTTACCTTGACCCTTTAATTCTCTTTGAGATGAAGCCACTGCGCTCATGTTACTAAACGCAAAACCAACGATGTTAGTCACACTGGAAACGATTGGTGATAGTCCGGAAGCCAACATTGCTGGATATGAAATAACGCTAGCAAGTCCCACAGCGGTTCCCATAATTCCGCTTAAAATCCCAGCAAAAATCAATAAGAAATACTTTAAAATCAAACTTCCACTTTCTCCTTGTTTTATTAATAAGTCTTAATTCCCAAACAAATCGCTAATACAATGGCACCGATCCCAACTCCATACTTCATAACATTGGATGGAATATGACGTACGACTGACGGCCCAATGTATCCACCTACTAGTAACCCAACTGTGATGGCAATCAAAGCCACCCAATTGATTGGCATTGTAAACATAAATATGATGGCCGAAATCCAGTTCAAAATTAAAGAAACAAAATTTCGGATTGCATTACAAACAGCATAGGGTTGATTAACGGCTCGAAGTAAAATCGCAATCAACATGACTCCTCCGCCAGCACCAAAGTAACCTAAATACATCCCAACAAAAAGAAGTGCAATGGCGGTAATTATTTTCCCCCACACGGTCATATGCGTCTCAGATAATTGTTTTTGACTCTTTGGCAGCAACATCAAAACTCCCGAAATCATAATGATGATTGGGGCAACGTTTTCAAAACTTTTATTCGAACTGTTAAGTAAAATTAAAGAACCAATAATGGTCCCAATTCCAGCACAGATGGTAACCTTAAAGATGACTTTGCTTTGTCCCTTAAGTTCTTTTTGGGACGCTAAAATGGCACTTGAATCACTAAAGGCAAAGCCAACCGTGTTGGTGACGTTTGCAACGATCGGTGCAAATCCTGCCAGAAGCATCGCTGGATAAGCAACCAAACTGGCCAGTCCAACCGTACTTTCAAGCACCCCGCTAACAACTCCTGCCACTACTAAAAAAATTAAATTCCACATAATATTTTCCCTACATTCATCTTTTTTAAAAATATGCCTGATATGCTAAGAAAGCAGCCAGGATAATCGCACCGATCGCAACCGTGTATTTCATTACAGCTGATGGAATCACTCTGACAATAATGGGACCAATGTACCCACCAATAAACAGCCCAATGGCAAGCACCACTAAAGCACTCCAACTAATCGGTGTCGTAAAAATAAAGATGGCAGCCGATACTGCGTTCATGGTTAAAGTCGTCACGTTTCGGACCGCATTACAAATAGCGTATGGTGCATCGATAATTCGAATCAGGATGGCAGCCATTAGCACTCCGCCGCCTGCACCGAAGTAGCCAACGTAAATCCCAACAATCACAATGGCAATCGCGGCAATTGCACTCGCTGTTTTTGAAATGCTTTCAGAAGCAAACGTTGACTGTCGTTTTGGAATTAACATTAAAACTCCGGACAGTAGGATGACAAAGGGAGCAACATCTTGAAAGCTCTTATTGGAACTATGTAACAGGATAATTGATCCAATAACCGCACCAATGACCGCAAATAGCATAACGTGAAGAGTGACCGAACCCTGTCCTTTGAGCTCTCGTCTTGATGACAAGACGGCACTTGTTCCGCTAAAAATAATTCCCACCGTAATCGTGACGTTTGCCATAATTGGTGGTAATCCAACAAACAAAAGTGCCGGATAAAGAATCACACTTGCCATGCCAACGACACTACTCAACGTTCCGGCAATGATGCTAGCAATTAAAAGAAAAATGCCATTAAATAACAACAAAAGAACCAACTTTCCCAATTAAGATTATTAACTACTTACTTAATGTTACCACTAATTGGCTTCTCCATTATCAAATCACGCTGAGCACTCTCGCCAAGTTGAAATACATGATCCCCTACTGGCTTAAATCCCATTTTTTGATAAAACTTCAGTCCAGCATTATTATGTTCCCACACACCAAGCCAAACCTTTCCTTTCCCTTTTTTCTGCGCCTCATTAACAGCCAAATCAATCAATTCGGTTCCTAGACCGTGACGTTTAAATTCTTTTTTCAAATAAATTCGTTCTACTTCTAAGAGATGCGGACCCATTTCTTCAGATTGAGCATCATCAACGTTTAACTTTAGATAACCAGCTAACTTTCCATCAACGTAGGCAAAATAAAATTGAGAATTAGGATCAGAAATTTCATTCTTTAATTTTTCCGGATCGTAAGCATTATCCAAGTATTGATTTAAATTTTCAGGTTTATTTTCGGTTCCAAACGTCTCGGCAAACGTTTCCAGACTAATGGCTCGTAAAGCACTAATATCATCAATCGTTACCCTTCTAATCTCACTCATCATTTTGAACCTCCATTAACAATTTAGTTAATATTTTAACTAATTTACTCTGGCTTGCAACCATTGTCATTTATAACAGATAAAGAAGGTTGCTTAAGCGCTTTCACTAGCATAAAATAGAAGTGGATAATAAGTAAATATATAGGAGGAAATCACCATGACATTCAATAACGTTGTCATTGTCGGTGGAGGCACCTTAGGCTCACAAATTGCTTTCATGTCGGCTTTTCACGGAAAAAACACTACTATTTGGGGCCGTTCAGACGGCTCACTCGATCGTGCTAAGGCGCGAGTAGCTCGTTGGGAAAAAGCAGTAAAAAAAGACATTGGAGCTACCGATGAACAGGTCAAGAACGCAGAGGAACATCTCCATTACACCACTGATTTAAAGGCCGCTCTTAAGGGTGCTGACTTAGTTATCGAGGCTCTTTCTGAGGATCCAGATGTTAAAAATGACTTTTACAAAAAGTTCAACGATTTAGCTGATCCAGATACTGTTATCGTCACTAACACTTCGACTTTACTACCATCACAGTTTGCTGATACTACTGGTCGCCCTGACAAGTATTTGGGTTACCACTTCGCTAACTCAATTTGGAAAAACAATACCGCTGAAATCATGTCACAATCTAAAACTAATAAGGATCTTCCAAAAGAGATGGAACAGTTTTCACGCGAAATCGGAATGGTTCCAATCCTAGTTAACAAGGAACAACCGGGTTACCTATTGAACTCACTGTTAGTACCATTTCTATCAGATGCTTTAGTCCTCTGGAACAATGGCGTTTCTGATCCTGAAACGATCGATAAGGCATGGATGATTGGAACTGGTGCACCACTTGGTCCTTTCGCTATTATGGACATTATTGGGATGAAAACCATGTATGATATCACTAAGATGTCAACTAACCCAGAAGTTAAAAAAGCTTCCGAAAAATTCAAGGATATGATTGACCAAGGTAACATTGGTCTTGAATCTGGTAAGGGTTTTTACACTTATCCAGATCCTGATTTCAGAAAACCGGAATTTCTTAAATAGAATTAGATACAAAAAAAGTTCGCCAAATGGCGAACTTTTTATTTTATAGATTTTTAATTTTATAGATGATTCAAAGTCTCAGAACCAAGTGTTGGGAACAATGGGATCAATTCGCTCATCTTTTCTGGTGAGATGTGATACTCAACAAATGGTGCCAAAGTACTAATAACGTTATCAGCTTCAGAACTGATTTCAGTAGCACCTACTAGGTAACCTTGTTTGTCGGTGATTGAAATGGTCTTACCTTTGTTCTCTTGCATTGCAAATCTGAACCAATCAGTGGCAAGGTCTGATTCTTTAACATCATACTTATCAGGGTTGGCCTTAGCTTCGTCAACACTAACACCGATCTCAGCAATTCGTGGTGATGAGAAAACTGCACTTGGAACAGCTGGATACTTAATTGGATCAGTAGTAGCACCAGTAAATAACTTGGTAAGGTACATTGACTCAAAAATAGCGGTTGGAGTTAACTTACCAACTTGTTTGTCAAGAACATCGCCAGCAGCGTAAATGCTGTCAACTGAAGTTTGAAGATGATCATCAACTTTGATTCCGTTCTTATCGTAATCAACGCCAACTTCTTTAAGACCGAATCCTTCAACGTTCGGATCACGGCCAGTTGCGTCAAGAACCCAATCAGAGTCAATGTCGTCTTTGTTAGTCTTAACTACAAAACCATCACCTGATTTTTCGATTGATTCAGGATCAACGTTTCGAATGATTTGAACTCCTTGAGATTCAAGATCTTTAAGTAATGACTCAACAAATGGTTGATAAAACTTTCTTAAAGCCTTGTCATGGTGCAATAGGATGGTAACCTTAGTTCCAGCATTTGCTGCGATTGTAGCAAATTCAATGGCAATGTATCCACCACCGATAACGGTCATGTGTTCTGGTTGTTTTTCTAAGTTCAAGAAATCAGTTCCATCGTATGCCAACTCAGCACCGGGAATATCAATCTTGTGATAATGAGCCCCAGTTGCTACAACAAGTTTATCAGCGGTGTACCTGGTACCGTCAACGTCGATGGTGTGCGCATCAACGATCTTTCCATACCCATGGATCACATCGATGCCAACACTCTTTAGACCTTGTTCGATTCCACCAGGTAATTGACTGATAACTTCTTTTTCATGCTTAACGTTATCGGCCCAATTGATCTTAGTAGTTCCATCTAATCCGTGTCCTTGGAAGTTATCAACGTCTTTTTTCATCTTAACTGGGAAATCTAAAGCAATCTTAGCGTTACATCCACGGTTAGGACAAGTTCCACCAATCTTGCCAACTTCAATAATGCCAGCTTTTTTACCCTTTAGGGCCAATGGAATAGCACCGTTAAAAGCACCATGTCCACTTCCTAAATACAATACATCAAATTGATAATTGTTTTCACTCATACTTAACACCTCACCTTTTAGTTTTGTACAACTAAACTTTATACAATTATTATTATAGTTCTATAATTGCACTTGTCAAGATTAGCTCTCCACAAGACATTCTAATGCCTCCTTACCAATAAGGAAAACAATTAGAATTGCTGCTGCTGAATCGATCCACCAAATATGGAAAAAATAATTAAGCAAAACTCCGATAAGCACCGTCCCAGCAAGATAAGCACAAGTAACACTACACATGGCATCCTGAATTAAAGCGTTAGAACCAATTACTTTCCCAATCCAATACTTAGCATAGGCGATCATTGGCATGATAATAAGAGACAAAATAGAAATGATGATCCCCATCAGACTGCCATCAGCACCTTCATGCTGAAACAAATTATATCCAGAAGTAACTAGAATATAGACACACAGAAGGAGCAAAATGATGCTAACGATCTTCGTGGCAACCTTATCCACTCGATTAATGTCAATTTTTGAACTCCCTTTAAACTCAATTTCCAAACGAAATAGTAAAACAAATCCAGCAATAATCTCCATCAAACTATCAAGACCAAACGCAATTAATACAATTGAGTGGGCATCGATCCCGGCCTTTAAGCCAACCGAAAATTCTACTATCATCCAAGCAATCGCAACCAACTCAACTATGATTCCATATCCAACCACGTTTTTAGTTTCCATGTTTGACACCCCTTACCACATGATCCGAATGAGCTAGTCCTTCATTTACAATGTCCATAATATGAGGATCATCCAGGCGATAATAATTTGACTTGCCCTTCCGTTCGCTACTTACCAATTGATGCTTTTTAAGCATTGCCAATTGATGAGAGGTAGCTGATTGTTCAAGTCCAAGTTCCTCACTAATCTCACCAACGTTGAGTAAGTGATTTTCTAACAACACTAACATATGAATCCGAACCGGATTACTCAAGATTTTAAATAACTCATGAGCTTCTTCTAATTTTTTGGGATTAATCTTAGAATCCATGATTTTCTCCTTATATATATGTAATTTATTTCATATGAATATATTATCATGTGTATCCTAATAAAAAAAGCCACAACGGCTAATTCATTTTAATCCTTGATTCCATGACTTTTAAAAACAATCTGATTAATAGCGTGATCAATGTCACCAAAGTCAGAAAAAGCCTGGTTAATTGCATCGTTAATCGTAACTTCATCTGAAATCTTAGCTAAGGCATCTTTTACGATTGAACGTTTCAACTCAATCTTATACATCTCAACATCAGGAGTACTTGGATATTTTTCAAAGTACTTATCCAAACGTCCTTCAACAATGTTATTTAATTCTTCGTTATTCATTTTTAATCGCCTCACGTATATTTGTACTGTCATTACCTTACTAAATGAAACTACTGATTATCTAAAATGGTATCAATTGTCCTTAGAACCCCATCATCGTTATTATCAAACTCGGTAACGTGACCAGCGGCGTCCTTTGCCTCCCGAATGCCATTCTTCATAGCATAACTATTCGGGGTTAAATCTAACATTCCTAAATCATTCTCATTATCCCCAAATGTGACAACCTCTTCAGGATTGGCATCATATTTTTTCATCAAATAGCGCACGCCAGTTGCTTTGTCGACCCCCTTTACACCAATTAGGTCGGTATTAAAGCCAGAGTTTAAACTCTCAAGATTATCTGGAAGCATCTGTCGCATTTCATGAACTTTTCGCATCACGTTTGCACCTTGCTTAAACGTCACACCAACTTTTACCAACTGATCATCAGTGTTCTCACTTGTGATGTTAGCCAAATCATTCAAACGGACCGTATTACTGTAGTATTGTTTCATCAGCTGATACATTTTTTCGGGTAGCCTTTTATCTACATAAGTATGCTTAAGCCCAGATACGTTAACCCCGACAATGTCAGGACCAAAATCATCATAAAGCATCTTTAAAGTCTGTTTAATCTGATCATCATTCAGCGATTCGGCATGGACTAAATCATTTCCACGATAAATTACTGAACCATTTTGAGAAATAAAATCCATTTGGTCCCGATAATCAATAAACAGGCTTTGTAATTTATCATTCGGTCCGCCACTAGCGACGGCAAAATTAACGTTTTGGTGTTTCATTTTTTGAAACGTTTTTAAAAACTTAATCTCATCATATCGATTAGCTTCATTTAAAAAGGTTTTGTTCATATCTGTCACAATTAATTTAATCAAAATCTCCACCCCACCTGTCTAAATTAATTATATCAATTTGTTAAGGGAATGAAAAAAGTTAACGCTATAAAAGCATTAACTTTTAATTAAATTAACTATTTTCGAGGAGCAACACAGGTTCCCTCTGGTACCGCAAAATCCTTTTGAATGACAGACAACTTACCATTCTCATGATTTCGCTCGTACAAGGTTGCGTTATTAGTGTTTTGATTTACAGCAATTAGGAAGGATTGATCTGAATTAAAGTTAAAATCACGCGGGAATTCCCCTTCAGTTGAAATTACTTGAATTCGCTCTAAGTCACCATCATCTAGGACCTTAAAAACAGCAATCGAATCATTGCCACGATTAGAAACATACACAAACTTCTCATCGTTAGTTATTCGAATTGCAGCTCCACCATTGGCATCTTTGTAGTCATTGGGAATAGTTTTAACAACCTGTTGGACGGTAAAGATGCCAGCTTCTTCATTATAATCAAGAACTGCAATCTTACTACTTAGTTCACCAATTAAGTAAGCCTTTCCCGTCGATTCAGCAAAAGCAATGTGTCTTGGACCAAATCCAGGTGACAACTGAATCTCACTAACAGGAGTAATCTCACCCGCGTCAGAAACATCATACAAATAAACTCGATCCAATCCCAGGTCACAAATCACTAAGCGATCATCAGGAGTTAGATCGGCATAGTGTGGATGAGGACCACTTTGTTGTTCTGGTAGTGGACCGGTCATTCCATCGTCATGGATTCGCTGTGATTCTTTGACAGTCCCGTCACTTTCAATGTGATACGCAATGACATTACCAGTATGATAATTTGCTGTATAGACCATCTGGCGTTCTTCGTCTACAGTAATGTAGGCTGGTGAAGGACCCACTTCAATGTCTTCTTGCATTAATTTAGCTGGCATGGTGCTGCTATCGAAAACAGCAATCCCACCACGTGTTTCCGCTTCATCTTGATTACGATCAATCGCATAGATTTTATGATCACTAGATTCCACAACGTAAGTTGGACAGCTAATTTGCGCAATTAGCTGAGCATTTTCCAGCTGTTTTTTGTCTTTGTTTAATTCAATTTGATAAACGCCCTTACTAGTTTTTTGGGTATAAGTTCCAATTAAAAATTTTTCAGTCATCATCAACACCTCCAAATATTATTCATACTCATTATGCCATATTTGGTGGTTGGTGATAACAAATATTAATGATTTAATTCACAAAAAGATTAGCCAATTGATTTAACCAATATGGTTCTCTTTTAAAATCATCTGGACTTCATGATCCATTGCTGGGGTTCGTTTCCACTCCTCAAAGTGGTCAAAGTTTTCCTTTGGCATCACATAATTCTGGTTAACATAGTTCTCGTAATTAATGACATGAACGGAGTGAGGAATGTTTAGTTGAAGGATTCGAACCTGTTTAATCATTTTTCGTTCTGCAGCAAGCTCAGCTCGTCCGTTCTGCACCATGTTGCTGATTTCAAGGTACTTAGAACCATCTAATCGCGTAATTTCCTCAATCAATGTAAATGTTTCATGACTCTTCATTGCCATCTAAATCTTCCTCCTAAACAAAAATGCTATTATTCACTTTGAATAATAGCAAAATTTTTATCGTTGTCCCCAGGCATGTTTCTCAAGTTGTTTGTATTCATGCTTAGTGACCATTACTGATTTACCATTTTTCTTCTGGTACCTCATCTTCTTACTTGGGTGAATGATATAACTTGGATGTCTAACAACCGCCATCGTTGGATGACCAGATACATTTACCAAGCAAAAGAAAATCATGGCAAAGAAAACCGCCCACGTCATAATCTTAGTGGTCAACGGCATCTTTTCTTGAATAACTTCACTATAGAACCGCTTATGGATGGTTCGTGCTGGATTAGGATCATTCGGGTGATCCTCAGCATACTCATTAGTAATTTCCTTTTGATACTTATCAATATCAAAATTCTTCTGAATGGTCTTTTCTTTTTTCTGGAACTGTTTTTTCTCTTTTTTGCTTAACGATTTAAACCACTTGATGAACTTCTGATATTCGGAGACGACTTCTTCCATCGGACCAATTTTCCGTAGCTTCCCGTAGTTAATCCAAGCAACTCGGTCACACAACAAACGCACCTGCTTTAGTGAATGAGATACAAAGATGATGGTCTTACCTTCTTCTTTAAATTCATCAATCTTATCAACACATTTTTGGTAGAAGGTATCGTCACCAACGGACAAGGCTTCATCAATAATCAAAATGTCTGGCTTAATGTGAACGGCAATGGCAAAGCCAAGTCGGGACCTCATACCACTAGAATAGTCTTTTACTGGTTGATCAACAAAATCACCAATATCAGCAAAGGCAATGATATCATCCATCATGTCATCAATTTGGTGGTTTGTAAGTCCCTGCATCAATGACTTCATTCGGATGTTTTCACGGCCAGTTAAATTCTTTCTCAATCCAGCGTTAATCGCAACAATCGAAGTATCTCCGCGCACGTCAACTTGGCCGGTCGTTTGCGGAATAATGCCAGAAATAATGTTAGAAATGGTTGACTTTCCTGAACCATTTACACCAATGATTCCCAATGCTTCACCAGGCTGAACGGTAAATGAAATTCCCATCAAAGACCAAAAATGTGGGGTTTTATTTTTCCTTGATAATGAGAAAAACGACTTTAACTTGTCAGATTGAGTCTTGAACATGTCATACTCTTTGGTGACATCTTGTACTTTAATTTTATAATTTTTTTCAGTCATGGTTTACTTCCTAAATTCAAAATTACAACTGACACGATAATAAAATAATACGAGAAAATTACTAAAATGTAAAGAAAGTTCAGTACTCAACGATGCTTCAACAACATAATAAAAGAGCTACCAAGAATGGTAGCTCTTAAAAACATTATTCAACTGTAACACTTTTAGCAAGGTTTCTTGGACGATCAACGTTCAATCCCTTGTTCAAACTAGTGTAATAAGCAATTAGTTGAGCTGGAATGACACTAAGCAGCGGTGTTAACAACTCATCAACGTCCGGGATCACAAACGTATCACCATCTTGAGCTAGACTTTGTCGCACGATCGTCAAAGCACTGGCACCACGAGCTGCAGTTTCTTCCAGATTACTACGAGTTAATCCAGCGGTCTTCTTCTGGGTGATAATACCAATCACTGGAGTGCCCTTTTCAATCAATGCAATCGTTCCGTGCTTAAGTTCACCAGAAGCAAAGCCTTCCGCATGGACATAAGAAATTTCTTTTAACTTCAACGCTGCTTCAAGGGAAACAGTGTAATCAACCCCACGGCCGATGTAAAAGGCCTGTTTAGCATCAACGAAATATTTCTTAGCAATTTCATCAATCTTATCTTTTTCTTCAACAATTGACTGCATCCCAGTCGCAACCAAACCCAATTGTCGTGCTAAATCAAAATCTTTTGCGACCTGACGATTACCCCGCATACCAACGGCCTTTGCCAAAATAGCTTGGATTGCAATTTGAGCAGTATATGCTTTAGTTGAAGCAACTGAAATTTCTGGACCAGCATTAAGCAACATCGTGTAAGTTGCTTCGCGCGACAATGTCGAATTAGCAACATTAGTAATGGTTAAACTAGGAAAATGATGCTTGTTAACGTTCACTAAAACTTCCCGACTGTCAGCGGTCTCCCCACTTTGAGTCAAAAAGATAAAGAATGGCTTCTTAGAAAGCAATGGATCTTCGTAAGCAAGCTCGGATGAGACGTGCACTTCAGTTGGAATTCCAGTGTACTTCTCCATCAAATCTTTACCGACTAATCCAGCATGATAACTGGTACCAGCACCCACGATATAGATTCGATCTGAATCAAGGATGGTATCCATTACGCCACAACCAACGTTCATGTTTCCGTCTGCATCAAAGTACTCTTTAACTAATTTTCTCATGACATTGGGTTGTTCATCAATCTCTTTAAGCATGTAGTAAGGATAAGTCCCCTTATCAGACGCACTTGGATCAATGGTTACCTTGAACTGATGACGCTCTACTGGCTTACGGTTTTCATCAAGGATGGTTACCTTATCAGGCTTTACAATCGCAACGTCACCATCAACCACCTCAAGAAAAGTATCAGTAACGTCTAACATAGCAATTGAATCAGAACATACTACGTTGAAACCGTCACATAATCCAATCAACATGGGGCTTTTATTTTTGGCTGCATATAAAGTATCTGGATCTTCTTTATCCATTAAAATGAAAGCATATGAAGAATTCTTAAGGAGTGAAAGCATCTTAATGAAGGCATCCTTTGTACTCATTTTGTCTTCAGTCACAAACTTATCAACCAATTGAACCGCCACTTCGGTATCAGTTTGACTATGAAACTTAACGTCTGATAAGTATTCTTTCTTCAATTGTTCATAGTTTTCGATCACACCATTGTGAACCAGATAGAAACGATTGTCATCTGAGAATTGAGGATGAGCATTTTCAATGTTCACTCCACCATGAGTGGCCCAACGAGTGTGCCCAATTCCGGCAGTTCCCTGAACCTCTGGTCCAATTTTTTTCTTTAAATCGTCGATACTTCCAGTTGTTTTCACTAAATAATCTTTGTGGTCTTTTCCTTCCACAAAGATTCCGGCTGAATCATATCCTCGATATTGTAATTTTTTTAATCCATTAACTAAAATGGATGTCGCATTCTTATTGCCTGTAACTCCAACGATTCCGCACATGGGAATGACCTCTCTTTAAAATTGGTATAGATGTATTTAAATTTTATTTATATACTTAACATCTTTGATAATAATGGTTTCACAAGTGTTTGTCAAATATAAGTTAGAATTGGTATAGCACCGATGAACGAAATTTAATAAAAATTTAAGCATAATAAAAGAGTTAACAAACGTTAACTCTTTTATTAATTCGTGATTGCTTTATTCAATTCCCATGTCGTCTCTAACAACGTCGGCAATTTTGTTCGCATACTTATCACTTTCTTTTTGAGTCGGAGCTTCCACCATAACTCTTAGCAGCGGCTCAGTCCCACTTGGTCGAACCAAGACACGACCATTCCCATTCATTTCATCTTCAACATCATCAATGGCCTTTTTAACATTGTCATGATCCATCGCGTGCTTTTTGTCAGAAACCTTCACGTTAACAAGACTTTGAGGATATTTTTTCACTTCGTCTGCTAATTCGGAAAGCGGTTTACCGGTTTCTTTCATAATATGCATTAATTGCAGACTGGTTAGCATCCCATCGCCAGTGGTATTAAAATCCAAAAACACAATGTGACCGGACTGTTCGCCACCTAGATTGTAACCATTGGCTTTCATTGATTCAACCACGTATCGGTCCCCAACTTTAGTTTTCACACTATTTAAGCCGTTGGCTTCCATGGCTTTGTACATTCCGAGGTTACTCATCACTGTCGTAACAATGGTGTCATGCTTTAATCGACCATTAGCATCCATATACTTACCACAGATGTACATAATCTTATCACCATCAACGATGTTTCCCTTTTCATCGACAGCAATGCACCGATCACCATCACCATCAAAGGCAATTCCTAACTGGGAACCATTTTCAACAACCATTTTTTGCAACTGTTCTGGGTGAGTGGAACCGACGTTATCATTAATGTTTAGTCCATTAGGTGAGGTCGCCATTGTTTTAAAGTCAAGGCCAAGGTCAGCGTAAAGGCGGGGAACCAAGTTGCTGGTAGCCCCATTTGCGGCATCAACTGACACCTTAATCCCACTTAATTCATCTGGAATCGTTTGGGACAGAAAGTGAAGATACTTTTGCGATGCTTCGGTGTACTCTGCTGAAGTGCCTAATCCCTTTGCTGAGGGACGTGGTAAGTCATCAGTATCACTTTCAAGAATCTTCTCGATGTCAGCCTCGATGTCATCGGACAATTTATATCCGTCACCGCCAAAGAATTTAATTCCATTGAACTCAGCGGGATTATGTGAAGCCGTAATCATAACTCCGGCATCAGCACTTTGATCTCTAACCAAGTATGCTACTCCGGGGGTAGTGACAACTCCGAGTTGAACCACCTCAATTCCAACGGACAACATTCCAGCTACCAAAGCATCTTCCAACATCTGTCCAGAAATTCGTGTATCTCTTGATACCAAGACACGTGGCTGATGATCTTGAACACTGTGCTTAGTCAGAGCATAACCACCTGCACGACCAGCCCGAAAGGCCAATTCTGGGGTTAAGTCTTTATTCGCAACTCCTCTAATTCCATCTGTTCCAAAATATTTCATATATAGTCCTCACTTTATTACTTATTCTTTGCGTTAATCTGTACTTTAACCGTTTCCGGATCCAAGCCACTTACTTTGGAGTTACCCGCATCAAGTGAAACCGTCTTAGTATTATCACCAGACATGTTTTCGACATCAACGTCGGCATTAACCGAATTAATCCCATCAATCGTGTCTTTATCACCTAACAATAACACATCAGATGGATCACACTTAACGTCATAGGTCTTACTAGCCTGCTTATTAACTAAATTAACCTTGACTGGTACCCTCTTATTATCACCTGCTGAAACCGGTAAATCAACCGAACTTGTTGATGGGGTAATAATAACGTTGATGGTCTTTCCTTTTTTGTCTAAAGCCTCAATCACCGCATCCTGTTTTATATCACGCTTGGTGTTAGGCTTCAAGTTAGTTTTAGCAACTACTGAATCAATTCGATTAATTTGATCACTCGGTCCAGTCACTTTTGCAGAACTGACGTCTAACGACGGCTTTCCGGCCTTATAACCAGAAGCAATGTTTTTCTTGTCGTAGACAGCTTTTACGGGGAACTTAACGGTCCGACGTGGTTGAATGTTAACTTTAATGCGAGCAGGTTTAATCTTACTCTTAATGTCAGAATTTAGACCCTGCTGTTGTAATTTAACGATGTGTTCTCCGGGCCCCAAATTACTAAGGTTAGCATACACCTTAAAGTTCTGGGTATTAGCGGTTGTAGTGACTAACGCCGACGGCCCTGACAACTGGACGTTAACTTTTTCTGGATAGCCAATTACAAAATACTTGTCTGAGTTTACGTTGAGCTGTAATGGAACTGACAGTGTCTTGGTTTTATTAGCTGCCATCTGGGTGCTTTTAGTCGAATTACTGGTACTGTTAGTGAGACCCATATCATTTTTGCCATCATGAACATAGAAAAACAGTGCAATTGTAAAGACTAGTGCCAAGATAGCATAGAATAATTTACTCCGAAAAGATTTTTTCATGGCTACTTGTCACCTCCGAAATGCTTCTGAAAGAAACTAATCGCACGAGTCACAATCGTTGGATGTTGCTCTTGTCGATCACGAGGAATCAACTGACTTCTCAGGTATTTCAGGTAATCCTCCTGAGTCATCCCACGAAGAAGCTCATTGTTTCTAGTGATTGAAACTTCTCCCGTTTCTTCTGAGATAACAATCGTTAAAGCATCGGAAACTTCCGAGATTCCAACCGCCGCACGATGACGAGTTCCCAATTCCTTAGGGATCAAATTACTCTGCGATAACGGTAAGTAGGCAGCCGCTGCAGCAATCTTATCATCCTTAATGATGACCGCTCCGTCATGAAGAGGCGTATTGGGAATAAAAATGTTAATTAATAACTGACTTGAAATGTCAGCATCAAGCTTAATCCCGGTCTCAATGTATTCTTCTAGCCCGGTATGCATTTGAATGGTGATTAACGCTCCAATTCGACGCTTAGACATGTATTGAATTGCTCCATCTAAAGCATTAATCATTTTTTTGGCTTTTTCATCCTGATTCTGGGTTGCTCTAAAGAGTGAGCCGCGTCCTAATTTTTCAAGTCCGCGTCTAATTTCAGGTTGGAAGATGATAATGCATCCAATAACTCCCCAATTGATAATTTGATCCAGAATCCAAGATACCATCGTCAGTCCTAAATACCAACTGGCAATTTTAGCGATAATAATTACAATAATGCCGCGAAAAAGTTGCACTGCCCGAGTGCCACGAAGAAGCATGATTAACTCGTATATCACGAGCCAGACAACCAATATATCAATTAAGTTGCTTAGGTTATGTAATGTAAATAAGCTACTCCAATCAATCCCCATAGAACGACCTCCAATTTGTATATTATTATATCACTGAATTATTGCTGAAATAAAGGCAGTTAACTAATTCCAAATATTAAAAAAATTAAATTCTATGGTTAAATTTCTAGTTTTTTTTTCTAATTTGGGGTTTAATTTATATATAGAAGAAAAGGGGTCAAATTATAATGTCACAAAATAAAAGATGGCAAGTTAGAATATTTTTCATCGGGTGGATCGTGCTTTTATTCATGTTTCTACGTGATACACGCTTCGGTTTTTTAGCGCTCAACACCCTTCTAGGATATATCCCAATTGAACTTAGTTTCCACATCGGTAACAAACCACACCAAAATAGTTTCGTGTTCTGGATCCTATCACTTCTGTGGTTATTGTTCTATCCCAATTCACCCTACATTCTGACCGACCTACTTCATCTCGCTTGGCTACATCCTGATGAAGCCAATGGGTTACTTCGACTTGATCCGCACGTCTGGTTTTTATACACATGTCTGATGATCAGTGCATTAAGCTGTGCCTTTATCGGTTTCTGGAGTTTAGTCCACGTTGCTAAGGCCATTGACGTTAAAATTCATTTATCCGGTAATTTTTCTAACTTCGTTACAATTGTGATTCTAACGGTTGCAAGTTCCATCGGACTATTCATTGGACGGTTTATGCGAGTCCACACAATTTACCTCATCCTTTCACCTAGGATGTACATTCGACCATTTTTAAACATGTGGAATATGCACATGGTCGTATTCGTATTTTTGATGACCGTTCTACAGTTAATGATCTACTGGATTTATTCCATTATCAGTAATAATAAGGAATAATATAAAATCCCCCACTTATCAATAAGTGGAGGATTTTTTAGTTATCATTCAACATTAGCGTTTCCTTATAATTAATGTCCTGACGCAAGTGAAGCCCCATCGCGTGACTAACTTTTTTATTATTAATCAATTGTTCTACAGCGCGACGTTCTGCTTCCAGTGCAACTGACCGCAATCTTAACAACTGATACTCAAAGACTTCATCATCTTCGTCGGGATCATCGTATGAATTGGCCCGCTCAATCTGACTCTGATAGAAAGTGACAATAAAGTGAACAATTTGTGAGTCAAAGTCCTGACCATTAATGTCGCTTCGACTTAAAAAGTCTGAAATAGCATCAATGGCGGCCTGATCACCAACAATCGTAACAAGGCGTAATTCACTCTTGGTCTTTTTACTTTCTGATTCACTTACCTGCCAGGTTTTAATGGAATGAAGAATCGATGAAAACCATCCCGGATAGTACCAGTGATTTTTGCGATAGCCGTCGTAACCATTTGCAAACATTCGACGTTCCTCACGATTAATCCTTCGATTTGCAATCCAGTAAGTATCTTTTGAGATTTGTTGTTCACGATACAAATCTTTAACCGCCTCACGTTTTCCCTTTAAAGCAACTCGTCTCAAACTAAGTTCTTCATTGAGAGACGTACTTTCTGCACTATCGTCTCTCGTCTTTCTTAAAAGTTTTCGTAACTCAACCTGATAATCCAAAACAATATCATATACCGCTCGTTCATTATCATTGGTCTTATTATTTTCAAGACTGACAATGGCCCTCTTTACGATGTAAATCCGAGCAGCATCTTCCGAAATATAGCCCTCCTGCTCATCTTCTTCATCTTCCGTCTCATCATCATCTTCATCCTTATCAATCAATGAGGCTCGGGTCTGAAGTGAACTAGCATCTGGGGAAATGATTGGCAAGATAATGGTAGCCGCAACTAAACTGATCACGATAACCATTGCGGCAATAAAAAGCATCAAAGAACGGTCGGGAAACTCCTTTCCATTCGATAAAAATGCGGGAACCGAAAGAATTCCTGCCATGGTAATGGCACCACGAACCCCGGAAATTCCAGCCAATAGCGCAACCGACAAACTGGGCTTCTTATTGGACCGTTTAGTAATGTAGTACGAAAAGAATTCGTATCCTAAAATCCAGACCACTCGAATTACCAAAAGAGCCACCCAAACGGCAAAAGCAATCCCAAACGAAGCTAAAGTTCGATATTCCGATCCATTGATGACCACCCTAGTAGCAACCGGTAATTCAATACCTAAGATTAAAAACACAATCCCGTTTAAACAGTAAACAATGACATCCCAAGTACGATTGGTCAACAAGTTGACTTCTGGTGACTTGGTATTGGTAACGTTAGTCTGTAAGTGATCAATAATCCCAGCGGCAACCACCGCAATAACTCCCGAAGCATGAAGAAGATCTTCAGCAATTACATAAATAATAAACGGTGTCAAGATGTGCAGGACGACGTTAAAAATCACGTCATTGAAGTGTACCTTTAATAACAAATTACGAAGAACAATAATTAAAGACATTCCAACAATTCCAATGATCAAACCCACTAGTGCGGTATAAACAAAATCAACCGCAGCGTGTTCCAAAGAAAAGTAACCGGTGACAACTGCAGCAATCGCATATTTAAACGCAATTAGTCCACTAGCATCGTTAATCAAGCTCTCACCTGATACTAGATGCAAAATATTACTTGGAAGATGAACACGTTTTGAGATGGACTGAACGGCAATTGGATCGGTTGGAGACAAAATCGCAATTAGAGCAAAACAGGCTGCCAGTGGCATTGATGGTACCAGCAAATTAACGAAATAACCGCCAATAATGGTTGTAATGAACACCAACCAGATGGCATTTTCAAAAATGGGGCCACGTAATTCCCAAAGTTCTCGTTTTGGAAAGTCACGACCATCATTAAATAGCAATGGTGCGATGAACAGCAATAAAAACCAGTCCGTGTTTAAATCAATTTTGAATTTAAAGAATAATGCTAATCCTAAACCAAGCAAAATTTGAATCAAACTAACTGGAATCTTAGTGACATAGTGAGAGATAATGCTAGAAAGCAGGACTAAAACTATTAATGTGATGACTGCTTCAACTATTACCATAAGCTATGCTTCCTCCTATTTTGGCTCACCAATAATTCGAACCTCAGTCTCAAGGTGAACCCCATTATCTTTATACACAGTTTCCTGAACGTGCTTAATCACATTCAAATAATCAGTAGCGGTGGCACCCCCAACGTTAATGATAAATCCGGCGTGTTTTTTGGACACTTCAGCTCCGCCAGAGCGATATCCCTGTAGTCCAGCATCGTGGATCAACTTTCCGGCAAAGTATCCTTTAGGACGCTTGAAAACACTCCCACATGAAGGCCATTCTAAGGGTTGCTTTGATCTTCTCAGGTAGTTCAAATGATCCATCTCGTTTTGAATCTCACGTTTATTCCCGGGTTCAAGTTTAAAGGTCGCTTCCAAAACAACGTCCCCATAGTCTTGAATACTACTATGACGATAACCAAAGTCTAACTGGCCGTTGTTTAAAACAATAATCTCACCCTTACGCGTCAAAACCGTGGCTGATTCAAGTGCATATTGGGTCTCTCCCCCATAAGCACCGGCATTCATAAACACTCCGCCACCGACACTGCCAGGAATCCCAGCAGCAAATTCTAATCCAGTCAAACCGACTTTTTGAGCAGCCTTAGTTGCATCAATGTAAGCAGCCCCAGCCTCGGCAATTACCCGATGGTCTTCAGTTCTAATGTTATTCATTTGGGTCAAAATCATGGTTAACCCACGAATTCCACCGTCTCGTACGATTAGATTACTGGCATTTCCCAGCACAGTGAGCGGCATTTTAATTTCATTTGTATAATTTAATAATTCTTCGGTTTCTTTAAATGATGAAGGAAATGCAAGAAAATCAGCTTTCCCACCAGTTTTAGTCCAAGAGTACTTGGAAAGTGGTTCATCTTTTAAAATTTTAATATCCTTGAATTTTTTTGTTAAATCTTCAGTCATTCGTCATTTTCCTTTCTAATTATCCATATTACATTCTAGCACGTTATCATTATTTAAACACTTCTGATCGTGCTATACTGGCATTAAAGGAGGGGATACAATGAATTTTATCTCATGGAACGTAAATGGTTTACGTTCAGCAGTTAAAAAGAATTTTTACGAATTTTTTAATGAAACTGATGCTGACTTTTTTAATGTTCAAGAAACTCGAGTTCACGAAAATGATATTGCTTTAGAAGTACCAGGTGACTATTACCAGTACTGGGACTCAGCGGCACGCCCCGGCTACTCAGGCGTAACTACTTTCACAAAGCATAAAGCTGATAACGTGTTTTATGGTGTTGATGGAAGCGACACTGACACCGAGGGCCGTTGTTTGACACTCGAATATCCTGACTTTTATTTAATTAATACCTACGTACCCAATTCAGGCGAAGAGCTGCAAAGACTCGACTACCGTCTTGATTGGGACCAAAAATTTATTACCTTTGTAAGTAAACTTGCTGAAAGAAAGCCGGTCGTGATTGGCGGCGATATGAGCGTTGCTTATCAACCAATTGACATTGATGACCCAGAAGAAGATCACCACAAGGCTGGATACACCCAACAGGAACGTGACGATTTTGGTCGATTATTAGCTTCTGGATTTGTAGATACCTTTAGAGCACTTCACCCTTACCAAAGTGGTGCCTATACTTGGTGGAGTTACCGTTACGACGAACGAGCCCAAAATCGTGGTTGGAGAATGGATTATTTCTTGGTTTCTAACTCAATTCAAGATGACGTTGCCGAGTCAAACATTCTTGGTGAGGTAACCGGCTCAGATCATGCTCCGATCCAATTAATTACTGATGGACTTAAGATTGATTAGAGGAGAATCGTTAAATGAATTTTGCGGCAATTGACTTTGAAACTGCTGCGGGTCAACGAGCCAGTGCTTGTTCGGTCGCATTAACGGTAGTAAGAAATAACGAAGTCGTTGATGAGTTTTACTCATTAATTAACCCCGAATGTGAGTTTAACTGGCGCAATATCAATGTTCATGGTATTCATGAAAAAGATGTAATTGACTCACCAACATTTCCAGAGGTGTGGGATCAAATTAGCCCCCTCTTTGATAGAAATAAGCTGGTGATTGCCCACAACAATAATTTTGATAATAGTGTATTAAAAAAGAGTCTTGAAAGATATGGTTTATCAAAACCACACTATCAGACTCTTGATACCGTTAAAACTTCCAAAAAGTTTTACCCTGGATTTGTTAACCATAAGTTAAACACGGTTAGCGAGAACTTAGGGATCGAATTAAAACACCATCATAATGCGCTAGATGACAGCTTAGCGTGTGCTAACATCTTAATTTATGAATACCAGCAGTTTGGTAAAAACGCCGTTAAACCGTTCGTCAAGTTAATATAAAGAGGCTGAGAATTTTTTCTCAGTCTTTTTTTACGTTCATTTTCATTTCAATTACATGGTCGTCTTGACCAGTAACCACAAACCTTAATTTTTTATACAGTCGAAACGCACCCTGATTAGTCTTTAGAACCGATAGACGAAGTTCATCAAGATGACTAAAAGTACCAACCCAATCGATGGCTTCTTGAATCAAGTAAGTTCCAAGTCCCATGTCTTGATAATCAGCTAGAACGGCAACTCCCAGTTCACCAGCAGTAGCGGCAACTTGACTAATACTCAAAACACCAATCAGTTTCGTTTTAGTAGCCGATACTAGGATAATGTTGGTCCCAGTTGCATTCATGGCATCGATGGCCTGTGCTTCAGTCTCAGCAGTTAATTGACTAATCTGAACATCGGTTGTGAAGTTACTGGATTCTTGACTTAATTTCCTCATCAAATCAATCAGAGCTTTGGCGTCATTTGAAGTGGCTGCCCGAATCGTAATCTCATCATTTGCCAAGGGTTAAATCTCCTGACTTTAAAATCTATCATTTTCTTAACTTTATTTCATTTTCAAAAAGCTTATCTGTAATATCCTCAACTAATTTTTTTGATCTTTCATCAATAAAATTATTTATTGATTCAAACTTCATTTCATCTAACCATTTGTATATCTTCGAAAATTGCTCTCTAGAAGGATAGTGTGATTTTTTCATAAAATCATCAGTATAGTGTACATTAGTATTATCATCTTCATATTCATATATATTCATAGCTTGCTTAGATCCATTTAAACTTTTAGGTAGCATCATTCCATTCCCTAAAGAACTAACCTTTAAATAAGCTACTTTCTCATCTTTATCAGTCAACTTCTTTTTAGGAATTATATGTTCGAACTCATCATTTTCGCTAGTTAAGTCACCTTCATAATGAGTAAGATTTGCATGAATAGTAATAAAGGCTTTAACTTCTTTAGAAAAAGTTTTTCTCATAGATGGATTTTCATCTAGCCAATTAATAAATGACTGTTTAAACTTCTTCTTTGATATTTTTTGTGTATAATCTTTTGAATTACCAGAATAATAATCAAATAATCTCTGATCACCATGTGCACTCCAAGATTTGTTTAAATAATCATATACATAATATTGTGGAATATTTTCCAGTTGTTTTCTTTGAAGCTTATCGTCACTATCCCAAAGTGAAGCAAAATAAGACAAAATTTTAAAAGTAGAATAAAGTCCTCTGGAATATGGAGTTTTACTAGAACCACTTTTTTTTGTACTAATTGACACTTTTTGTTTAAGTAATTGATCAAATACTATATTTAAATTTTTAGATATCTTTACACACTTTTCTAAAATAATTCCAATATTGCTTTTTATCTTAGCTACTTTTTCTGCATTGCCCAAATTAGCTAATTTTTTATTTTCAGTGCCAGTTGCAATACCTAAAATTCCAAATCCAATTTCATCGTTAACATCCTTTTTTTCCTTAGAAACTAATGATGGCATATTTTGAATTATTAATTCCCCAATTGCTCTACCTAATTCAGCTAAATTGACTTCCCGTGTTTCTGAAATTTCATCTTCAGAAAAATCATCAAGATCAAATTCTCCACTATCTTGAATTCTTTTGTAAAAGTTTTTTACATTACTTAATATTTTATCTGCATTATCATTTTCGGTAGGTAATGGAATTAACGTTTCAGACCACGTAGCACTAAAAATATCATATTTGCTCAGTGGGGTTCCGCCTTTATTTAACCGTGAAAAAACCTCAGCTAATTCAGCTTTATCTTGACTTTCAAATATCACAATAGGAATTTCTATAGAATCCAGATCTATATAATTTTTAATTTTGTCCTGAAGGTCATATATTGTATCACGTATTTTCTTTTTATTTTCCGTCTCTGTGTTTTTTAAATTTTTAAACTTATCATCTACCCAATCTGCTACGCCACGTTGATCTTCTCCATCTATCAAACGGTAAAACTCTACTTCTGTTATTTTAGAGTCATCATCTTTATTAGTTTGTAATTTATAAATTTTATTTACTTTATCAAGTGAATTATTATATTCTTTCTCATTATAAAGCTTCCAATAATATAATTTATTATTTTCATAATCTCTAATAGTTGAAAGTCTTTGTTGCCCATCTAATAATTGATAATTACCATCTTTATCCGGAGCTAGTAATAATGATCCAAAAGGAAATTTTTTCTTTAAAGTTTGTATAAATTCTTTCTTTTTTGTGTTATTCCACACTAATGCTCGTTGAAATTTTGGAATTTTTACATTTTTTAATTTGCTGTATCTTTCTTTATCATATCTAGTATTAGCCATCTCATTAATACTCCTAGTAGCTCTAATTATTTTTATTTATCATTTTTAAAATCGAATCAAAGTGATCGCCACTAGCAGTCATCTCAATCGTTCGATCATTATCACCCAAATCATCATTTCTGGTGAACTTAATCCTTAAGTACTGGTCAGGAAGTTCGTCATCAGCAAATTTGGACCACTCAACAACGCTAACTCCATCTCCGTTGAAATATTCACTCAAACCCAAGTCGTCGGCTCCGCCCTCTTCAAGACGATAGACGTCCATGTGATAAAGTGGCAGTCGTCCGTTTTTGTACTCACGAATGATGGTAAAAGTCGGACTTTTGATGTTTCGCTTAATTCCGAGACCTTTCCCAAGTCCTTTTGTGAAGGTGGTTTTTCCCGCGCCAAGGTCGCCATCGAGTAAAATAACGTCTCCAGCTTTTAAATCCGGGGCGAGTTCTTCGCCTAATTTTTCGGTTTGATCGGGACTATCAACCTTAAATTTAATCAATTCAATCGCCTCAAATTAAAGTGCCTGAGTAGCCGTGATAATGGCTACCTTGTAAACATCTTCAGCATTGCATCCTCTCGATAAATCAGAAACTGGTTGATTCAATCCCTGAAGAATTGGACCAATGGCTTCAAATCCACCTAAACGTTGGGCAATCTTGTAACCAATGTTTCCTGACTGAAGCTCTGGAAAGACAAAAACGGTTGCTTGACCAGCAACGTTTGAACCCGGTGCCTTACTCTTTGCAACCGCGGGAACAACCGCAGCATCAAATTGGAGTTCCCCATCAATTGGAGTATCTGGATCTAACTTTTGGGCAATCTTGGTTGCACTTTGAACTTTATCGACTTCTGGTCCCTTAGCTGAACCCTTGGTTGAAAAACTAAGTAAGGCAACTTTGGGATCGATATCAAACAACCGGGCGGTATGTGCACTTTCAACGGCAACTTCACCAAGTTGTTGATCATCAAGTTCAATGTTAATGGCACAATCTGCAAACAAGTAACGTGTGTCACCCTTTTGCATGACAAAAGCACCACTAATCAACTTCACACCTGGTTTAGTTTTAATAATCTGAAGTGCAGGACGAACCGTATCACCAGTCGGGTGAGCCGCACCGGACACCATTCCGTCAACGGTTCCCATGTATACCATCATCGTGCCAAAATAATTCGGATCTTTCAACCATTGCTGAGCTGTTTTTTCATCCGTTTTGCCACTACGCCGTGCAACAAGTGATCTAACCATCTCGTTGAACGTGTCAGAGTCAACGTTTTGGATATCAATAATGGTAATTCCGTCTAAATCATTTCCGTTTTCTTTAGCAACTTGTTTGATTTTGTGGGGATCACCCAATAACGTTGGTTCAACCAAATTATCTTTCTTAAGCCGACTAGTTGCTTCAATGATTCTTGGATCTTCCCCTTCAGGGAATACTAACTTAATGTTTTTATCGTTAATCTTTGCTTTCAAACTATCAAAAAGATCCATAATTAACTCTCCTTATTAATGGCAGTGACGTGTTCCGGTAATTTCCAGTTAATCGGCGTCTCACCCATGGCTTTTAGTGCTTCATTCGTCTTTGAAAACGGTTTTGAGCCAAAAAAACCTCGATTCGCAGAAAGGGGACTGGGATGAGCCGACTGAATCACAATATTAGCGTCAGTATTAATCAACTTAATCTTATCCCTAGCAGCCCTTCCCCATAAGATAAAGACAACCGGTTCAGGACGCTTTGACAATTGTTCAATAGCATAATCAGTGAGTCTTTCCCATCCTTTGCCACGATGAGAAAAAGCCACTCCATCTTGAACGGTCAAAACGGAGTTTAATAACAATACCCCTTGCTCAGCCCAACTCTTTAGATAACCGTGATTAACTGGTTTAATTCCCAAATCACTTTGTAATTCCTTATAAATATTCTTTAAAGATGGTGGAACAGCTACGCCTGGCATTACCGAAAAGCTAAGACCATTGGCTTGATTAGGACCATGATATGGATCTTGTCCCAGAATAACGACTTTAACCTTACTAAATGGGGTCCATTCAAATGCCTGAAAAATATGGTGCATTTCCGGATAAATCGTCTTGTTATTATACTCTTCAACCAAAAAACGCCTTAACTTTTGATAATATGGTTTCTCAAATTCTGGCTCCAGAATCGGCCACCAGTCGTTATGAATAAACGGTTTCACTATTAACACCTCCAATTTATTCTACCATAAAATGTGAATTTTTAGGCAAGCAAAAAGAGAGTGCAGTAGCACTCTCTTTTAATTAATAATGTTTCATAACGCGATCAATTTGCCGTTGGGTATCACGTTGCTTTATGGTTTCACGTTTATCATATTCACGCTTCCCCTTAGCAACCCCAATCAGCACCTTAGCGTAGCCATGTTTTAAATAAACTTTTAAGGGAACAATGGTAATTCCCTTAGTCAAAGTCGCTTCACCAAGTTTTTTGATCTCTTTTTTATGCAACAATAACTTTCGATTACGCAATGGATCATGATTAAACTGGTTTCCTTGCGCATACTCACTGATGTGGACATTCATCAAATAAGCTTGTCCGTTTCTCACCTGCACGAATCCGTCCTTTAGATTAATACGGCGTTCTCTAACTGATTTAATCTCAGTTCCCGTTAGTGAGATGCCAGCTTCATAAGTATCAGAAATAAAGTAATCATGTCGGGCCTTTCGGTTAGTTGCCATTACGTTCTTTTCAGTTGGTTGATGCTTTTTTCTAGCCATGTTCCCATCCCCTATTTTTTGCGACTATTAGATGGTTTGGTTCTGATTTTAAACGAATGACCTTTTTTACCGTTCTTTCTACGATCTTGATTCTTATAACTCTGACGACGATTTTTCCCATCAGAATGTTTGCCACTGTGATGGTGCTTATCATTTTTATGTTCCTGTTTTGGGAGAAGTTCACTCAATGGAGCATCTTCTGGTTTAACGATCTCAAAGTCAACGGTCATCTGATCAACGTCGGCCGCAACACATTTAACCCGTAACGTTTGTCCAATCTTATAAGTTCTTCTGGTATTTCTACCAACAAGCGCCAAGTACTTTTCAACGTACTCATAGTAATCATCATTCATCTTGCTGATATGAATAAGACCTTCAACGGTGTTTGGAAGTTCAACGAACATTCCGAACTTCATCACTGAAGATACAACGGCATCGTATTCCTCACCAATATGTTGAGTCATGTACTCAGCCTTCATCATCGAATCAACGTCTCTTTCGGTGTCAACACCGCGACGTTCAGTTTCTGAACAGTGAACCGCAACTTCTCCAACCTGGTCAGCATAGGTTTGCTTGGTAACATCATTAATCCCATTATCTTCATAATAATGAACTAAACGATGAACAAATAAATCAGGATAACGTCGAATTGGTGAAGTGAAATGGGTGTAGTATTTGGCACCTAATCCAAAGTGTCCAACACATTTATCACTATATTTGGCCTGTTGTAAACTTCTAAGCATCATTACTGATACCATTGTTTCTTCAGGAAGTCCGTGTACTTTACTTAAAATGTTCTGTAAAGTCTTGGGAGTTAAGTGATCTGGATCAGCCTTTACTTCAATTCCAAAGGCAGTTAGGAATTCAAAGAAGTCCTTAACTCGCGTTGGATCTGGCGTCTCATGGACACGATAAATGAACGGAACTTTAAGCCGATAGTAAGTTTCAGCAACAGTTTCGTTTGCAGCCAACATGAATGATTCAATCATTCGTTCGGCTAAACCTCTCGTTCTAAGTTTAATATCAACGGGTTTACCTTCTTTGTTCATGATGATTTCTGCTTCATCATCATCAAAGTCGATCGCCCCACGACGCTTTCTTTGCTTGTATAAAATTCGGTGTAACTCAGCCATGGTTTCAAACATTGGTACTAAATCATGATATTCTTCTCTCGTTTTCTTATCATGTGATTCAAGAATATTATTGACAGCTGTATATGTCATTCGAGCCTTCGACTTCATAACACTCGGATGAATCCGCTTTTTGACAACTTTCCCTTGGGGATTAATTTCCATATCACAGCTTAAACATAACCGTAATTGTCCCTCGTTTAACGAACAAATCCCGTTTGATAGACGGCGAGGCAACATTGGAATAACTCGGTCGGTCAAATAAACTGAGGTTCCACGTTTATACGCCTCACGATCAAGTAGTGTTCCTTGTTTAACGTAGTGACTAACGTCAGCGATGTGAACCCCTAAATGATAATTGCCATTTGGTAATTTCCATGCCGTGACGGCATCATCCAAATCTTTGGATGATTCTCCATCAATGGTAACTAACGTCTGATCGGTAATATCTTCTCGTTCCTTGGTTTCCTCAGGCAAAACATGGTCCGGAATAGCATCTGCTTCTTCTAGAACATCTTCTGGGAATTGGGAAGGGACATCATGAGCATAGACAACCTGTAAAATATCAATTCCAGGGTCATCAACACTTCCAATTACTTGTTTCACAATTCCAACCATGTAATCCGGATGCTCGTTACTTGGATATTCCGTAATATCAGCAGTAACCACTTCTCCTGTAGTAGGATGAAGACCAGCATCTACCACGTAGAACTTGAATCCTGCTAATTTTTTGTCTTTTAAAACAACCTGACCAAGATAACCATGATCATCATCAGTCTTACGAAATTCACCAACCACATGAGTGTAATGATGTTCTAAAATACTAACCACTTTAGCTTGTGGTCCCCGATCAGAATCTTTCTCACCTGGCTTAGTAATCTGAATCTCAACCTTATCCAGGTTCATCGCATGCATCGTTTCATCAGGTGCGATAAAGGCATCAGGTAATTCATCATCATATCTAACAAAGCCAAATCCCTTTGGATTAGAGTGGAAAATCCCCTCTAGCTTCAACTCACTGGGATTAACCTTAAAATCACCATTTTCAGTAACCACAACGGCACGGTCTCGTTCCAGTGAAGCGAGCTCTGAAACGATTAATTTGAAAGCTGATGATCCATGATAATTCAAATCATCAGCTAATTTTTCGACACTATAACTTTGATCAGGATGTGATTGTAACTCCTGCTCAATTTCATTTTTTAACTTATTATCTTGCAATATATTTTCCTCTACAATCCAATTGACTTATACGTCAATTATAAATCTCATTCTTTAATAAACGCTAGTAATCCGCTTTAAATGCAAAAACCCCCTGTTTAACAGGAGGTTTTTTATTAATGTGATGAAATCCACATTAGAATTAATGCGATACCAAAGAAAAAGATTCCTAGTACCACAGTCACTTTTTGCATAAATGCCTCAAAGCCCCTCGGCTTGGACTCAGAGGAAGAATCGTTTGCACCACCAGAGAGTGATGACATTGCATCATTATTTTTAGAAGGTTGCATTAAAACTGCACCAATAATGAGAATACTAACGATCCATAATAATATCATCAAAAGATTATTCAAAAAAATGCCTCCTACCCATCAGCTAAACAGGCTTATCAATACTTTAATTAGTTTAGCATAAACTAGGAGTTATTTCCAGTCCATCATTATTTCTCAGTTCGATTGGTCCTAATATACAAAATCGAACTGAACAGCAAAATTACCATTCCAATCAGTGAAAGAAGTTTGCTGGTGCGTTCCCCGGTTTGAGGTAACCTTTTAGCAGGTTGGCGATTCGTATGGGTTCTGTTTACCCCATGTTTACTTCTTCTCACGTGAACCGTTGCCATTGGATCGTGGTTCGCATCTAGATACGGAGCGTGATGAGTGAAATTACGTCGATTATACTTGCTAATTCCGTTTTCATTTGGCATTTGAACAGGACGACGCCCAGATCTTTTTTTACCACGTAACAACACTGGATTCATCCCATTTTCAAGTACCTTCTTCGTGGGTTCATGCTGATCTTTCTGCTTCTTACTACTCTGACTGATACGTTTTGCCATTGGCTCACTGTGATTCCCAGCTATCTTTTTATCTGGGGCGATTCTACCTGATTCATGAGGTTGTTTATCTGGCAGATCTTGAGAATGAGCGGTTTTTTTGGTCGGTTCAGCTGGTACGATTGGTTTACGATTATCAGCCGGTTCAACTGGACGATCGTGCTTATGATCATTGGATGGAACTGTTCCACCAGTATCTGGATGATCGTTACTTGGAATTGGTTTAATCGGAATGTGAGGTGACGGAATCGGCAAATCTTCGTCTTTGTTGTAGTTAAAAACGACCACGTCGCTTCCCACATAGATTGGCGGAATACTTTTATCTAAATGAAATCCAGGAATTAGTGGCGCCTTGATATCAGCTCGATTTTTGACGTTCACTCTGGCAATGTCAAAGGCATACGATGAATCCTTTTCTCCGTCCTTATTTACCCAATGTTTATGAGCAGTAATGGTGTATTCGCTTGCCCTCACATTTGGAGTGAAAATCTTCAGTGATAATCCAACTGTAATTGCAATTAATGCTAAAAATAATGAAAATTGTTTTGTAATATTCATGTTTCTCCTCCTCTTTCTGTGATTAAATACGAGGAAGGTTTACGAACTCACGAAATTTATGTAAAAAAACACCTTCATAACGAAGGTGTTTTTAAATCAATTATTTTTTGATGATTGCTTCTTTTGCTTCTGGACTCAAGTTGTAGAATGAGTTAATTCCCTTGTACACAGCAACTGATCCTAATTGATCTTCAATTCTCATCAATTGATTGTACTTAGCAATTCTTTCACCACGACTCATTGAACCAGTCTTAATTTGGCCAGTGTTTAAAGCAACAACTAAGTCTGAAATAGTGGTATCTTCAGTTTCACCAGAACGGTGAGAAATAATTGCAGTGTAACTAGCTTCCTTAGCCATGTTAACGGCATTAACAGTTTCAGTTAAAGTACCGATTTGGTTAAGTTTAATCAAGATTGAGTTAGCAACGTTCATCTTGATACCCTTTGACAAGTACTCAGTGTTAGTAACGAACAAATCATCACCAACGATTTGAACTTTCTTACCTAAACGCTTAGTAGCCATTTGCCAATCTTCCCATTCGTTTTCATCTAATGGGTCTTCGATTGAAATGATTGGGTATTTTTCAACGATGCTGTCAAGCAAAGTGATGAATTCATCAGCATTGTATGATTTACCGTCACCAACCAAGTTGTACTTCTTAGTGTCGGCATTGTAGAATTCTGAAGCGGCACAGTCAAAGGCAATTGAAATGTCCTTACCTGGCTTGTATCCAGCACGCTTGATTGCTTCAACTAAGATTTCAAATGGCTCTTCGTTATTCTTCAAATCAGGTGCAAATCCACCTTCATCACCAACAGCAGTTGAGTATCCACGTTCTGCTAAGATTGCTTTCAAGTTATGGAATGTTTCTGATCCCATTCGAACAGCTTCTCTAAATGATTTTGCACCAATTGGCATAATCATGAATTCTTGGAAATCAACCTTGTTGTTAGCATGCTTACCACCATTGATAACGTTCATCATTGGAGTTGGAAGAACATGTGCATCGAAACCACCTAAGTAGTTATATAATGGAACGCCAAGTTCATCAGCTGCAGCTCTAGCAGCAGCAATTGAAACGGCTAAGATTGCGTTAGCACCTAACTTAGCCTTATTTGGAGTGCCATCAAGTTTGATCATAGCTTGGTCAATACCTAATTGATCAGTTACATCGAAACCAACGATTTGTTTGGCAATAATGTTATTAACGTTGCTAACAGCTTTAGTAACACCCTTACCCATATATCTATTTTTGTCTCCGTCACGAAGTTCTACGGCTTCGTGTTCACCAGTTGAGGCACCAGATGGGACGATTCCACGGCCCATTGCACCGTCTTCTGTGTAAACTTCAGCTTCAACAGTTGGATTTCCACGTGAATCCAATACTTCGCGAGCATAAATATCAGAAATAATTGACATGTTATCTCTCCTTAGTGAATTTGTTACCTATATTTAAAGGTCAACTTAATTCTATTAGTTTAGGCTTTAACTTGCAATCATAATAACTAATTATTTTGCAAATCTTGGTAATTCGCAAGCTCCAAAAATTCCTTTGGTTCAAGACTACTTTTACCGGCTAAAATCCCGTCAATATCAATTTGTTTCATAAGCGAGATGATGTTATTTGGGTCCACACTTCCACCATATAAGATTCGAATCTGGTTAGCAATATCATCCGAGTAAATGTCAGCTAAAGTTTGTCTAATTAGGTAACATCCCTCTTCCGCTTCGGTAGTTGAAGCACTATGACCGGTCCCGATTGCCCAACTTGGTTCATAGGCAATAACGACCTTTAAAGCGTCTTTTTCGGAAACACCCTTTAAACCAGCGGTAACCTGGTTAACTACCCAGTGGATTCGATCACCAGTCTCAAGTCGTCCCATCGTTTCATCACAACATAATATCGGCTTCATATTGTTATTTAAAACCGCATGAACCTTCTTATTAATGATGTCATTAGTCTCGTTAAAGTAACGACGTCTTTCAGAATGACCAACGATCACGTACGGGATTCCCATCTGACTGAGAGCTTTAGGACTAACTTCTCCAGTATAAGCACCCTCATTTTTGTAAAAGCAATTTTCAGCTGTTACGTGCAATGGACTCGATCCGTTGGCTTTAAGCATTGATTCAAGAAACAACGGTGAAGCTGCAAGAGCCGTTTCAACGTTTTTAGGATCTGGTATTTTATCTTTGATATCAATCACAAATTGAACTGCTTCATCTAAAGACAAGTTCATTTTCCAGTTCCCACCAATAAAGGGAATACGCATGATACTTCTCCTCTCATAATTCATCTTTACCTACATTTTAGCCGAAAGAGAAGCAATAAGCTAGAAAATTGATACAAACAAAAAAGTCACCGATTAAATCGGCGACTTTTAAATTACTTTTTATCAGAAATTGATGCAATCCCTGGAAGAGTCTTACCTTCAAGATATTCAAGCGAAGCCCCCCCACCAGTTGAGATATGGGTAAGCTTATCAGCTACACCCAATTCCTTAACAGCAGCAGTTGAGTCTCCACCACCAACGATGGTAGTAGCATCAGTTAATGTACCCAAGAATTTACCAATTGCCAAGGTTCCCTTAGCAAACTCAGGAAATTCAAAGACACCCATTGGTCCGTTCCAAACAACGGTCTTGGCGTCCTTTAAAACGTCTTCGAATAATTTAATACTCTTAGGACCAATGTCAAGACCCATCATGCCGTCTGGAATTCCACCATCAACGACTTCAGCCTTTGCATCATTTGAAAACTTGTCGGCTACCACTGAGTCAACAGGTAAGACGATCTTGTCGCCACCTTTTTTGAGGATATCTTTAGCAACATCAATCTTATCTTTTTCAACAAGTGAATTACCAACTGGGATTCCCTTAGCGGCATAGAATGTATAGGTCATTCCACCACCGATAATAATCTTATCAGCCTTGTCCAACAAGTGATCGATCACACCAATTTTGTCGGAAACTTTAGCACCACCAAGAATTGCGATAAATGGATGCTTTGGATTATCAACAGCGTTACCTAAAAACTTAATTTCTTTTTCCATCAAGTATCCGGCAGCAACTGGCTTACCAGCTTTTTCCATTGCTTTAGCGATCCCAACGTTTGAAGCGTGTTCTCTATGAGCAGTTCCAAACGCATCATTAATAAATTCATCACCAAGTGAAGCCCAGTATTCCCCTAACTTAGGGTCATTACCAGATTCACGTTTAACATTCTTACCATTAACAACATCTTCATAACGAGTATTTTGTACCAAAAGGACTTGGCCGTCAGACATGTTGTCAATTGCCTCTTCAAGCTGCGGACCTTCAGTAACAGGAACAAATGTAACTGGTTTGCCAAGCAATTCAGCTAATTTTTCTGCAACTGGGCGAAGTGATAAACCGGGTTTATCATCTTCTGTTTTAATTCTGCCTAAATGAGAGAATAAGATTGCTTTACCACCATGATCAATTACGTACTTGATTGTTGGAAGAGCAGCAACGATTCTGTTGTCATCACCAATTTTACCGTCCTTAATTGGAACGTTAAAATCAACACGCATCAGAACTTTTTTACCTTGAACATCTAAATCATCAACGATTACTTTTGCCATCGTGATTGCCTCCAGTGTTAGTTATATTTTATAAAGGAAAAGACGGAAGAGATTTCCCTCCTCCGCCTTTTCAAAGTTGCAATCTAAAATTATAGAGTAGCAAATTTCAACAAGGTACGAACCATGTTGCAAGTGAAGCCCCATTCGTTATCGTACCAAGCAACAGTCTTAACTAATTGAGTGTCACCACTTTGGGTGATTTCAGTTTGACCTGGATCAAATACTGATCCGTGTGAGTCATCGATAACGTCGGTTGAAACCATGTAGTCATCAGCGTAACCAAAGGCATCGTTTGCATGACTCTTCATAGCATCGTTAACTTCTTCAGCAGTAACGTTCTTGTCTAAGACAGCTACTAATTCAGTTAATGAACCATCAGCTACGGCAACACGTTGTGCGTGACCTTTAAGGACACCATCAAGTTCTGGAATAACCAAACCGATAGCTTTAGCAGCACCACTTGAGTGAGGTACAGTGTTAATAGCTGCGGCACGGTTGTTTTGTAACTTAGCGCTACGTGGACCATCTTGAAGTGCTTGTGAAGCAGTGTAAGCATGGACAGTAGTCATAGTACCTAACTTAACGCCAAAGTCTTTGTTCAACCAGTAAGCCATAGGTGCTAAACAACTAGTGGTACATGAACCAGCAGAAACGATCTTGTCTTCTGAAGTCAAATCATCCATGTTAACACCAGGAACAACAGTAGTCATTTGACCAGCAGGTGCTGAAATCAAGACACGCTTTGCACCAGCGTCAAGGTGAGCTTGTGCTTTTTCTTTTGATGTGTAGAAACCGGTACATTCAAGTACGAAGTCAACACCATCATTTTTAACCCAAGGAATGTTCTTTGCGTCACGTTCTGCATAAACTGGGATACGAGTACCATTAACGATAATTGCATCTTCAGTAGCTGAAACGTCACCGTCAAAGCGACCATGAACTGAGTCATATTTTAGTAGGTAAGCTAACATTGAAGGGGTAGTTAAATCATTAATTGCTACAACTTCGATATCACTTGAATTCAATTCAAGGATACGTCTGAATGCTAGACGACCAATTCTTCCGAAACCATTAAGACCAATTTTTGTAGTCATAATATGCTTCCTCCTTTTGGAATAATCAAATTTTAATACATTCACATCTTAACACTTTTGCCAAATCATGTCAGTGATTAAAAACACCAAATGACAAGCTACAAGCGATAAAATTGTGACAATGAATTCGAAATTCATTACCAGAAATAGTATAGCAAAAACAAACCCCATTTGTAATTAAAAACCATTATTATCTTGAGTTTTTTCCTCTAATCTACTATATTTAATATTGTGTTGCGCGTGTAGTGTAATGGATAGCACGTAAGATTCCGGTTCTTGAGATGACGGTTCGATTCCGTCCATGCGCATAAAGCAGTGAGAGAGTCTCGCTCACTGCTTTTAATTTCTTTCAATTGACCATTACCGTTATAATAGAGGTTAAGTCGAACTGTAGGAACTTATATATGAAATTAAACGCAAACCTTAAAAAGTATCGAAAACAAAATCAATTAACTCAAGCAGAAGTTGCCAATAAAATTAACGTTTCAAGAAAAACCATTTCAGCGTGGGAAAATGGTAGAAGTAAGCCTGATCAAAATGCGATAAGCAACCTTGCTACCCTTTATCAAGTTCCAGTCAGTAACCTGACCGGTAACAAACCTGAAAATAGCCACAAACCAAAATTAAGTTTTAGACAAAAGATGATCCGTATAAAACGGTATGGTTATATCTCAAAGTATGCTTACTTTTTTGAGCTGGTCTTACTCGTAATTGGGATAATATTATTTATTTTGCCCTTTAATTTACGTGACCTTTGGTTAATCCCCCTCTTCGTGATTGACATTTGCATCATTATTCTCTATGAGAAGAACTGGAAAACCATTACACAAGACAAACCTTTAATGAAAAAGGTCGAGATTTTATCTCCGATATTATGGGTAGTAATCTTTATAATTGGTTGTGTTATCAATCTTGATGCCATGCTTAGTCATGATTTAATGATGAAAGTCGGAACCATTATTGGTATAATTATGTTTTCATTTACATTAAGTATTGGCTTGATTCTTGGAATCTTGTTTCCGTTAAAGCGGATGACGGTTAAGCGTTCGTCTAAAAATTAATTAGACAGCTCCGGCTAACCAGGACTGTCCTGTAAGCAATGTAACCCATAATGTAACCGTTAAATAGACAAATTTATTAATATTTTATTGAGACTAGCCATACATAGCTAGCCTTTTGTGTGCGAACAACTTAAGATAGTTAATGGAGTTTGGTTAGCAGAAATAATCAATTTAATAAGCAATTGAAAAGGAGAGGATACTATGTGTGGATTTACTGGTTATATTAACCAAAATAATATCCCGAAGGATACTATCAAAAGCATGGCTAAAAGAATTAAACACCGTGGACCAGATGATGATGGTTTCTTCCAAAATGATGAAATCTCAATGGGTTTTCGTCGTTTATCAATCATTGACTTAGCCAATGGTCATCAACCAATGTTTGGTGATAATGATACCGACGTTTTAACCTTTAATGGTGAGATTTATAATTATAAAGATTTACAAAAAGAATTAATTGCAGTAGGTCAAAAATTTGATACTGACTGTGATTCAGAAGTTTTAATTCGTGGATACGAAGCATGGGGTCCGAAAAAATTACTTTCAAAGCTTCGCGGAATGTTTGCATTTACAATCTACGATTCAAAGAAACACCAGGTCTTCGGAGCTCGAGACCACTTTGGTATCAAACCACTCTACTACTATGATGATGGAACGAATTTCATGTGGGGATCTGAGATCAAAGCCTTCTTAGCAAACCCTAATTTTAAAAAGGAACTGAATACCAAATTATTACCAGTTCACTTAAGTTTTGAATTCATCCCATCAGCAGAAACAATGTTTAAAAACGTTTATAAGGTGATGCCAGGACAGTATTTCATCTATAAAGATGGTAAAACTACCACTGACACATACTACAAGTACAACTACGATCACATTGATAATTCGCAAACCATTGATGGGGACGCTAAAAAGATCGAAGGATTAGTTGATGACAGTGTTAAGGCGCACATGGCGTCTGACGTTCCTTTGGGTAGTTTTCTATCAAGTGGTGTCGATTCCAGCTATGTGCTAAATGAAGCCGCTAAGATTAAACCCATGCAATCATTTTCACTTGGGTTTAACGGTTCTAAATACAGTGAATTAAAATGGTCAACTAAGTTTGCAAAAGAAATTGGACAAAAGAACACGGCCACCACAATTGATGGTGAGGATTACTTCGATTTCCTTCCTACTATGATGTACTACATGGACGAACCACTGTCTAATCCTTCTGCTCCACAACTTTACTACCTGTCACATAGTGCTAGAAAAGACCTAATTGTTTCATTATCCGGTGAAGGTGCTGATGAATTCTTTGGCGGATACAATACGTACCTTGAAGCTTTTACCTTTGAGAAGTACCAAAAGATGGTACCAAAGTTTGTTAGAACCGCTCTCGGTAAAATCGCCTCATCACTCCCACGTTTTCACGGTCGTCGTTTCTTAATTCGTGGTGCTCAACCGTTGTATGAACGATACTATCGGGTTAACTACGTGTTTGACGAGCACGATCGTGAGCGCGTCTTAAAAGATAAATCACTTAACTTTGATACTGGTCAATACACCAAACACATTTTTGATGAAGTAGCCGGTAAGGATGAAGTAACGCAGGAACAGTACTTTGACATTAACACCTGGTTACCTTTCGATATCCTGCAAAAGGCTGACCGGATGAGCATGGCTAACAGTCTTGAAGTTCGAACTCCACTAGTTGACAAAGACGTAGCAGAATTCGCCAAAACGATGCCAACTAAAACTCGAATTTCATTTGATAAAGACGGCAATCCAATCACTAAGGTGGCCTTTCGAAAGGCGGCTTCCTCGCAAGTACCAAAGGTCGTTGCCGACAAAGAAAAGCTAGGTTTCCCATCCCCAATCGCACAATGGATCAAAGAACCCAAATACCATGATAAAATCGAAACAGCATTTCATTCCGATATTGCCCAAAAGTTCTTTAATGTGGATGAATTAGACCGCATCCTGAAAGAACACATGGAAGGTAAATCCAGCATGCAAAAGATATTTACCATCTACACTTTCATTCTTTGGTATGGTGTTTACTTCCCAGAAGACACCAAGATGAACTACAATAAAGAAGTTGATTTACACAAATACTCACGTGAATCAATCGCATAATTATCATCAAGCAAAGTCTTTGACCTTTATTGACCTTTAATGTAGAATGACTTTTATAACTTGATATAATTTAAAATTATCAAAGGAGGAGTATGGATATGAATTTAGTTCCAACTGTCATCGAAAACTCACCACAAGGTGAACGTGCATATGACATTTACTCACGTCTTCTAAAAGACCGAATCATTATGTTATCCGGTGAAATCCAGGATGATATGGCTAACGCAATTATTGCTCAACTATTGTTCTTGGATGCTCAAGACTCTGACAAAGATATCTACTTGTACATCAACTCACCAGGTGGTGTTATCACTTCTGGAATGGCAATCTACGATACGATGAACTTCATCCACGCCGATGTTCAAACCATCGTAATGGGGATGGCAGCATCAATGGCCAGTGTCTTGGCTTCATCTGGCGCCAAAGGGAAGCGCTTTGCATTGCCACATGCTCAAATCATGATTCACCAACCATCTGGTGGTGCTCAAGGTCAACAAACTGAAATTGAAATCGCCGCAAAAGAAATTTTGCGTGCTCGTAAGATGATTAATGAATTACTTGCCGAAAATTCCGGTCAACCCCTTGAAAGAGTTAACCGTGATACTGAACGAGACAATTATCTTACCGCTGACGAAGCAGTCGATTACGGTTTGATTGATGGTATCATGAAAAACAGTTCTGACAAAAAATAATTAGTTTCTGTTTATAACAAAAGCAGCAATTAGAATTATTCTAATTGCTGCTTTTTTGTTCGTTTCATTAGGCATTATCGGAACGTAATTGAGTTGCAAACTCATTAATCTTGCGTAACCGATGATTCACGCCGGACTTAGAAATCGGTCCTCCTGGAACCAAATCACCTAACTCCTTTAAACTCACTTCTTGATGCTTCATGCGAACCTCAGCAACGTCTCGAAGCTTTGGTGGCAACTTTTTAAGCCCCACGGTTTCCTTTATAAACTGAATGTTTTCAATTTGCTTAGTTGATGCGTTGGCTACCTTATTCATATTGGCATTTTCACAGTTTACAAGTCGGTTAACGGAATTCCGCATGTCTCTAACAATTCGAATGTCCTCAAATTTTAACATAGAATTAGTAGCCCCAATTAATTGCAGAAAATCCGCAATCTTTTCAGCTTCTTTCAGGTACGCAATACACCCGCTTCGTCTCGTAGTCGTTTTAGCGCCCAAATGATAACGATTCATCATCTCCGCAATCATTTCGTTATGATTCTCATACGTTGAATAAATTTCAAGGTGATACCGAGATGTTTCTGGATTATTAACAGATCCCCCCGCTAGGAATGCACCACGTAAGTAAGAACGAACCTGCCCATCATCTTTAAGTAACTCTAATGGCACCCGTTCAATAATCTTGTTTCCATCCAAAATGCCCAAATCATCCAAGATTGCTCTTACATGATGATTCAAACGCACCACGTATAGATTGTTCTTTTTTAGTTTCATCTTTTTTCGAACCAGAACTTCTCCTTCAACGTGATAAAACTGAAGTAAAAGTTGATACAGTCGTCTAGCAATTGCTGGATTTTCGGACTGAACATCTAACACCAGGTGTTTTTCGGATATTTTAAGTGTTCCATTCATTCGAATCAATGCCATCAGTTCTGCTTTTGCGTTAGCTCGATGGACTTCTAGGTTAGTTAATTCTTTTTTGACGTCACTAGCATATGACATCTAATCATCCCCTAATGGCGAATTTTAGGTTGTCCTAATAAACGAATAAGTTCGTCGGACACTAATAGTCCATTATGAAAAGCTCCGTGGTCTCTTAATTCAAGAAAATCAGAAGAGATTACCCGACAACCTTGTTTCTTTAAACCCTTAAAATCAGATTTCACTGGTTGAGCTTCATCACCCCAGCGTTGATGATCAATATAACTCGCTGGGACTTTTTTATTGTTAACCAAAACGGTATCGATAAAATTAGTTTTCAAATGACGATTTAAAACCTGGACATGATCAGCGTCAGTGAAATTATCGGTTTCACCCTTCTGAGTCATGATATTACAAATATAAACAACTTCCGCATCGGTCTCAGTAACCGCTTTGCCAACATTATCAACCATCAGGTTGGGTAAGATACTGGTAAACAAGCTTCCCGGTCCCAAAACAATTTGGTCAGCGTTCATGATCGCATTGATCACACTTGGAACTGCCTCTGGCTTCTTATTGCCATCAGTAGATTCAACCCACACTTTTTTAATCATTTTGTCAGAATTGGTAATTTCAGATTCTCCAGACATGGTCGTCCCGTCGGAAAACTCAGCGTGTAGTTCTAAACTTTCATCACACACCGGATACACATGCCCGTCGACCTTCATAATGTCGGTCAACTTTTGGATGGCATCAAAAAAACCGCCACTCATTTCAGAAAGCGCCGCAATTACTAAATTGCCAATGGCATGCCCAGCAAGAAACTTGTCGGAAGATTCAAAGCGATACTGAAAGATATCCAAATCAATCTGAGGCAACGTCGAAAGTGCCACTATAACATTGCGAATATCTCCCGGTGGCAAAACATTAATGTAGTTTCTAAGGATCCCTGATGATCCTCCATCATCAGCCACCGTAACAACGGCGGTAATATCAACATCACGCTTTTTTAAACTTTTTAAAATTACAGGTAAACCGGTTCCTCCGCCAATTACAACCATTTTAGGACGTCCGATTCTTTTACCTACTTTATCGATCATTTATTTAACCCCTTTGTGACGGTTAATGTCTCTGTGGGTGACATTAACTGGATATCCAAGTTGATCTTTGATATCCTTAGCCAATCGTTCCACCATTGCAACTGAACGATGTTGGCCGCCAGTACAACCGATTGCCATGGTGACAGTCGATTTTCCTTCTTTCTTAAATTTAGGTAACGTAAATTTAACGAGGTCAAAGACTTTTTCATAAAATTCATTAGCTTCATCTTGGTTCATAACGTAGTCATAAACATCTTGATCTTTCCCAGTCTTACTTCTTAGTTTGACTTCATAAAATGGATTCTTTAAAAAACGCACATCCAAAATAATGTCAGCATCGATTGGAAGCCCATATTTAAATCCAAATGACATTAGTTCAACGTTAAATGGCTCTGAATGAGAGAGCTTAAACTTATGAATGATTTCCTCACGTAATTCCTGTGGGGTCAAATCACTTGTATTAATAACAAGATCAGCAGAATCTTTGACCCTTTTCATTAATTTTCGTTCTTTTTCAATTCCATCAACTACCCGCCCTTTTCGTGCTAAGGGATGGGTTCTCCGGCTTTCTTTATATCGAGACACTAATTTTTCGTCAGAGGCATCGAGAAAAATCACCTGATCCTCAGTGTCTTTGTCGTTAGACATATTAACCAAGGTATCAACAATTTCGTGGTATGAGGCTGGAGCCCTTAAATCAATTACTAAAGCAACCTTCTTAATTTCACTAGAAGTGTGAACCAATTCCATGAACTTCGGAATTAAAGAAGGTGGGATATTATCAACGCAAAAGTATCCTAAATCTTCACATGTTTGCATGGCCAGTGTCTTACCTGCTCCACTCATGCCCGTGATAATCACAAATTGTTCGTTATCTGCCATTTTGATACCTCCAAACTCTTATAAGTATAACATACCGGGTGTGTCATTTATATAGTCTCGGGATGATTCAAAAAAGAGAGTTAACGAATACTCATTAAACTCCCTTTTGTTTCTCAATGTATTGATTAACTGTATCTGGTTGAACCCCAGGAAAAGCATCCTCAAGGCTCTGATTTTCATACTCTTTTTTTAGTTGCCCACCGCGCTGAATTCCAAAATTCATTAATGAGCGATTCTCAGCATATTTCATTAGTTTTGCGGATGGTGTCAAGTTTGGATTATCAACCTTATTTCTAGCGGCCTCATTAGCTTGAACTAGCTCTGGTTTTAAATCATTAGGAGCATGTTCAATTAATTCATCAAGCTGATCCAAGACCCGATAAGTCTTACTCTGTAAAGATGGTGGTAACGGAGCAGTTGGATGTTGTAAAGCGACCCGATTATTTTGATCTTTTGCTTCATTTAAACTTTCGTCAGTCCATTTCTGAGGATTAACGATCCCGTCAACTATTATAAGATGGATGAAATTTAAAGTTTTTAAATTAATTTCTAAAAAGTCAAATGGATCAAGATCAAGGGTCCGAAGTTCAAGATAGTCGAATCCCTCTTCCTTAACAGAATTAATCCCATCTTTAGCCTTTAAACGCACCGGACCATAAAACTCGCTCTCGGAAAATAATTTGTGGGAATTAACCTCATGCTGCAAATTGTTTACGTATTGACTCAAACTAGCGTAAGAAACATGGATATTATCCAAGTTTTCGTATCCGTATTGACTGGAACGTAAAGAACGGACTGGGACAATCTTTTTTTCAGCACCGAATAAGTGATCTTCTGGATTTTCTGATAGCGGGCTGGCCCCAAAAAGGTACGTTAAAAGCCAACGATATCCTACCAATTGTTGAGCAATTTGAAACAACAGCTCTGACTGTGCCCCTTTCTGACTATCAATAGAATAATTTCGTTGAAAAATCTCAATAATTTGAGCACTGGGTGAATAGTTAAAATGAATGCCACACATGATTTGACGAAAAATTCCGTAGCGTCTCACGAGCCATTTGCGATAATCATCCATCCAAAAACGCTTAAACGTCTTTCTTACAAAATTAACATCATCTTCATCAAGTTTGGGTGGCATCGACATCGGCCAAATAATCTCACTTGGTTCTAGTGTTCCATGAAGAATAGACTGAAGTGATCGCATTTGTAGGAGCACTCCTTTGGTGGTCGTGTGTTTATCCGTAACCAATTCTTCCATACACTCGGCAAAGTCAGTCTGAAAGTGGGTTTTCCCTCGTCGATCACCTAGTTTACGTCTGTGAGCGTAGCGAGAGAGACTGTCACGATTCAGATCAACCCGTTCCTCCTCGATCTCGATGCCAAACGAACCAGCAAAAAGTTCGTTTGGTGAGTTAACAAATTTTGCCTTGCTTCCCATTTTCATCCCTCCAAGCCTGTTGATAATTTCACGAGTAATTGATAGGTGAAATTTCCAATAGTTTACACCGCTCACGTGACACGTCAATAGGATTTACTAAACTAATTTCATTTCCGTCACGATTACTACTTTTGCCATCCATAAAATTTGAAACTTGAATAAATAAAAATACATTTCGACTGCAAAAGGATCACTTTTGTGGCAAAATGAAACTGTATATATTAGGAGGGAATTGAGATCATGATTGAAAAATATTTAATTGGAACTTACACCATTAATGCTAGCCAGGGGATCTACCAAATCGAGTTAGATACCGACAAAAAAAGATTACAAAATACTCAATTAGTAGCCGAGATTGGGAGTCCTACATATCTTGCCGAGTCAAAAGCCCACAAGATCTACGCCGTTGATCGTAATATGGACGAACCAGAACTCCGTGGTGGAGTAGCAACTTTCGATGGTAAAACCATCCCAGCTAAAGAAATGCAGGAATGCATCGAAAAAGGTACTTCAGCCGCCTTTGTTTCCATTGACGAAAGACGCCAATTTGTCTTTACCGCCAACTACCACATGGGACACGCCAGCGTTTACAAAATCCAAGAAGATGGCACTTTAAAGCTTACCGATCGTGCCCAAGATAATGGAATTCCTGGGCCACTTCCTGAGCAGGCCGACGGACCACACCCTCATTATGCCAATCTAACTCCTGATAATCGACTGGTAGTGTGTGACCTTGGTCTTGACCGCGTCTACCTCTATGATGTTTCTGATCAAGGTAAATTAAACTTAGTCAGCGAAGTCAACGCTCACCCTGGCTTTGGACCACGAAACATTACTTTTGTTCCAGGAACTGGCAAGGGTTACCTTGTTGGTGAACTAAGCAGTAAAGTTGCTGTGATTGACTACAACGAAGAGGCTGGATTATTCACGATTCAACAAATTGTTTCAACCATTCCTGACGATTGGGAAAGTCACAACGGTGCTGCTGGAATCAAAGTTTCAAAGGACAACCGCTTTGTCTATGTCTCAAACCGTGGTAACGATTCAATTGCGGTCTTTAAGATTAAACCAAATGGTGATTTAAAACGAATTCAATTGATTTCAAGTGAAGGTGAATTCCCTCGCGACTTTAACTTTAGTGCCGATGAATCAATGTTTATCGTTGCTAACCAAAACAGTGACAATGCTACTCTTTACTCACGAGACGCCGATACCGGAAAATTAACTTTGATTCAAAAAGATTTCGAAGTTCCTGAAGGTACCTGTGTGGTTCGACGTGAAAACGTTGACTAATAATTTGTCATTAAAAAACATTTTATTAATTTATGAAGTGCTCTGTAATTTTTAGACATTAATAGGCTCCAAAATGGTTAGGTAAAAACTAACTGATTTGGAGCTTTTTATTATGACTAAATATTCTTTTAACATTAAAGCAAACATTTCAGAAATATGGTAAATGGTTTAATACCAAACACATTTCCGGTAAGAAAAAAAGACTCACACAGATTAAATATCGGTATGAGTCCTTGAAAGTATGAATTTATAAAAAGGCTAACACCCAAAATGGATGTTAGCCTTTAAACTTATTAATCTCGCTTAATCTTTAAATCACAAACTTACTTGGTTTCTTTTCGGTCTTTAAACCATTTCTCTAAGCCAAAGAAACTGAGAAGTGACAGAAGCATGGTTCCGATCAGGCTTAAGAAGCTATCAGAACTTTGACCAGTTTGTGGTAACGTCGTCTTCTTTTCAGACTTTTTAGCTGGCTTAGCTGCTGGAACTTGCTTTGCTTTGGGTTTAGCTGGTTGAGCCGGTGCTTTAGCAGGAGTTTGTGGGGCCTGCTTAGCCTTCGGAGCTTCCGGTTGTGCTGACGGAACTTCCTTTGGTGCACTTGGCTTAGTTGGTTCCGGTTGTGCTGACGGTTTCTCTGGTTTGTTTGGAGCTACCGGAGTTGATGGTTCAGCATTCTTCACATAATGAATTGGGGTATCTTTCCCTAAATCATTGTGATCGATCGGATATGGTGTGCCAGGGACCAACTTGTTCCCGTTCTTATCAACTGGAGTGTATCCAGGAATGTCAGGGATAAGTGGATTACCGGCATCACTTGGGTTGTTGGGATCATTTGGATAAACGATCGGGTTACTGCCCGGAACATCAGGAACTAAGTGACCTAAGGCGTAGTAGACAACGGTTACTTCAGAGTCGTTGGAATCAGCGTTAACGGTTGCTTGTCCAACTGAAGCAGTGTTGGTGTAGTAACCATTGATAACTGGCGAGTTAACCCCACTCAAGACGTCACTCTTAGTCGTCCATGCACTGTAAGTTACCTTACCAGTAACTTGATCAAACGTTGCCGTTCTAGTAAAGGTAGTTGATTGAACCACATCATCAGCTAACTTGTTACCATTCTTATCAACGTAGTGAATGGTTCTAGTAACGTTCTTAGTGAGATCAGTCTTACTAGTTCCGTCAGGATACTTCGGTCCAGTTGGGTTGTTTGGATCCACTGGTTGACCTGGAGTTCCTGGATTGTCTGGCGTAACTTCCTTAGTCTTGTGTTTGAGCACAACCGTGAAGGTTGGGCCATCAGTATTAAAGGTAAAGCCATCCGCAGGGTATCCGTCGGATACTAATTCATATCCTTGCGCTTCTAACTTAGCGATTTCATCTTTCGTACTGTAGTTAGCCTTGCTACCAAACTTACCGTTAACGGTATCACTAGTGATAAGGGCATTGCCTTTATCCTGATCAACATAGTTAATGTGAACGACTTCATCGTTAGCATTGTAGGTAACCGTGACACTTGAATCTGGCGTGTCAGCCGTGGCAGTTTGTGAACCAACACTTGCCTTATCTGGAGTGTATCCCGTAATGGTTGGGGAAACAATTGAACCGAAGACAGCGTTCGTTGACGTCCAGTTACTGTAAGTTACCTTACCCGTTACTTCATCAAAGGTGGCCGTTCTGTTGAACGTAACGGTTTCGATCCGATCCTCAGAAGCCTTACTACCGTCAGCATATACATAATGCACGGTTCTAGTAATGGTCTTGGTCAAGTCCGTCTTGCTAGTACCATCAGGATATTTTGGTCCCGTTGGGTTGTTTGGATCCACTGGTTGTCCTGGGTTTCCTGGATTATCTGGAGTAACTTCCTTGGTCTTGTGTTTTAGCACAACCTTGAAGGTTGGGTTATCAGTATTGAAGGTGTAACCATCACCTGGGAAGCCGTCAGATACTAATTCATATCCTTGGGCTTCTAGTTTAGCGATTTCATCTTTCGTACTGTAATCCGACTTAGAACCGAACTTCCCGTTCAAGCCATCAGTATGAATAACCTTGTTACCATTGTCTTGATCGATGTACTCAACTTGAGCCTTTTCATCGTTGGCATTGTAGGTAACGGTAACACTTCCGTCCGGTGTGTCAGCAGTGGCAGTTTCAGAACCAACACTTGCCTTATCTGGAGTGTATCCCGTGATAGCTGGAGAATCAACTTGTCCAAAGACGGAGTTCGTTGAAGTCCAATCACTGTAAGTTAACTTGCCCGTTACTTCGTCAAAGGTTGCCGTTCTTGTGAACGTAACCGTTTCAACTTGATCATCAGCGGCCTTACTACCATCGGCATAAACGTAGTGGATGGTTCTCGTAATTGACTTGGTTAAATTATCTTTACTAGTTCCATCAGGATATTTTGGTCCAGTTGGGTTATTTGGATCAATTGGTTCACCTGGGTTTCCTGGATTGTCAGGGGTAACCGTCTTCATCTTGTGTTTCAAGACAACCTTGAAGGTTGGGTTGTCGGTATTAAATTCGTACCCATTTGGATAACCATCAGTGACTAACTCGTAACCCTGACTTTCTAAATCAGCAATTTCAGCTTTAGTAGAGTAATCCGACTTAGAACCAAACTTACCGTTTAAGCTATCAGTTTTAATAACTCGGTTGCCGTCGTCTTGGTCAATGTATTGAACACGAGCCTGTTCTTCATTGGCATTGTAGGTAACGGTTACAGATCCGTCTGGCGTGTCGGCTGTGGCAGTTTCGGAACCAACACTTGCTTTATCTGGAGTGTAGCCCGTGATTGCTGGAGAATCAATTGAGCTAAAGACAGCGTTAGTTGAAGTCCAGTCACTGTAAGTTAACTTACCAGTTACTTCGTCAAAGGTTGCCGTTCTTGTAAACGTAACCGTTTCAACTTGATCATCAGCTGCTTTACTACCATCAGCGTAAACGTAGTGGATGGTTCTTGTAATGTTCTTAGTCAGATCATTTACACTAGTTCCATCTGGGTACTTCGGTCCAGTTGGGTTATTTGGATCAACTGGTTGTCCCGGTTGACCAGGATTATCTGGCGTAACCGTCTTAGTCTTATGCTTCAAAACAACGGTAAAGGTTGGATTGTCAGTGTTGAAAGTAAAGCCATCAGCAGGGTATCCGTCGGATACCAACTCGTAGCCCTTAGCTTCTAAAGTGGCAATTTCATTTTTGGTTGAGTAACCAGATTTACTACCAAACTTACCAGTTAAGTAATCAGTATGAAGAACGGCATCACCGTTATCTTCGTCAACATAGTTAACTACTGCTTTTTGTTCGTTGGCATTGTAGGTAACGGTAACACTTCCGTCAGGTGTATCAGCGGTAGCAGTTTCAGAACTAACACTGGTCTTATCAGGGGTGTAACCAGTAATTTCAGGCGAATTGATTTCACCAAAGACAGCATTAGTTGAAGTCCAGTTACTGTAAGTTAACTTACCAGTTACTTCGTCAAAGGTTGCCGTTCTTGTAAACGTAACGGTTTCTACTTGATCATCAGCTGCTTTACTACCATCAGCGTAAACGTAGTGGATGGTTCTCGTAATTGACTTGGTTAAGTTATCTTTACTAGTTCCATCAGGATATTTTGGTCCAGTTGGGTTATTTGGATCAATTGGTTGTCCTGGAGTTCCTGGGTTGTCAGGGGTAACCGTCTTCATCTTGTGTTTAAAGATAACTTTGAAAGTTGGGTTGTCGGTATTAAATTCGTACCCATTTGGATAACCATCAGTGACTAATTCGTAACCTTGGGCCTCTAAGCTGGCAATTTCGTTCTTTGTACTGTAATCAGACTTAGAACCAAACTTACCGTTTAAATTGTCAGTCTTGATAACCCTATTACCATCATCTTGGTCAATGTACTGAACGTGAGCTTGCTCATCGTTAGCAGTGTATGTGACTTTAACGTCTGAATTTTTCGTATCAGTAGTGGCAGTTAAAGCACCAACGGTCGCTTGATCAGGAGTGTAGCCCGTAATGGCTGGTGAATCAACCGAACTAAAGACATCGTTGTCAGATGTCCAAGCACCATAAGTTATCTCACCAGTTACTTCATCAAAGGTGGCGGTTCTGTTGAACGTAACCGTTTCTACTTGGTCATCTGCGGCTTTACTGCCATCGGCGTAAACGTAGTGGATGGTTCTCGTAATGGACTTAGTCAAGTTGTCCTTGCTAGTGCCATCAGGATACTTCGGTCCCGTTGGGTTGTTGGGATCCACTGGTTGACCTGGGTTTCCGGGGTTATCTGGCGTAACTTCTTTGGTCTTGTGCTTTAAGACAACTTGGAAGGTGGGATTATTGTCGCCAAACTTGTAACCACTTGGGTATCCGTCGGATACCAATTCGTAGCCTTGAGCTTCGTAACTAGCAATTCGATCCGCAGTACTGTAATCAGATTGACTACCGAACTTTCCGTTTAAGTTATCAGTTACTAGAACTTTATTGCCATTATCTTGGTCAATGTATTCAACATGAGCTTGTTCTTCATTGGCAGTGTAGACAACGGTATGAACATCGTCTTTTCCTTCAGCAGCATCACCCGTTACACTAGCTTGACTTGGTGTGTAACCAGTAATTTTGGGAGAATTAATGACTGGGTTAGCGTTATCGGCTGGCTTCCAGTCACCCCAAGTAATTGAACCAGTCTTTTCGTTCTTAGTCCCCGTTCTAGTAAATGGAACGGTAACAACCTGGTCTTTTGCCATGGTCTTCCCATTAACATCAACATAGTGAACGGTCACGGTTCCCTTACCACTATTATCAGTTACTGTTGTTAGGGTGTCACTGTAGATAACGGTATGCACATCATCTTTACCTTCAGTGGCGGTTCCAGTAACCGTTGGCTGATCAGGAGTCATATTAGGAACGGTTGGTGAAGTGATTACTGGATGAGCATCTCCTGCTGGTTCCCAATCGCCCCAAGTGATGTTACCAGTCTCATTATCTCTAGTCCCGGTTCTTGTGAACGGAACGCTGACTTGCTTATCTGGTGAAACAGTGTTGCCGTTAGCGTCCTTGTAGTGAACGGTAATGGTACCTTGACCACTATTATCAGTCACTTGACTGGTAGCAGGACCATAAGGAACTTTAGTGTCTGAACCGGGATCCGTAATTGGGTATGGATAAGTCCCATCTGGACCTGGCTTTAATGGTTGACTTGGATCATGGGGGTCCATTGGAATCATGCCAGGAATATTGGGTAATTGAGGTTGTTGTGCTTTAGTAGGATCGTCTGGTTGCGTTTCGTATGGAACATCATGGGATCCATTGTCAATTGGATTGCCATTGGAATCAACTGGAACTAATTTTCCCAGTTGAGCAACTCCAAAGTCAATTTTCCGTGATTGTGGCACATAAATTGACAAAAGGATAATTCTACCGTATCCATCAATACTCCAAGAATACTGCTTGTTAGCAGGATCATACATATAATTTGCATCAATGTAATAAGTATCTTGACCATCACTACCTTGAATTAAATTACCATCTTTATCAAAGAGTTGAACTTTCATACCACCATGATCATCAGTCTCAGTATAAACAAGACGATAACCCTCTCTATAATATTCAGTCCACACAGTACCAGGAACACCAAAGTTTGAAACAGAGCCGGACGCGTTAGTAGGTTGTGTAGAAATATAATAAGTGGTTGGGATTTCTGGTGGTAATCCACTTATCGTATAATGTTGACCAGCAATTCCCTTGTAAGTTTTAGTAACCATTACTTGCCCGGTATCACGGTTAGTCCATGTAACTACTTGATCAACAACCTCTGGAGTTATAATTGACATCTGACCAAGTGGAACAGCACTATCACTAGAATTGTTATAGAACCACTCTTTAATAAGTGAATAACCATCTGGTTGGTCGGCATTGAAACCAACTCCAGTATTATGATCATCCCACTTGTAGTAATGCAATCCATCAACGTTAGTGGAAGACAAAGTTGTACCATTATCCTTTAATAGATAAGTTCCAATTACATTACCATCAGCATCAATTTCGTTTACATAAACAGTTCCATCACCATTACGATCAGTTGACCAAACTAACCACTTAACTTTGGTCGTGCCTTCTGGGGCATTAACACTTACATATCCGTAAGTATAGTGCTCTTCATCAGGATCGACCCAAGGAACTCCTAGTGTCTTATAATCTGGATCTTGCATGTCAACGTTGAATGGTTGTCTTTCGGCAAAATTGGTAGTTGCAACTTTAGCTTGACCATCATCGGTGGCTAAAGCTGCCGCCGTTTGCTTCATGGCTGCTGCTTGATCATCAGCCTTTTGGTTAGCATCTACCGCAGCGTCTTGCTTGTTTACTGCGTTATCACTTGTAGTTGCTTTCTGATCGGAATTTTGATCAGCTGATTGATCTTTTAATGCATCGGCTACTTTACTAGTAGTGCCATCATTCTTAGTTGCGTCTTGTTTAGTGGCATCAGAGTCAGGTTTCTTATCAGTTGATTGATCCTGTGTGGCATCTTTCTTCTGGTTAGAAGCATCGTCGTTCTTGGTGGCGTCTTGGTCAGTCTGCTTGTCAGCTGATTGATCTTGTGCGGCATCTTTCTTTTGGTCAGATGCATCATTATTTTTAGTGGCACTTTGGTCAGTCTGCTTATCTGATGTGGTGTCATTATTTTTGGCTATGTTTTCATCAGAGGACTTATTTTGTGATGAGTCGGTCTGCTTAGCTGAAACATCATCATTCTTGGTAACATTTTGATCAGTTGTGTCGTTTTGTGATGAATTAGCCTGTGTATTTGCTGCCTCATCACTCTTGATGACGTTCTGTTCAGTTGCCGAATCATTGGTAGTCTGATTTTGCGGTACTGTTACTTGCTTATCAGACGAATCACTATTTTGTGAATTCATCTGAGTGTTGTTAGTAACGTCCGCTTTCACATTATGTTGGTTAGACATAAGGATTCCGCCTGAAATCCCGGCTGAAAACATCGTGACTGTAATTGCACTGAACAGCCATCGTTTACCAGCCTTATACATCTTATAATGTGTTTTGCTATCACGATTAAACATATAAATAAAAACCTGCCCTTCTAATTTCAAATTAATCTATACTTACCGGCCTACTTAGCCTTAAGTAATTATTGCACAATCTGAAATTAAATTGAACACAATCGTATTTTATACAATATGAGTAAAACAAAGGCATACATGGCAGTGTTTTTCACGATTAACCAATGCATGGAGGTAATTGTTTCTCATTGTGTGTAAATAAAACGAAAAATCGTAATGGTTTTGTAACATTAGCCGTGTATGTCCAATGATAGCAACGTAATTCTTACTTTTTCCTAATAATAATTTTAAATGTTAATTAGTGATTGTACATAATGAAAATGACAGCCAAATTCAACGCCAAGTATAGCAACAAGATGCTCCGCCAGCCCCGTTTAATCGCACTATGTGAGAATTACCGTGAAAATTAATTTACTAATAAATCATTAGCAAAACATAAAATCATTCCTTGTGATGTTTACCAACATTGGTTTTTACTGGATTACGTGGCTGTTTGTGAATAAAATTATAAAAGAAATCACATTATATTAATTATAATTAAATTCACATTCATTATTCTCTTAATGTGTAAAAAGCCTTAATTATCCGAAAGAGTTAGAACAACTCTCGCTAGTGAATAACTCTCTTCAAACGGTTTGATGATAAACGAATTTCTAAAAAAAAGGATTCATACCAATTTAAATCGGTATGAATCCTTAGAAGTATAGATTTATATAAAAAATCTAAATATTATACGACACTTTATTATTGCAAATTGCTTTTTTCCTATCTAATTATTCGTTATCAAGGTCACTGTCGATGTCATCTTTAACATCTTGGGCTTTGTTCATAAAGTTCCCCTTACTGCTTTGTAGGTCACCTTTGATCTTATCCATGGTGTCACCAGAGATAGCACCCTTAATTTGCTGTGCCTTACCTTGGGCAACGTCACTCAAGTTATCGATGCGGTCAGCAATATCGTCTAAATCATAACGATCTTCAAGTACTAAGTAACCTAACACGATGTTTGCACCCAAACTAAAACCTAAAAGTAAATTCTTCATAATGACCCTCCTAATATTGATTAATAATTCAATATAATAGTATCATGCCTGTAAAATAATAACTAGTAAAGACTTCCCCCATTAAGATATTAATTAAGAATTAATCCAAAAAAAGACACCTCATTAATTTAAGGTGTCTTAATTAATTTTATAGTTTATGAGCAAATGCCAGCATAATCATGTTAATTCCTGCCACTAACAGGACAATTCCCACAATTATAGCTAAAACCTTAGCAGCTAGACTTGGGTCTAACAGTAAGAAAATTCCTAAAAATAGTGTAATAAGATCAAAAACAAGTGATGTCCAGAAGACCCCACCGTTAAAATTACGAATGTGATCAACTACAATCAACTGACAGATTGAGTAAACCAGAATCCAAACTGCAAATAGGATCCCTAGGGTAAAGGTCCCAGCGTGAATGTTAAACAGGAACAATAGTGCTAACAAGATTTCAATCGCACCACCAATTAACATCGTAAAACTTCGATAGCCAATTTCTTGACTTAACTTTCGGTAGACCCAAATTGATTTTACTCCGGCAACTAATGCAACGACGGCGAATATGATCGCCAAGACAGCAGCACTAGCAGTTGGGTGGAAGAACATCAAAACGGCGGCTAATAATAAGACAACACCAAATAGACATTCAAACCAATCAAATCCCCATTTTTTATCTTCGTACATCATAAATATGACCTCCAATTGTTTGTTACAACCATATTTTACCACATCTAATTTTACTGATGCTTTTCGGCCTCAATGGTTCGCTTGGTGTCACGCTCTAGGACGGGTTTTAAATATTCACCAGTATAACTATTTTTCAGTTTAACAATCTGTTCGGGTGTTCCGGTTCCAACCACGTATCCGCCGGCAGCGCCACCTTCTGGACCTAAGTCGATCACGTGGTCAGCCTCTTTAATAACGTTTAAATTGTGTTCAATGATCAGAACGGTATTTCCCTTATCAACTAATTTAGAAAGGACCCCAATTAATCGTTTGATGTCATCAGTATGAAGTCCCGTGGTGGGTTCGTCAAGAATATAAAAGTTATTTCCAGTTGAACGCTTATGGAGTTCAGAAGCTAACTTCATTCGTTGTGCTTCTCCACCTGACAAGGTATTAGCTGGTTGACCTAATTTCACGTAACCAAGTCCCACGTCAGAAATGGTCTGCAACTTTCGCGTAATCTTTGGGATGGCTTTGAAAAACTCTAACGACTCATTCACGGTCATGTCAAGAACTTCAGCGATATTTTTTCCCTTGTATTGAATCTCAAGCGTTTCAGAATTATACCGTTTTCCATGACAAACTTCACACGGAACGTAAACATCGGGTAGAAAGTTCATCTCAATCTTCAAGATTCCATCACCATGACAAGTCTCACAACGACCACCCTTGATGTTAAAACTAAACCGTCCCTTTTTATACCCGCGAAGTTTGGCCTCGTTAGTTTGGGCAAACAAGCCCCGAATATCATCAAAGACTCCAGTGTATGTAGCTGGATTACTTCGAGGGGTTCGGCCAATCGGACTTTGATCAATACTTACTAGTTTTTCAATGTTCTTCCATCCAGTGATTGATTTATACTTACCTGGTTTTTCCGAATTATGATTCAGCTTCTGGGCCAAGGCTCGTTTTAAGATATCATTAACCAACGTAGACTTTCCGGAACCAGAAACTCCCGTCACCACGTCAAACTTACCAAGTGGAAATTTAACGTTAATGTCTTTGAGATTATTTTCTAAAGCACCCTTTAGGGTGACGTTTTTGCCGTTCCCCTTTCGTCGTTTTAAGGGAACGGGAATAAACTTCTTTCCAGAGAGATATTGACCAGTTAATGATTTCGGATTTTGAGCCACTTGTTCTGGAGTCCCGGTGGCAACAATCTTACCACCCTTCTCTCCTGCTCCTGGACCAACATCGATTAAATAATCGGCCGAACGCATCGTATCTGAATCATGTTCAACAATGACCAATGTATTACCTAAATCACGCATTTTTTTCAGGGACTTAATTAACCGATCATTATCACGCTGATGAAGACCAATGGATGGTTCATCAAGTACATACAAAATTCCTGAGAGATTTGAACCAATCTGGGTTGCAAGTCGAATTCTCTGTGCTTCACCACCAGAAAGCGTTCGGGCCGATCTGGAAAGGGTCAAATAGTTCAATCCAACGTTTTCCAAAAATTCCAGTCGATCACAGATTTCCTTAATAATTGGATGAGCAACAACCGTATCTTGTTCACCAAAAGTGAGTTTACTAAAGAATTGGCGTTCATCGGCAATATTCATATCAGAAACTTCTCCAATGTGTTTGCCATTAATCTTAACTGCCAAAGCCTTTTCGTTTAATCGGTACCCATGACAAGTCTGACAAGTTAATTCTGTCATGTACTTTTCCATTTGTTCTCGAGTGAAATTACTGTTGGTTTCATGATAACGACGTTTAACGTTGTTAAGGACCCCTTCAAAGGGAGCGTCGACATCACGAACTCCACCAAAATCACTCTTGTAGTGAAAATGGAACGTTTTCCCCTTGGAACCATTCATCAATAGATCACGCTGTTTCTTTGGTAATTTACGGTATGGAGTATCCATATCAATATTAAAGGCTTTACAAGCCTGCTCTAACATTGCTGGATAGTATTTTGAGCTAATTGGATTCCATGGTTCAATTGCTCCCTCATTAAGCGTCTTATCTTGATCTGGGACCACTAAATCGTTATCGACTTCCAACTTAACTCCTAATCCATCACACTCAGGACATGCTCCATATGGGGCATTAAATGAAAAAAGACGTGGTTCAAGTTTCCCAACCGTAAAACCACAAATCGGACAAGAGTAATGTTCCGAAAACACCATCGGCTCTCGCTTACCAAGAAAGTCGGCAATGGCATATCCATCACTTAGACGTAAAGCTGTCTCAAGTGAATCTGACAATCGTGAATTAATCCCGTCTCTAACGACAATTCGGTCAACTACCACGTCAATGTTATGACGCTTATTTTTATCTAAATCAAAATCTTCGGTCGCATCATGGATTTCACCATCTACTCGGACTCTTACAAAGCCTTCCCGCTTAATCTTTTCAAAAACTTTTTTGTGTTGCCCCTTTTTGTCACGGACCACTGGTGACATAATCTGCAATTTAGTTCGTTCAGGGAGGGCCATGATTTCGTCAATCATTTGATCGACGGATTGACTAGTAATGACCGTTCCATCATTTGGACAAATTGGCGTCCCAACTCTTGCCCACAATAAACGTAAATAATCATTAATCTCAGTGACAGTTCCAACGGTTGAACGAGGATTTTTTGAAGTTGTTTTCTGATCAATTGAAATGGCTGGACTAAGTCCCTCAATCGAATCAACGTCAGGTTTATCCATTTGACCCAAAAATTGTCTAGCATAAGAGGAAAGACTCTGGACATAACGACGTTGACCTTCAGCGTAAAGGGTATCAAAAGCTAAAGAACTCTTACCTGAACCAGATAAACCGGTCATTACCACCATTTTATTCTTGGGGACATCAACATTTACGTCTTTTAGATTATGTTCACGGGCGCCTTTAATTTTAATGACGTCATTTGCCATCTAACCACCTCACTTTTTCTTTTTCTCACCCTTAAGCTGCATCACGGTATCCCTTAAGTTAGCAGCTTGCTCAAAATCAAGTTTTTTGGCTGCCGCTCTCATTTCGTCCTCTAAATTATCAATCATTTCCTTTTGATCCTTAGCACTCATTTGGTCAAAATCGGATTCAACAAAGCTTCCATTAGTATTATCATCGTTGTTTTTCTCGCCCTGTTTATACGCAGAAATGGCCTTAGGAATTGGTTTGATAATGGTCTTAGGGGTAATGTTGTGTTCCTGATTGTACTTCATCTGAATGGAACGACGACGGGCAGTTTCATCCATCGCGTACTTCATCGAATCGGTAACGTTGTCCGCGTACATAATAACATGTCCGTGTGAATTACGAGCTGCTCTTCCAATTGTTTGTACAAGGGAACGTTTGTCACGCAAAAAGCCTTCCTTATCAGCATCCAAGATTGCAATCAATGATGTTTCGGGAACGTCAATCCCTTCACGCAACAGGTTAATTCCAACTAAAACATCAAACTTACCCAAACGCAAATCACGTAAAATTTGGGTTCTTTCGAGGGTTTTAATATCACTGTGCAAGTATTTTACTTTAATTCCCAAATCTTTTAGATAATCGGTTAAATCTTCTGCCATCTTCTTGGTTAAGGTCGTAACGAAGGTACGCTCGTTATTTTGAACTCGTTTATTGATTTCACCAACCAAATCATCCATTTGATCTTTCGTGGGACGAACTTCAACGGTTGGATCAAGTAGTCCAGTTGGACGAATAATTTGTTGGACAACGTGATTAGTCCTGTCCTCTTCATATGGACCCGGAGTGGCTGACATATAAACCACTTGATTAACCCGTTTTTCAAACTCAGGTAATTTTAATGGTCGATTATCAAGCGCGCTGGGAAGTCTAAATCCGTAATCAATTAATTGCTGCTTTCTAGCCTTATCACCGTTAAACATTCCACCGATTTGCGGAACCGTTCGATGTGATTCATCAATGAACATCAAATAATCTTTGGGGAAAAAGTCCAATAATGTGTATGGAGCTTCGCCAGGTTTTCTGCGGTCCATATAACGAGAATAATTCTCAATCCCAGTTGTATATCCCATTTCACGCATCATTTCAATGTCATAGGTAGTTCTTTGTTTTAATCTTTGAGCTTCAAGTAGTTTGCCCTTTTTCTCAAAGTTAGCAACCTGTTTTACCATTTCATCCTTGATTTCAGGTAAAGCCACATCCATTGTTTCCTTGTTAGTCAAGAAGTGAGTGGCAGGAAAAATCGTAATCTGTTTTCGTTCACCGATAACTTCACCAGTCAACGTGTCAACTTCAGTAATTCGGTCAATCTCGTCACCGAAAAATTCGATCCGATAGGCATGTTCATTTCTAGAAGCCGGAAAGACTTCTACTACATCACCGTGCACACGAAAACGACCACGTTGAAAATCAATGTCGTTTCGATCGAATTGAATGTTAACCAACTGACGCAAAAAGACATCGCGCTCTAGTTGTTGTCCAACGTGCAACGAAACCGTATGGTCCTGATATTCTTTTGGACTTCCTAAACCAAAGATTGAGGAAACCGAAGCAACGACAATCACATCATTTCGTTCTAGTAACGCACTGGTAGCGGCGTGGCGGAGTTGATCAATCTCGTCATTAATCGAAGCATCCTTTTCAATATAGGTATCACTGGAAGGAACATAGGCCTCAGGCTGATAAAAATCATAATAACTCACAAAATATTCGACCGCATTATTAGGAAACAACTGCTTGAGCTCACTATAAAGTTGCCCAGCTAAAGTTTTATTGTGCGATAAAACCAGCGTTGGCTTGTTAATGTTCTTAATGACATTTGCCATGGTGTAGGTTTTACCAGTTCCAGTAGCACCCAAAAGGACCTGATCCCGATCACCATTTTTGATTCCTTGAGTCAATTCCTTAATGGCTTCCGGCTGATCACCAGTTGGAGTAAATTTCGAAACTAGGTCAAAATTATTATTCGTTTTTTTAATCATATTGGCACCTCTTCTTAAACTCGGAAAAAAAGGAGAAAGTATTAACTTTCTCCCGTTACTTATAATAATTCTAGCATACGAACATACTTTCGCAAAGCAATTAGACCAAAGCTTCCATACAAAAAGAGCAGATCGACTCTGCTCTTTTTCGTTTAATCTTTAGTTTTCAGCTCTTCGACGTAATTGAAGACGCCCTGACCTGCAGTTCCGCCATCGCCGACCGCAGTCGTGATTTGACGTAGATGTTTCTTTCGTACGTCACCAACCGCGAAGACACCGGGAATCTTAGTCTTCATTTCATCATCGGTGTCAATCCAACCTTGTTCATCAGTAATTCCAAGGTTCTTGAACGCATCAGTCATTGGTAAAATACCAACGTAAATAAAGACACCAGAAGCTTTGATATTTGAAGTTTCACCGGTCTGATTGTTTTTAATCGCAACCCCGGTTACTTTTTGACCGTCACCTTCAATATCAGTAACGTTACTGTTCCAGACAAAATCGATATTGTCCTTATCAAAGGCCCGCTTCTGCAGAATCTTCTGGGCCCGAAGTTGATCACGTCTGTGAATGACCGTAACGTGCTTTACGATATTGGATAGATAAGTAGCTTCCTCAATCGCAGAGTCACCGCCACCAACGACAACAACGTCTTCGCCTTTAAAGAAGGCGCCATCACAAACCGCACAGTAAGAAACACCTTTTCCACTGTAATCTTGCTCACCGGGAACCCCGAGTTTCTTGTACTCAGAACCAGCACCAATAATTACAGAAGGAGCCTCATAGTCACCGTCTTCAGTCTTAACAATCCGCTTATCGCCATCAATGTCAATGCCAGTAACGGTTCCGTAGCCATACTCAGCACCAAATTGAGTACTCCCATCGTACATTTTTTTAGATAGATCTGGTCCTAAGACTGATTTAAATCCGGGATAATTCTCAATTTCGGCGGTGTTGTTCATCTGTCCACCATAGATCCCACGATCAAGCATTAATACAGATAGTTCGGCTCGTGATGCATACAATGCTGCCGTCATTCCGGCTGGACCAGCACCGATTACAATTACATCATACTTTTTTGCCATTATATCGCCTCAATCATTATTTATTGTTTGTTACTTTCTTTAACTCGTCAAGAACTGGTTCGTAGTTTGGTTGATGAGTAATTTCTGGAACTGCTTGGCAATACAAAATTTTGCCTTCAGCATTTACCAAGTAAACCACCCGAGCTAAGTGACCAAAAGCCGGGATGTATAAGTGCATGGCTTTCCCAAATGAACCATTAAAATCAGAAAGAATTTCCATGTTGTTGACACCATGAGCGGCACACCAATTTTTTTGGTATTCAATTGGGTTATTTGAAATGGTAACAAATTTAATTCCCTTAAACTTTGATGCTTCCTGGTTAAAACGAGCAGTTTCTAAACTACATACCTTTGTCTTTAAGTTAGGAACCACACTAATCAACGTTGTCTGACCCTTTAAATCATCAGTCGTAACATCTTTCCCTTCAGCATTTTTTACGGTAAATTTTGGTAGATAATCGCCAACCTTTGGTTGATCATCACCCATTAACCATGATACTGGTAGTCCACCTAATTTAATTTTCATAACCAAAAACCTCCTTGACTAATATCAATTGTACAAAATTATATTATCATAAACTAAATTAAATGTTTAATCATTATACTTAAAAATAAAAAATGCCGGCAAAAGTCGGCATTTTAATCTAATTTTTCTGTTGTTCGTCTTCCTTAGTCAGCTTTTGACCAAGGTTCTTAATGTATTCACGTAATTCTTGCTCAATTTCAGGGTGTTTTAAACCAAAGGTAATGTTAGTCTCAAGCCAGCTAAGCTTATTGCCGGTATCGTAACGATCACCCTTAAACTCATGAGCAAACACTCTTTGAGTTTGATTTAAGGTATTGATGGCATCGGTTAGCTGAACTTCATTCCCCTTACCTGGCTTAGTGTGTTCCAAAACGTCAAAGATCTGTGGAGTTAACAAGTAACGTCCAATAATTGCTAAATCACTAGGAGCGTCCTTAGGATCTGGCTTTTCAACGAAGTTTCTCACATTATAAAGTCCCTTTGAAACCTCGCTAACTGGTTCAATTACTCCGTATTTAGAAGTCTCCTTATGAGGGACTTTCATAACGGCAAGGGTTGAAGCTCCCGTCTTTTCGTAACTATTCATCAATTGTTTGGTGAGCGGAGTCGTATCTTCCATCAAGTCGTCTCCAAGCATAACCACAAATGGATCATTTCCAATGAAACTTTTGGCCGTTAAAACAGCGTCGCCAAGTCCACGTGGATAAGATTGTCTAATAAAGTAAATGTTCATATCATTAGTCTTCTGAATTGACTTGAGCATCTTTTCTTTACCCTTTTTTTCAAGGTTTTCTTCAAGCATTACGTTTGAATCAAAATGATCTTCAATGGCACGCTTGCCCTTACCAATCACAATGACAATGTCTTTGATTCCAGAAGCCTTAGCTTCTTCAACAATGTATTGAATGGTTGGAATATCAACAATTGGTAACATTTCCTTTGGAAGTGCTTTCGTTTCAGGTAAAAATCTTGTTCCTAAACCAGCGGCAGGAATAACAGCTTTAGTTACTTTTTTCATCTTCTTATATACCCCTTTTAGAATTAACCTTGTTCTGAACGTCCCTCTCTAGACATTAAATTAGAAATCGCGTCAGAAACGGTTTCTTCATTATTAATTACTGCATGAATTGCGGATGTAATGGGCATTTCTACCCCACGTTGTTTTGATAATTCAAATGCAGCTTGATTGGTGTCGATTCCCTCGATCACCATGCCCATGTCTTTAACAACGTCATCCAATTTCTTGCCCTTGCCAAGCTGATAACCAGCCCGCCAATTGCGAGAATCAGAACTAGTTGCGGTGACAATCACGTCACCTACACCAGACAATCCGCTAAAAGTTAATGGGTCCGCACCAAATGATACACCTAAACGTGATATTTCCGCAATACCACGGGTCATGAGGGCTGCTTTTGCATTATCACCGTAACCCAAACCTACCAAGGCTCCAGCACCTAATGCAATAATATTTTTCAAAGCTCCACCAAGTTCAACCCCAATAATGTCGTTATTAGTATAAATTCTGAAATAATCATTCATAAACAATTTTTGAAAATGCTCAGCAGATGGCATATCATCACTGGCGACTGTAACTAAGGTAATATCACGTCTAGCAACATCTTCAGCTTGACTAGGTCCAGAAAGGGCTGAAATCGACTTACGATTCTGAGGATCAATTTCTTCTTGCAATACCTGAGACATTCGATCATAGGTACCCTTTTCAATGCCTTTACTTCCATGGATGATATACGGTTTCATTTCTAACTTGCCCAAAATTTTGTTAGCTTGATTTGCAACCGAACGAGTTGCCTGTGATGGAACAATGAATAAAACATCATCGACTCCTTTAAGTGCCTCTTCCATGTCAGCATAAGCTTTCATCTCTTTTGGAAAAGTAAAGTTCTTGATGTAATGGGAGTTAGTGTGCTGATTATTTAACTCATCCACCTGTTCCTTGCTTTTCGACCAAATTTTAACTTCATGCCCATTTTCAACTAAAATATCGGCGAGCATGCTGCCCCATGATCCTGCACCGAGTACTGCAATTTTTTCTGTCATTATTTAAATTATCTCCTACAAATCACTTAACTACCGTAGTACCAGACTAACTGGTCGTTTCGTCTACGATAAATTAAAACAAATAGTGCTACTACGAATAATACAATGGAAAGCAACTGTGATACCCGGATTACGCCGAATAACATTAAACTATCGGTCCGCATGCCCTCGGTGAAAAAACGTCCAAACGAATACCACATCACGTAACTTAAAAAGACTTCCCCACGCTTAAAGAACTGCGGAGCATGTCTCATAATCATCAAGACAGCAAATCCTGCTAAATCCCAAAGTGACTCATATAAAAACGTTGGTTGGCGGTACACCCCGCTAATAAACATTTGATTGATGATAACGTCAGGTAAATGTAAATGCTGTAAAAATTGAAGTGATGTTACCGCTCCAAATGCTTCCTGATTCATGAAATTACCCCAACGGCCAATTCCTTGAGCCATAATGACGGTTGGAGCGGCAATATCTAAAATCTGCCAGACTGACAAATGATGTTTAAAACAAAACCACCAAATAAATAATCCAGCCCCGATTAAAGCTCCATAAATGGCAATTCCACCATCCCAAATTTGAATAATCTCATCTAGATGATGGCGATAATAGCTCCATTGAAAAACCACATAATAAATTCGAGCCGAAATAATCGCAATTGGAATCGCCCACAAAATCAAATCATATAAAACATCTTCATTTAAGTGTTGTCGCTTAGCTTCTTTCATTGAAAGGTAAACGGCAATCAAGACAGCGGCAGCGATAAAAATACCATACCAGTGGACCGCAATTGGTCCGAGATGAATTGCAACCGGATTTAATGCCAATATGCTAAACACAACTTCCACTCCTATTCAGGATCCTTATTAGCATCTTGGCTAATATCTTTCTTATTTTGTTCAACTGCTTGTTCTTCGTGTTTTTGCTCCTGGTTGTTTTTAGAAGCATTTTCTTTGATTAACTCATTTAAATTGTTATCAAAGACCTTAGTCGCATCGTATCCCATTGAACGAGCCCTAAAGTTCATCGCAGCGGTTTCAATGATAATGGCTAAGTTTCGACCGGGTTTTACCGGAATCGTCAATTTCTTCAAATCAACGTCAAAGATTCGAGTTGTTTCACGGTCGGTCCCAAGCCGATCATACTTAGTATCCTTGTTCCACTGGTCCAAATGAACGATTAAGTCCACTTTTGATTGAGAACGAACGGCACCGGCACCAAACAGGTTCATTACATCAATAATTCCAATCCCACGAATTTCTAGTAAGTGATTAAGAATCTTGGGAGCTTGACCAATCAAGGTTTGCTCATCTTGTTGATAAACCTCAACTCGATCATCAGCAATTAAACGATGACCACGCTTAACAAGTTCTAGCGCCGTTTCACTCTTACCAATTCCAGAATCACCGGTAATTAAAACACCAAGTCCATAAACTTCAACCAAAACACCATGAATGGACTTTCTTTCGGCTAACTTAGCTTCAAGATACGTCGTCATATTGCTTAGAATTCTAGAAGTGGTTAACTTTGATCCTAAGATTGGAATGTGAGCCTTTTTGGCGGCTGCCACTAACTGCTCAGGTGGTTCTAGTTGAGTAGAAATAACAAATGCAGGCGTTTCTGGTTGACACATTTTGGTCATTACTTCTTTTAATTTTTCATCACTCATTCCCTTTGCAAATGAGGTTTCAGTTATCCCAAAGATCTGAATTCGCTTGGCTGGGTAGTAGTTAAAATATCCAGTCAATTCCAGTCCCGGACGTGAAATGTCACTAGTGGTAATGGGACGGTCTAAATATTCACGACCCCAAAAGACACTAAGATGAGTGTTCTTTACTAAATCAGCTACCGTTACACTCTGAGCCATTGGACCTACCTCCAAATAAAATTAATTTACTTAATTCTAACACAATCAGACCTAATTTAGGCGGTTCTTAATTTTATGCAAAATAAAAGAAGCGCCCATTAACTGGGTGCTTCTAACTAATTATTTTGAAACATTTCAATTCCAATCTCATGCGGTGAACCATCGTAAATTGCCGTTTCTTTAATCTCTAATTGATTCTTACGATTTTTAACCTTCATGTGAACAAAGGTCGGATCATCTTGTAAAGCAGAATACAATTGACTTTCCGAATTTACCGGAACGTTGTTAACTTCAACAATTAAGTCACCCGTTTTAAGTCCCATCTTATCGGCTGGAGTGCGGGGTTTAATCCCAATGATTCGGATTCCGTTAACCGCTTGACTAATCTGATTTCCGGTCTTTCGGTCAACGCGATGGAAGTGATACATGATGATTACATAAACCACTGCCAATAAAGCAATCGCGATGATAACGTAGTAACTATTTCTCATAAAGTAAGCACCCGCCGTTAGTAAAATGGCTAACAATGTGAGTTCTCCAATCGCGTTTGAAATCCGTGGCATTAATTCATTTGGCAAATGGTTAACAAACTTGAAGCGAAAACCAATCAAAAACGGAACAACCAAGAAGGTTACATGTGCACCAAAAATATTAAAAACTGGCCACATCGGTACGATCGTTTCGATTAATTTACCAGGAATCATCAGTACCAGCGGAATCACAGCTAACTCATTGTATCCATAAGATGCCACTCGGTTTCCGCGCCGATTCTTTGAAACCTGAGGAGAGTTAATCGTCCTACCATTCATCTTCAAAAAGATAAACATTAGGACCAGCATAATTGTGATTAAGGCTAAGTAATTGGCCGATCTTGATGCGTTCATATTCACGGCACCAATAAAGTCGCCACCCTTAATCATCGGGATTGAATAATCATTGAAGAAGACTCCAACAAAAATTGATCCAAATAAAATCAATGTCGGCACTAAGATTCCTGGGATCAGTAAACTAATGGCGATCAATAATTCATATAATAAAATCCAATTTAAGGACACTTCAATCCCAACCAAAGCAGTTAAAATTGATCCAACAATTCCCAGCACAATTAATGATTTAAAAAAGACCCATCCTTCGTGAAATTTAGGGTTAACAGCACTTTCAAATAAGCGTCGTTCTCGATTTACTCTTCGATTGTAAACGAAGAAAACGCGAATAAGTGCAAACCAAAAAGCTGGCATAAAGACAAAAAACAAAATATTAGTCGCAACTGACATAATGAACTTCCTTTTTCGTTATTTTGGGTTCTTCTGTTTTAAATTCCACTGCAAATACGCGTTAATGAATGGATTCAAATCACCATCCATCACTGCTTGACCATTACCAGTCTCATAATTGGTCCGATGATCCTTAACCATTGTATAGGGATGAAAAACATAAGAACGAATTTGTGAACCCCAACCAATATCAAGCTGCTTACCCTCAATCTTGGCTTTCTCTTCTTCTTTTTTCTCTTGTTCACGTTCGTACAACTTTGATTTTAACATATTCATCGCTGTAACTCTATTCTGTAATTGTGAACGTTGGGCCTGACTTGAGGTGACAATTCCAGTTGGTAAGTGGGTAATTCGAACCGCTGAAGAGGTTTTATTAATATGCTGACCACCAGCCCCACTTGACCGAAAAACATCAATCCGGAGATCTTCTGGGTTAATGTCAACGTTCACAGTTTCATCAAGCTCTGGCATAACATCAACAGAGGCAAACGACGTATGACGCCGCCCTGCTGAATCGAAAGGTGAGATCCGCACTAACCGGTGAACGCCTTTTTCTGATTTCAGGTAACCATAGGCGTTGGTTCCAGATACTAAAAATGTCACACTGTTGATCCCAGCAACGTCACCCGGTTGATAGTCTTCAACTGAAACCGAAAAGCCGTTTTGTTCGGCCCATCGTTGATACATCCGAAATAACATGGACCCCCAGTCTTGTGATTCAGTTCCACCAGCTCCAGGATGGATCTCAACAATTGCATTATTTTCATCATATTTCCCATTCAAAAGTAAACTCAGCTGATAACTACTAAGTTCCTTTTGGGTCTTGGTTAATTCGTCATCGAACTCTTTCTTTAAATCATCATCACTAACTTCTTCAAGGAGTTCGAGGTTAACCTTTAAATCTTCCACCTTTTTAGCCAGTGAATTAAAATTATCATATTTTAATTTTAATCGATTGTTCTCATCAATTAATTTCTGAGCTTTTCTTTGGTCATCCCAAAATCCCGGTTCAGCCATTTTAGCCTCATTAACCGAAATATTTTCACTTAGTTGATCCAGGTCAAAGTGACCCCCTAAAGCCAGCTACGGCTTTTTTAATCTTTTCGACCTGTCCACGTGCTTCACTTAATTCCATTTCATACTCCTGAAGATGAAAAAACGGAGACCAAAAGTCCTCCGTTCTTAAACTATCTTTCCATATTTTGTCTGATCTCAGCTTTCATAAACAACCTAGTGACATCGTAGTCAATATCAGAGACCATTTCTTCAAACATTCTAAATCCTTCACGTTGATACTCAACTAACGGGTTTAATTGACCATAACCACGAAGACCGATTGACTCTCGTAATTGGTCCATTGAATCGATGTGGTCAGTCCAGTGTGAATCAACCACCCTAAGCACAACCACTTTTTCAAATTCAAGCATCTGTTCTGGATCCTGGAGCTCTTTTTCTTTCTTATCATACTCAGTATCAACGAGTCCCATCAAGTATGCCTTAATTTCATCACTTGATTTTCCCTTCAAGTCATCAATGCTAATTTGATCGGGACTAACTAATGAATTAATCGCAAAATCAAGGATGGTTTGGAGATCCCATTTCTTTTGATCTCCCTGAGTGTGCAAGTTGACAATTCGATTAACCGTTCGTTTGATCATTGGCATAATAACCCACTTAAGTGACTTATTTTCGTCAATCACCTTACTACGCTCGCCATAGATTACATCACGTTGTTGACGCATCACATCATCGTACTTTAACACGTTTTTACGTGAATCATAGTTATTACCTTCAACTCGTTTTTGAGCCGATTCGACCTGCTTCGTGATCATGTGACTCCGGATAACCGCATCATCGCCCTCAACTTTCATTGAGTCAAGAATACTTTTAACCTTATCAGACCCAAATCGACGCATCAAATCATCTTCAAGTGAAAGATAGAATTGAGAATAACCAGGATCACCCTGTCTTCCAGAACGTCCACGTAATTGATTATCAATTCTTCGTGACTCGTGTCGTTCGGTCCCGATAACCGCTAATCCACCTAATTTGACCACTCCAGGTCCAAGCTTAATATCAGTTCCACGACCGGCCATGTTGGTTGCAATGGTAACAGCTCCCTTTTGACCGGCGTTAGCAACAATGTCAGCTTCTTTGGCATGATTTTTTGCATTCAAAACTACGTGAGGAATTTTTTCTTCATCAAGTCGCTCTGAAAGATATTCAGAAGTTTCAACCGCAACCGTACCAATCAGGATTGGTTGTCCCCGTTTGTGTAAATCTTTAATTTTGGCAATAACGGCGTCAAATTTTGATTCCAAACTTGGATACAAAACATCTGGCTCATCAATTCTAACAACCGGTTTATTGGTTGGAACCGCAATGACATCCATGTTGTAAATTTCTCGAAACTCATCCTGTTCTGTCTTAGCGGTACCAGTCATTCCAGCTAACTTACTGTACTGTCTAAATAGGTTTTGATAGGTGATGTTAGCCATCGTCTTGCTTTCTTCTTGGATGGTAACACCCTCTTTAGCCTCAAGTGCTTGGTGAAGCCCATCTGAAAAACGACGACCTTCCATGATTCTTCCGGTAAAGGAATCAACGATTAAAACCTCGTCTTTTGAGACAACGTAATCTTTATCCTTTTCCATCACGTAATTGGCACGTAAAGCCTGATCCAAATGGTGGGTTAAAGCAGTGTTTTCCGTATCGTAAAGGTTATTTAAATTGAAGTACTTTTCAGCTTTTTCAATTCCAACATCCTTCAAAGAGACCGTTTTAGTCTCTAAATCAACTTTAAAATCCGTTTTAGGATTTAGTGTCTTAGCAAATTTATCTGCCTGCATGTAAAGCTTGTTTGACCCACGAGCTTCACCAGAAATGATCAATGGGGTTCTGGCTTCATCGATTAAGATCGAATCAACTTCGTCGACGATGGCAAAATTAAGTGGGCGTTGAACCCGATCTTCTTTATAAACCACCATGTTATCCCTTAAATAATCAAATCCAATCTCGCTATTAGTTGAATAAGTGATGTCGCTATCATAGGCAGCTCGTTTTTCTTCCGGATTCTTATCAGCCGAGTTCACCCCGACCGTTAAGCCCAGCCAATTGTATAACTGTCCCATTTGAGTGGCATCACGTTGTGATAGGTATTCATTAACCGTAACGACATGAACACCTTTCCCTGATAAAGCATTCAGGTAGACGGGCATTGTAGCCGTTAACGTTTTCCCTTCACCAGTCTTCATCTCAGCAATATTACCCTCATGAAGGACAATTCCACCCATAATCTGGACTCGAAATGGATTTAGTCCGAGCACTCGTCTGGCACCTTCACGGGCAACCGCAAAAGCCTCAGGTAACATGTCATCTAAGCTTTCACCATTTTGATAACGCTTTTGAAATTCTGGAGTTTTAGCTTGTAATTCCTTATCACTTAATTTTCGATATTGTTCTGAGTATGAGCTGACCTTATCGGCGAGCTTTCCTAATCGTTTCAGTTCGCTTTTGTCGCTTTCAACCCATTTCTTTAAAAGGTTTGTTGCCATTGATTGATTTCTCCTCTAGTGTCTAAACCGTTTTTGTTTCTCGAATTCTCAGTCTATTTTCTTATTCTAACATTTTATCAAATCAATTAAAAATTCATCACAAAAAAACAGAAATATGATATTTCTGTTTTTTCTAACGATCGGTTTTAATTAACCCATAGTCCCCATCATGTCTTCGATAAACAATATCAGTGGTGCCATCGGTGACATCAACATAGACAAAAAAATCATGCCCAATCAAATTCATCTGAATAATGGCATCTTCCGAAGTCATCTTCTGTAAAGGAATCCGCTTTTTCCTAACGATCTTAGATTCAGCTAATCGTTTATCGGGATCATTAAAAACGTGGGATAACTTATGCTCAGTTAATTCTTCATTTACCTTTGAGCCATATTTATCGATCTGTTGCTGGATATCGTGAATCGCGATATCAATGCTTTCGTGAATGTCATCAGAGTTGCCCTCACCTCGCAGTAAGAAGTTCGGTAGGATAATAGTGATTTCAGCTTTGATTCGTTCGTTAGAATAGTTCATGAGATCAACATGAGCAGTCCCTTTCACGTTTGCATCAAAACGTTTATCAATTGTTTTGACGTGATGATTAATGTAATCACGGAGATCACTGGTGATTTCAACATCATCACCTCTTAATTTAGTTTCAAGCATTTTAATCTCTCCTATGCTTAGTATCATTGTCTTCAAACGAATCTCTTATAACTATTATAAATTCTAATCGATTAAATAACAATCAATACTAACGTGCAAGGGTAATACTTGAGACTTTCTTAACCCCATACGAATATAACAGTTTGGCCGCTAAGTGCAGGGTGGTTCCAGTCGTATACACATCATCAATCAAACAAACCTTTCTCCCACGTAGGTTATTAGTTGACCACTCCGGCTCAACGTAAAATGGTTGTTTTAAGTGCATCCTATCAAATTTATCTTTTTTAGACTGGGGTAAGCCCTTTTTTGACACCGCTCCTAAGACCCTTTGATATTTTATACCAGTTAACCAGCCCTCAACCTGATTAAACTTTCGCACTTCAAACGTTTTCTTACTAATTGGGATGGGAACAATCATACCGCCGTCGTTATGGGCAAATATAAAAGACTGAAACTGACTTTGAAATAGTCGCCTTAACCGATAATCGCCCTGAAACTTGTACCGAGCCATGTAATCATTCACTTCATCGTATGGAAACAACGCGTGGTTAATTAATTTGGGACCAGATTGATCTTCCCAAATCTTACAATCATCACACAACTCTAATTTTGCTTGCTGCTTGCCACAATCTGGACACGCCGTTTTTAAATCAATGGGACAAAAAAGTTTTTGACATTCATCACACATAATTGGCGGGACAAAGGAACGAAAACTTAAAATAAAGGAAATGCTCACATCACTTCTAATAATTTGATTACACCATACACATTTATTCATGACTTTTTAATTTCATCCCTCTGCGATTCATAGCCTTAATCTCATTTTGGGCGCTAGTAATTCGTCTTGAAAAACTGCCCACAAAAAAATCAATGTTACCGGTCGGTCTGGTCCTTTTTCGACCCACTCTTCCTGCCATCTGAACTAATGACGACGTAGAAAAGACCTCATCGTCAGCCCCCAGTACCATTACATCAATATCTGGAAACGTCACTCCTCGTTCTAAGATGGTCGTAGTCACTAAAAATAACACTTGCTGGTTACGCATGGCTTGAACCTTTTCCATTCGTTTCTTGTCAGCAGAATAAACACATTCCCATACCTTTGGACCACGGATTTGTTTGCTTAAAATCCGATCAACCACCGGTAAATCTTTAATCTTAGGAACAAACAATAAAAATCTTCTTCTAATTGCAACGTTACGCTGACACATTTTAATTAATTGATGGGGTAACCTTCCCTTTGATAATTGCATCCGCCATTTTCTTGACAAGTGAACTTTAATCACGGGCAATAAATGACCATGAAACCTGATCGGCAAATAACTCATATCTCCATTTCCACGCGTGATTTGGGTTCTCAGTCGTTTACTTGGAGTGGCACTTAACATGATTCTTTGTCCCGTAGTCTTTAAGGCATGCTTTACGGCAAACTCCAGGCTAACGTTGTTAACGAATGGAAACGCATCAACTTCATCAATAATCAATAAATCAAAAGCATGAAAGAAACGCATGAGTTGGTGGGTCGTACAGACAGTTAGTTGACAATATCGGTAATCATCCTTACTTTTACCATGTAATAAAACCATATCAAGGTTAGAAAAAGCCGCTTTAAGACGCGGATAAAGTTCCGAACACACGTCAACTCTGGGAGAAGCAATGGCAATTCGAAATTTACGTTTAATTGCCCATGTTAATACCGGAAAAAGCATCTCGGTCTTACCAGCGCCAGTAACCGCCCACAGTAGATGATCACGGTGATGTTTTACTGATTCAATCATCCTTAACGCACAGTCTTTTTGATTTACAGTTAGCGTCCCATCCCAAGTCAAAACATTACTTGGAACCACAAAACGATTTGTTTCTAGGACACTAACCAGTTTCATCGACGAATCAATTCGCCCCATTTCGATGCAATTGGGGCAGTAAAAAATATGATTGGGAAGTTCACATTTTGATTTTTCACAATTGAATCCACATCGGTTACAATGAATAGTAGTTTGATTAACCGTTACCGCTAATTCAAAATTAAGAAGTGGATCACTTAAAAGTATTGGATCAATCAAAGTGCTTGGCGTAAGTCTTCCCATTAGTTCTTTTTGATCTTTGATCATTGACTATCCGCCTCCATTTTTAAATACGAAGAACAGGAATAATTTAATGCAAAATTCTTTTTTAACCATTAAACAAGCTGGTCAAAATGAAATTATTATCAAAAAATCAAAGTTTATTGCTTCCGTATCTCGTGTCACGGACGAAGCGAGTGCTCAAGCATTCATCGCCAGTATCAAAAACCAAAATAAAAAGGCCAACCACAATTGTTTTGCCTATGTTATTGGCCCAAATGATGATGTCCAGCGAGAAAGTGACAACGGCGAACCCAGTGGGACTGCCGGGATTCCAATCCTGGATGCCATTAAAAACATGGAGCTTCACGACACAGTAATCGTAGTAACAAGGTACTTTGGTGGCATCAAACTAGGTGCTGGTGGCCTAATTCGAGCATATAGTAACTCGGCATCGGATGTGATTGAAAGGGTTGGAATTAGTAAAATGACGCTTAAAACTGCACTTACTATTTCAGTATCCTATAAGTTAAATGATAAACTCCAATATTTTCTTAAACAAAATAATTTACCAATTACTAACGTTGAATATGGCACTAGTGTTCAAGTAAGTACCGCTATTTCAAATCATACGATTGATAATTTCAAAACAAAAATCAACAATTTGCTTGCAGGAGACGTTCAATTCAAGATTGGTAAGGAAGCCTATTTTGAGAGTCCAATTTAGTCTAAAAAGAGTAGTTCAACTTCAATGAACTACTCTTTTTTGTTTGGTTTAGTTTTATGTTTTGCCTTGGTTTTAGTGATTTCGGTTTCGTGATTAGCCTTACTGGTTGTTCCAGTCACAACGCGTTTAATCAAATTAAGCAAGGGTTGCCGGTTCTTTCCGACTAATCCAATGGCTTCCACAAAAAGCTCAATCCCAATCAAAGTGGCAACCGTCAACAACACTGATCCCCAGAAACTGGACAATGGATAGAGTAAAGAGATGAAAGCGAAAATTAACGCAATTCCGTAAATCACCAAAACCGTTTGTCGATGGGTCAAGCCAATCTGCATCAACCGATGATGTAAATGGTGCTTATCAGCGTGAGAGATAGGCTGTTTGTTCAAAATCCGCCGTAAAATTGCATAAGCGGTATCCGAGATTGGAACTCCCAAAATCACAACGGGAATAATGACTGATATGAAGGTGGCGTTTTTAAGACCTTGTAAGGAAAAAACCGAGATCATAAAGCCAATTAATAGGGATCCCGTATCCCCTAGATAGATTCGAGCTGGGAAAAAATTATACGGTAAAAAACCCAAACAGGAAGCGGCAAAGGTAAAAATCATGATTGACACGTAAACGTTACCGACGTTTAAAAAGAATAAGCCAATGATTCCCATGGTAGTCAGAGCAATAATGGCAATCCCCGTTGCTAGTCCATCCAGTCCATCGATTAAATTAATTGAGTTCGTAATCCCGAGAATCCATATCCAGGTAATTGGTAGACTTAACCATCCCAGACTAACATCACCAAAGAATGGGAGCGTGATAGAACTCATCTGAATGCCCGCAAAAATGTACACCCATAGTGCTGCTAGTGAGATCCCAATCACCTTTTGTCGTGGCTTCAATTCAAAAATATCATCAATGACCCCCGTCATAATGATAATAATTTCTCCGCCCAGAATTCCCCACAACTTACTAGATGGAATTTGGTTTCGCAAAAAAACGCAAGTCGTAATGGTATAAGCAATAAAAATTGCCAGACCACCCAACGTTGGCATTGGAATTTTATTTACACGTCTTTTATTCGGTTTATCAATGGCGCCAATTTTGAATGCTAAAATTCTGATAAAAGGGGTTAAAACCGCCGACATTATCATCGTTGCAAACAAATAGACGAATATTTCAAATTTCAATTAAGTATGGCCTTCCACGATTAAGTTTATATTCAATTATACAAACGGAAAATAACAAACACAAGCTTCCCTTTATTTAATTTAATGATAATTAAATCTAATGATAACAATTAAAATTTTGGTTTGTTTTTTAGTTCATTTCATATATTATATTAAATATAGAAATAGCTAAATCAATCACATACTTTTGAAAGGAGTCAAACATGCAAAATAAAGAAGAAAAATCTCAAAAAGATGCTCCATTGTTAACTCAACTCGGTATCTTTGGGGTCATTTTATTCGTCTCAAGTCTAATCTCAGCACTCTTTCCAGCCAACTTTCCAGTTCCAACCCCAGTAATTGGGTTGGTGATATTATATTTGTTATTGACCTTTAAAGTCATTAAACCAGAACAGGTCGAAAAGGTCGGATCATTTTTTATTGGAATCCTAGGATTCCTTTTCGTCCCTTCTGGAATTCAATTAGCGGCCTCCCTCGACATTATGAAACATTCTGGCGTCAAACTAGTGATTATGATCATTATTTCGACAGTCGTCATGTTGGTGTCGGTGGCTTTAGTTGCTACTTTTTTGATATGGGCCCGCAATAAAATTTTTGGCAAAAAACAAGACATTGATAAGGAGTAACCAAATATGCAAACGGAACTATTAAAATTTTTAGGCAATCCAATGTTTGGAATTGCTCTATCATTGGTGGTCTATCTGATTGGATCATTTCTATTTAAAAAATTTAACGGCTTTTTTCTTTTTCAACCATTATTTGTTGGGATGGTGCTCGGAATTTTTGTTCTCTGGTTAATGAGCAAAGCAACGGGGATTAACATTACCTGGATTTACACCAACTTGTATAAGCCAGGTGGTGATATTATTTTTTGGTTCCTCTTCCCTACCACGATTGCTTTCGCAGTCCCACTCTTCAAGCGAAACGACATCGTGAAAAAGTACTGGTTTGAAATTTTGTTATCACTAATAATCGGTTTAACCATTTCGGTAATCATCATGTACTTTGTCTCCAAGTTAATTGGATTAAACAAGTCGGAAATTGCTTCCATGCTTCCGCAGGCTGCCACTACCGCAGTTGCAATGCCAATCGCCCAAGGCATTAACGGTGTGCCAGCAATTACCGCTATGGCATGTATTTTAAACGCTGTTATTATTTACGCACTTGGCGACTGGATCATTAAAATATTCAGATTGAAGAACCCCATCGGAATTGGATTGGGGCTTGGAACGGCAGGACACACCCTTGGATCAGCTAAAGCCCTTGAACTTGGTGAAGTTCAGGGCTCCATGGCTGCGATTGCGGTGGTCATTATTTCGGTGGTCGTTGATATCATCGTCCCACTATTTGCTCATATTGTGCACCTTTAAATCCAAATCAAAAAAGCTAGGCTATGTTTAACATAGCCTAGCTTTTTGTTCTATTATTCACTTAAATGATAGTTATACGTCGATACAATGATGTCCTGACGTGAATTCAAGGCACTTCTTAATCGAACAGCGGTCTGATTATGAAGGACTTGTTGCCAGTAGTGTTTTGGTACAAACTGAGGAACCAAAACCGTCGTAGTATAATTGCGATCCTCATCCTGTTTCGCAATAACATCACAGAAACGAAGCACTGGATCGACAACCGAACGATACGAAGTATGAATATCGACAAATCGAATGTCTGGATACTCTTCCTTAAACTTCGTTGAAATTTTCTCTTCTTTTTGCGGATTATCGGCAAACGAAACGTGCATGGCAATGACATTGTCACCAATCGATCTCGCATAGTTAATTGCTTGTCTAGTAACTTGGGTAACATTTCCCACTAACACGATTACCGTTGAACCAGCATAGGTATGATTCTCATAATTCGGATCAGTTGAAATACGAAGCTGCTCAGCAATTCGCTGATAGTGAAGATGAATTTTATAAAACATCAAAAGGAGCAACGGCATGATAATGAGATATGGCCAAACGTTTGCAAAATGAAGTGCAAACAGGAAGAAGACTAACATCACTGAGATGAACGCTCCAATAAAATTAATGACAGCCTTCACCGGCCACAAGCCATCTTTATTTCTGAACCAGTGAACAATCATTCCAGATTGAGACAACGTAAATGGAACAAACACACCAACAGCATAGAGTGGAATTAAGAGATTAGTTTTACCTTTAAAGAGGACAATTAAAACAATCGCACCTAAAGCTAACGAAATAATTCCATTTGAATAACCTAGTCGGTCACCCTTATCCAGGTAGGCATGTGGCAAATATTTATCTTTAGCCATGTTGTAGGCCAAAATTGGAAAGGCAGAGAAACCAGTGTTAGCAGCAACAGCTAAAATCAAGGCAGTTGCAAGCTGAAGTAAGTAGTACATGATTCCGTGACCAAAGACATTGGTACCAATCTGTGATAAGACGGTATCTTTAGCGTTAGGAATAACTCCCATGTAGTAACTTAGAAAGGTAATCCCAGCAAAGAAGATTCCTAAAATAATGGCCATGATACCTAATGTATTGGCAGCGTTCTTTCGTTTTGGTTGTTTAAAGTTTGGAACCGCATTACTAATGGCTTCAACTCCAGTTAACGATGCTGAACCAGATGAGAATGCCTTAAAGAATAATACCAAGGTCATTCCCTTAACTGAGGTATTCAGTGGAGCATACGCATGATAAGTAATTTTATTAGTTAAAATATTATAAGCACCAACAATGATTAAAATGATAATCATCACAATAAATAGATACACTGGAATAACCAGGAATGAAGCTGAATCATGCATTCCACGAAGATTCAAAATCATGATAAATATTACAATTAAGATTGCAATCGGAACCTGATAATTATATAGCGCAGGGATGGCAGAAGTAATCGCTTCAGTCCCAGAAGTCGTTGAAACGGCAACCGTTAACATATAATCAACTAATAGGGACCCACCAGCAACTAAACCAGCAGTGTCACCCCAATTGGTTCGAGCAACAACGTAGGCACCTCCACCAGATGGATAAGCATAAATAATCTGTCGATAAGATAATGTGATTGCGGCTAACAGAACCAACACTAGTAGTGCGACCCACATTTGATACATTAATGCCGCGGTCGATAAGGTAATCAAAACGGCAGTAATCTGTTCAGTACCATAAGCAACTGATGATAAGGCATCAGATGATAGCAAAGCTAAACCTTTGAACTTAGTGAGAGATTGACCAGAGCCTTCCGTTGTCTTAAGCGGACGTCCAATAATTAATCTTTTTAAATACCGCCACATTTAATCCATACTCCTTTAATATGTCATATTTAACCTAGTAAAACCGTAATTTTAAAGTCAAATGCAATTGTACTACATTAAACTAGATAATTCATCATAATTGGAAATAAAAAAGAGTCCATTCGGACTCTTTTTTATTAAAACTTAAATTACATCATTCCACCCATTCCAGGTTGTTGTGGAGCAGCTGGTTGATCATTATCATTTTTTGGTTGTTCGGCAACAACAGCTTCAGTAGTTAATAGAAGAGCTGAAACAGATGCAGCGTTTTGAAGTGCTGAACGGCTTACCTTAGTTGGGTCAACGACACCAGCTTTGATCATGTCTTCGTACTTGCCAGTCAATGCATTGTAACCAATGCCTGGTTTTTCGTCTTTCAAATGATCAACAATAACTGAACCGTCAATCCCAGCATTTTCAGCAATTTGTCTTACTGGTGCTTCTAGGGCTTTAACAACAATGTTAACTCCAGTTGCTTCATCACCTTCAGCGGGGATTTTAGCAACGTCATTCAAGATGTTGATAAAGGCTGTACCACCACCGGGCACAAATCCCTCTTCAACAGCGGCTCTAGTAGCATTCAAAGCATCTTCAATTCGGTACTTACGTTCTTTAAGTTCAGTTTCAGTGGCTGCACCAACTTTGATAACAGCAACTCCACCAGCCAGCTTAGCTAAACGTTCCTTCAACTTATCACGGTCAAAGTCAGAATCAGTGGCATCAATTTGTTGTTTGATTTCATCAATTCGTTTGTCGATAGCTTCTTTGCTACCCTTACCTTCAACGATAGTTGTGCTGTCTTTAGTAACGTTAACCTTATTAGCTTGACCTAACTGATCAATGGTAGTGTCTTTTAGATCTAATCCAAGATCAGAAGTAATTACAGTACCACCAGTCAAAGTAGCGATGTCTTGGAGTTGTTCTTTACGACGATCACCAAAGCCGGGAGCCTTAACAGCTACAACATTAAAGGTTCCACGCATCTTGTTCAAAACTAAGGTTGGAAGAGCTTCTCCACCAATATCATCAGCAATGATCAAGAGTGAACGACCTTGTTGTACGACTGATTGAAGTAATGGCAAAATGTCTTGGATATTAGTGATTTTCTTGTCAGTAATTAAAATGTAGGGATTATCTAGGTTAGCTTCCATTTTTTCTTGGTCGGTAACCATGTATTGTGACATGTATCCACGATCAAATTCCATACCCTCAACAACGTCTAAACTAGTGTCAACACCACGTGATTCTTCAATCGTAATAACACCATCATTACCAACTTTTTCCATTGCGTCGGCAATCAAATTACCAACCTTTTCGTTAGCTGATGAGATTGAAGCAATTTGAGCGATATCTTCCTTGCTAGTTACTTGGTGACTCATCTTGTGAAGACTGTCAACGGCTGTTCTAGTAGCCTTTTCGATTCCTTGACGAACTCCAACGGGATTAGCACCAGCAGTAACGTTCTTCATACCCTCTTTAACGATTGCTTGGGCAAGAACAGTAGCAGTAGTAGTACCATCACCGGCAACGTCATTGGTTTTAGAAGCAACTTCAGATACTAACTTAGCACCCATATTTTCAAAGTGATCTGGAAGGTCAATTGCTTTAGCAATGGTAACACCATCATTTGTGATTGTTGGATCTCCAGCTTTTTCTTCTAGAACAACGTTACGTCCCTTTGGACCCATAGTTGTTTTTACAGTGTCAGCTAACTTGTCAACACCATTTAACATTGAATTTCTAGCATTTTCAGAAAACTTAATTTCTTTAGCCAATATTATCACCTCATATTAATTAATTTATTTTTTATTATTTAACGATTGCAAGCAAATCTTTTTCGTGCATTACAAGGTATGGAGTACCATCATATTCAACCTTTGTCCCTGCATACTTATCAAACATGACCATGTCGTCTTCTTTAACAGAAGGGGCAACTTTTTGTCCGTTATCAAGAACTCGACCCTCGCCTACAGCGACAACTTTACCCATCTGTGGTTTTTCTTTAGCGTTATTTGCTAAAACAATTCCACCGACGTTTTTTTCTTCTGGTTCTTGCACTTCGACAATTACGCGATCTCCTAATGGTTCTAACACGTTAATCCCTCCAATAAATATCTTTATTAAATTTTAGCACTTGCACTTATCAAGTGCTAACTTACATTCTTAATATATTATTTTTTCACAACTAATGCAAGAACTTTGCCCGATAAAAATAAAAAAGCATCCAGAATTGGATGCTTAATCTTTATCATAATGATCAATAAAATAGATCAATGTTTGCAGTTCATTAGTTAAATCAACATTATGAACTCTAATTTCCTTTGGAACCGATAATCGGACTGATGTGAAGTTTAAAATTCCTTTTACACCCGCTTTGGCAACTTGATCAGCAACTTGTTGAGCAACTTTACCAGGAACTGTGAGAATCACAACGCTGATTTGTTGATCTTTAAGCTGTTTTACCAATTGATCCATTGGGTAAATTGGAACCCCACCTTGAATGGTATTAACATTTTTAGGATTAACGTCAAAAGCAGCGGAAATTCTAATATTACTATCCATGTGGAAGTTAAAATTCAAAAGGGCATGACCCAAGTTACCAACACCAATCAATGCTACATTGGTTAATTGATCTTGGTTCAAGATCTTCTTGAAAAATTCTAGTAAACTGTCTACGTCATATCCATAACCTCGCTTACCAAGGGCACCAAAATATGAAAAGTCACGACGAATTGTAGCAGAATCCACTTGAATTGCGTCGGCCAATTCATTTGATGATATTCGTTTCTTTCCACCGTCATGTAAAATATTTAAATAACGATAGTAAAGCGGCAATCGTTTCGCGGTTGCACGTGGAATTTTTGTCTCAGCCATTTTCAAATCTCCTATTATTATTGTCGAGATTAATAAGTCACAAAATTAATTCTAACATAAAGAAATTGTTTGTGAAATAATATAAAAATGAAATCAGCTGAAAAGCCCCACAGGGCAGGATAAATTAATTTAATAATTTGTTGTTAACGATTTATTTTTCATTTTGAGCCCACTCAAATTCTAATCCTGGATCAGCATTTAGTGAAGCTTTTCCTTTTTCCTGATGGTGCTGCATTGCCGCTGCAGCAGCTCCTATCATGGCTGCATTATCTCCACACAACTTAAGCGGAGCCTTGACAAATTCCACATTTTCCTTACTGGCAATCGCATCTAGTCGATTTCTAATGCCCTTATTCGCGGCAACTCCGCCAGCTAAAATAAACTCTTTTACAGGATAATTTTCAAGCGCACTTTGTGATTTTTTTGCCAAAACGTCCACTACGGCAGCTTCAAAGCTAGCAGCTAAATCGTTTTTATTTAGAGTCTTTCCAATCTGATCGGCATGGTGAACGATATTGATAAAAGCACTTTTAAGTCCGCTAAAACTAAAATCATAATTACCATCTGATTCCATCGCGCGTGGAAAATTAAAAGTATCCTTTCCCTTTTGAGCCATTTTGTCAACGGTTGGACCAGCTGGATAATTAATTCCTAAAACTCTCCCAATTTTGTCAAACGCTTCACCTGCGGCATCGTCTCTAGTCTCACCGATGATCTCAAACTTACCTTCTTCGGGCATAAAAACAAGCTCCGTATGACCACCAGATACCACAAGTGCCATTGCCGGAAACTCAATTGGCTTAATAAAGTTAGTAGCATAAATATGTCCTGCAATGTGATTAATTGGAATGAGGGGTAGATGATGAGCCCAAGCTACCACTTTGGCAGCGGTGACTCCAATCAAAAGTGCCCCAACCAATCCTGGGCCATAGGTCACAGCTACCGCCGTTAAATCATCGTATGTGACGTTTGCACGTTTCAAAGCATCATTTATACAAATGGTAATCTCTTCAATATGATGACGACTAGCCACTTCTGGTACCACACCACCAAATCGCTGATGACTTTTAATCTGAGTTGCAACGACGTTTGATAAAATTTCTTTACCATCCTTGATAACAGCAACACTTGTTTCATCACAACTACTCTCAAACGCCAAGATCACACTATTATCTTGCATTAATACTCACCCGTCTCTAACTATCTTCCAAAATTATTTGGTGCCACTTTTTGCTTGGATAAATCCAGTTTCATTACCACAGCATCTTCACCATCATTATAGTAATCTGGATCAATTCCAACCTGAACAAACCCAAGATCCCGATTCAAATCTTGAGCTTTAATATTTCCTAATCGAATTTCGATTGAAACACTTTTAAGTCTCATCAGTCGGGCTCTTCTGATAACCATGGTAAGCAAAAAATATCCCAATCCGCGATTTTGGAATTTGGGTAACACCGCAATATTTTCAACGTGACAATTCTTACTATCACGAGAAATCGAACAACCGACAAAAGCAATCAATTCGTCGGCTTTCCTAATTACCAAGTATAAACTGTTTTTGTGCTTTTTTAGATCATTTAGGAAACGTTCTCGATCCCAAGCTGCCTTTTTGTCGTAAACCTCTTCTTCAACATTCACAATGTCAGGGATGTCAGTAATAGAACCCTTGCCAAAATAGTAATCGACTCCATTCACATCAACAATGTGATTTTTAATCTGAAGTCCACGCTGAATCTTAGCTTCTTCCTTTTTTTTAACGTTCTTTTTTAACCATGCCTCAATTTTCTTCAACATAAGACTCGTTTTCCCTCCCCGGGTTTAACTTTTGCCAGTCTGCTTGTGCTTTGGTTAAACGAAGATAATTGGGATTAAAATTGTTAACATCAGCAACTGGTTCTTGCTTTTCCCCATAGATACCAATTTTAGCTGCCTGTGGCAGGTTATCAATTCCAGTCATATATTTGAAATCTTTCCCGAAATGTTGTTTTAAGCGCTCGGAAAAATGATCAACATCACTTCCAACGAATACGATGGGCTCATCAAACTTGTCCAGTTCGGTCATCCACTTATCAAAATTAACGTGTTGATCTTTAATTACCGACTCGGGACCACGATCGGAAGTCCGGTACAGACCAGTAAACAAATTATCGTTTCTACCATCAAATAAGGGCACTACCAACTGGTCGTGTTTTTGCACGTTTAAAACAAGCGCCATGAGACTTGAAATGCCAACCAAATCAATATTCAATGTATCGGCCAAAACTTTTCCAACCGTGGTGGCAATTCTAATCCCAGTGTATGAACCAGGACCATTACTTACGACTACCCGATCCAGATCTTGTGGAGTTAAATTGGCATACTTAACCAACTTTTCAACCACCGGCATTAAGTATTCAGCATGTTTTCTATGCGTTGTCATCGTGGTTGTTGCTAGCACCTGTTCGTCTTTTAAAACTGCCACAGTTAATGGTTGATTAGAGGTATCAACTGCTAAAACGTGCATATCATTTACTTCCTTCTTTATTCAGCTTCTTCCATTTAATTTCGGCAATCGATTTAGTATCATCGTTGACCGAAATATCGTGGATCGATTGAATTTGATCACCGGTCTTAATGAGTTTGCTTCGACTTACGACCGGATCACCATATGTAACTTCATCTTCATACTTAATACTTACTTGCTTTGGAACGTGAGTTGCCAAAAAATCATAGGATAAATCATCAACCATCCATCCAATGTATTTGGCATTATTGACATGAGAATTCCAATCAATGTCAGTAAAACGAACGTGATACTCAGTCTTCATAAGATTTTGTTCATCATGAATTTGAGGAATCTTTCTTAACCGTTGAATCCTTCTTACTCGATCACAGTGATAAGGAGTAATCATATCTTCCTCTAATCGAACCATTTTCCTAGATTTAATGTCCATCATAACCCACAAACTGCCAACATGAACTAATTCATTGCCGTCAACGTCTCTAACCCAGAATTCACGGTACGCAAAGTACTTAGTGTACGAAGTTCCCCTCGTTTGAACCTGAATCTTTTCATGAACTTTAGGAAGACGCGTAATATCCATGTCGGTTTGAACAACAACCCAAGTTACGCCATGTTCAATCACATGTCTGGTACTTACACCGAGTGCTTTTGCTTGGTCCTGTGAAATCATAATGATCACGTCAATTAACATTGAAAGAGTAATGTTACCCAGTAAATTGGTTTCATAGTACTCAACTACATGATCTTCAGAAAAAATATCTCCAGTCATCTTAATTCCTCTTATCTTATTCTATGTGGTGGTATTGATTATAAACATCCTGACGGACTAACCCATTTTGCTTAGCGACTTGCTTAATCGCGCCATTTGGCTTTTCACCGTTACTAATTAATTGATCAACCTGCTCGTAAACCGACAATTGAGCTTCATTTTGCTTCTCTTCATGAAGTTTAAACCCGGCTGGATTCCCAGAAACTAGAATGACAAACTCTCCTCTAATTTCATTTTGTTTGGACCATTCCACTAAATCGTCAAGACCACCACGAACGTATTCTTCAAACTTTTTAGTGAGCTCTCTTGCAAGCACTGCCTGCCGATTGCCAAAAACCTTTTGCATGTTTAAGAGCGTCTTTTTAAGTCGATGAGGCGCTTCATAAAAAATCAAGGTCGGATATTCTTGTGCTAAAATCTTTAGTTCATCAACCTGCTCTTTGGGTTTCCGTTTTAAAAATCCATAAAACAAAAACGGTTGAGGTTTAAGTCCTGAAGCAATTAAACTAGTAAGGCCAGCGTTTGGTCCCGGAATGCTTATCACGGAAATATCATGTTCAATGCACTGCTTTACTAATTCACGTCCAGGATCACTAATTGAAGGCATTCCTGCATCACTGACTTGTGCAATTGAAATCCCATTGATTAATTTTTCGACTAATTCAGGTGCTCGTTGTTCAGTATTATGCTCATGAAAACTAATTTGTTTGGTCGTAATATCAAAATGATTTAAAAGTTTCTGGGTATTCCTCGTATCTTCAGCGGCAATCAAATCAACATCTTTTAAAATATTGATGGCTCTAATCGTCATATCATCAAGATTACCAATTGGTGTAGGAACCAGATATAAACTGCCCTTGTTATGATCTGCAAAACTTTTTTGAACTGATAAATCCAATGGAATTACCTTTCTCCGTAAATGATATCGGTACAAAACATACAACTACTATTACTGTTACGCCGTTTTCCATAAAACTGTGTGCAAACATGAAATCCTTCGTTATACAATTTTTCCAAGTTTTTCTTGGACATCGAAAGTTGCTGCTTCTTTTTGTTTTTCCCATCTTTTCCCGAAATTAACTCTCGAAGATGTTCATTTTCAATCTTCAGTTCTGAATTTTCCTCGATGACTTTATCAATTTCATCCCGAAGATCACCAATTTTTTCACTCATTAATTCCGATTGTGATTCCAAATTATTAAATTCTTCGTTAACATCTGATTCTTTCAATCGACTTTTGCTCCTCCTTCAATGACTGCTAAACATTTCAGGGTAATAACCTCCAAAATATTTTGGAAGCTAACGTTTAGATCTTGTTTTTTGGCACTGTTCAAGACCGTTGTGATGATTTCAATTAATTGATCATCTGATAACCGGTTAGCCATCTGTTTCAAAAGGGAATACTGATCACCAAACCCTAAACTATCAGGCTTTAATTCCCTAAACTTGACATCAAAGACATCCTTAAAAATTTGATAAATCATTTTTAAAGTCATCTGTTGTTCAAACCGACCCGTTATATTAGGCATAAAGCTAATTTGAACGCTCGTAAAAGCGCGATAATCATCATTAACTAATTCATTAAACCAGTGCTCAACTATCTCTTTAACCTTGTTAAACCAACCGTCTTCAAGCATTTTATCAATTGAAGATAAGTCCTCAGTTAATTCTAAAATAAGATTACTAGACGTTTTCGATAACCCTCTATCAGTTACGTACTTAATCAAGTTATCTTCGTTAATTTTTGGAAATTCTACTAACTGCGTTCTAGATATGATGGTTGGTAATATCTTTCGATAGTCATTGGTAAGTAAAAAGGAATTAACTTGCCCATTTGGCTCTTCGATAAACTTCAAAAGACTATTAGCAGCACTAGTAGTCATCGTATCGGCCCCGTCAATAATGAAAACCTTCTTGTTTCCTTCAACCGCACTTTTAGAAAATTCATGTTTTAAATGTCGAATTGAATCAACTTTGATACTTCTGCCATCGGGTTTGATCATCACCACATCAGGATGTTCGTCTTCTGCGATCCGGACACACTCATTACAGATGCCACATGGCATGCCATTTTGAACGTTATTACAAAACAAACGCATTGCAATCGTCTTTGCAACCGCTAATTTTCCCAAACCATCCGAACCCGAAAAAAGATACGAGTGACTGAGATCTTGAGCCGAAATAACGCCCATAAAGTGTTGTGTTAAAGTAGCTTGTTTTTGGGTAGCCTGTTTAATTATGGTCTGAGCTAAAGTTTCTTCTACCATTATATTAACTAACTAGAAGCGATTTAATGATTCCATTGGCAAAATCATAACCGTTGCTCCTCCAACCTGAACTTCAACCGGATAAGACGTCTCACTAATGCTTCCAGCTAAACTAACCGGTGGTGTCATGTATTGTTTTCTAGTTTCACAGGTTGTTTTAATGATATCCAAAATCTCGTCGACCTTATCATCTTTAGCTCCAATCAAATAAGTGACGTTTTTAGCCTTCAAGAATCCACCTTTAGTGGATAATTGGGTTGCTTGGATCTTATGTTTGATGAATTCAGATTGTAATTTGGCTGCATCCTTATCTTGGACAATTGCAATAATTAACTTCATAACTGATCCTCCTATTTACTTTCGCTAAAATATCTAGCTGCTCTCTTATACAATACGGAAATGACCTGATCTGCTACTTGTTCAATTGGCTTAGTAGCATCAACCTTAATAACCCGCTTGGGATCCTGCTTAGCAATTTCATCATAAGCTTCATGAACCCGAACATAAAAATCGTGTTCTTGAAGATCCAAACGATTAACTTCCCCACTCCGATGTTCAGCAATGCGATCTAATCCAACGTCCACTGGGACGTCAAAATAAATGGTGGTATCGGGCATTAAACCCTCAGTAGCAAACTGATTCATTGATAAAACGGCGCTTTCACCAAGTTCTCGGCCCGCTCCTTGATACGCAATTGAACTGTCAAGATAGCGGTCGCACAAAACTAATTGACCGGACTTTAAAGCTGGCAAAATAGTTTTAACTAAATGCTCTCTTCTGGCCGCCGCAAACAAAAGCGCCTCACAACGGTCATCCATATCTGACTCGTTTTTATTCAAAATTATCTGCCGAATTTGCTCGGAGACTTGGTTCCCACCTGGTTCACGAGTAGTTAGCAATTGGTCTTTAAGCATTGGTTTAATTTTATCAACCACCTGATTTAAAACGGTGGTTTTTCCAGCACCATCAGTGCCTTCAAATGTAATAAATTGTCCATTCATATTAGATTCAGTCCCAGCATTTTTGCTATTTTCATTGTACTTTAAGTTATATTTATTGTCTATTTAAAAAGCCAGCTAGGATCTAGCTGGCTTACGTTTAGTTTTCATATACTGACGGTTGAATCCGATCATTTTTAATGTTTCGTTTTCGTGCTTGCCGATACATAAACATGTATTTTTGCTTTGTAAGCATCGTTTGTGCAAATAAGTGACTGTCCGTTTCGGAAACAGCTTGTTCAGTTTGCACAGCCTGATCCCAATCATTTTTTAAAAAATTGATGGTATCAAGCAATTGGTCATCATAATTTTGCTTCATAGAACTATATCTAAATAATGAAAACATCGTTCATCCCTCACATTTCGGTGCGTCCAGAAACTGCCTTTGAAAGGGTCATCTCATCTGCATATTCAATATCACTTCCGACTGACAGTCCATGAGACAATCTGGTAACTTTAATGCCTGCTGGCTTAATTAACTTTGCCAAATACATTGCCGTTGCTTCTCCCTCGGGAGTGGCATTAGTAGCAATGATGACTTCTTTAACTTCTTCGTTTTTTTGCAGTCGTTTGATTAAAGAGCTGATATTGATGTCTTCAGGACCCTTCCCCTCAATTGGGGAAAGCACTCCGTGTAAAACGTGATAAAGACCATTATAATCCTTCATTTTTTCCATCGTCATCACATCTTTAGACTGTTCCACTACCATAATCTTACTTTGATCACGACTTTCATCGGTACAGATCTCACAGGGATCGGTCTCGGTGATATTGCCGCAAATTGAACAAAAACGCAAATCATTCTTAGTTGAAGTTAAGGCATCCGCAAAGTTTTTTACATCGGTTTTATTCATATCAACCGTATAAAATGCCAATCTAGTGGCGGTCTTTCTGCCAATTCCTGGCAAATGCATGTAACTATCGATTAGCTTAGCAATTGGTTCTGGGTATTGCATTTAAATCCCTTCTTCTACATACCTGGAATATTCATTCCCTTGGTATACTTTCCCATCTTATCTTGAGTGGTCTTTTCAATCTGTGAAAGTGCATCGTTAACCGCACTGATCACTAGATCTGAGAGCATGTCTGGATCGTCTGGATCAATGGCCTCTGGTTTGACGTTCATGTCCTTCATCTTGCGGTCACCAGTAAAGGTAACGGTCACCATATCTTCTGGAGCTTTTCCAGTGAATTCACTCTTCTCAATTTCTTCTTGTTCATTTTGCATTTGTTGTTGCATCTTACGAGCTTTTTGCATCATCTTTCCCATGTTCATTCCGTTCATAATTATTCTCCTTTTAATTAATCATCTTTAACATCAATTATATCATCACCAAACATCTGCTTGGCAGTATTAACCGAATCATTGTTATCTTTATCTTTGGTCGTCTCAGTTTGTTCTTGTTTTTCGTAAGCTTTATTCGTATTAGAAGTCATCTTTTCTGACTTGGAGTTTGAACGATTTTTTTCATTATGAGACCGGTGATTTTTAAGGTAATCACTTCTAAGTTGTGGCCATTCATCATTTGGTACAAACACCACCATTGGAACAAATCCTAAAATACGATCAAGGCCATTTTGAAGTGCATCCATCAAATCACCATCGGTTCCAGCCTTCTGATACAAAAAACCATAATCAAAGGCAACAACAACTCCTTTATCACTCGCAGCAACTGGGTTTGAGACATGCATAACGGCTCGTTGCGTGACCGACAACGACTGAAGTAATTCCTGCCAGATATCCTGATAGGTAGTCAGATCTTTTCTAGTGGCCTTTTCTAGGATATCGTAAACTTTCGTCAAATTAACTCGGACCTGTTTGGTGGAATCATAATGAGAAGAATCAGCGATTGGCTTAGATTTAGTGGACTTGGATTGCTTATCCTCATTAGTTGACTGTTTTATAGTCGAAGCATTTCCCAGTTCCGACCTTAACTCACTAACTTGATTTTGCAGTTCGGACAGTTGCTTTTTTAAAACTTTCGTATCCTTATCATCGCTTTTTGATTCGTTATCTGGGTCACTTTCTTTTTGATTTGCCAGTTTAACCGTTAAAATATCCAAATAAACATCGGGATGAGACGAATAACGCATCTGACTTTGAACGTCACTCATAATTTCAACGTAATGATATATTAGATTACTATCCACCTTATCAGCAATCGTCTTAAAATTGTCGCCTAAAAGTCCAAGTTCGCTCTTTTGGACCATTTCTGGATCCTGATGATATAACAAAATGTTCTGACAATAATCAATTAAGTCCTCAATAAACTGATTAGCATCTTTGCCGTCATCAAGAATTTCTTGAACCATTTTTAAACCCGTCGAAACGTCTGAATTAAAAACGGCCTCAAAGTACGACTGAATTCGATCCCTGGTGACACTACCAGTGACTGACAAGGCACTTTCATATGTCACCTTATCATTACTGTAGGAAAGAGCTTGGTCAAGGATACTAAGTGCATCACGCATCCCACCCTCAGCACTTTTAGCGATTACCTTTAGCGCCTTGTCATCGTACTCAATGCCCTTTTTTGAAAGGATGTATTCCATTCGTTGCAGGATATCACTAGCCTTGATTCGCTTAAAATCAAAACGTTGTGTTCGCGAAATGATGGTAGCAGGAATCTTTTGGGGTTCAGTGGTAGCCAATATGAAAATGACGTGCTCCGGCGGCTCTTCTAGTGTTTTAAGCAAGGCATTGAAGGCCCCCGTCGACAACATATGCACTTCATCAATGATATAAACTTTATATTTACCTTCCGTTGGGGAATACTTCGCCTTATCGCGAATATTTCTGATCTCTTCGACCCCATTATTAGAAGCAGCATCAATTTCAATGACATCATTAAACGCACCCTTATTAATTGCTAAGCACGTTTCACACTCATTACAGGGTTCTCCATCCTTTAAATTAGGACAGTTAACTGCCTTGGCCAAAATTTTAGCGGCGGAAGTCTTTCCTGTTCCACGCGGACCCGTAAATAAATACGCATGACTAATCTGGTTAGTTATCAATGCGTTTTTTAAAGTCTTAGTGATGACTGGCTGCCCAACAATTTCATCAAATCTTTGTGGACGCCAGGTCCGATATAGTGCTTGATAACTCATGAAATGCTTCCTTTCACTGAAAATTGATACCATTAATTATTATATCTTGAAAATTGACGAAATGCTAATAACTTTAAACGACATTTTGTCCAAAAAAAATCTCCCAGTCAAACGACTAGGAGTTTAATTTCTAAAAACGAGAAGCACAAGGCAAAAGATACTTAGTGCTGCTTCCTTCCGGACCTGACACGGTTCGTAAGTCTGCCCTTGCTTCAGGGCCTTACGGCATTAATTATCATAACCGAAAAATCCACAAATGTCTAGGAATATTACCGTGATTTGCGTTTATCTTTAAAGAATTTCTTCATCATATTACCAGATTGGCTGGCTTTCAATCCACTTGTCACTTGAACCTGATGGTTTTGTCTTGAATCATTCAGGGTGTGATAAAGACTTTCAACGGCTCCTGCTTTTTCATTTTTTGCTCCATATACTAACCTTTTAATTCTGGTATTAATGATCGCACCAGCACACATTAAACAGGGTTCAACCGTCACGTACATCTCACAATCATTTAAACGCCAACTTTTTAAATTGATACACGCTTCTTCAATCGCAATGATTTCAGCATGCTCGGTTCCAATCTCCGTGTGTTCACGCAGATTATGTCCCCTTCCAACAATTTGACCGTCCTTAACGATCACTGCTCCAATCGGCACCTCCCCAATGACGTAAGCATGATTAGCTTCATTTAAAGCTTGGTCCATAAAATACGCATCATTTTCATTCATTTACGACTTCCTTTCTGCTCTTTAAAATGTAATATCCCTTATCCCGTTTAACGATTTGCACGTTACCAAAAACCTTATTCATTAACTTTTTAGCCGAAGGCGCTCCCTGTTTCTTTTGTAAAACAACCGTTAACGTTCCATCATTAATTAAGTGATTGTAAGAACCTGTAATCATTTCATCGACAACTTTTTTTCCGGCACGAACGGGCGGATTAGTTATAATGCCCGCATACTTTTGGGAAATATTCTGGTACCCATCAGAAGCAAAAATATCTACGTTATCAATCTGATTGAGATCTGCATTCTGTTTAGCCAGTTTTAATGCTAAATTATTGACGTCTACCATAGTAAAATGCCGTTCTGGATTTGTCTTGGCCAAAAACAGACCAATCGGGCCGTAACCACATCCCATGTCTAAGATTGCTCCCTGAGGCATTTCATTAACATCCACGTTATTAATTAACACCCTCGAACCATAATCCACGGTATTTTTAGAAAACACACCGTTGTCTGTCACAAAACTTAGCGTGGTTTTAAGTAAAGAAAAGTTCCAATGTTTTTCCTCATGTTTAACATCAGGATTTGCGGTATAATAAAAGTCGTTCAAAATTAATCACATCCTAAAAAAATAATATTTAAACCATAAACACTATATATAGCGTCTAATTCCTATCAATTTCACTATATATGGTGTTTTTTTCTGTTGAAAATTTCACTTTTTGAGAGTAAACTCATCAAGTGAAAGATATCAAGGAGATGAAACAAAATGAAAAAAATTACTGTATTTACCAAGAACAATTGTATCCAATGCAAGATGACAAAACGTTTCCTTAGCGAACACAACGTTGACTTCGTTGAAAAAAACACATCCGAAAATCCGGAATACGTCGCTTACCTGAAAGGTGAAGGCTTTCAAGCTGTTCCAGTTGTTGAGAGTCAAGCACTTGAAGCATTTAGTGGGTTTCAACCTGACCAATTAAAGAAACTAGTTGGTTAAATTTTTCATATTTATAGTATAGTACAAAACCAACGTTTCAGATATTTTGTACGACACGATTAAGGGAGAGTAATCCAATATGTCTTTAAAAGATTTGCACGATGTTACGTATTACGAACTAAATAATGAAATTAATATCCCTGTCGATGGCAGAATCCAATTGGAAAAAGATCAGGAAGCTTTAAAAGCCTTTTTCAAAGAAAACGTTAATCCAAATACCGTTAAGTTTGATTCTTTAAAAGATCGTTTTGATTATCTAATTAAGCATAATTACATTGAAGAGGATTTTGTAAATAAATATCCCTTTTCATTCATTGAAAAATTATACAAGTATTTGGAAAAACAAGATTTTCACTTCAAATCATTTATGGCTGCATACAAGTTTTATGCTCAATACGCCATGAAAACTGATGACAATTCCATGTACTTAGAAAGCTACATAGACAGAACCGCAATGAACGCCCTGTTTCTTGCTGATGGCGATCAAAAGCTTGCCATGGATCTTGCTGATGAATTAATTCATCAACGCTTTCAACCAGCCACTCCAACTTTTTTAAATGCTGGAAAGAAACGTCGGGGTGAGTTGATTTCGTGTTTTCTACTTCAAACCACCGATAACATGAATACCATCGGCCGTACCATTAATTCGGCCCTTCAGTTATCCAAAATTGGTGGTGGAGTTGGGATCAACCTTTCTAACCTTAGAGCGGCCGGCGACCCCATTAAACACATTCAAGGAGCAGCTAGCGGCGTTCTTCCAGTAATGAAGTTACTAGAGGATAGCTTTACCTATTCTAATCAATTAGGCCAAAGAAACGGTGCTGGGGTTGTTTATTTAAGTGTCTTCCATCCCGACATCATCGAGTTCTTAGGGGTTAAAAAAGAAAATGCCGACGAAAAAATTCGGGTTAACACTCTTTCCCTGGGTGTAGTTGTCCCAGATAAATTCTATGAACTAGCTAAAAACAATGAAGATATGTACTTATTTAGTCCGTACGACGTTGAAAGTGAGTATGGCGTTCCCTTTTCTTACGTCGATATCACTAAAGAATACGACAACATGGTCAACAACAAGAATATTCGCAAAAAGAAGATCAGGGCACGTGAACTAGAAACAGAAATTGGTAAGTTACAACAAGAGTCCGGCTACCCATACATTATCAATATCGACACCGCCAATCGCGACAATCCAGTTGATGGCAAAATCGTCATGAGTAACTTATGTACTGAAATTATGCAAGTCCAAACCCCGTCAATTGTTGATGATGAACAAAATTACGAACAGCTTGGAACCGATATTTCTTGTAATTTAGGGTCAACGAACGTTGTCAATTTGATGGCTTCTCCCGACTTCGGTAAATCAGTCGAAGCCATGGTCAAAGCTCTCACTTTTGTGACCGATCATTCATCAATTAACGTTGTTCCATCAGTCAGACGTGGCAATGAATTAAGTCACTCAATTGGTTTAGGAGCTATGGGTCTTCACTCTTATTTTGCTAAAAATCATATGTATTATGGTTCAAAAGAATCCATTGAATTTACCAGCACCTATTTCATGTTATTAAATTACTGGACCTTAAAGGCCTCAAATCAAATGGCCAAGGATCGCGGTAAGGTCTTTCATAACTTCGACAAGAGTAAGTACGCTGACGGTTCTTATTTTGATCAATACGTAAATAAAAGTTGGACGCCAACTTCCAAAAAAGTCAAGTCATTGTTTGATGGTGTCTTTATTCCAACTGAAAAAGATTGGGAAGATTTAAAGAAGTCAATCATGGAATATGGTTTGTACCACCAAAACCGAATGGCAGTTGCTCCAAACGGTTCCACCGCTTACATCGGTGATGCTACCGCTAGCCTGCACCCGATTGTTCAAAAAATTGAAGCCAGACAAGAGTCCAAAATCGGAACAATTTACTATCCGGCCCCCTACCTTTCTAATGACACCATTCCTTACTACGAATCAGCTTACGACACGGACATGCGAAAGGTGATTGACGTTTACGCCGCCGCTCAAAAACACGTCGATCAGGGAATGAGTTTGACTCTCTTCATGCGCTCAACCATTCCTGAAGGACTATACGAATGGAAAGACGGTCGAAGTAACAAAATGTCCACCAGAGATTTAACGATCCTTCGCAATTACGCCTACAAAAAGGGAATTAAATCGCTCTACTATGTTCGGACATTTACCGATGACAACACTGAAGTTGGTGCTAACGAGTGTGAAAGCTGTGTAATTTAATCTTTAGGAGGGAATTTATGGACATTAATAAAGTTTTAACCGGAAAGTTACAGGGAAACTACAAGGCCATTAATTGGAATTCCATTGGCGACGAGATTGATAAAGCCACCTGGGAAAAACTAACCGAACAGTTCTGGCTTGATACCAGAATTCCTTTGTCAAATGATTTAAAGGATTGGCGTTCGCTTGACGATGATCATAAATGGATTGTTGGTCACGTTTTTGGTGGCTTAACTTTACTGGATACCTTACAGTCTCAAGACGGAATGGCCGCCCTTAGAAATGATGCTGTTACCCAACATGAAATTGCGGTTTTAAATAACATTCAGTTTATGGAATCCGTTCACGCCAAAAGCTATTCATCCATTTTTTCAACTTTAAACACCCCTGATGAAATTGATGAAATCTTTCATTGGAGTGATACAGAAGAATTCCTCCAAAACAAAACGAAAAAGATCTATTCGTTATACCATGACGATGGTCATCCATTAAAAAAGAAAATTTCTAGTGTGTTCCTTGAAACTTTTCTTTTTTACTCTGGATTCTATACTCCCATCTGGTACCTCGGTCATAACGAGCTTCCAAACGTTGCTGAAATCATTAAATTAATTATTCGTGACGAATCGGTCCACGGAACATACATTGGCTATAAATTCCAAGTTCAGTTCAACCAATTAGGTGAAAATGAACAAAATGATTTAAAGGATTGGATGTATAACTTCTTGTACGACCTTTATCAAAATGAGGAAAAGTACACCCATTTGCTTTACGACCAAGTGGGATGGTCTGAAGATGTTTTAACTTTCATTAGATATAACGCCAATAAGGCCCTCATGAATCTAGGACAAGATCCAATGTTCCCTGATACTGAAGCAGACGTTAACCCAATCGTTATGAACGGAATCTCCACCGCTACGGTCAATCATGACTTCTTCTCCCAAGTCGGTAACGGTTATCGACTTGGTAACGTTGAAGCAATGAGCGATTCCGACTACGATATTGGTAATAAAAAGAACCCAAAATAATTGTTCAACTAAAAAGAGGTTTCAGAATTAATTCTGAAACCTCTTTTTTATGGCATATTTTCCTCAACATTTTCAATCGTGGGACGTTCACTAACCACCGATAAGAGCTGTAGCATCGTGAATACCAATGAATTATCCTTGCGGTATACGAAGTACTTGGACACCCAGTTATCGACGTATTTCTGCTTATAAGACCGCAATCCTTGAAAGCTATAGAAGGCATCACCGTACTGATAAATTAAGTGAGCAATTTTTTCGTTAATGAAACTAAACTTTGATTCACCAACATTAGCTAGTGGTGCCATTCCTAAGTTAAACCACTTGTAACCCTCATCCTTTGAATACCTGAAGAGATGAATGAAGATTCCATCCATAATTCCAGACGGAGCATCATTTCCCGACCGCATTAAGTCAACCGAAGTCATCACTCGATCACCCGTTGGCATGATGTTAGCAAAAGCTACAATCGCATCATTTTTATCGCGAATGACCGCAATTGGAGCCTGGTTTAAGTAATATGGATCAAAGAAGCCCAGAGAGAAGCCCTTTTCATCACGTCCATTGAGCCACTCATCAGAAATTCGTTTAAATTCACCCATCTGTTCTTTAGAAAATGGTGGATCTAAAACCTCAAAATGATAGCCTTCCCGATCGAACTTGTGCATTAACGCCCGTTCACCTCGATGTCGCTTACCGGTAAGCGAAAAATCCGTTAAATCAACGTGACCTTCCTCTCCAGCTTTAATAAAGTCAAAGCCTTTTTCGTGAAGTAGCATTGTTAGTGATTCTCCAACTTCGTAAAATACCAGGGAGAAATCGGCTTTATCAGCATCACTCATGAACTGGTCAATCGCTGGATCTAATTTATCCTGATTTCCAATTGGTTCACCCATCACAATTAACTTATTCGCCTTCTGTTTATACATGAAAATGACTTCGTCTTCACTATCTTCAGCGTAGAAGTAAACCTTTTTATCACGCAAGAAGACTAAGTGACTAACTTCGTTTCCACCAAATTTGCGAATAACATTGCGAATTCTAACTTCATCAAAGGGTTGATTCAACCATGGGATGCGAGCGTACGTTAAGTACTTGTACAACATAAACAGGATAATAAAGGCAATGATAATGCCCACAAATCCGGTTAACCAGACCTGTTCAGATGGTAAAAGATACACATTCATCATTTTGATGGGAGCGTGTCTACTAGACAAGTTATGATTACTCATGTAGATTCCGATGATGGAATACATTAAGAAAGTTCCAATAAAAATGATGCCGTCAAAAATTGCATTTCCCCACGAGTACGTGAGTTTTTGCCGATACATGCCCTTTCTTGATAACCACAAACAAATAATGATAAATCCTAACAGTAACGTTAATTTTAGTGGAAAGTCCTCTTTCCACAGGGTGTTAGCAATGGCAAACAACAAAATGATAACGGTCGGCCAGAAAGCTTTGTGGACTCTTGATCCTACCCCACGTGCTAATCCAATTAGTAAAATCCCAATAATCACGTTCGACAACTGTCCTAAAAAGAACAGCGTGTATGGTGCCAGTGATAAATAGAGTGGATTAACAAGAGCCAAATTAGGAATAGTCGCATACAAAATCATCATGATTCCCGAAAAGTACATAAAAATCGTAATGACCAGCTGGGCCGACCTATGAACAATCGTTTTCGGAATATCATCCAGAAAATTGTTAATTCGTGCTCCCATTTCGTGGAAAAAGAGAAAGGCCCCCACGAAAAACGGGAGAAAATAGTAGAAAATTCGGTACAATAGCACCCATACGGCAGCAATTGTCGGTGACACCCCAAGTAAACTCAGGCTACCAATCATCATCGTATCAAACGACCCAAGACCACCCGGAAGCATTGAGACAACTCCAAAAACATTAGCAGCAATAAAAATGGGGAAAACGTCCCAAAGGTTAATGTTAAGTTTCATGAAGTATCCAATAATTAAAAACAACATGGCACAGCTCCCCCATTCGAGGCAGGAACCGAGGATCAGTTGAAACTCCCGTTTTAAGGTCAAATCACTAAAAAACTCAGAATTACTGAATCTAGTAACTAGGAAAATCACTGGAAAATAAACTCCTCCACCTACTAACCAAATCCAATCCTTTGCATACTGAGATCCAATGCCAAATCCAAAGATCAAAACTAACGAAACCAAACAATAGGTGGAAAGTCCTGCCAGTAAGAACAAGGCAATCTTAGAAATGGCATATAATACCTGTTTCTTACTAGCATTTTTACTATAAAACATCGCTCTCAAACTGGCCCCAAGAAAGCCACCAAACCCAGCAATATTGGTAAATGTGTTAACAATCCACCCGCTCTTGACGATGTAGGACGGTTTAAACTTGCCAGGAAGAAACTCCGTAATAGTAAAATCATATATTAACATTGGTAACACAGCCACAAATCCTAAGATCGTTAAAATAATTAACGTCGTTGGTGACTGTGATGCAAGGCTCGCTCGCATTTCCTTTCCATTAATCTCAGAAAGCACGTGGGTCGCCTCGTAAACAACAAACACAAGGACCAGGGTGACAAAAATCCCCTTAATCCAAGCAGAATATTTGTTATAGAAATCCATAACTTTATTAAATGCTTTTTTCAATTGTTAACCCCCAAAAAATCGGCTAACTTCATTCTCTCAATTTTTATGACATAAAACAACTTTATTTAAACAATATTAAGGCAAAAAAAAGAACGTGCAAAAGCACGTTCTTTTTAGTCATCGCCTACTTAAGAGTTACAGTAGCACCAACGGCTTCAAGCTTGTCCTTGATGTCGTTAGCATCTGATTCTGAAGCGCCTTCTTTAATAGCTTTAGGAGCGCCATCAACTAAGTCCTTAGCGTCTTTCAAACCAAGACCAGTGATATCTCTAACTGCCTTGATAACCTTAATCTTTTCTTGACCTGCTTCAGTAAGTTCAACGTCGTATGAATCCTTAGCAGCACCTTCACCACCAGCAGCACCTGCAGCTGCAACTGGAGCAGCAGCAGAAACATCAAATTCATCTTCGATTGACTTAACCAAGTCGTTTAAATCAGTGATTGAAGCTTCTTTTAATTGAGCAATAATATTATCTTTATCAAAAGCCATTTTAATTTCCTCCTATTAGGACATTTAATCTATTTTTATTAAGCTGCATCACTATCGTCACCATTGTCATCTTTATCAACAACGGCATTAACAGCATAAGCAACCTTACGGATAGGATCTTTCAAGATGTTAGCAAGAGTTGAAAGCAATTCTTCACGGCTTGGTAGAGCAGCAAATTCATTGATTTCATCAAGTGAAGCGATCTTCCCTTCGATAATTCCACCCTTGATTTCAAGTTCAGGATTATCATCAGCGAAGTTCTTCAAAATCTTGGCTGGAGCAACTGGGTCTTCATCAGAAAATGCAATAGCAGTAGGTCCAACAAAAGTATCTTTCAAATCCTTAACGTCTGCTTTATCAGCAGCACGCTCTAAAATTTTATTTTTAATAACACTCATTGAGACATCATTATCACGCAATTGTTTACGTAAATCAGTATCTTGAGCAACACTTAAACCTCGGTAATCAACAACAATTGCTGATACAGCTTTTTGAAATTGGTCAGCAACTTCATTAACCTTTTTGGCTTTAGTATCAATAACTTCTTTTTTTGGCATATTATTTCACCTCCCAATGTATTTTGGGACTTAATAAAAAATCCCTATGTTCGCCAAAACATAGAGAAAGAGTGTATTACTCCTCGGCAGGCATCATTGAGGTCAAAAACCACCTGAGTCTTAGGCGAATCATATTCAACTAATAATCTATCATAATGATAAAAATTAGTCAATTAGGGATTATTTAATTAGTTAGTAACTAAAATGATTCAGGATCAACTGAGACACCAGGTCCCATTGTTGATGAAACTGAAATGTTACTAATGTAAGTTCCACGAACAGATGCTGGACGATTCTTAACAATCACATCGTTGATGGTGTTAAGGTTTTCGGCCAACTTGTCTGCGTCAAATGAATCTTTACCGATTGAAACTGCGACATTTCCATCACGATCAGTTCTGTAAGTAACCTTACCGGCCTTAGCATCAGAAACCGCTTTTGAAACATCCATGGTAACAGTTCCAGTCTTAGGGTTTGGCATTAATCCCTTAGGTCCAAGAACACGACCTAAACGACCAACTTGAGCCATCATGTCAGGAGTAGCAATTGCGACATCAAAGTCGAGCCATCCGTCTTGAATTTTTTGAGCTAAGTCGTCATCACCGACAAAATCGGCACCTGCGTTCTTAGCATCTTGAGCCTTTTCACCCTTGGCAAATACTACAACTGTTTGATCTTTACCAGTACCATTAGGTAAAACCACGGCACCACGTAATTGTTGATCAGCTTGTTTAGTATCAACGTTTAATTTATAAACAACTCTGATAGTGTCATCAAAGTTTACTGAATCTAATTTTTGAACTAATTCTACAGCATCTTGAGCAGCGTATTTTTTACTCTTGTCAATTTGCTTTGAAGCATCTTCGTACTTCTTACCTCTCTTACGAGCCATTGTGTCTTCCTCCTTGCAATTGTGGTTATAACGGAATTTCCTCCCACTAGCACATTATCTTTCGACATTGTGCTGTCCGGGCATAGTGAAATTAACCTTCAACAGTGAATCCCATACTACGTGCCGTACCTTCAACCATGCGCATAGCTGCTTCTACATCAGCTGCGTTTAGATCTTGCATTTTAGTTTCGGCAATTTGCTTAACTTGGTCTTTGGTAACTTTTGCGACCTTGTTAGTGTTAGGTTCACCGGAACCGTGTTCAACACCAGCGGCTTTCTTTAATAGGACAGCGGCTGGAGGGGTCTTGGTTACAAAGTCAAATGAACGATCTTCGTAAACAGTAATCACAACTGGAATCAGCATTCCTGCTTGATCAGCAGTACGTGCATTAAATTCCTTAGTGAATCCCATAATATTAATTCCAGCTTGACCTAAAGCAGGTCCAACTGGAGGAGCGGGTGTTGCTTTACCCGCAGGTATTTGTAGTTTAACTACATTAGCTACTTTTTTAGCCACGAGACATACCTCCTTAAGTCCGTGTGTGGTAAATGAAGATCAAAATTTCTTCTCCCACGTTAATTTATGCAATACGCATACTAGTTAAATATACCACGTTTATTGAAACGTGACAATGAATATTTTACTCAGAATCGGCTTCTAGGGGCTTAACTTGGTCAAATTCCAGTTCAGTACTAGTCTCTCTACCAAACATGTCAATATTAACTTTGAGTTTACCCTTAGTGTTGTCAATCTCAGTGATCTTGCCAGAAAGTCCCTTAAAGGCCCCTTCAACGATGGTGACCGTATCACCAACCCGGCTATCCAATGGTTTAACTCGCTTCTTTACCCCGATCGTTGACATAACGTTTTCAACCTCTTCGGGTAACAATGGGTTGGGCTTTGAACCTTGACCGTGAGAACCAATAAATCCGGTCACTCCAGGGGTATTTCGAACGACATACCAGGCTCTATCAGTCATTACCATTTGAACCAGCACATATCCTGGGAAGGTCTTATTCATAACCACTTTTTCTTTACCGTTTTTAACTTCGTGTTCTTCAGTTTCTGGAACAACGATGTCAAAAATATAGTCTTCCATTCCCATGGATTCTTTTCTAGATTCAAGATTCATTTTAACTTTGTTTTCATAGCCAGAGTATGTATGTAGTACATACCATTGCTTTTCTGCAGTCTCTACCACAATGATTATCTCCTTTAACTTAAAGCAAAATAAAAAAACCTCGCGTAAACGAAGTTCTTATCATCAAACTAACTATAACAGAAATTATCACACTAATCTAGTTTAGGCTAGTAACTTCAAAATGGTTTGAATTGCCCAATCAATTACACCAAGAAAGATTGCAAAAAAGATGGTCGTCCAGATAACGATTGAAGTATCGGTTCTAGTTTGCTTAGCGTTCGGCCAAACAACCACCTTCATCTCTGCAATAACGCTCTTAAAAAAGTTCCATAATCGTTTCATGTAAAATTCCCCTCTTAACGAGTTTCTCGGTGCAACGTATATTTTCCACAATGCTTACAAAATTTCTTTACTTCCAATCGTTTGACGCGATTCGGATTGCTGGAAATGGTGTAGTTTCTTGAACCACATACAGAACAAGCTAATGCTACCTTTTTCTGTGCCATAAGCTGCACCTCCTTAATAACTAACTAATCGTATCATCAATTTCAACGTTAGTCAATTTTATTAAATCTATAGTACTTCTGCCGACAACGTGCGATCGCATTTTTCAACTTCACAACCTTCACATCAGAAACCTGGGCCATTTTTTCAAACGAATAATTCTCAAGCGAACGAATAATCACCATTCTCTCAACTACCGAACTCCTTTTCATTAAGCCTTGTAAATTCTCATACATTGAAAGAACGCGTTCTGGACTGGCAGCATGAATATCGGCAATGGTATCAGAATAAAATTGAAAATACGCACTAAGAGAAGCTTTTTTAGAATCGGGCACGCGCTTTTGAGCTCGCTTTTTTCTTAAAATATCATATAAGCGGTTTTTTAAGTTAACTTTATAGTAACTGCCAAAGGTAACCTTACGACTGGCATCATACCTAATAATTGTTCGACTAAGCACAATGGCCGCTTCCTGTTTCCAATCTGAGAGTTCCATACCTGATAAGTAGAAATCGTTCCACAACTTTAGATAAATTGGCGCATATTTTTTAAACAATTTGATGAAACCGACGTCGTTCTTTTTTGCATCCTCAACCATTTCTAATTCTTTAGCCCGTTTCTCTTCTTTATTCATCAATTGGCCCTCCTCTTAATCAATTAATTAACACTTAGTATCGTATCGAAACGAGTTGAGCTCAAACAAGCGAACAAACGTTCGATATGTGATATTATCTGCTAACCAATTTTTAATATCGAATTTACGATATTAAACGGCCCAATAAAAAAGAACAATGTGCTGGCATTGTTCTTTAGTTCAGTCATTTCATTATAAAGGATGGCGCGAGTTAAAACCTTGATACATAACTAATCCGGCAGCAACCGACGCATTCAAGCTCTGAATATCCCCCACCATTGGAATGGTAAGTGTTTCATCAACCTGTTTTTTAAGTAAAGGCGAAATCCCCTTGCCTTCACTGCCAACGATAAGAGCACTCGGACTTTTAGCATCCCAGCGCCGATAATCAGTTCCTTTCATATCAGTACCAAAGATCCACAACCCACGTTCTTTTAATTCTTTAACGGTGTTGACCAAGTTAGTTACTCTGGCGACCGGAACACGTTCAATTGCCCCCGCAGAGGTTTTCGCTACCGTTGATGTTAATCCAACAGCACGACGCTTGGGAATGATCACCCCATGAACGCCGGCAGCATCTGCGGTTCTAATAATTGACCCCAAATTATGAGGATCGGCAATGTTATCCAGAACAATGAAGTATGGTGGTTCACCCTTTGCTTCAGCATTTTTAAATAAATCATCAATCGATGCATAATTAAAGGATGCAATTGATAGCATGACTCCCTGATGATTCTGGTGGTCTGACATCAAGTCTAACTTTTGCTTTGGCACCTTAGAAATTACTAAATGACGACCCTTGGCCAAACGAATAACCGCCTTAATGGTGTCATCTTCTTGACTGACTCCATTTTGTAAAAACACCTTGTTAATTTCTTGATTTTCATTGCGCAGTGCTGAGACTGCCGGGTGTCTCCCAATAATAAAATCTTCATTATCTCTCATACTCAACCCTCCCAGAATCAACTTGATCAATGCACCACTGCGCCAGTTCATTGAGCCTTTTATCTTGGCCACTAAGGGACAGAAAACCAAAGAGGGCTTCAAAGCCAGTGGAAATCCGATAAGTAACAACACTCGTATTCTTGGCGTGAGTATAGCTCTTGGCGTTACGTCCCCGTTTAAAAAAGTACTCTTCTTCATCACTTAAGATTGCATCCTGATTCATCAAAGCAATCAATCCGGCCTGAGCCTTGGCTGACACATATTTAGTAGCAAAATGCTGCAATTGATTTGGTCTAGCGATGCCCTCGTCAATCAAATGCCGTCTCACGTATACCTCATAAACCGCATCACCTAAATAAGCTAGTACAATACCATTTAACTGTCGATATTGAATATTATCGTCCGCTTCACTCATTAAACTAATTTTCCCTTCTGAATCGGGTCCCCTGTGGTGTGTCTTCTAAAATAATACCCTTATTTTTTAATTCATCCCGAATTTCATCACTTCTAGCAAACTGCTTGTTAGCTCGCGCATCGTTTCTTTGCTTAATTAATTTCTTAACTTTGTCGTCATTTAACTCACTACTTTGTAGTTTAATCCCAAAGATAGCGGACAACTGTTCTAACCGTTTCATAAGTAACTTGATCGAATCCTTAAAAACCACTGGTCGTTCCGCATAAACGTTTCCAAGCTTAGCCAACTCATAGACCTTGGCAATCCCATTTTGAACGTTAAAGTCATCATCCATGGCATCCTGAAAATCAGCCTGAATTTGACGAATCTCTTGATCTAATTTCGGATCGTTATAAAGATCAGCGTCTTTTAACCGATAGTTCAAATTATCGTAAGCCGTCTGTATTTTTTGCAGATTGGTGGCAGCTTCATCAACTCCCTGCTGGCTAAAACGAATTGGCCGGCGATATTGGGTCGTTGAGATCAAAAACCGCAGTGCTTGAGGATTATCCCTTTTAAGTAACTCATGGACTGTAACAAAGTTCCCTTTTGACTTGCTCATCTTCTCGTCCTCATCACCAACGGTCACAAAACCATTGTGAAGCCAGTAATTAACAAACTTTTGACCCGTTTTGGCCTCGCTCTGTGCCCGTTCATTTTCATGATGAGGGAACTCTAAATCAATCCCGCCACCGTGAATGTCAAAGGTATTACCAAGGTACTTAGTTGACATCACCGAGCACTCGATGTGCCAACCGGGACGGCCCTTTCCCCACGGGGAATCCCAGGAAATTTCGTCTGGTTTAGCTTTTTTCCAAAGTGCAAAATCAATCGGGTCTTCTTTTTGGGCTAATTCTTCACTTGAAACGTGCTCACTTGCACCACTCTCAAGGTCATCGATGTTTTCGTGTCCTAGTAAGCCATAAGATTTAAACTTACGAGCCCGATAGTAAACCGTTCCGTCAACGTTATAAGCATACCCTTTTTCAATTAAGTCAGAAACAAAGGCAATAATTTCCTTAATGTTATCCGTGGCACGCGGATTCACGGTTGCAGGTTGCACGTTTAACGCTTTCGTATCTTCCATAAAAGCCTCAATGTATTTATCGGCTAATTTGGAAACCGTGGTTCCCTCTTTTTTGGCTTCGTTAATCATTTTATCATCAACATCGGTAAAATTAGACACATAATTCACCTTATAACCACAATATTCAAGATAACGACGAATGGTATCAAATGCCACTACACTTCGCGCATTGCCAATGTGAATATAGTTATAAACAGTTGGACCACAGACATACATGTTAACCACACCGGGTGTGATTGGTTCAAACTTTTCTTTTTCATTTGTAAGTGAATTATAAACTTTTAACATGTCCAACCTCCTAATAATTGTTCAATATTAACATCATAATTAACCCTTCAGTTCATTATGAACTAGACCAATTGAAATGAAAATATTTTACTTTTTTAATGCTGTTTTGAGAGCTTCGGTAATGGTTGAAACTCCTATGACCTGAATATTTTTAGGTGGAGTCCATCCCTTTAGATTATATTTAGGAACCAATACGCGCTTAAAGCCTAGTTTCTGGGCCTCAATAACGCGTTGCTCAATTCGATTGACCCTTCTAATCTCACCAGTCAAACCAAGTTCACCAATGTAACACTCTTTTGGATCGGTTCCAATATTCTCATAACTTGACGCAATGCTAATTGCCATTGCCAAATCAATGGCTGGTTCATTAAGTTTGACCCCACCAGCAGCTTTTAAATAAGCATCCTGGTTTTGTAACATCAATCCAGCCCGTTTCTCAAGAACCGCCATAATCAGTGAAACACGATTTCGATCCAGTCCAGACGCAGTTCTTTGCGCATTCCCAAAAACCGAGGGAACAATTAAGGCTTGAAGTTCAACCAGAATCGGACGAGTTCCTTCCATTGCTACCACAATTGCTGATCCGGTAGCGTTCTTCAAACGCTCCTCTAAAAAAATCTCAGATGGATTCTTGACTTCTTTTAGCCCATCTTCATCCATTTGAAAAATTCCGAGCTCATTCGTAGATCCAAATCGGTTTTTAACGGCCCGTAGTAACCGATAAGAATGATGTTTGTCCCCCTCAAAATAAAGAACGGTGTCAACCATGTGCTCTAAAGTCTTTGGGCCGGCAAGCGTACCACCCTTAGTAACGTGTCCCACCAAGAAAATGGTGATACCATTGGTTTTTGCGATGTTCATTAAATCCGAGGTAACGCCTCGGACCTGCGTAACGGACCCAATCGCAGACGGGATCTCATCTTCTTGCATGGTTTGAACGGAGTCAATGATAACGGTGTCCGGCTTCACTTCTTCAATTGCCTTCCTGATTGAAGTCATATCCGTTTCTGGATAAAGGTATAAGTTTCCTTTTTCAGAAACATTGAGGCGATCCGCTCTCATCTTAATTTGATCGGCACTCTCTTCTCCTGAGACGTACAGTACCTTTTGTCCTGAGGCTGCTAATTGACCGGAGACTTGGAGAAGTAACGTTGACTTACCAATCCCCGGATCACCACCAATTAGAACCATTGAACCAGGGACAACGCCTCCGCCAAGCACCCGATTCAGTTCATTTGAATCAACCTGAATCCTCGGAGCACTTTCAGCGCTAACTTGTCTAATTAGCTGGGGTCGCGACTTAGTCCCGCTCAGTGAAACCCGACTCACGTTCGCCTTTTTGGTATCATTTTTTTGGACCGTTTGTTCAACCATCGTGTTCCATTCACCACAGTTAGGACAACGACCTAGATATCGTGGTGATATATATCCACAGTTGGAACAAACATATTGCGTTTTTGCTTTAGCCATTAAATCATTTCCTAACTATTTGCCAGAAGAACCAAATCCCCCATTTCGAGTCAGCTTTGGTCCCTCATCTTGATCCGCAAGTAAATAAGGCATAAAGATTCCTTGTCCAATTCGATCACCTTTTTTAATCTTACGGCCGACGATTCCAAAGTTTAGAATCTGGACAAAAATTTCACCCTCATTACTTTCATTATTGTAATAATCAGCGTCAATAACACCGATCCCATTCGGAATTACTAAGTTTCGTTTCAAAGGATTACTTGAGCGATTCGCGATTATCAACACTTCATTTGGCTGCATGTAAGCCTTAATTCCCGTTGGAACCAAAAAGGGCTTTAAAGCATTCTCTGAATCCATGATATCTTGTTGATCTAACTTTCTTCTAGCCTTAATGATACCAAATGACCGAATTAAACCAGTTTTCCAGATTGACGGAATAACCATGTCAACGGCACTGGCAAAGTCATATCCGGCAGCCTTTTCAGTTGCTCGTTTTGGCAAAGTCAAGCCGTCCTTCTGATATTTTGAAACAATCTCAAAGCCTCTTTGCATCTTCTAATACCTCTTTATTCTCAAAAATTCCTACTATTATTTTACCAGTATTTCTTAAATTTTGACATTGCTTGACAAAATCATAAAGACCATTGAAAATTAATAATAGTGGTCAAGTTACTAAAAGTAACGACTTAATTTGAAGGGGAACAATCAAATGAATTCAGCAGATCAGCGAGAATTAAAGAAACACGTTGGAAAAGAAGCTGTTAAGCACGTTAAGGATGGGATGGTACTGGGTCTTGGATCTGGTACCACCATCAAGTACATGGTAGACGCACTGGGAGAGCGCATCAAAAATGAACATCTAGATATTATCGGTGTGCCCACTTCCAGTAAAACTAAGCGTCACGCGGAAAGCTTAGGCATCACTACTAAGGATGTTGACGAAGTCGACCACATTGATTTAACCATTGATGGGGCCGACCAAATTGACAAAAATTTTCAGGGAATTAAAGGCGGTGGAGCCGCTCACCTGATGGAAAAAATCGTTGCCATTAATTCTGATCGTAACATGTGGATTGTTGACGAAAGTAAGATGGTTAAAAAACTCAATTTTCCACTTCCGCTCGAAGTAATCCCTTATGGTAGTGGCCAACTATATCGTCGTCTCAATCGGATGGGACTTCATCCGAAATTTCGTCAAAGCACGAATGGAGGGAAATTAACGACCGATTCTGGTGACTACATTATTGACTTAGGCTTACCTGAAATCACGACTCCCGTTCAACTGGGCAAAAAACTTGATAGTATGACAGGAATTGTGGAACATGGGCTGTTCTTGAACATCGTAAATACCATTATCGTAGAACATCCCGACGGACCGGAAACAATTGAAGCTCGCTAATGATTTAACCGACCCAAAAATAACTACGCAACTATCATCAAAATCTAAATAACAAAAGGACGAAAACTTTGATTAAGTTTTCGTCCTTTTGTTATTTAAGGTAGGTCTTATCTAAAATATCTAAATCTGGGTCAAAGGTATAAATGATCGGCTTCCCGTTTTTAACTTCCACGCCATCAATTCCTTTATCACTGATATTTTCTAAATATTTAATTAAAGCTCGCAGTGTGCTTCCGTGAGCAACTATCAGTTGATTTTTACCATCCAGCAATTTGGGGGCAATCGAATCCTGCCAGTACGGAATCATCCGGTCATAAGCCATTTTAAGGCTTTCAGCTGGTGGCTCAATTACACCTAAGCGCCGATATTTTCGAATCGGGGACACCTGATCTAATTTAGGGGGAACAGCGTAAAAACTCCTGCGCCACTTCATAAACTGTTCGTCTCCGACCCGCTTTCTAACTTCCTCTTTATTTTGACCCCTAAGAGCACCATAGTGTCGCTCATTTAAGCGCCACGTCTTATGTTCAGGAATAAAATCCTGATTGATCACGTCCAAAACAATGTCAGCGGTGACAATCGCCCGTTTTAAGACTGATGTATGAACATCACCGAACTGAATCCCGGTCTGACTTAAGCGTTTGCCGGCCTTAATTGCCTCTTCTACGCCCTTCTTAGTCAGTGGAACATCACTCCATCCAGTAAAGGTATTAGTGTGATTTGCGACACTTTCGCCATGTCTCATAATTACTAACTTACTCATACAACCGCCTCAATAAACTAAATTTATTTACCTTCTTCAATCGTCTGATCGTCTAACATGGTTGAATCGGTCTCTTTATAACGCTCACCTACAAACGTAACCACCGAACCAATCAGGATAATCACAATTCCTATAATGGTAGGCAGATTAATCTTTTCGCCCACAAAAATCATTGCTAAGACTGGAGCCAAACCTGGCTTAATAAAGAATACTAGGGACGCAATTGAGACCCCTGATTCTTGCATCGCTAAAAAATAAAACGCAAAACCGCCGCCGGTTACACAGACTCCGATAAAGAATAAAATCCAGAAATTTTGTAAATTAACGTCCCTTAAGATCGGAATGGATGCAAGTTGACTCAACCATCCCACCGATTTCATCCCACTTGAAACAAACGGGATATTGGTAATCAATGATAAAACAAATAACTCCAAAGAACCAGCAATAAAAGTGAAACAAGTGATGGTAACTCCATCTAATTCTCTTTTGACCGAGCAATACTGCGACAAAATACTGTAAAAGCCAAAAGTAACAGCCGATAAGAGTGACAAAATAATTCCAACTGGATTAGTTAAGTTAAATGGATTAACAATCACAATTAAGCCAATGACCGAAATGATTAATGAGATTAAGTTGGCCCGTCCAATTCGTTCATGCAAAATGAAGTACGCAAAGATTACGGCAAAGACCGGATTACAACTAAACAGGACGGCCACAATAGCTGGCTTATCGTACACAATCGCTAACTGGTACAGGGTCATACTAATTACCACGCACGCAAAACCGGTAAACGCAAACGTCTTCCAATCCTTTAAGTTGATTTTGCGTCGTCGTTTATGTAATTCATAGAAAGCGAACGGCAATAAAACAATTCCACCAATGAAGAAACGAAGTAAATTCAATTGAATTGGATTAAACTCACTTCCTGCCACCTTTAGGGCAATCTCCATTGAACTAAACATTAACGTCGAAATTAACACATAAATCACTGATTTTTTCACTTTAAGCTACTACTCCCATTCTTTACTTGTCTATTTTTCAATTGACTCGTCTTAATGGATTTGTTGCACAATCACCATTAAAATGGGCAAAACAACTAAACTGATGATCGTGGTTTCAGCGACCATCAGTGAAGCATAATCTGCGTCCGCACCATACTTTCTGGCTACCACCGGTGCGTTAGTCATAACCGGCATGGCAGCCTGCATAATGAAGACCTGTTTCATCAAAACTGGCATCCCGGTTGGAATAACCAACAGTGCCATTAAAATTGGTGAAATAATGAATCGACCCAGTAAAATTCCCCAATTAGAGGCACTAAAGTCAAATTTGTTAAAGTTGATATTTGCCATCGAAATTCCAATGAACATCATTGAAAGTGGGATGGTTAACCCACCAATATATTGAAAATCACTCATTAAAAAATCAGGAATTTTAATTCGCAGTAAAACCAAAATCACCCCAAAGATAAATCCCAGCAGTGGTGGTGACAAAATTTTACTAACGGTCTTTTTCCAGTCAAACTTGGAATTAGCGTCCCCATCACGTTGGATTAAGTAAACACCAATGGTCCAAAAAAAGGTCGTATTAGCCATGTAGTAAACTAACACGTACGGTAAACTTTTGGCCCCAAACAGAGCCATATTAACCGGCAATCCGACAAAGACGGTGTTTGAATTTAAAAACATCGATTCAAACACCCCCCGATGATACTTTTTAATTCGAATCACCCGCGCAATTGCCACCGAAATCCCAAACATGATTAACATACTAACGACCGGAAATCTTAAGTCTGGCAACGTTGAAAGTAACGTGTCGGTCGTAAAATCGCGACCAATCGTATAGATCATGTAACACGGCAAGGCTACGTCAATAACCAGTTTAACAATTAAGTTAGTTGAATCATCATTAAACCAGTGCCGTTTAGCCAAAACAAAACCGAGCACGATCATGATCAGTACAATTAATATCCCTGATATACTCTTAAAAAAAATACCCATTTGATCATCCTATTCTTGTAAGTTTTACTTAAGTTATTGTACCACACGATTTTACACCACTAGAAATTGCCCCAATAAGAATAATACGGTTATATTAAAATCTACTAAAAAGTTGAGAAATAACTAGCGTTAGCTGCCATAACTGCTATATAATTTGGGGCAGTATTAATAAATAAGCGGGGAATAATAATGTCAAAATACGATAATAATAATGACGACAATCGCGAATATAGCCGGCGAGCTGGTAATCCACATTTTTCCGAACCAAAGTCAGAGCCAGCCGTTGACTATGATAACGAGCCGCACCATCCAGTTGCCTGGACTTTTATGGGTATCATCTTATTGATTGTCATCATTGCCCTTGCTTTTGGTTTCCGTGCTTACACCCAGGCTCGTCATTCCTTTGGAGGAACGTTTCAAGACGATGGAATTGGAAAATCAAGAAACGTCTCAAATCTTCTAAAGAAACGAAAACCGTTTTCAATCTTACTAATGGGAACCGACACGGGCGCCCTTGGTAGACACGACGTTGGCCGCACCGACACCATTATCGTCGCTACCGTTAACCCGCAAAAGCAGACCACTTACTTAACCAGTATCCCCCGCGATACCAAAGTCGTGGTCGACGGTGACTCACAGCCATACGAAAAAATCAACGCTGCTTACACCATCGGTGGTCCAAAGACTGCCATTTCAACTGTCCAGCATCTCTTAAACGTTCCCATCGACTACTTTGCGATCGTTAACATGGGTGGCTTAAAACAGATGGTTGATTCCGTTGGGGGTGTCGAAGTGAAGCCACCATTGACGTTTAAGTATGGGAATGCCAATGTAGTTAAGGGCAAAATGACCCATCTAGATGGTGATCAGGCCCTTGATTATTCCCGAATGAGGGATGATGATCCGAAAGGTGACTACGGTCGCCAACAGCGACAACGACAAGTCTTAGAAAAATTAGTGATGAAAGGAATGGGAATTTCTTCCATTCCCAGGTACCAACAAATTCTTGAATCATTAAATGGAAACCTCAAAACCGATTTATCCTTTGATGACATGATTGCCATTAGATCTAAGTATGGTCCAGCCACTCATCACATCAAGTCTGAGACCCTTCAGGGGAATGAAGCAATAATTAACGGAATCAGTTATCAAGTCGCCCAACCAGACGAATTGATGAACGTCTCAAACCATATTCGAACCACCCTGAATTTACCGCAAGCTAAGGGTTTAACACCTAAACAACAAGAAACCAATTCCCCTAGTAATGGTGATCCATCCAACAACAATACTGCTACCAATGATTCATCAGGGAGTACCGATCCAAACTCAATGACTCCAGCATATTAAAATAGACTTGTAAGAATAGGGCTAATAACCTATCTTGCAAGTCTATTTTTATTTATGGGATCTTTTATCTAATTTCATTTAAATCAAGACCAAGAGCCTTTGTTACTCGAGTCCCATACTCTGGGTCAGCCTTATAAAATTGTCTGGTTTCTAGGATTTGGATCTCATGATTATCAACGGAACCAAGCGTTTCTTTGATCGTATTAATCAGGCGATCACGTTCCTCCGGTTTCATTACATGATACAACTTTCCGGCGGCACTATAGTAGTCAGTGTCATATGGTTTAAAAGCTCCGGTTTCACCTTCCACTTTATCGGGACTGATTGAAGCACTCAAATCTTCAACTGGACCACCCTTACCGTTTGGTTCATAGTTGACCGATCCGTCTTGTCCTTGTGCCATTTGACCATCACGTTCGTAATTTTCAACCTTGTCTAATGGACGGTTGACCTTTAATTGTTCATAATTAGCGCCTAAACGATATCTTTCAGCGTCCTTATACGCAAACAACCGTCCTTGAAGTAACTTATCAGGACTTGCTTCAATCCCAGGGACTAGGTTAGCGGGTGAGAAAGCTAATTCTTCCACATCGTCAAAATAGTTAGTTGGATTTTGGTTTAAGGTAAATTCCCCAACTTCTTGTAGTGGGTAATCCTTATGAGAAACCACCTTAGTTACATCAAAAATATCTGGTTTGTAATCAATTCCTGCTTGATAAGGGATAATCTGAACATAAACTTTCCATGTTGGATAGTTCTTTTGTTCAATTGCATCGTATAAATCATGAATTAAATAATCGGTATCTTCAGTTGCTGCTTTTGAAGCTTGTTCATTAGTCATGTTCTTAACCCCTTGTTGACTAATGAAGTGATACTTAACCCAAAATGGAGTCCCTTCTTTATTAACCCACTTATACGTGTGACTTCCATAACCATTCATTGTTCGATAACTAGCCGGATTACCACGATCACCCATCAGGTAGGTGACCTGGTGAACTGATTCTGGTGAATGAGACCAGAAATCCCACTGCATCTCTTGTGAACGTAAATGAGTCTTAGGATCACGCTTCTGGGAATGAATAAAGTCAGGAAACTTAAGTGGATCGTTAACAAAGAACACCGGAGTATTATTACCAACAATGTCGTAATTGCCTTCTTGCGTGTAGAATTTCAACGCAAATCCACGAACATCACGAACGGTGTCAGGATAACCAGCTTCACCCGCAACCTGCGAGATTCTAATGGTCATTGGGGTTTCTTTGCCCACACCATTGAATAAATCAGCTTTAGTGTACTTACTCATGTCATGTGTAAGTTTAAAAACGCCCTTGGCACCAGCACCTTTAGCATGAACGACTCGCTCTGGAATCCTCTCACGATTAAAATGAGCTAACTTTTCTAGTAATTGATAATCCTGCATCAAAACAGGACCACGAACACCAGCTGTTTGAGAATGTTCGTTGTTAGCCCACGGTTGACCAGCTTCGGTTGTTAATTTATCTGACATAATTATCACACCATCCTTGTTAATTAATCGTTCACTTCTTAGATTAATCGTGCACAACTTAATGTCAACAAAAGAGACTTAGAATTAAAAAGAACACCATATCTTAAAATGATATGGTGTTCTTGAATTAAATGATGCGGCCAAGAAGACTCGAACTTCCACCGGGATAAATCCCGACAAGATCCTTAATCTTGCGCGTCTGCCAATTCCGCCATGGCCGCATTGCTACAATAAACATCATAGCAAATTTAACGAGATAGCGCAATGAATTTTTTAATTATTCTTCACCACGAATCGTGGCACCATCCCTATCAAGGTCAACTAACTTACATACTCCATCCAATTGATCGTTACTTTCAATATTCTGTTGTAACTTGGTGAGTTGGTCATAATCTCCTAGCGTGATAATCGATGAACCCACTCCACTAATGTAAGTTCCGTAGATTCCTAGTTCATGAGCAGTCTGTTTAATTACTTTGAAGTCTTTAAAATCATTACCCTGTCCAGTGCGAACCAGACTATCAGCTTCAATCATTCGGGCCGCTTTATTCCAATCATTTTGCATTAATGCAGCGACAAAAACGTTCGAAGCGCTACTAGTCTGTACCTCTTGACCAAACGTAATTTCCTTTGGGAAACGTTCCATTCCCCTCTGTTGGGTAATTTTCTCATTTCGAATGAAAACCAAGGCTTGCATCTCATCGGGCATATGAGCTTTGACAACGTCCGTCTTTCCATCCTCATAGTGAGAGATTGTTATGTCTCCCAGAATGGCTGATGCAATGTTGTCGGGATGTCCCTCCATTCGACTCCCAATATTAATTTGGTCATTAACTGATAAATTCATATTTTCAAGCTTGTTAGCAATTTTAATTCCCGCAGCAATCGCTGTGGTACTAGATCCAAGTCCTTTTTCCAGTGGAACATCTGACATTACCGTTAGTTGATGGGGCATGATTTTAGGGTTAACCTTTAAAATCGTTTGAACCACCAAATTTTTATCATCGTGAGGAACTGAATCGCCAAACGCATGATTGACCCGCCACTTCTCAGTTTCTTCTTCAACGATCACCGTGTAATACATGTGAAGAGCGAGCCCAACCGAATTATAGCCATTACCAACATTACCAGAAGTTGCTGGGACCCTAACAATAATTTTTTCCATGATACTTCACTCCTTCTTAACTAGTTTTAGCTTACCACGACACTTACTACATACAAAACGTGAGATATTAACCCGTCGCTTTCGCCGATATAATTGGCCACACTTAGTACACTCATAAAGGTAATAATAAGCTGATTGTGCTTTTAAAATTGGAGCATAACGACTACCACCCACAGCTCTTAATAACTGCTTAAATTCTTTTGAACGATGATTAGCGGAATACCCTGCTAAATGAAGATGATAATGAACGAGTTCGTGTTTAATGATTCCCACAAGTTCTTCTCTAGAGATCCCCTTCGCCATCGTTTGATTAATATCAATATCATGATCTTTAAGGTGGTACCGACCACCCGTGGTTTTCAATCGACCATTAAAATATGCGCGGTGCTTAAATGGTTTCCCAAATGACTCCAATGAAATTTGTTCGACCAGTTTCTGTAATTCATCGTCATGCAAATAAGTTCGCTCCTATTCTGGACCAACCATGGAAAGTTTAATTCGTTTTCGATCTAAATCAACACTTAACACCCACACATCGACAATGTCACCAACAGAAACAAGCTTTGCTGGATCCGATATAAACCGATCACTCATTTTTGAAATATGAACGAGACCATCCTGTTTTACCCCAATGTCGACAAACGCACCAAAATCCGTAACATTGCGAACGGTTCCCTGTAATTTCATTCCCGATTTCAAATTTTCAATCTTCATGACATCCGATTTAAGCAACGGCTTCGCCATCGTATCACGTTGGTCACGTCCGGGATTTTTCAAACTAGCTAAAATATCTTTGACCAACTGCTGATCAATTGATAGTGATTGTGATAAATCAACTTCATTTGCTTTTTCAAGTTTTTTTCGACCTTCATCAGAACTAAAATTATCAATTGTAAGTCTCAATGCTGACAAGATTTGTTTAGCTTGCCGATAACTTTCTGGGTGAATATCAGTATTGTCCAATGGATTCTTGCCATTAATGATACGTAAAAATCCAACTGATTGTTCAAAAGCCTTTGGTCCTAATCGTTTAACTTTTTTTAATTGATTACGGTTAGAAAAAGCACCGTTTTCATCTCGATATTCAACAATATTTTGTGAAGTGGATTTAGTTAATCCCGAGATGTGTTCAAGTAGATTTGGACTAGCGGTGTTCAAGTTGACCCCGACTTGGTTAACGGCGGTCTCAATCACCCGATCCAACTGGGCATCAAGGTTACTTTCAGAGACATCATGCTGGTACTGACCAACCCCAACCGCTTTGGGGTCAATCTTAATCAACTCAGAAAGTGGATCCTGTAGTCGTCTTCCAATACTAATGGCTGAACGTTCCTCAACGTGAAGGTTAGGAAACTCTTTTCGCGCATTGTTACTAGCAGAATATACCGATGCTCCAGCTTCACTAACAATTACGTAGTGAACCGGATAATCAATGGATTTAATTGCATCAGCTACAAATTGTTCCGATTCGCGTGACGCGGTTCCGTTACCAATCGCAATCATTTGAACGTGATACTTCTTAATCAGGTCAATCAACTGTTCTTTAGCACGCGCTTGTTGTGATTCCGTTGCTGGTTTAGTGGCTTTAATAATTTCCTTTGCCAAGAATTTACCGTTTGCATCAATGACCGCTAGTTTGCATCCCGTTCGGTACGCTGGGTCAAAACCAAGAACCACCTTACCCTTGATTGGCGCCTGCATTAACAGGTGATACAGATTTCTTCCAAACACTTCAATGGCATGATTTTCTGCGGCTTCAGTCATAGTGGAACGAATTTCACGTTCGATGGCAGGACCGATGAAGCGCTTATAAGCATCTTTTGAAGCGTCTTTAACAAAGTCAACTGCGGGACCATTATGATTACTAACCACATGAAAATCAATGTAATGCATAATGGCATTAACATCAACATCTAGTTTCACGGTCAATACCTTTGCTTTTTCACCACGATTAATGGCTAAAACCCGATAACTCGGAACCGTTTTGGCTCGCTCACTAAAATCGTAGTAATCACCATAAACGCCACCTTCATCATTGACCTTTCCTTTAGGTTTAACCTTTGCCGCCAGCATAGCGTTTTTTAAGGTATAGTTTCGAATCCATTCCCGAAACTTAGCGTTGTTTCCAATGGCATCCGTAATGATTTCACGGGCTCCATCTAAAGCGTCATTAACGGAACTAACGTCGTGATCATCATCTATAAAGGACTTTGCCAGTTGTTTTAATGGCTCATTTTGAAACTTTAAAATTGCAGTTGCAAGTGGCTCTAATCCCTGTTCCCTTGCAACCATCGCCTTTGTTTTTCGTTTTTGCTTATATGGCAAATACAAGTCTTCCACAATCTGAATACTGTCAGCATTTAAGATGTCTTGTTTTAACTGCTTGGTTAATTGGCCTTCTTCGTCAATCTTTTTTACCACTTCTTCCTTTCGGTGGCTCAGCTTGGCTAAACGCTGGTAAGTATCCTCAAGTTCCCGAATGGAAACCTCATCCAAATTACCGGTTCTGTCTTTGCGGTATCGTGCAATAAATGGAACGGTATTACCATCCTCAAGCATTTCTAAGGTTTGTTGAATTTGTCGTTTCGAAATGTGTGGTAACGCTTTTGCAGTTTGATCAATTAAAGTTTTTTCCATTTTTTCACCATAATCTTTCAAATAAAAACTCCATTAAATAATTAACGGAGTTATTGTAATCAAATTTATTTCCAAAACGTATCATAAACATTAATGGGAAGGTGTCGCTTATGTTGAGTTTTCAAATACCAATTTTCAATCACATTAGCCGCACTTGAACTGATGTCCTGGCCTTCCAAAAAGTCATCAATATTTTTATAACTAACCCCAAGTGCCTTTTCATCCGGAAGAGCTGGACGATCATCTTCAAGATCCGCCGTTGGGGTTTTCTCATAAAGTTTTTTAGGTGCATCAAGGTACTTAAGAAGCGCACGACCTTGTCGTTTATCCAGTCGCCAAATTGGAACAATATCAGAGGCACCGTCACCAAATTTAGTGTAAAAACCAGTCACCGCCTCGGCGGCATGATCAGTGCCAAGTACAATCCCTTGATTGGCACCAGCAATGGTGAACTGTGCGATCATCCGCGTCCGAGCTTTAACGTTGCCCTTATTAAAATCAGAGACAGCATCACCGTTAGCTTCAACTGCTTTTACCATCGAATCGACTGAACCCTTGATATTGACGCGTTCAACCCGATCAGCATCCATAAAATCAATGGCTTCCATAGCATCCGATTCATCAGCTTGTTCACCATAAGGAAGGCGAACCGCAATAAACTGATATTCAGTATCACCCGTTTCTTCCCTTAATTCATTCATTGCCATCGATGCCAATTTTCCCGTCAAAGTGGAATCTTGACCACCAGAAATTCCCAGTACTACTGATTTAATGAACGAATTCTTTTTAACGTAATCCTTAATAAAATCAACACTACGTCTAATTTCTGTTTCAGGATCGATCTTTGGCTGAACCCTTAAAGCATTAATAATCTGTTTTTGCAGTCGTTTTTGTTTCTCATCCATTACTATTCACCTACTCTAATTTTTGCTCAACCCCATTATGAATTTCATTAATCAAACTCATCTTGTGGTCCCATAATTTCTTAGAAAGATCAACTGGGTAATCTTGTGGATTTAACTGACGCTTGTACTCTGGCCAGAGTGCTTTCAAAGAATCGGTCGCATGCTGTTTAGTAGCCTCTAACGTCGGCATTTGATATACCTGCTTTCCATCTTTAAAGATATCCTGTAAGAGCGGTTGAGCATTAAAATTGGTAATAGTCTTGTTAATGTAAGTGAAATGCGGATGGAACATGTACACGGAAGACTGTTCACGTGGATCTTCACCATCAAGTGTGATGTAATCTCCCTCAGACTTACCGTCGTCTTTTTCAGTAATCCGCCAAACTTGCTTCTTACCCGGAGTTGAAACCTTTTCGGCGTTATTGGAAAGTTTAATGGTATCGACCATGTGACCCTGTTCATCTTCAACCGAGACCAACTTGTAAACCGCACCAAGTGCGGGTTGGTCAAAAGCCGTAATTAGCTTGGTCCCAACTCCCCAAGAGTCGATTTTGGCATTTTGCATCTTCAAACTACTAATGGTGTATTCATCAAGGTCGTTGGAAGCCACAATTTGAACATCCTTAAAGCCAGCTTCATCCAGCATTTCCCTAACTCTTTTTGATAAGTACGCCATATCACCGGAATCAATTCTGACACCTTGAAAGTTAATCTTGTTGCCCATTTCTTTTGCAACTCGAATTGCATTTGGGACCCCACTTTTAATGGTATCAAAGGTGTCCAACAGAAAAGTACAGTTCTTATGAGTTTGGGCGTATGCCATAAATGCATCATAGTCATTTCCAAATGATTCAATCAAAGAGTGCGCCATCGTTCCGCTGACAGGAATGCCAAATTCCTTACCGGCTAACACATTGGAAGTCGCGTTAAACCCACCAATGTATGCCGCTCTGGTTCCCCACAGTGCTGCATCAACCTCTTGGGCTCGACGACTACCAAACTCCATTAAAGGATTATTTCCAGCCACCATTCGAATTCGGGCCGCTTTAGTAGCGATTAAAGTCTGATAGTTCACCATGTTCAAAATAGCGGTCTCAACTAATTGACATTCCGCAATCGTTCCTTCAACTTGAACAATGGGCTCGTTGTTATAAACTAAATCACCCTCAACAGCAGAACGAATTGTCCCAGTAAACTTAAAGTTACGAAGATAATCTAAAAATTCATCGGAATAATCGCTAATTGACTTTAAATACTTAATGTCCTCATCAGTGAAGTTAAGGTTGTTGATATATTCAATAATGTGTTTTAATCCTGCAAAGACGGCATATCCATTTCCAAAGGGCATGTCTCTAAAAAAAACTTCAAATACAGCATGACGATTTTGCATATGTTTTTCAAAATAAGTTGCCATCATATTGATTTCATAATAGTCAGTGTGTAAAGTTAAATTATCAGGACTTTGTAATGTTGACATCTTTAATCTCCTCTAGCCCTTTCAGGCTAAACTATTGTTGTTACTCGTTGCACATTATATCACATAATAACCAAAAAGAAGGCTAACAAATGACGCACAAATTTCCGACCACCGACATCGCTTCCATCCCCTTTGTTAACACGACTTTCACCGAATTTATGCAAGTAATTGAATCCCAAATAGACGGCCACCAAAACACGTTCGTGGTAACCGCAAATCCAGAAATCGTCGTTTATGCTAATCGTCACCCTCACTACCAAAAAATTTTAAAAACGGCTACTTACGTCGTTCCGGATGGGATTGGTATTATCAAGGGCGCCAAAATGTTAAATGACTCGATGCCAGAACGAATTACCGGCTATGACATTTTTAAAACACTATTAGCTTGGGGAAACCAAAATAACAAGTCAGCTTATTTTCTGGGAGCCAAACCCGATGTCGTATTTGATTTACGAAAAGTCTTAACCGTTAACTATCCACATTTAAAAATTGTGGGGATGCAGGACGGTTATTTTAAAAACGATACTCCCATCATTAACAACATTGAAAACAACGACATTGACATGATTTTTGTTGCGACCGGTTTCCCTAGCCAAGAAGAATTCATAGCAAAATATCGAGCCAAAAATAACGGGCTGTGGATTGGGGTTGGAGGCAGCTTTGACGTTTTAGCTGGACACGTCAAGAGAGCTCCTAAGTTCTGGATTAATCATCACATCGAATGGCTCTATCGCCTTTTTAAAGAACCCACCCGTTTTAAACGAATGCTAGCCATTCCTGAATTTTTAAATTTAGTTAGAAAACAAAAAAAGGATGAGAAGTGATCTCATCCAACTTTACGAGCCCTCGTTAGTAGGGCTCTTTTTTATTTATTTAGGTAAAACTCAAATCGCTCAGCAGCGTACTGAGCCTGAACAAACTCAAATGGTTGCTGATTTTGAAGATACGATATCTGTTTTAGCTTAAGAATGGGTGCCTTAACCTCAATATCCAGTAAATCAGCAATCCGATCAGTCGCTAAAATCGCCGAAATAAATTGCTTCGCGCTTCTTGGACGAAGTCCCTTCTTGTCCTCTAAAGAACGATACAGGGAGCTAGAAACGTCTTCTTCACTTAACCCTTCGACCATCGATGCATTAACAGCTGCCACTTCATAACAAATCGGAATGTCGTCTCCATAGCGAATCCGATTCATCCGCAAAACCCGATCATCCTGACTCAGCCCCAAGACGGAGGCTTCCTTAAAGGTGGGCTCAACAATCTTATATGACAAGGTTTTGGTGGATGGCTTTTTTCCTTGAGCCAGCATAATGTTAGTAAAGCTGGTTACTCCGGACATCTTTTCTTGAACCTTTTGGTTAGTAACGTACGTTCCTGAGCCGGCAATCCGTTTTAATATTCCATCCTCAACGAGCGCTTGAACAGCTTGCCTGAACGTCATCCGACTTACTCCGTACTGTTCGGATAGTTTTCTTTCAGATGGAATCCGAGTTCCCACTTTCCAGCTTCCGTCTTCGATCTTACTCTTAATATCATCATGAATTTTAATATAAACAGGTACTGTCATAATTACTCCTACCTTGGCATAAAAAAATCGACTAACATTTGTTAGTCGATTTTACACCAATAATTAGTATTGGGCTAGCTGGGTTCGAACCAGCGCATCACAGGATCAAAACCTGTTGCCTTACCACTTGGCTATAGCCCAAGAATCAATGGAGGGGAGTGGATTCGAACCACCGAACCCGAAGGAGCGGATTTACAGTCCGCCGCGTTTAGCCAGACTTCGCTACCCCTCCATAATAAATGAGTAATTCGTAGTAACGAATCAACGTTTATTATATTACACGGGATCATGATGTTAGTCAATACTTTTTTTCAAAAAATAAAAGGCGCTAACTTTACAGCGCCTTTCATTATAGTGATTTTAATTTACTCCATCCATCAGTTTTTTAACTGGTTTGATCATCAATAATAAGACAATTCCAAACAAGATGGCTACAAGTCCAACGATTCCAAAGTACGCGATTTCGTGTCCCGGAGTGTAGAACTTAACGATTTGTGAGTTAACCGCCTGACCAGCAGCATCCGCTAAGAACCACATGCTCATCATCTGTGATTCAAATGCTTTCGGAGCAAGTTTGGTGGTAACGGAAAGCCCAATTGGTGAAATCAACATTTCGGCAATTTCAACAATGGCCCAACTACCAATTAGCCATAGTGGGCTAACTTTAGCTGATGAACCAAATAGGAAAATTGGAATCATCATAAATAAGTACGAAAATCCAGCGAAAAACATTCCCCACGTAAACTTAACTGGGGAGCTGGGCTCTTCTTTTCTTTTAGCCAGATATGTCCATAAGAATGCGAACAGTGGTGTGTACAGCATAATGAACAATGGGTTAAGTGACTGATACCAAGTAGCATTAATGTGCAAAAATCCAAGGTTATTGTTAGTTTGATTTTCAGCAAACAAAGCCAAAACAACGGATCCTTGTTCCTCAATGGCCCAGAATACCGCAGCAGCGATAAATAATGGAATATAGGCAAGAACCCGTGAATGTTCTGTCTTAGTAACCTTCTTACTTCTCAAAATAACAACGAAGTAAATAATTGGGGTTAAAATTGCGATAATACTCAATAACAAAACAAAGTTATCAATACTCAAAACTTTAAAGTACCACATCCCCGCGATAATAACGGCAAATACAGCTAAGCCACCAATAATTTCAAGAACTAAACGATTCAAATCATCTGGTTCTAAGGGATCACTTGGATATAAGCCATCGATACTCAAAGTCTTTTTACCACTGAAGTAGTAGTAAATTAAAGCAAAGAACATTCCGATCGCAGCAAGTGAGAAACCAGCATGGAAATTAAAGTCCATTCCAACGGTCCCAACTAAGATTGGAGCAATGAAAGATCCTAGATTAATACCGAAAACAAAAATGGTAAATCCTGTATCACGTCTTGGATCATTTTCACCATATAAGGCACCAACCATTTCTGAAACATTTGGCTTCAATAGTCCAGTACCAACGGTGATTAAGACAATGGAAATAAATAGCGCTCCGGCACCAAATGGTAACGACAGTACCACGTGCCCAAACATAATTAAAATTCCACCATACAGAACGGTCTTTCGACTACCCCAGACACGATCACTTAGATAACCACCTAACACCGACGTTAGAAATACTAGTGAACCGTAAATTGCCATAACTGAAGCTGCAGTGGTTGGAGAAAATCCTAATCCACCCTTGGCGACTGAGAAATACATGTAGTATAAAAGAATTGCACGCATCCCATAATAACTGAATCGTTCCCACATTTCAGTGAAGAACAGTGTTTGCAACCCTTTTGGTTGCCCAAAGAACGCATGGTCGAGACTCTTCTCGCCTTGTCCGTTCATAAAATCTCCTCCTGTCAATCTTTTAACAATTATCAGAAATAATACCATTCTTGATTTTCATTTACAATCATATCTCGACAAAAAGTTTGTTAGAATAGTGATTATCAAGGAAAAGGAAGTGGATAATACATTGTTCAAGGAATTTAAAGAATTTATATCACGAGGGAATGTGGTTGACATGGCCGTCGGAATTATCATCGGGTCTGCCTTCACTTCGATCGTGACTTCATTGGTTAATAACATTTTTAACCCGTTTATTGGACTGTTCTTAGGAAAAATCGATCTTTCATCACTTGCCATCACCGTTGGAAAAGCAAAGATAAAATATGGCTTATTTCTAAACTCAGTCATGAATTTCCTGCTGATTGCTTTCATCGTCTTTTTATTGGTCAAATTTATCAACAAATTAACTAATAAAAATCAAAAAAAGCAAGAAAAGAAGGCTCAAGAACCGAGCCTTACTGATCAATATCTAGCTGAAATTGTTAAACTGCTTAAAAAGTAATTCCTTAATCACACCAACGCTCTGTTGGTGTTTTTTTATAGCATATCTAGGTATCTGTCGCGTTCCCATTGAGAAACGTTTTGTCTGTAAGCATTCCATTCCATGTTCTTTGCATCCAAGTAATTTTGATACATGTGAGGTCCCATGGCTTTCTTCATAAGTGGATCAGCTTCATATGCTTTAAGCGCATTATGAAGGGTGGAAGGTAAGTTTTCAATATGATCTAATTTTCGTTCCTTGCCATCCATATGATAGATATTACGGTCAATTGGTTCACCTGGTTCAATTTTGTTTTTAATACCATCTAAACCAGCTTCAAGAATTGATGCAATTGCTAAGTATGGGTTAGCTGAAGGATCAACACTTCGAAGTTCAAGGCGAGTGCTAAGACCACGACTAGCTGGAACTCTAACTAATGGTGAACGGTTAGATGCCGACCATGCCACATAGACCGGTGCCTCAAAGCCAGGAACTAGTCGCTTGTAGGAGTTAACGATTGGGTTACATACAGCAGTTAATGCTTTAGCGTGCTTCAAAAGTCCACCTAAGAAGTAGTATGCCGTTTGTGATAATTCCAGGTCACCATCTTTATCATAAAAGACGTTGTCACCATCTTTATCAAACAATGACATGTTGATGTGCATCCCAGATCCATTGATACCATTCAGTGGCTTTGGCATGAAAGTGGCGTATAATCCGTACTTTCTAGCAACTGTTTTTACAACTAACTTAAAGGTTTGAATATGATCTGCCGTAACCACGGCGTTGTCGTACTGAAAATCAATTTCATGTTGTCCAGATGCTACTTCATGGTGAGAAGCCTCAACTCGAAAGCCCATATTTTCTAATTCAAGAACCATATCACGACGAATATTGGCTGCCAAATCCATTGGTGCCAAATCAAAGTAACTTCCATGATCATTCAATTCAGTGGTTGGATTACCCTTATCGTCCATTTTGAACAAGAAGAATTCAGGTTCTGGGCCAATGTTAAAGTTAGAAAAGCCCATTTCTTTCATTTCATCCAGAACACGCATTAAATTATTTCTTGGATCACCAACGAACACCTCGCCATCTGATGTATGAACACTACATGTCAGACGAGCAACCTTACCGTGTTCGTCACCCCATGGGAAGACCATCCACGTTGAAAGATCAGGGATCAGGTACATATCACTTTCCTCAATGCGTACGAAACCATCAATTGAAGATCCATCAAACATAATCTTACCATCTAAAACCTTGTTTAGTTGGTTAACGGGTACCTCAACGTTTTTGATGCTGCCCATCAAGTCAGTAAACATTAGTCGAATAAATCGGACGTCTTCATCTTTTACCATTTGGCGAATGTCGTCTTTTGTATAATCATGTACCATAAGTAGTCTCCTTATTTTAAATACTTACCCTGTTGCTTTAAATCAGAATCATCATACAAGCGTCCAGCTTTTAAAATATCGTCTTTCAAGTATTCGCGGACATCTTCATCACTAAGTGATTTATCACCACTATGTAAAAGTTTTCGACGCCGTTGTTTCTCAAATACTCTTTTAACCTGAGCAATTGTCATTCCTTCAATAAGATAGTTGTGAATCTCAAGAATTTGGTCCACATTATCTAATGAATACAAACGTCGGTTTCCTGATGTTCGTTTAGAATGAACAAGACCATGATCATCGTAATACCTTATTTGTCTGGATGATAAGGAAGTAAGCTTCATAACCGTTCCCATTGGCAGAACCGCTAATGATTTCCTCAGTACTTTTTCACTCATACGCATATCTCCTTGATATGACACCATTCTATTCGTTATTGATATAAGCGTCAATAACCTATGTTATGAAACGTAACACTGATCCAAGTTTAACATAAAACTTGCAATATAAAAAAAGACACAAGAAATAAATTCTTGTGTCTTCATGTATGTATGTGCATCTTCAAGCACACCATTAGATTCTATTCACCCATTATTGCTATGCCAAAGGTTTAATCATCATTAAGAATGAATAAAAGATTTATGCCGGCTGCAGGACTTGAACCTGTGACCCTCGGTTTACGATACCGATGCTCTACCAGCTGAGCTAAGCCGGCAAAATGACGATAAATTAAAAGTGCTAACGGCAATTGTTGTTAGCACTCAGACATAGCTCCGGCAGGCGGGCTCGAACCGTCGACAACCTGATTAACAGTCAGGTGCTCTACCAACTGAGCTATGCCGGAATAA
>NZ_JBWXUY010000036.1:0-258 GCF_059901325.1 Fructilactobacillus sp. X2R5C3 | reverse complement strand
ATGATCATCCCTCCACACATGTAAAATAAAAATTATTGGATTCATCATCACGAGAAATTTCATGTGAAATGAATTCCTCATCATGATAGGTGCTTTTGAATGTTCCTTCATCCTTAACCCAAGCCATAATAAGTCATCTTTGATTTTATTTTATTGTAGTCGAAATTAATAAATAATTGGCTCATTTAATTTCAAGTACCTTACTTTTTTCCATTCTTAAAAATACTCATTAATTTAGATTTATATATTATTTTATAC
>NZ_JBWXUY010000035.1:0-259 GCF_059901325.1 Fructilactobacillus sp. X2R5C3 | reverse complement strand
AAATAGCATATAAAACTCATCACCCAATCTGATGATAGCGAAGGATTAACAATGAAAAGACTCGGACTTTTGGCAGTTTTCGCTGCAACACTGACTGCAGGTTGCGCTTCAAATACACAGCAAGACAACTTTCGTGAAGCCTCTTTTGAGCTGTGTAATACCGAAGTCGATATTTACTCAGTAAGCCATGATGAGCGAATTCGTATCGTCTGTTCTGATGGTTCTAAATTCGCTTTGAACAGTGAAGATACGCTAGAAG
>NZ_JBWXUY010000034.1:0-260 GCF_059901325.1 Fructilactobacillus sp. X2R5C3 | reverse complement strand
CCGTAGGCCTGGTCCGGCGGCAGGGTGACTTCCCACTTCGAGCCTGCCGGCATCTGCAGCAGGGTCTCGCGCATGGCCTTCATTTCGACTTCGCTGACCTTGATCGACGGAATCTGCTGGGCCGGACGGGCTTCGGTCGGGCGCTGGCCGTACGGGAACGGACCGGCCACTTCCAGCTGCACGGTGCTGGCCTGGGTCGGCTTGGCGCCCTTGCCGGCTTCGATCACGCGGTACTGGACGCCGCTCGGCAGGGACTGCAC
>NZ_JBWXUY010000033.1:0-260 GCF_059901325.1 Fructilactobacillus sp. X2R5C3 | reverse complement strand
CTTACAGCGCATGGACGACTAAGAGTGATGTATTGAGTGGAGTTAACTCTCCAGTTATCAATGGTTACTACACTAACACTGCTTCAGTTGGTCAAGAAACGGTTAACGCTGATTCTAACGACTCCGAAGTAACGGTCATTTACTACGCATTAGGTCACTTAGTTCCTGATGTTCTAGGCAGTAACCCAATCATTTATCCAAATGATCCAAACAATCCAAGTGATGCTGGTAACCCAATTATCCCTGACATTCCTGGATAC
>NZ_JBWXUY010000032.1:0-261 GCF_059901325.1 Fructilactobacillus sp. X2R5C3 | reverse complement strand
GATTATTACCAGTGTTCCTGAGTCCAGACAGGCGGCCAAACGATCGACCGACCACAATGAAATCTATGTGGTTCCAGCTTTTAATGGGTTGGGAGCTCCTTATTGGGATCAGGACGTGAGAGGAGCCGTCTTCGGCATTACCCGTGGGACTAACAGTGACGACTTTGTAAAAGCCACTCTTCAGTCGATTGCATACGGAACTAAGGATATTGTCAACACGATGGAGTCCGATACCAACCTTGATATCCTTCAGATTAGAGC
>NZ_JBWXUY010000031.1:0-262 GCF_059901325.1 Fructilactobacillus sp. X2R5C3 | reverse complement strand
CTTTAAGTGAAACCCCTGTAATTCCAGAGCGTGTGATCAGCCGCCCCCCTTCTGCCGAGTTACGCCCTGATCAAACTGACCAAGACTCTTTACCAGCTTACGATGTACTTGATGCGATACTTTATGCATACAGCGAAGAAGATCAAAGCCAAGCAGATATTATTGCGAGAGGATTTGATGCTGAAGTGGTAGAAAAAGTGATTCGATTGGTTGATCGCAACGAATACAAACGTCGTCAAGGTGCAATCGGACCACGCATCAG
>NZ_JBWXUY010000030.1:0-262 GCF_059901325.1 Fructilactobacillus sp. X2R5C3 | reverse complement strand
GTCAAAGCCACGTTTTGATCCCAGCTCCAGTCGCCATCCGGCACCAAAATTTGATCACCCACGCTGGAGACGGCCAGCGCAGCGCGCACGCCGTCATCATCACCCGTGACGGCGGCAATTACGGCAGCCTGGACTTGGCTTCCTGCCAGAACAGCCAGCAGAAGCCCGATAATGCAGTCACTCTTTTGCATAACCGTTATTCAGGATGAATGAAGAGGTGCCGGACAAGCTGGAACCAAGGCTGACCGTGACGGTTTGATCA
>NZ_JBWXUY010000029.1:0-262 GCF_059901325.1 Fructilactobacillus sp. X2R5C3 | reverse complement strand
GTGTGGAACGCTTCACCATTGCGGATCTCAGAACCAATCGCACGAATACGACCTGCGTTAATACCAATACCAGCACGTTGCGACACGTAACGAACAATTGAGCTTGCTGTTGCGTTGATTGAATCTAGGCTGTCACCACATTCGATCAGTACACAAGAACTGAATTGACGAGTAGGTGTACGTACACCAGACATGATCGGTGTAGGTAGAGAAATCTTAAACGTAGACGATGCGTCGTAGAAACGTTTGATGTAGTCAAGAC
>NZ_JBWXUY010000002.1:0-359306 GCF_059901325.1 Fructilactobacillus sp. X2R5C3 | reverse complement strand
TTGGAGGATTAGCTCAGCTGGGAGAGCATCTGCCTTACAAGCAGGAGGTCACAGGTTCGATCCCTGTATCCTCCATAACATATGGTCCGTTGGTCTAGTTGGTTCAGGACGCCTGCCTGTCACGCAGGAGATCACGAGTTCGAGTCTCGTACGGACCGTTTGTTGTGGGTAACCCTTGCAACATTAATTAAATAGTTTTATTATTATAAATGTCATAAAAGACAATGGCTCGGTAGCTCAGTTGGTAGAGCAACGGATTGAAGCTCCGTGTGTCGGCAGTTCGATTCTGTCCCGCGCCATTATATGGAAGGATAGCGAAGTCTGGCTAAACGCGGCGGACCGTAAATCCGCTCCTTCGGGTTCGGTGGTTCAAATCCACTTCCTTCCATTTTATTTATAGGGATATCGTACAACGGTAGTATACCGGTCTCCAAAACCGTTGATGTGGGTTCAATTCCTACTATCCCTGTTTATGATGTTATGGCGGTAGTGGTGAAGTGGTTAACACATCGGTTTGTGGTACCGACACGCGTGGGTTCGATTCCCACCTACCGCCCTTTTGATTGCTTGGTTCCAGTAGGGAAGGGCAGTTGTTAAGGCTTAGTGCCTTTATGGCGGTATAGCCAAGTGGTAAGGCAGAGGTCTGCAAAACCTTCATCACCGGTTCAAATCCGGTTACCGCCTTTGTTTTACTGCTTTAGCAATCATTAGCATGCCGGAGTGGCGGAACTGGCAGACGCGCTGGACTCAAAATCCAGTGATCATTGCGATCGTGTGGGTTCGAACCCCACCTCCGGTATAACATAGTTATATAGCTTATCTTAGCAAATCAAGAACGTTGTCATAACAACGTTCTTTTTTTATACTTTGATCTTACTGTGTATAGTTTATTTAATTTTTAAGTGGATCACACCCTTTAAATACGTGTTAGAAATAAAATGACCAAAATAAAAAGCCATCGTAAAATGACTTTTTATCTTATTATGTTTTATTGGTTAATTTGACCTAAGTTGTTTTTATTAATGGCATACTTAGCTTGTTCAGGGGTGTATCCCTCAGCTTCAGAAGTTAGCTGATCGTAAACTTGTTGAGCTGATAAATGTTGTTCTTTCGAATAGTTTTTTGCTGATTTAACCGCGTTTTCTTGATAATCTTTATCACTGAATTTATTAACGGCCGATTGAGCCGCTTCTGGTTTAAATTTATTTCCAGATTGTGATGTTAGTTGAGTGTATAAACGCTTCTTAGACATTGGAACAGATTCCATATAGCTTTTAGCGGTATTGTATGCATTATTGCTCTCAGTGTTTGCGCTATCAGTTGTTGAAATTGCCGACGCCGTTTTAGACGAACTCTCTAGTTTTACTTTTTGGGATGTTTGACTGTCCGATGTTGCAGAACTACTTTTCTTTTTATCACTGTTACTTCCAACAACGAAGATTACTACAAGTATGATGATTGCAATTATGATCCAAACCCAGAATCGTTTATACCATTTCTTTTTTTGTTTTTCCTTTGCCATAACAAACTCCTTATATTAGCTTTTAACGTCAATCGGTTTTGGACGTATTTTATAATCATACTGATTATTTATTATTTAATGACACCCGAAACACTACCTATTTAGTATATCAAAGTAGCATAAATAAAAAAATCATCAACTTAATCTTTAGTTGCTGACACATAATTATTGATGATAAAGTAGTTTTGTCAAAATAGTTGACGTTCCTTATTCCACCGTACACGCGGCAAAGATTGAGGGAGAGGTCAGGTAATTAAGCTTTCTTCTTGCTAAGTAACACTGATATGACATATACTAATAATGCAGGGATGAGTCCGGGTACATTAAGGTTCTGTTGATCCTTCATTGTTGTTAATTTATTAACTACCCGGACTTAGACCTGTTTTTTGATGACTAAGCTAATTATGATAATTGATGCATTAAGATGAAATAGGGATCACCCAATGGTGATCCCTATTTTCGTTTATTTCGAAGTTTTATTTTTAACTTTCTCAATTTTAATTTTTGTTTCTTAAGCTTTAACTTTTGTTTTTTTAATCGTAACTTTTCACGCTTAAGTCTTGCTTCACGTCTCCCAAGCACATTGATCAACCCCCTTAATTGAACTAGTACTTATGATACACTCTTCTTTTTTATAATCCAATCATCATTTTCATAGCTAAATTTAGCTTTTAAATCACTTTAAGAATTACTATAATTGGTTCAATGTGAATTTTGGTTATCATTTTAATTCAAGGGAGGAAAAAAATGGAAAACGAAAATAAGTACGAAGTTCATCCCATTCCAAAGAACGAACGCAACATGAGCTATTGGGATATGTTTGCTAACTGGTTTGGAGCAAACGCTAATAATGGAACTTGGTTTATTGGGGGTATTATTGCCGCTTGTGGTTTATGGGGCGGTTTTAGTGCTTTGGTGATTGCCTCAATTATTTCATATCTGTTTCTAAGTTTAATTGGATATGAGGGGTATAAAACGGGTTTATCGACGACAACTTTGAGTCGGGCGACATTTGGAATCAGGGGAAGCATGATCCCATCGGTTGTCAATTTAGTGATGTTTATGGGTTGGACCGCGGTTAATACTTTTATTGCGGCAACTTCATTATCCTATATTTTTAATTCATTCTTTGGATGGCCAATCTTTGGGAAGTCTGGTGGTACGTTCGGTTTAGTTGTTGGAATTCTGGTTATGAGTATTTTACATATTCTTAGTGTTATATCAGGGCAACGATCCATTAGAATTATTGAAAGAGTTGGAATTATTCTAGTTATAGTCTTTGTAATATGGGAAGTCTTGGTAGTGTTTAGAGATGTTTCGTTTACCCAACTTGCTCATTATATGGTTCCCAAAAGGGATCGGATACCGTTTGGAGCAGCAATTGATAGTCTGGCTGCGTTTAACTTGGCATGGGTTACTAGTGGAGCTGATTTTACTAGATTTACTAATAAAAAGCGTGTTTCGACAAGTGCACCATTTTTGGGAGCTTTACTAGGGGCAGTCAGTTTTGCATCCATCGGATTATGCACTACCATCAGTATTGCCATTACGTCTGGAGTCTATGATCCCAATAATTCTGATCCAAGTACAGTGGCCAATAAATTGGGTCTAGGAATGATTGCAATGATTGTGATTGTCTTAACCAGTATGACTGCTAATGCTGTTAATTTACAGGCGGCTGGATCAGCATTAACGAATATGTATCATAAATTGACATTAAAACAGTCGTTGTTGATTGTCACCGTGGTGGCGATGATTTTAACCTTTACCCCACTTTTAAGTGGAAGCTTTCTTTCTGCTTTTACGGCCTTCCTTGATTATATTGGGATGTTTTTAGGCCCAATCATCTCCATCATGCTAGTAGATTACTTTCTTCTTAATGATCGTGACTACCGTTTGGAATCATTTGGAGATCCGAAAGGAGAGTTTTGGTATAGCCATGGAGTGAATTGGTTTGCGTTTTCACTTTGGATTTTAGGAATTTTGTTATACTTAATGTTGAAAAATGTTGCAATTGTTAAAAATACCATTGGAGCAACTTTTATTGTAATGGCAATTATTGCTGTTCTCTACTACGTTATCGGTCGGGCGTTAGAAAGACGGGACAAATAAAATGATTATTAAACAGGGATATATTGAGAATTCGACAAAAAAACAAGACATTTTAGTTAAAGATGGAAAGATTAAAGAGATTGGTGATCACATTGATGATCTTAAAGAAGAGGTGATTGATGCGAATGGTAAATTAATTATTCCACCATTTATTGATTCACATGTCCATTTAGATTCGACTCTGACAGCCGGTGAACCCCGGTTTAATGAAAGTGGAACCCTATTTGAGGGTATTTCAATTTGGTCTGAGCGAAAACAAAGCTTATCTGAAAAAGACGTTAAGGAGCGCGCCATTAAAACGCTCAAGAATCAGGCTGAACATGGAATTCAGTTCGTTAGAAGTCACGTTGATACTACTGATCCCAATCTTACCGCTCTTAAAGCACTTCTTGAGGCAAGAGAACGGGTATCTAGTTTTATCGATCTCCAATTAGTTGCTTTTCCACAGGAGGGGATTCTATCATTTCCACATGGCAAAGATTTACTAACAGAAGCTGTCAAAATGGGAGTTGACGCCGTGGGTGGAATTCCCCACTACGAATTTAATCAATATTATGGGCGTGATTCACTAACGTTTTTGATGAACTTAGCTGAAAAATATGGCAAACTTGTTGACGTTCACTGCGATGAAATTGATGATCCCAATTCCAGAAATTTGGAAGTTCTAGCTACTTTGGCGTATGAATCAGGACTAAGTGATCGGGTGACTGCAAGTCATACAACGGCTCTTGGATCGTATAACGATGCATATGCCGATAAGTTGATGAGAATTCTTAAGATGTCAAAGATTAACATGGTAGCCAATCCACTAGTTAATATGCATTTGGGTGGTCGATTTGATACTTACCCTAAACGACGGGGTCTAACGAGAGTCAAGGAACTTTTAAAGCATGGAATCAACGTCTCGTTTGGAGAGGACGATGTAAAAGATCCGTGGTATCCAATGGGGAACGGTAACATGTTGGATGCGCTTTACGTTGGTATTTTAGCGAGTCAATTGATGGGGTACCATCAAATTATGGATTCATATAAATTGGTTACTACCAACGCTGCTAAAACTTTACATGTTAGTGATCATTATGGAATTGAGAAGGGGAAACCCGCTAGTTTCTTAATCTTTAATACAGATAATTTTTATAATGAAATTAACGAAAGAAGAACGCTTTTATACTCGATTAGAAACGGGAAAGTTTTTGTTAAAAAACAACCAGAAGAAGTTCAAACTCATTTTGATTAGGTTTTAGTCAGTGGACTTCACTTTCATTTTCCTTGTGATATGATGAACGTAAAGATTACATTGAGGAGGCAATTATAATGGTAGAAGAAGCTAATACCGAGATCCCTAAAACTATGAATGCTTGGGAAATTGTTAAACCTGGACCGATTAACGGAAGGAAATCTCCCTTAAAATATGTTAGAAAAGACGTTCCAGCACCTGGTGATGGTGAAGTCTTGGTTAAGGTATTAACGTGTGGAGTTTGTCACACGGATTTACACGTTACCGAGGGTGATTTACCAGTCCATAAAAAAGATCTAACTCCTGGACATGAAATTATTGGTAAAGTAGTTAAAAATGGTCCCCATACTCGTCGATTTAAAATTGGTGATCGAATCGGAATCCCATGGTTACGGAAAACATGTGGTGTATGTAAGTATTGTCGTTCTGGCAGAGAGAATCTATGTCCATATTCTAAATATACGGGATGGGATCATGATGGTGGCTATGAGGAGTATACAACCGTTCCAGAGGGATTTGCTTATCGAATTCCAGAACGGTTTAATTCACTTCAAGCAGCCCCACTGCTTTGTGCTGGAATCATTGGGTATCGGGCTTTTGAACGTGCTAACATTCCAGCTGGTGGTACCCTTGGAATTTATGGCTTTGGTGGGTCTGCTCACATCACCGCGCAATTGGCGATTGATCAGGGAATTGACGTTCACGTCTTTACACGAGGTGAAGATGCCAAACAATTTGCCTTGTCACTTGGGGCAAAATCAGTCAATAACACATATGATATGTCGCCCGTTCCTCTAGATTCATCGATTATTTTTGCACCAGTCGGTGAGGCTGTTCCTAATGCGTTGAAAAGTTTAGCTCCCGGAGGTACTTTAGCATTAGCCGGAATTCATATGACTGATATCCCTCAGATGAGTTACGAAGAGCATATTTTTCACGAAAAGAACTTAACGAGTGTTGAAAGTAATACGAGAAGTGATGGCGAAGAGTTTTTGACTTTAGCTGATCGTTTACACATTGAACCTGACGTTACTGAATTTCCACTTTCAAAGGCGGATGATGCCTTGAAAAGGGTTGCTAAAGGTGATTTGAAAGGTGCTTGTGTTTTAAACGTAGGGTTATAGAGTAATTAGCTTATAAGTAAAGTACAAGTGATGCCAAAACGATAAACCTTTTCGTTTGGAGATTTTATTGACAAACAATCATAAAAAATATATCATTTCAATTAAATAAATCTTTAAGTGTGTCCAGTGAGGCAGCAAGATTTCGAATTTTAAAGTGATACTGTAAAACTTTATTTAATCGAAGACTGTTGTCCCTTGGACAGCAGTTTTTTTATTAAAGAAGGGGAGTCAGTATAAATGTCTCAGAAAAAGGACTATGTATTAGGAATTCATGACCGTCCATCACCACTAAAATGGATTGGACTTTCCTTGCAACACATGTTTTCAATGTTTGGCAGCACAGTAATTGTTCCATTGTTAGTCGGTTTAAGCCCAAGTATTGCACTTTTTGCTTCAGGAATTGGGACGTTACTCCATATCTTAATTACTAAGGGGAAAATTCCCGCTTACATGGGATCTAGTTTTGCCTTTGTCACTCCAATGATGGCACTTATGAAAACAACTGGAATTTCAGGAGTTTCTCAAGGAGTGGTTGCGGTCGGCTTAGTTTATGTGGTGGTGGCTACGATCATTTCATTTATTGGATCCGACTGGATTGATAAGATCCTACCACCAGTGGTAGTGGGGCCGATCGTAATGGTGATTGGACTATCACTTGCAGGGAGTGCTGCCCAAAATGCAATGATGGATCATGGAAAGTATAGCTTGGTTTTCTTCGGAATTGCGATGACCACTTTGTTTTTAGCAATTTTCTTCAACGTTAAATTGAAGGGATTCTTGGGATTAATTCCGATTTTATTGGCAATTGTCTGTGGGTATTTAATTTCAATGGCGTGTGGATTAGTTGATATTCACGCAATTGCCACTGCTCCATGGTTTAAAATGCCTCCGTTTCATATCATTGGCACCGAGCGAGGCTTCAAGTTTGACTGGAATGCCGTCTTGATTATGGCTCCAATCGCTTTTGTTACGATGACCGAACACATGGGTCATTTGATGGTACTCGGCGAAATGACTCACAAGAATTTCTTTAAGAATCCAGGTTTAAATCGCACGCTTGCTGGGGATGGAGCCGCATCGCTTGCAGCTGGAATTCTTGGTGGACCAGCGGTAACCAGTTATGGCGAAAATATTGGAGTCATGGCAATTACCAAAGTTTACAGTGTTTGGGTCATAATCGGAGCAGCGATTTTTGCCATGATCTTTGCGTTCGTGAATAAGTTAAATGTTTTAATCATGCAAATGCCGCTCCCAGTTATTGGTGGAATTAGTTTTCTCCTATTTGGGACAATTGCTGCTAATGGTGTCAAAGTGATGATTGACAATAAATTGGATATGGATAAGAAACGCAATTTAATGATTGCGTCGGTTATCTTGGTAATTGGAATTGGTAATGCATACATTCAAATTGGAAGTTTCCAGTTTACTGGAGTGGCTTTAGCAACTGTGATTGGAATCGTTTTGAACCTTCTCCTACCAAAAGACGAACATGATGATCCAGATCTTGAAGATCAATCTATTGACCCAGTGAAGAAATAGTAATATTATGATTTTATGTTAAAGAACACGAGAGGGGAAACTGACTATGTGTAAACCATGTTGTTGTAAAAAAGATTTGACAAAATCTGACAACACTTTTGGTATGCACTCAAAGGTTTCTCTATAAATGATATTAATTTATTATAATTATGAGAGGACTGGTGGATCCAGTCCTCTTTTTTGTGTTCTTTTGTGATTATTTAGGAGGTAGCATCATGAAAAAGTTACTTGTCTGTTTAAATTTTTAGAGTAAAATAAACATAGCGAGTTAGTTAATTTTGCACAATATATTTTAATGAATGGGGATTTTAATTATGAAGAAAAGATGGCCTTTACTTTTACTAACAGGAGTGGCCGCGTTGGCTCTTACCGTTACCGCATGTGGGAAACAATCTGAGACTAAAAAGCCTGGGACTTTGACGGTTGGTATGGAAGGAACTTATGCTCCGTATTCTTACAAGGATAAGAACGGTAAGTTAACCGGCTTTGAAGTTGATTTGGCTAATGATGTTGCTAAAAAGATGGGGATGAAGGTTCAATACAAGTTAACTGGATGGGATTCATTAATTCAGGGACTCAATTCTAATTCTTACGATGTTATTTTTAACAATATGGCAATTAATCCAGCTCGAAAAAAGCAGTATCGGTTTGCCACTCCATACATTTATTCAAAGGCAATCATGATTACTAAGAAAGATTCACCAATTAAAAATGCTCAAGACTTTAAGGGTAAGAGGGTCGCTGAAGGTACTGGTACTGATAACTGGAATAACGCCGAAAAGCTGCATGCTAAACCAGTTACTTCACCAGACTTTAATACTTCAATGCAAATGATTGATCAAGGTCGTGTTGTTGGTGCCTTAAATGCTCAGCCAGCATGGCAGAGTTGGTATGCAAGTCATAAAGACACTGACCTTCAAGCTAAACTAGTTCCAACTAATGTTATTCCTCAAAGTCAAATTGCTCCAATGATGAACAAAAAGTCTGCTAAGTTAAATAAACAGATGGACAAAGCAATTAATGAACTTCGAAAAGATGGTACCTTGAAACGACTATCAATGAAGTACTTTGGCGAGAATATTACTGATAAATAATATTAGTTAGGAGCTTAAAGAATTATGTGGGACATTATCATTTCATCATTACCGAGTCTCTTAGAAGCAATGATTAAATACACCATTCCACTAACAATTATTTCATTCTTTTTTGGTTTAATTCTTGCGATTGTTACCGCACTGATAAAGTTTCTTAAACCACATGGGAATGCATTTGTTAGAGTTATGTGGGGCATTTTTAGAGCCATTGCCGACGTATACGTGTGGGCTTTTCGTTCCACTCCATTGTTGGTTCAGTTGTTCATTATTTATTTTGGTTTACCGAACTTGCAAAATTTCATTCCCGGTTTTAATTTTGAAATTCCGGCCTTTACGGCAGCAATAATTGGGTTTTCGTTAAATACGGGTGCTTATGCCTCGGAAACCATTCGGTCAGCTCTGATGTCTGTTCCCCAAGATCAATGGGATGCTGCATATACTCTGGGTTTTAGCACCACTCAAACCCTGTGGTACATTGTTTTACCACAAGCAGCACGAATCGTACTTCCTCCACTATCTAATGAATTTATTGGATTAGTTAAGGATACCTCTCTTGCAAGTACGATTACCATCACAGAGATGTTTCAGGTTAGTCAACAAATTGCGGCGCACAACTATCAGCCACTACTTATGTACACAGAAGTAGCTGCTCTTTATGCTATTTTGTGCAGTATTTTAACGATCCTTCAACACTATCTCGAAAAGCGTTCTTCAAGATACTTAAAGGGGGATGAAGGCTAATGATTAAGATTGAAGACATTGTAAAAAAGTACGATGGAAAAACCGTTCTGGATAAAATTAGTACGGAATTTCCTGAGGGAAAAACGACCGTAATTGTTGGTCCTTCTGGTTCTGGGAAGTCAACCTTACTACGTTCCCTGGACTTGTTGGTTCATCCCGATTCAGGCGTAATTAGTTTTCCTAATTTTTCGTTAAACTACGCGGATAAGATTACCAGTAAACAAAGTAAGGAATTACGAGCACAGACTAGCATGGTCTTTCAAAATTGGAATCTTTTTCCTAATTTACGGGTGATTGATAACATCACGGCTGCACCAATCCATGTTCATAAGATTTCGAAAAAAGATGCGGTAGCTCAGGCAGAAAAATTATTGAAACGGGTTGGTCTTGAAAAATATGCTAATTTCTATCCCGATGAATTATCTGGAGGAATGCAACAACGAATCTCGATCTGTCGGGCATTGGCAGTCAAGCCTAAGTACATTTTATTAGATGAACCTACCAGTGCGCTTGATCCGGAGTTAGAGACGCAAGTTTTAGAAATGCTGGAAGAGTTAGCTGATCAGGGACAGTCAATGATTATGATTACTCACAACATTGAATTTGCTAAATTATCTGCTGATAAAATGTTATTCATCGAAAATGGGGAGAAGATTTTTGATGGATCAAAGGACGAATTTTTTAATAATCCTTCTCCGAGAATCAAAGAATTTTTAGATGCAATTTCCTTACAGTAAATAAAAATGAGGACTTCATATTTTGAAGTCCTCATTTTTATATGAAAGTTGCTAATCCAATAATTATAAATGAAAGTAAACAATTTTCTGGGGTTTCTTTTTCGCTGAAGATTTGAATTCCGTATGAGATTAATACTAAAGTAATTAAAATTGCACATTTTAATAAGGGAAAATTTGCTAGCAGAAGCGCTGCAAAGATTAAAATGAAGATAAAGTTTAATTTAGTTTCAAGTCGGTGATTAAAGAACGGAACAAAGAACAAACAGTATAAGCAAAATAGAATTCCAACGTTTACGAGGACACTTGATTCTAGGTATTGGTTATCGAGATAACAAAAAGAAATGACCGGAGCAATTGAATTTAAAAAGGAAAAGCAAACCAGTCCATAGTAATTTTCGAGTTTAAATTTGGGCATCATTACAATGATGTTGGTGATTCCAAGGATGACAAACAGGATGATTAATAAGATGGGAAACAAGGAGACAATCGCTAATAACACTGGGATGACGTTGAGAAATAAATTGATCCTCGGATCATAACGAATGATGAAAAGTAGAAGGGAAGCCGACCAAAGAAACTCTGATAGGATTAGCACCGCCAGTCTGGTATTCCATTGTACTGATAGTAAGTCTACTTGCGAAGCAAAGAGCCATATTAGTGTATTCAAGATGATGAATACCGTAAGAATTAGGGCATGTAAGGTGGTTTGATTTTTTTCAATAAAAGTTTTCATAATATTATCCTTTTTGTATTAATAAATCCATGTTAATCAATTATGTAAATTTGTTCAATGGAGGTTTTGTGTGCTTTTTAATTACTTGCGAATATGTTATTATTATAAAGTTATGAGCAGATTCCCGATAGGATTCACGAAGAGTGAAGTTGCCTTGTAACCACAAACAATAGGGGGAATAAGAATGTCAGAAAAGCGTTTATTTACTTCTGAATCAGTTTCAGAAGGTCATCCGGATAAAGTTGCCGATCAAATTAGTGATGCAATCCTGGATGCAATTTTAAAAAAAGATCCAGATGCACGAGTTGCCTGTGAAACCTCAGTTACTACAGGGCTTGTATTGGTGTTTGGTGAAATCTCAACTAGTGCCTATGTTAACATTCAAAAAGTTGTTAGAGATACAATTCGTGAAATTGGTTATAATGATCCTAAATACGGATTTGATGCAGACAGTGTTGCTGTGTTAGTTTCACTTGATGAACAGTCACCAGATATTGCGCAGGGAGTTGATGAGTCGGTTGAGACTCGTGGTGGAGACGTCGATCCTCTTGATAAGATTGGTGCTGGGGACCAGGGAATTATGTTTGGTTATGCAGACAGTGAGACCCCTGAGTTAATGCCACTCCCAATCTCATTGAGTCATCATTTAATGCAGAAACTCTCTAAGCTTCGTAAAAATGATTCTATTCCTTATCTTAGACCGGATGCCAAAGCGGAAGTAACGGTTGAATACGATCAAAATGATGATCCTAAGCGTGTTGATACCGTGGTTTTAAGTACTCAGCATGATCCTGATGTTACTCAAGAACAGATTCGAAAAGATGTTATCGAGAAGGTTATCAAAACGACGATCCCGTCTAAGTATCTTGATGAGAACACTAAGTATTTAATCAATCCAACCGGAAAATTTGTGGTTGGTGGACCCGTTGGCGATGCCGGCTTGACTGGAAGAAAAATCATTGTTGATACATATGGTGGGGCAGCTCATCATGGTGGCGGTGCTTTTTCTGGGAAAGATGCAACTAAGGTTGATCGTTCCGCAAGTTATGCAGCGCGGTATATCGCTAAAAACATTGTTGCGGCTGGACTTGCAAAAAAGATTGAAATCCAGTTGGCATATGCCATTGGGGTTGCTGAACCAGTTTCAATTTCAGTTAATACGTTTGGAACTTCAAAGGTTTCAGACGATCAGTTAGTCGCTGCCATTAGAAAAGTATTTGACTTGCGACCGGATGGAATTATTAAGATGCTTGATTTAAAGCGGCCAATTTACAAACAAACGGCTGCTTATGGTCACTTTGGGAGAACGGATGTTGATCTTCCATGGGAGCATACCGATAAGGTAAAAGAGCTACAAAATTATTTTAAATAGGATTTAAATGACGACCTTCAATGGTCGTTTTTTATTGTATCAAATAGAAAGATGATGAAATATGAAGGGTAAAACAAACGTTAAAGTTGTGACAATTGCATTATTTGTTGCCACATTTATGAGCGCAGTTGAGGGAACCATTGTTTCGACGGCAATGCCCACGATTGTCGGTGATCTTCATGGGGTGTCGTTGATGAACTGGGTTTTCTCAATTTTTCTTTTGACAAATTCAATTGCCACCCCAATTTATGGGAAGTTAGCCGATCAATTAGGTCGTAAATCGGTTTTTATATTTGGTCTGGTGGTCTTTGTTATTGGCTCCATGTTGTCAGGAATGTCCAATAGTATGGGAACATTGATTTTATGGCGAGCAGTTCAAGGAGTCGGTGCAGGAGTAATTATGCCAGTATCCTTTACCATTATTGCTGACATGTATTCTTTTGAAAAACGAGCTCAAGTGGTTGGTTTAAATGGATCAGCGTGGGGAATTGCCTCAGTGGTTGCGCCGTTACTAGGTGGATTTTTGGTTGACAATCTTTCTTGGCACTGGGTTTTCTTCATTAATGTTCCGATTGGAATTTTGACGATTATTTTGATTGCATTATTTTTACACGAACCAAAACGCAAGATTGAAAGTAAGATGGATCTACCTGGCGTCGTCTTAATCGCGATTCTTTTGTTTTCGGTTATGTACATGTTCCAAGTCTTAAGTGAAGCTCCAATCAATTGGATAATGGTGGTTGGATGTTTGGTGGTCGCAATTATCAGTGGATTTTTGTTCTATCGGCAGGAGAAAAAAGCAACTGATCCACTAATTCCAATTCAGATGTTTAAAAGTCGGACATTTGTCACCCAGAATTTAATTGCGGCTCTGATTAGTGGTTTTATTTTTGGATATGAAGTTTATTTGCCGGACTGGACTCAGGGAATTTTAGGATTAAAAGCCACGATGGCTGGCTTTGCGATCACTCCCAGTTCCGTTCTATGGCTGGTTGGTTCTTTTATTTCGGGAAAAATGATTCTGAAGTACCGGCCACAACAAATTATGAACTTTAGTTTGGCATTTGTTTTGCTAGGAGCAATTTGTATGGTCCTACTTCCGATTACTACGCCATTTTGGGTTTTCTTTGTTCTTTCAGCCGTTTTAGGAACTGGCTTTGGAATTACCATTACTACTTCCACCGTTACGGTTCAAAACGAGGTCTCACCAGAACACGTTGGAGTAGCTTCTTCATTCAATACTCTGAGCCGGACCCTTGGTCAAACAATTATGATTTCTATTTTTGGAATTGTGATGAACACCTCGATGGCAAAAGGAGTTAGTGAACATCCAGGGACTAACTTAAAAATGATGAATACACTAATTAATCCCCAGACGGCGGTTAATTTATCCAAAAAAGTTCTGCCCGTACTGCATGAGATTCTTTACAGTGCCATTCATCATATCTTTATTTTGGCTTTATTATTAGTGATTTTATCGTATGTTGTGAACTGGTTTGACCATAAAAACACGCAAAAGAAAACGAACTAACATTACTTAGCTCGTTTTTGAATTGCCACTAGGATTGGTGGATCATTGATTTGATTGATAAATTGATATTTTAAAACGTGGTACCTATGCTGATTGAGACTACTAGCAAATTTTAAAACCTGCTCCTTTTCTTCTTTGCCGCCAGCGTGACCATAGTACAGTACTAAAATGATGATTCCGTTGGGAGTTAAACATTCAAGAATATCACTAATAGCTTTAATGGTGGTTTTGGGTTTTGTTATGATTCTTTTGTCACCAGTGGGAAGGTATCCTAAGTTGAAAATTGCGGCCGCAATTGGACTGTTCTGAACGTATTTCTTAACGTTTTCATGCCCATCAAGAATAACTTGACATTGTTTTTGCTCACCATATTTCGTTAAGCGTTGTTTGGTAGCTAAAACGGCATTCGGTTGAATATCAAAACTAAAAACATGGCCGTTTTTACCAACGAGTTGAGCTAAATAAAGGGTATCGTGGCCTAGTCCGGCCGTTCCATCGATTACGGTTTCACCTGGTTTAACAATTTGTTTTAGTAGAGTATGGCTAAAATTTAATGCTGATTGTAGTTTCATTTGAAACACCTCACTGATTATTATATCAGTTGTTTGTGATTAACTTGTTTTTTTGGATAAAATTTGGTAGAGTTTATTTAATCATATAATATATCATGTAGGTGAAGTATTAGATTGTTTTATTTTTCAGAAACCAAGTGGGTGATGCAAACTTGGAAATAGAATGATTGAACTTATCATCGAAGTTTTAACCGAATTAAAAGTTAAACGTTTTTCCGCGTTATGGAATCAAGGGTCTCTTATGAGAAATTTAGGTGGTACCGCGGAACCTCGTCCTATAGAATTGTTTTTCTATAGGCTTTTTTTATGGTGATTTTTAATGAACTAATAAGGAGTGAATTTGATGGCTTACGATCATTCAAAAATTGAAAAGAAATGGCAAAAGTATTGGGATGATCACCAAACTTTTAAAACCAGTGATAAACAAGAGAAAGATAAATATTACGTGCTAGACATGTTTCCTTATCCATCAGGTCAGGGGCTTCATGTCGGTCATCCAGAAGGTTACACTGCCACTGATATCATGGCGCGCTTTAAACGGATGCAGGGTAAAAATGTCCTTCATCCAATTGGATGGGATGCCTTTGGGCTGCCGGCAGAACAATATGCGTTAAAGACCGGTCACAACCCACGTGATTTTACGAAGAAAAACATTGACAATTTTAGACGTCAGATTAAATCGCTTGGATTTTCTTATGATTGGGATCGTGAAGTCAATACTTCGGATCCTAATTACTATAAATGGACTCAATGGATTTTTGAAAAGTTGTACAAAATGGGATTAGCCTATGAAGATGAGATTGAGGTTAATTGGGCTCCTGATTTCATGGGTGGAACCGTTGTTTCAAACGAAGAGGTTGTTAATGGAAAAACTGAACGTGGTGGTTATGACGTTTACAGAAAACCTATGAAACAGTGGGTTTTGAAAATCACTGCCTACGCTGACCGTTTGCTGGATGATCTTGACGATTTAGACTGGCCTGAAAGCATTAAACAAATGCAACGAAATTGGATTGGCCGTTCCGTTGGGGCTAGTATCTCATTTGATGTAAATGAAGAAGATGAAAAGATCGAAGTCTTTACTACTCGTCCTGATACTATTTATGGGGTGTCTTACCTGGTGCTTTCACCGGAAAGTCCGATTGTAGATAAAATTATGACACCAGAACAAAAGGCCGATGTAGAAAACTACCGGGCTAAAATTGCCTCTAAATCAGATCTTGAAAGAACTGATTTAAACAAAGATAAATCGGGAGTATTTACTGGAGCTTACGCAATTAATCCTGTGAACCAAAAGAGAATTCCAATTTGGATTGGTGATTACGTTCTGCCAAGTTACGGAACCGGTGCAGTCATGGCCGTCCCCGCTCATGATCAACGAGATTTTGATTTTGCTAAGAAGTTTGATCTGCCCATCCTTCCAGTGATTGAGGGTGGTGATGTTGATGATGCACCTTACACGGGCGATGGGGTTCACATTAATTCCGGTTTTCTTGATGGATTGAATAAAAAACAAGCTATCGATAAAATTATCGAATGGTTAAGGGATCATCATGCTGGTAATAAAAAGGTTAATTATCGATTACGTGATTGGATTTTTAGTCGCCAACGTTACTGGGGTGAGCCCATTCCAGTAATTCACTGGGATGATGGCACAACTTCCTTAGTTCCAGAAGACCAGTTACCATTACGGCTTCCTAAAGCGGCTGACATTCAACCGTCTGGAACCGGAGAGAGTCCGTTAGCCAATCTTACTGACTGGGTGAACGTGACAGATAAGAACGGTCGTCATGGTAAGCGCGAGACTAATACGATGCCACAGTGGGCCGGCAGTTCATGGTACTACTTGAGATACGTTGATCCTCATAATGATAAAATGATTGCTGATCCAGAAAAATTGAAGTACTGGCTTCCAATTGATTTGTACGTCGGTGGTGCTGAACACGCTGTTCTTCATTTGTTGTATGCGCGGTTTTGGCATAAGGTGCTCTATGATTTAGGGGTGGTTCCGACAAAAGAACCGTTCCAAAAATTAGTTAATCAAGGTATGATTCTTGGTACTAATCATGAAAAAATGTCAAAGTCCAAGGGAAATGTAGTTAATCCCGATGACATTGTTAAACAGTACGGTGCTGATACGTTGCGCTTGTACGAGATGTTTATGGGACCACTTTCTGAATCTAAACCGTGGAATACCGATGGAATTGTTGGTGCCAACCGCTGGATTAAACGAGTTTGGCGCTTGTACATGAATGATGATGACACGGCAAGTGATGTGATCGTTGATGATAATGACGGAAAGCTTGATAAGGTTTATAACCAAACCGTTAAAAAGGTGACTGATGACTTTGAAAATATGCGTTTTAACGTTGCCATTTCTCAAATGATGGTTTTCATCAATGATGCATATAAAGCACAAAGGTTACCTAAAAAGTACGCGGAAGGGTTCATTAAACTTCTTTCACCAATTACGCCACATGTTGCTGAAGAATTGTGGCAAAAGTTGGGTCATGATCATTCCATTGAACTTGCCAAGTGGCCAGAAGCTGACGAAAGTAAGTTAAAAGAAGACCAAGTTGAACTGGTGGTTCAGGTTAATGGAAAAGTAAGAGGTCACATTAAAGTTAGCGTGGATGCTGGGAAGGACGAGTCTGAAAAAGTTGCTTTAAATGATGAAAATGTTAAATCATTCCTTGATGGAAAGACTGTTAGAAAGGTAATCGTCGTTCCAAAGAAAATTGTTAATATTGTTGCAAATTAAGCTTGAATAAATTTGAAATTATTTTTCGAAATGGTTAAAATTTATATTTGTAACGTGAAAGTAGGGGAAATTTGTGAACAACGATTTCGAACAAGATGAATTAGAAAAAGAAGAAATTGAAGATAGTGAAAGATCACAAGGTAAGATGGTTAAAGGATCAGCCTGGATGACCATTGGAAGCATCCTCTCACGAATTCTTGGTGCCATTTACATCATTCCTTGGCGATTGATTTTTGGAGCGTCATTGTTTCCGCTTGCCAACACGTTGTATACCATGGGTTACAACATTTATAGTGAGTTTTTGACAATTGCCATTGCGGGGATTCCGTCGGCGGTTGCAAAAGAAGTGGCCCATTATAATGCGTTAAATGAGTATGGGGTAAGTGCGCGACTTTATAAGAAGGGAATTACCCTTTCGGTTATTACCGGAGTCGTTTGTGCACTTTTAATCTATTTTTTTGCTCCAATCTTAGCTGGTAGTGGGGGTAAAAATGCGGTTCCGGTGATTCGTTCGTTAGCATGGGCCGTCCTAATTATTCCTGCGATGAGTTTAACTCGTGGATATTTTCAAGGCTTCCAACAGATGGCTCCGTCAGCAATGTCACAATTTGTTGAGCAACTCGCGCGTGTCATTTACATGTTGGCTTCAGCCTTCTTCATTATGATCGTGATCCACGGAAGTTGGGTAACCGCCGTTACCCAGTCAACTTTTGCCGCCTTCATCGGTGCTATTTTTGGTTTTTTAGCACTAGGATGGTATTACTGGCGACGACGTGATCATTTTCAGGGGCTTATTGCTTCAAGTGATAACGCTATTAACGTTAAGACTAACGATCTTTATAAAGAAATTATTAGTCAAGCGGTTCCGTTTATTATTCTTGGTTCTGGCATTACCATTTTTCAATTAATTGACCAATATTCCTTTTTTAGTATTATGCGTTGGGCAACTAATTATACTAATACTAATTTACAGTATATTTATGCTATTTTTGCGGCTAATGCGAATAAATTGATTATGATTGTGGTTTCGTTAGCTTCCGCCTTGGCAATTACCGTAGTTCCGTTGCTTTCTGAAGCCCGAACCAAAGGTGACATTCATTCAATTAGTAAGCAACTTAGTAATGCGTTAATTTTATTTGAATTTGTCATGCTTCCTGCAGCTTTAGGGATGGCAGCTATTGCTGGTCCGATCAACCGAACCTTTTATGGAACCGCCAATATGGATTTAGGAGCGGACATTTTAACGTTTTCTGCTATCATTTCAATTAGTCTAGGCTTGTTTACGGTGGTTACCGCATTAATGCAAGGAATTTCTGAAAATAGACGAGCAGTTAAATACTTTGTGGTTGGAATTGTAATTAAGTTAGTTGCGCAAGTTCCTTTAGTTTACTTCTTTGGAGCTTTTGGAGCCTTAATGGCAACCGCAGTTGGATTTACAGTTGCTAACTATTTGATTGTGCATTCCTTAAGACATGAGTTTGGATTGGAAATGAGTAGTATTAAATCTAATTCTGTTAAAATTTTAGCGTTTGCTTTGATCACATACTTTGTGGCCTTAATTGTAGTTTATGGAGCTAACTTCTTGTTTGGGATGGTAGTCAATTACAATAGTTCACTAATCAGTTTGTTTGTTTCGATTTTGGCTACGTTAGCTGGTGGATTTGTGTACCTATTCTTGGTACTTAAAAGTCGGGTAGCTGATAAGGTCTTAGGAAATAAGATGCAAAGTGTGAGGAAGTTTTTACACATTCGATAAAAAAAGAAGATCCAGTCAGGATCTTCTTTTTTATAAGTTAAATTCATGCTTCGTGTTCATGCATGAAGCGTGGAAGCTGTTGTGAGATTTGATGAGGGAGAACTACATATTGAGTGGCTGCTAGTTCATCGGCAATTGCACTGTGGGAATAAACGGCTGCTAAAACAGCATCAACCTCGTCGTCAAATTGGGCAACGAATCCACCGATAATTCCTGCAAGAGTATCACCCATCCCTCCAGTTGCTTGAGCAGGCGTCCCAGTCGTATTTTGGTATACTTCATCTGGGGTATAAACCTGAGTACGATCAGATTTAAGAACGACAATCCCACCAATTTTGTCGCGGGCTTCTCGGTTACGTGCCTCAGTTTGATCGGCCATTTTAATTCCGGATAAACGTTGCCACTCCATTTGATGCGGGGTAAAAATTAATTTGGCTTGTGGTAATTTTAACCCACGTTCAGCGATCATCGTGATGGACGAACCATCAATTAAGAGGATTTGATCAGGGGTGACATTATCAAATACGGTTTCCATAATTTCACAACTATGATCATCGGTCCCAAGCCCAGAGCCAATGGTAATAACTTTCATAGCTTTAATGAGTTGAACCATTTGATCAGTGTCGTTATAGTCTGCAAACATTGCTTCGGGTAGCCAAGAGTGGAGCGCACTTTGATTCGTTGGATCCGTGATAGTAGTTGTGAGTCCAGCGCCAGAGTAAACTGCTCCAAGCGAACTCATTATGATTGCACCACCAAAGTTTTCGTTTCCACCAACTAAAGCGATTTTACCGTAAGTTCCTTTAAAACTATTTTTGGGTCGAATGCGGATGGTTTTAGTTAGAATTGATTTATCAATTTTCTTCATTTTGTTCACCTCGAATGCATTATATCATGCGTTGGTTGAATGTTGTCCAAATGAGTTGTTACTTTCTTGATTATGTTAGAATAAGGAATAACTAAGTAGGAGGGTATAACATGGCAATTGACTGGAAAGATAAAGCACAAAATTACAAAGATGATTACTTAAATGACTTAAAAAAATTGATTTCAATTGATAGTTCGAGGGACTTGGAGCACGCAACGGACGAATACCCATTGGGCCCAGGTCCAGCTCATGCATTACAACAGTTTCTCTCTTTTGGTGATCGTGATGGGTTTACCACTAAAAACATTGATAACGTAGTGGGATATATTGAGTATGGTTCAGGCGATGAAACCATGGCAATTTTGTCACATGCTGATGAGATGCCCGGTGGCGCAGGTTGGGATTCCAATCCATTCGAACTAAAGCTTGAGGGTGACAATGCAATTGGTCGAGGAGTTTCTGATGACAAAGGACCAGGACTTGCCGCATATTATGGATTAAGAATGCTTAAAGATGCAGGGATTCAACCGAAGGTCAAAATTCGCTTGATAATTGGAACGGACGAAGAGTGTGACTGGACTGGAATGAAACGCTATTTTGAGGTTGAACCAGACCCTTCATTTGGATTTTCGCCAGACGCCGAATTTCCCTTGATCAATGGGGAAAAGGGTAATGTGACGCTTGAAACGCATTTTGCTTCCAATAAAAGTGATGGTGAGAACACTCTGATGCATTTTAATGCCGGATTGCGTGAAAATATGGTACCACGTGATGCAGAAGCTGACGTTGTTGCTGCGGATGTCTCCAAAATGGCCGATGAATTTGAAAAATATTTAGATAGGGTTCCCGTAACTGGAAGCTATGAAATCGAAGGGAACAATATTAAAATCAGTGTAGTGGGGAAAGCAGCCCATGGAATGGAACCTAAGAACGGTATCAATGCTGGAACCTATTTAGCTGACTTTTTGGTTGATTATAGTTTTGATACTAGTGGTGCTAATATCCTGAACTTCATCGACGAAAAACTGCATGATGATTCTCGTGCTCATAAATTGGGGCTTAATTTTACTGATGATGTGATGGGGGAACTAACCATGAACGTCGGTCTAATGAATTTTGATCATGAAAATGGTGGGATGGTTAACACTAACTTTAGGTATCCAAAGGGGATTACGACTGATAAAATTTTAGCTAAAGTTCAAGATGCCGCTGATCGGTTTAACGGGTCAACCAAACAAATTTCGCAAATGGTGCCCCACTTTGTTGATGCAGACGATCCCATTGTAAAAACCTTAATGGGTGTTTATCGCGATCAAACTGATCAGGATGACGCTCAACCAGAAGTTGTTGGTGGTGGTACGTATGCGCGAATGATGAAACGTGGGGTTGCCTTTGGAGCACTTTTCCCAGGAACAGAGGACACGATGCACCAAGCTAACGAATACACACCTGTTAATGATTTGATTTTGGCAATGTCGATTTACGGTCAGTCAATTTATGAATTATCTAAGTAGGACAAAAAAACTTTGAACGTCATGTTCAAAGTTTTTTTATCGGATCGTTTTTAATTTTTCATCAATTTTTTCCAATACCTTAGAGACGTTTTGGGGATCTTCTAGATCGTATTTTTGAAGATTGATTTTCATCTTAGGACTGACGTTATATTCGTCATACCATTTTTGGTAAGCTTTCCACATTTTGTAATAATATTCTTCTAGTCCTGGATCGTTGTCCCATTGTTCATAGTCACGACCACGCTTTTTGATTCGGTATAGAATGGTGTCGAAATCGCTGTAGGCATAGACTAAAAGGTCAGGACTTGTTTTTGGAAGCTCTTTAAGTTCATCCATCATATTGTCAAGTAGCTTTAAATAAACTTCTAATTCAACGTCAGAAATATTTCCCTCAGCATTATTTTCTTTGGTGAAAAGAGCGTCTTCGTAAATAGATCGATCCAACACGTTGTTGTCTTGTTTTAACGCCTTTTTAATCATCGAAAAGCGTTTATTTAAAAAGTATATTTGAAGTAAGAAACCATACTGTTTTGGATCTTTATAATAAAGTGGCAAAACAGGATTGTCTCCTACTGGCTCGTAGAAGGGCTCTGTTCCATAATGTGCGGCAATTTTTCCCGTTAAGGTTGTCTTACCGACACCAATCATTCCAGCTGTAATAATCACCATGCTTAGCTCCTCTTTTAGTTTAATAACGTCTTTTAGTATATCATTTCGAATCAGTTAGGTTAACGATGGATTTGAACACTAATTTTCCTTCTTTGTTTCAGACGTTATTATTATGGTATTCTATGTTAGTGGAAAAATTTGGAGATGAATTGGATTAATGAAGTGGGAAATGAGTTTAATTAAATTTTTGAAAAGAGCCGTTGTATTTATTGGACTAATTTTTTTGATTTTTGCGGTTCAAGTACCAGTTCAAATGATTGGAATTCACGATTATCATGGATTCAAGGCTTTTCTTTATGGAGCCGCTTACATTGTTATTTTTCTTGTCGTAATTAGTTTAGCGCTATGGGCCTATCGGAGTGTGTACAGACAACGAAGTCATCGGCTTACTGGTCACGATTTAAAGATTATTTTATTGTCAATCTTTAGCTTTTTTGTTATTGAGATTGTGCTTCAAGTTTTAAATAAATTGATTTTTAACCAACTGGGAACAAAGAATAATAATGCCATTTTAAGTCTTTTTCAAAGTAACATGACGGTGTTGGTCTTGATGAGCTTTTCGGCGATTTTTTTATCCCCAGTGTTAGAGGAATTGGTGTTTAGAGGATTTTTTATTAATGCCTTTTTTAATCAAAATGCGTTTTGGCTGCCAATTGTTTTTAGTGGGTTACTTTTTTCTTGTGGTCATATGAGTTCTAACGTGATTAGTTTTATGATTTATGCTATTTTGGGAATGATTTTAGCGTATGTATACAAGAAAACGGGGAAAATTGAAGTTTCGATTGGGGTCCACTTTTTAAATAACCTAATTGCAACCGGATTTATGCTAATGGCAGTCTTATAGTGGTGGAGTGAAAAATGGACGTAGTTGAATTTAATTATTTTAATCAATTAAAGAATCAATTAATGGCGGCTGATGAAGAGTTGGAGCAGCTTAAAAAGCAGTATTTACACTGGATCATGAATCTTAATCAACTCAAAAATGATTATGACGTGAACACAATTGATGAATTAGCTAGTGTTTTAAACGATGGGGATGACGATCAAAAGTCAGAGGATTTAAAAAATGCCTTACTCAATAATGATAAGGATTATTTGTTGAATGGGATGAAAGAGTTGAATAATACTGACTTTCAGAAGTGTAACGTAATTAATCAACGAATTCATAATTTAACTCAAAAATTACGTGAAGTTGAAGTATTTTATAAGAATGTCGTTATTCCGATAGTTAACGAGATGAAGAAGAGTAAAATAATAGATGTTATTGGCGTTTCAAGTTCTAGAAATAGTAGTGACGTGGTTTTGAACTTTAGATTTTTATCGAGTTTTGCCGAATTTCAAAGAGATTTTCATAAAGAGATGTATGTTGATGCAATTATAAAGGGTCATCTTAAGGATAAAAGTGTAATGACAATGATGATTACTCAAGATAATTATCCAAACGAATACGATATGACCCTGACGAAAGATATGGAGGAAGATTAACTAATGGTAGATCGAGGAGACTATAAATATCCTGATACTCAGGCGTATAATTTTGTGCTTAAGCGACTGAATGAACATGGAGTAACGATTAAAGATATTGCACAGATTGCAATTGATTTACAGAAAAAATATTCAAATGTTCCTGATTTAGACTATGTTTGTGGGATTGTTAATGATATTTTGCATAAAAGGGAAGTATTGAATAACGCAATGGTAGGGCTTGAACTGGATCGTTTAGCACAAGATGGCGAGTTAGAAGAGCCACTTGAAAGCATTGTCTCTCATGATTTAGGGGTGTTTGGCGTTGATGAAACGTTGGCACTTGGAATTGCTTCAATCTATGGGACGATTGGGGTTACTAATTATGGTGAAATTGACACTAATAAAAATGGAATTGTAAAAGAACTCGATACAAACGGTCAAATTGTCAATACTTTTATTGATGATATTGTTGGAGCTATTGCTGGCGCTACTGCCGCTAAAATTGCACATGATAATGCTTAAAAAAGGTCCTCACAAAAGTGAGGACCTTTTTTTAGTTTGACTTCTTTACTGCTTTGATGCATTTTGAATTAAACCTGAATTCATCATGAATACTGGTTGATTCACCAACGTCATGTCTCACGACTTTTAACCAATCGTCTTGGTTATCACCTAAGCCAGTTGGGTTAACAAATGTAACTTCGACTAAATCGCCAACTTCATAAGGAAGATTTTTATCGTATTCAACTAAATTATAAGTTTCATAAGCTTTTGTTTTCATATTATTTCCTCCATTGGTTAATTATATCAAATTATGTTTTAATCGCTAAAATTATGCAGTAAATTTTTGTCAATAAAGCGACTGATTGGTTATATTATATAATAATAATTATTATATTATGAGACAAAAGTGAATTAATAATTAGGATAAATACTGATATCAAGGTATTATAATTATGTTTTGTGAAATTTAAGACTCTATTGTCGTTGTTTTTAATAAAGTTTATAATCTAAATTGTGAAGTAAGCAGTAAGAGATTCATAATGAAATATTGAATGTTGAGATTAAAAATAACTAGACAATTTTGTGAATGCTAATGTAGGAAATAGTGTTCACGTGGTGTTAGAAAGTGTGAGAAGCTTTTAACACCGTAATTAATACTGTCATAAATGATAAGTTGGTGGAAGATAAGTGTTATTGAGTACGTGAAAAATCATTTAATGATAGCCTATGTCTTGTTATAAGATTTGAAATTAAAACAACTATGCGAATTTATTCGTATTTCAATATGATGAATACTCTGAAATACCATTTAGGTCATGCTACTTCGTAGTATGACCTTTTTTGATGGGAAAGGAGGTGAGTCATAATGAAGGAGTTTAAACTAGTAGTTCCAAGTACAGATCGAAGCGTTCGGCTTAGTGGTAGAACTATTTACTATTACAGTATTGGAAATAAAAACAATTACTCCGTTGTTTTTCCATATGATGCCGAATATTTGAACTTACCGAACGGGAAAATGGTTTTTCGCTCGATTACAGACGATTATTTTGGCAAGGCCACAGATGGTAGTTCTTATCACGCTACTATTCGTCTAAACGACTAGTTATTGTAGAGCCAGAAGCTAATACTTCTGGTTCTTACATAGACTCCAATGATTTTTATTGGCATGGTGATAGTTTAATCAATGTTTTTATGGATAGATTATAACTATATAAATCCAATGATATAGATTTATAGAAACTAAAAGAGGGAATAATAACGCACATTATTATTCTCTTTTTACATAATTAATGTAATTATTATGGTATTTTTTTCACATGATAAAGCATAAATGTTGACATGACGGCATTTATGGCCTACTTTAGAAGTGTAAGGAAATATAAGAGAGTGAGATGATCTAATGAAAAAGGTAATTAAGGGAGCATTAATCGCAGGTGTGACCGTTGGTTTATTCTTTGGCTTGCAGATGAATAGTCCAGCAAATCACACTGAAACTACATATGCAGCAGCAACGGATACTAAGGAAGTGACCTCACAAGCTAGACCTAGGATTTCTAAATTAAGATATGATAGTGGTACGTGGGGACAGGTCAACTGGAACTATAATGAGATCAATCGGACTTTAACGTTGAGCGGTAAAGATAAAACCTTGGGAACCTATGCATATTCACAACTTGGAGATTTACGTCAGGCTTTAAATGATGCGCAAGTTATTAATATCCAAGATAAGATGTATGCCCCATCAAATTCTGATTATCTTTTTTCTCAATCGGCAGATGATGACCCACTCCACCAAGGCAATCAAGGTTTAAAAAACCTGCAAACTATTAATGGTCTCGATAAATTGGATACATCAAAAGTATCTGGTATGGATTATATGTTTAATGGTGATACAGCACTAAAAAGTATTGATGTCACTCACTTTGACACCTCAAATGTTAATCGTATGAGACTGATGTTTGGTGCCGATATTCTTCTTAAAGACATCGACGTCAGTCATTTTGACACTTCTAAAGTTATTGATATGAGTTCAATGTTTGTTTATGACTATGCTGTTAAAAACATTGCCGGTTTAACGAGTTTTAAAATTAATCCTAATAATCGTAGTTTGAGTAATATGTTTCAGGATGACCATCAGTTACAAAGCCTAGATTTAACTAGCTTCGATACTCAGGCAGCTTCTAAGGGTAAATATAATGGATTGTCCGCTTTCATGAAGGGTGATAATAATCTTCACCAAATTAAGTTAGGTGATAAGACAATCTTAAAGGCTCCTGATGCACCTGGTGCAGGTCCAATTATTCCAGAACCGGTAGTAGGTACCCAGTTTGTATTTGACGGAAAAGATTACACTGTTAAATCACCCAATTGGATGAACATTGATAATAACAATCAATTGCAGAATAATTTAAGTCTTGCAGATGGGCAATCACATCCCGGTAATTGGATTTGGGCAACCAACTACAATGTCCCTTCGATTTCCATAACTGAACAAGTTAATTTTGTAAATAAAAAGGGGCAGTACGTGAATGCAACTTCAGTTACTGGTATCCCAGGTGAAAAGCAAATTTTAATTGCTCCAACTGGATATCGATTTGAGAATAATAACGCTACCATTACCATTGGAAGTAAAAATGCGACGGTAAACGTTGTTGTTGTTCGAAATAGATAGGTCATAAAGTGGTCCACTTTTATAAATATCGCTACGAAAATTAGTGATACTTATTTTTACAAGTGGCCAAATAGTTTCAAATATTTTTGAAGGAGATAATGTGTATGATTACGATTGCATCTACTACTGATAACAATATGGCGATACCGCTGGCAGTCAACTATTCGTCAATATTGAACCGTAATAAGAAGTCAAGCTTCACGTTTTACGTTGTTAATGATCATTTAAGTTCCAACAGTGCTGATTTGTTAAAGGCCCTGGAAAAAGTCTACGACAACTGTAAGGCAATTAACTTTTTGCAACCCAACACCGCTGCATATAAGGATGCTAATGTAAAATCTCCGGATAGTGCAATTAAGGAAAACACTTACTATCGAATTGAGATTCCTGAAGAAGTTCATGAACCTAAGATCCTTTATTTGGATGCTGACATGGTATGTGTGGGTGATATTTCAAATCTTTTTAATACCGATCTTGATGGCAATATTGTTGGTGCCGTTGAGGACTCTGGCTACGTTGATCGGTTAAAAAAGATGCACGTTAGTGATGCACCGGGTCAGTATTTCAATGCCGGATTGTTACTAATTGATACAGAAGCTTGGAATGATAATGATACTTCTGAAAAGGTTAGAAGGTTGGCAATTAATAAACCTGATATGCTGAAGTATCAAGACCAAGATGCTCTAAATGCCATTTTTAATGGACACTGGAAGAAACTTGACCCTAAGTATAATTTGCAAAGTCATTTAGTTAAGGGTGAGAGTGGATTAAATCCTATCCCAGAACGTCGAGCAGCTGAGGCAGACGCACTTAAGCATCCTGTGATTATTCATTACACTAATTTTGATAAGCCATGGATAGTTAAAAATAACCATCTTCATCCATTACGCAATTATTATTACCAAGCTAAGAACCAATTAATTTACGATCTAGGCGATTATATTAGATAAAAAGTAGTGAGAGAGTGGACAATTGTCCACTCTTTTTGTTTACATAATTTAATTACTATTAATGAAAAAAGACGATATCAATAAGCTTGATAACGTCTTGTTAGTAACGAATGCCCGAGATGAGATTCGAACTCATACTCAGTAAACTGAACAGCGACCTGAACGCTGCGCGTCTGCCAATTCCGCCACTCGGGCAATTACTACCTTTCAATCATACAATAAAAATGTCGTAAAATAAACACTCAATTTTGTGGTATCCTTGTATTTATTATTTAATTGTGTAAAATATAAGATAGTACAAGAGTTTTTAGAAAGAAGAGATTATAATGGTTGAACCACGTAAGATTGAAAGCCAATTGTGCTTTGGAATCTATAATACAAGTAAAAAGTTTAGTCGGTACTACCAAATCGTTTTATCTCCATTTAATTTAACTTATCCACAATACATTACCATGTTGGTGTTATGGGAACATGCCCCAATGACCGTTCGTGAGCTTGGATCTTACTTAGACTTAGATAGTGGGACTCTAACCCCGTTGTTAAAACGGCTTGAAAAGCAGGGATGGGTGACAAGAACACGTAGTCATAAAGATGAACGAGTTGTCATCGTTGATACTACAGAATACGCTAAGGAACGTCGTGATAAAGTATATGAACACGTTAATCAATGTTTTTCTGTTTTGGATATGAGCCAGGATGATATTGAAAAATGTTTGAAGATGGTGAATGCAGTTGGTGACCGATTGGATAATGTTAGTGAACAAAAATTAAAAGATGTTAAGTAGTAAAAAAACATTCTGTGTGAACTGGAATTAATTTAGTTTACGCAGAATGTTTTTTATTATATTAATTTATGTTTTCATTATTGGTTTTGAGTTAGTCATTATCTCTTTCTTTTGGTAGAATTGTCTAGGAGTAAATTAAAAACAAAATTAAAGTCCGAATGATTTATTTGGATTTCCATTACAAAAATTAGCGGAATGGAGCTGAATTTTTTGTCACTAAGCATTCAAGAAATTAAAAATATTCTTCGTGAACATGACTTATTAAAATCAGTTAATCAGACTAATGATAATGATTTTAACTATGTTAGTTATGATTCACGAGACATAAAACCGAAAACCTTATTCTTTGGAAAGGGAAACTTTAAGCCTGAATTTGTTACGTTAGCAAAAAAGGCTGGAGCAACTGGAATCGTGTGTGAAGATCATTTATCTGAAAGTAACGGAATGAATGAGATTTTGGTTACTAACATTCAAAAAGCAATGTCTTTGATCTCTGCTGCATTTTTCAATTATCCACAAGACGATTTGTTCATCATTGCCTTTACGGGTACTAAGGGGAAAACGACCTCTTCATATTTCACTCGGGATGCAATTAGGAAGGCGAGTGGGAATAAAACCGCCTTATTTTCAACTATCAATACCGTGGTTGGTAATGAACCAGATCAAACATTTAAGTCACATCTAACTACTCCAGAATCACTAGATATTTTTAAGAATATGAGATCCGCTGTCGATAATGGGATGAAATATCTCATTATGGAAGTTTCGTCTCAGGCATACTTAAAAAATCGGGTTTTTGGATTAAAGTATAACGTAGGTAATTTTTTAAATATTTCTCCCGATCACATTGGGGAAAACGAGCATCCGACTTTTGCAAACTATTTGCACTGTAAAGAACAACTCTTGGTTAATTCAAATAAGTGCATTTTGAATGCCGATTCAGACCACCTGATTGATATTTATTATGCTGCCAAAACCACAACTGATCCCCAAAATATTTATTTGTTTGGTAAAAAGGGGACGACTCCACAACTTGAAATCGACCTTGATTTCACGTACGAGCCAGTTTCAGATAGCTTGACTGATAACGATATTCAATTAAGTTCCATTTCTGATAAAGCTAAAAAGTTAGGCTTAGACGGAAATTATCGCATTGGTATTCCAGGTGATTACAATGAATCCAATGCAACCGCTTCGATCATATCGGCTGGACTTGCTGGCTTTAAACGTGGTGATATGTTAGATGGTTTGGCAGGAGCAAAAATTCCTGGAAGAATGGAAATCTTTAAGTCTAAAAACCATGGGAACGTTCATGTGGATTATGCTCATAATTATGCTAGTATGAATGCATTACTAGGATTTTTAAAACGACAAGACCCTAGTGGAAAAGTTATTGTAGTGGTTGGAAGCCCGGGCAATAAGGGAATTGACCGTCGAGAGGGATTTGGCAAGGCGTTGACTCAAAATGCCGATGTAGCGTTTTTAACTACTGACGACCCCGCTTATGAAGATCCCATGAAGATTGCAAAGGAAATTGATAGTCATATCGATCATGATAAGGTTGACGTTCATTTCGAAATGGATCGTGAAAAAGCCATTAAAAAGGCCATTAATTTTGGTAAACGTGGAGATATTATTGTAGTAGCGGGTAAAGGACGCGATCCTTATCAAAAGATTAATGGTGTTGATACACCTTATCCAACCGATTCGGTTATCGTGGAAGATTACTTGGAGGGTTTAAATGGTAATGATAAATGAGAAAGTTCCAGATTTCACTCCGATCTTACTTGGAAGTGACTTTAATGTGTACGGGATGGCGCGTTCTTTCTACGAGTTGTATGGTAAGCGTGTCAAGGCTTATGCCCAGGAACGATTAGCCCCCACAAGATTTACCAAAATTGTGGATCTGACGTTTATTCCCGGCTTTAGTGAGGATCCAGTATGGTTTGAAGAGATGAAAAAGTTAAAAAAGAAGTATGCCAACCACAAAGAACCGGTCATTTTAATTGGATGTGGGGATGGTTATGCTGAGTTAATTTCTAAACATAAGAAAGATTTAGAAGATGTCTTTGTCTGTCCATACGTTGATTATTCGTTAATAAAACAACTTAATAGTAAAGAAAATTTTTATAAAATGTGTGATAAGTATGGAATGCCATATCCTGGCACCAAAATTATTTCCAAAAGCAATTTTGAAGATAACGACTTCGATCAACCATTTGATTATCCAATTGCACTTAAACCAACCAATAGCGTGGAATGGTTGGATATCCGTTTTGAGGGAAGAAAGAAAGCTTTTACCATTAAAAGTGATGCCGAGTATCGTGACATTGTTTCAAAAATTTATAATAATGGTTATACTTCAGACTTGATCGTCCAAGATTTCATCCCAGGTGATGACAGCAACATGCGGGTCTTAAATGCTTATGTTGACAAGAATCATCACGTGAAGATGATGTGTTTAGGCCATCCCCTTTTAGAAGATCCTGCACCGTCTGCAATTGGTAACTACGTCACGATTATTCCTGACTTTGATCAACGGATTTATGATCAGATTCAACAGTTTTTAGAGTCGATTGAATTTACTGGTTATGCTAATTTTGACATGAAGTATGATGTTAGAGACGACACGTACAAGTTGTTTGAAATTAATTTGAGACAGGGACGCAGTAGTTTCTTTGTGACCTTAAATGGATATAACCTTGCTCAATGGGTGGTTCGTGATTACGTTCAAGATGACCTAGCGGACCAAAAGACAGTGTATGCCAATCAAGATCCAAAGAAATATTATTTATGGTTAGGAGTTCCCAATCGTGTTTTTTGTAAGTATGCTAGAGATAATGAAGATAAAAAGAAGGCGGAAGAGCTGATCAAAAAAGGTCAGTGGGGAACGACTTTTTGGTATAAAAAGGATGAAAACTTCATGCGTTGGCTACTTATGAAATGGATGGACCATAATTACGCAAAAAACTTCAAAAAATATTTTCATATGAATAAGGAATAAGATAATGAAAAAGTTTTTCACAATTATTGGTGGGATGGGGACCCAAGCGACTGAGAGCTATGTTCATTTACTAAATCAACGGACCCCAGCTCACTGTGATCAGGATTATTTAAATTATATATTAGTTAATCATGCGACGGTTCCAGACCGGACGGATTATATTACTGATCCAGAAAATAATCCGAGTCCACTAGTGCCACTTGAAGAAGATATTAAACAACAGAGCAAACTGGGACCAGAATTTTTTGCGTTACCATGTAATACTGCCCATTATTTTTATGATCAGTTACAGAGTATGACGGATGTTCCAATTTTGCATATGCCTAGGTTAGCGGTAGCCGCAATTGCTAAGAAGTTTCCACACGCTAAAAGAGTGGGGCTAATTGCCACTAAGGGAACTCTAAAGGACAAGGTATATGATAAAGAAATTACTAAAGCTGGATATGAAGTTGTGCACCCTACCGCTGAAATTGCGGATGAAACGATGGATTTAATTTATAAAGGTGTTAAGGAGCAGGATTATGTCGATCCAAAATTATATCATCATATTTTAAATCAAATGGTTAATGAATTGGATAGCGATGTGGTGATTTTAGGTTGTACTGAGATTTCGGTAGCAGAAGAACGAGCTGGTAATCATGATTACCCTGTGATTGATGCGCAAGCGGAGCTAGTTGATGAATCAATTCGATTAGCTGAAAAAATGCAAAAAAAATAAATCATCCAAGTGATTGGATGATTTTTTAGTAGTTATTGAATGAAAAACAAAAGCCCAATTGAGATTAAAATTGAAATCAGTGTCAATAAAATTACATAGGGTTTTAAATTACCTTGGATTTTTCTCTGGTAACAAATATCAATGAAAGAAATCGCGACGATTGTCATTATAAAACTTAAAGAGACCAAATAACGATGCTCGTTAAAGTGATTCAGGGTAAAAACCACTTCACTAATCAACAAAAGAATGTAAAACGCGCGCGTATAGACGACACCCTTAATAATCTTTTTGTCTTGTTTACGCGTGATTCCGATTGTTAGTGAGATTAATAAAAGAATCCATAGTAAAGTAATTATGTAGATTAACATGATGTTTAGCCTCCACTTGAATTTTATCATACAGCTCTGTAGAAGTCTTGATGACAAGGGGTATAATTCATGATATAATTATACACGTATTGCGGGTGTAGTTTAGTGGTAAAATTTAAGCTTCCCAAGCTTACGTCGCGGGTTCGATTCCCGTCACCCGCTTTGGGAAGCTACCAACGATGAGAGTGTAGTACTAATTATAATTTCAAAGCAAATCTAAGTTGATGTGAGTTAGATAAATTGTGATTGGGAAGGCGTCCTTTCTAGGTATACAAATTTAATAATGAGTGGGTATTTCCAAATAGAGTGGTACCGCGGGTAATCTCGTCTCTTGCATTGATTTAATTAATGTAAGAGGCTTTTTATTTATGAGGAGGATATTATGGATTACAGACAACAAGTTGCAGACGTAGTTGCTGATGCAACTAACAACCAAATTTCAACGAGTGATATTTACGGAAAAATTGAGAAACCGAAAACTTCAGATAACGGGGACTTAGCATTTCCAACTTTTATTCTAGCTAAGGAGTTACATAAAGCTCCTCAACAGATCGCAAAGGATATCGTCAATAATGTTGATGGAAGTCAGTTTGATAAAGTCGTTGCCGTTGGTCCTTACGTTAACTTCTTCTTGGATAAGGGAAAAGTTAGTAAGCAAGTCATGTCAGAGGTTTTGACGGATAAAGAGCACTATGGTGATAATTACGATGGCAAGGATCAGACCGTGACCATTGATATGTCTTCTCCAAATATTGCTAAGCCAATGTCAATGGGACACCTTCGTTCCACTGTGATTGGAAATTCAATTTCCGAAATTTTAAGAAAAAATGGATATAAAACAATTAAAGATAATCATTTAGGTGATTGGGGAACCCAATTTGGTAAGTTAATTACGGCTTACTTAAAGTGGGGAAATGAAGAGGACGTAAAGCGTCATCCAATTCATTACTTAGTTCAGTATTACGTCAAATTTCATAAGGAAGATCAGAAAAATCCTGAACTAGACGAAGAAGCACGCGAATGGTTTAAAAAACTCGAAGATGGTGATCCCGAAGCTACCAAACTATGGAAGTGGTTTAGGGATGTGTCGTTAGAGGCTTTTAATAATACCTATAAAAAACTGGGCGTTAAATTTGATACCTATAATGGTGAGTCATTTTACAATGACAAAATGGATGAAGTGGTTGACATCCTAAAAAAAGATGGATTGCTTCAGGAATCTCAAGGAGCTCAAGTGGTCGATTTAAGTAACGCTAACCTAAATCCAGCGCTGATCTTAAAGAGTGATGGGGCTTCTCTTTACATTACCCGAGATATTGCAACGGCGTTATACCGTGAACGGACGTATCATCCGGTCATGAATCTCTACGTGGTGGGATCCGAACAAACTAATTATTTCCATCAACTAAAAGCTGTCTTAAAAAAGATGGGCATAAAGAATGCGGATGGTGTTCATCATATCCCGTTTGGCTTAATTACGGTTAATGGTAAAAAGCTTTCAACTAGACGTGGAAATATTATTTTATTAAACAAAGTTTTAGATGATTCAATTACCATGGCAAAACAACAAATTGCTGAGAAGAATCCTGATTTACCAAATAAAGATGAAGTGGCTACACAAGTTGGGGTTGGTGCCATTATCTTTGGTGATCTTAAGAGTGAGCGAATCAATAGCATTGATTTCGTACTTAAAGACCAATTAAAATTTGAAGGTGAGACTGGCCCATACGTTCAGTATGCCCATGCTCGTGCTGAGAGTATTTTGCGGAAGTCGGGTAAAAAAGAATTTGATGAATCAGCAAATGAATTGACTGATGCAGGTGCTTTTGAAGTCATTAAGTTACTTCAGGCTTTTCCAGAAGTTGTAAAACAAGCTCGAAATGAATTCGAGCCTTCTGATATTGCTAAGTATTCGCTAAGACTAGCTAAGTCATTCAATAAATATTATGCTCATTCTAAGATTTTAGCGGACGATGATGAGCAAGACGCCCGTCTCGACCTTGTTAAAAGTGTTGCGATTGTATTAAAAGAGTCGTTAAGATTGTTGGGAATTAAAGCACCCGATCAAATGTAGAATAAAGTGGATGTCAATTGACATCCACTTTATCTTTTAAAATCCATTAATGTCCATGTGTTACAATAGCATTTAATGATAAAAGGAGATTTGGACTTTTATGGATAACAACAGCAAAAGTAAGTCAATATTTAAAAAAATTTGGGGTTACTTCAGAAAATTCTGGCGTAGATTTCAAATTACGAGATGGATTATTGTAGTTGTTTTATTCGTTATCTTGGTTTTAAGTAGTTATTTGACGATTGTGGCAAAGACTTCGCACGTTCGTGATCTTCAGTCTAATTTATCAAAATCGACTGTGATTTATGATTCACATCACCAAGAAGCTGGCAAATTGTACGCACAAAAGGGTACTTACGTTCAGATGAATAAGATTTCAAAAAATATTCCTAATGCGATTCTTTCGACGGAAGATCGTAATTTCTATAAGGAACATGGTTATTCGGTTAGTGGTTACGGGAGAGCCATTTTACTTGCAATTAAGAATAGGGTACTGGGTCGTGACTACATTAGTGGTGGAGGAAGTACAATTTCGCAGCAGTTAGCCAAGAACACTTTTCTTTCCCAGCAACAAACTTTAACCAGAAAACTTAAAGAATTATTCATTTCAATCGAGATTGAGAACGTTTATTCAAAGAACCAAATCTTGACGATGTATATGAACAACGCTTACTTTGGTAATGGCGTGTATGGGGTCGAAGATGCCTCGAAGCGATACTTTGGGCAGTCTGCGGAAGATTTACCGGTCCAGGATGCAGCTGTGTTAGCAGGGATGCTATCGAATCCTAGTAATAATCCGATTGATCATCCGGAGGCGGCACGTCAGAGGAGAAATGTGGTTCTTGATTTAATGGCAAAGAACCATAAAATCACTAATTCAGAGGCAAAAAAATACCAAGCCATGCCGTTGAACACTAAAAATTCCTATCGTTCTACTAATGGGTATAAATATCCCTATTATTTTGATGCTGTTATTAATGAGGCTATCTCAAAATATGGATTAACTGAATCTGACATCATGAATCATGGGTATAAAATTTATACGAATCTAAATCAGCAACAGCAGCAAAGCTTTCAGACTGATTTTAAAAATCCTAATTTGTTTCCTAATGATGCTTCGGATGGGACCAAGGTCCAAGCTGCATCAGTTGCTTTGAATCCAAAAAATGGTGGGGTTCAAGCGGTTGTTGGTGGACGTGGTAAGACGGTTTTCCGTGGTTATAATCGTGCGACCGATATTAAACGTCAGCCTGGTTCGACGATGAAACCACTTGCGGTCTATACGCCAGCTCTTGAAAACGGGTATTATTATGATTCTGAACTTGAAAACCAGAAGAAATCGTATGGATCAAACCACTATACTCCGCATAATTACAATGATGTTTATACAGGAAAAGTTCCGATGTACCAAGCTCTGGCACAGAGTATGAACGCGCCCGCAGTTTGGTTATTAAATAAGATCGGAGTAAACAAGGGATACGATTCGGTTAAAAAATTCAACTTACCGGTCACGGATAAGGATAAGAATCTAGCATTGGCCCTTGGGGGCTTGTCCAACGGAGTTTCCCCACAACAAATGGCTGGTGCCTATACTGCTTTTGCTAATAAAGGGAAAATTTCACAGCCGTTCTATATTACTAAGATCGTTGATTCGACAGGGAAGACGGTCGTTGATAATGAACATCCAAGTTCAAAACAAATCATGTCTCCTTCAACGGCACGACAGATGACAAGTATGATGCTTGGTGTCTTTGATAATGGAACTGGTGTTGATGCTAAACCGAGCGGGTATCAAGTTGCCGGAAAAACTGGAAGTACTGAGGCTGATAATACTCCAGATTCCGATGCTACCAAAGATAAATGGATCATCGGATACACTCCTAACGTTGTGGTAGCAACTTGGGAAGGCTTTGATAGTACCAACTCTACGCATCATTTAGAGAATTTGACTGGGACCGACGTTGGTCCGTTGTACAAGACACAAATGCAACAAATTCTTCCGTACACCAAGGGAACCCAATTTGGTGTCCAAGACGCACAAACGGTGGCACGTGATGGTGATGAAGATAATGATACGCAAAATTCTAAACTATTTAAGGGTATTACTAATGATACTGGTAAAGTCGTTAAGGGAATCGTTAAAGAAGGTGCCAGTGGAATTAAAAAGGGTGCCTCAGAAGTTATTAGCGGTGCGAAAGCTTTACTAGGCCGATAGCTTTACGTATGTTAAAATATACACTGTAACAATATTTAAGGAGGGAAATAATTATGGCAGAAAATGATGTAATGAAAGACGCACAAACTTTACAGGATGCACTAGTAAAGACTGATGAATTTAAAGAACTCCAAGCCACATACGATGAGTTAAAGAAGGACAAAGATGCTTTTAAGACATTTAAGGACTTTCAAACTAATCAAAATGAATTAAGACAAAAGCAAATGGCTGGTCAACAAATTTCGCAAGATGATATGAAAAAAGCTCAAGATCTTGCCAATAAAATGAACAGTCTTGATATCATCAAAAAATTGATGGGTAAAGAAAAAGCAATGGGCAAAGTCATTGATGATGCTAATATGTTAATTACTAAGCCTTTACGTGATATGTATGAAGCTTAATTGATCGTTAATCGGAGCGCCCATTGGTGCTCCGATTTTTTTGTATGGGAGAAATTATAATGAAGTTTATTCATGCGGCAGATTTACATTTGGATAGTCCGTTTTTAGGAATCAGAGAGGATGCTACCACTCCGAGTAAGCTGTGGGACATTTTGCACGAGGCTCCATTCGATTCATTAAAGAAGATTATTGATGATGCCATTTTAGATGATGTTGATTTTGTTTTGCTAGTGGGAGATTTATTTGACAGTAGTCACCAAAGTGTCAAAGCCATTAGTTTTTTGATTAAACAGTTAGAACGATTGGATGAACATGATATTCCTGTACTTCTTTCGTTTGGTAATCATGATTATCAAAGTGAAGGTGCTAAAAATTTCAATTTTCCGGCTAATGTTTACGTATTTCCCAAAGAAGTGACGACGCACACATTGACTCTTAAAGACGGAAGAACAGTTGCTATTACAGGTTTTAGTTACGCTACTAGGAATATTTCAGATGATATTATCTCTGGATTTCCAGAACGTTCAAACGCTGACTACCAAATTGGGATGGTTCACGGTGCTATTAAGGGTGGCAACGACTCACAGTATGCACCGTTTACCATTAACGAAATGGAAAATTTGGGATATGATTATTGGGCATTAGGGCATATTCATAAACGTCAGCAGTTAGGTCATCATCCCTTAATTGAATATCCGGGGAATATCCAGGGCCGTCATAAAAATGAAATGGGTGAAAAAGGGTACTTATTAGTCAGTGATGAGACTAATGGAGGTTTAAACGTTCAGTTTGAACCCACCTGTCCGCTCATTTGGTCAAATCTTTCAATGAATTTACGGGGAACTGACTCAGAAGAAGCGGTCGTTAATCAAATTATGGAGAAAATTGAGTCGAGTGATTTTTCTAAGCTTAATTTGTTGAGCGTGAAGTTAAATATGAGCGAAGAAGCCAATTTTTCATCAGAAGAACTGCTCGACCGGGTTAAGGAAAAGTTACAATATGATTTTGAACGATTTAATGCTTGGGTTTATGAAATTGACGTTGTTGATAATTCTGGGATGAAATTTAATGATCTAGATCAGAAATTCTGGGATGACACTAAGCATGAAGTTTATAATGAAGAAAACCTTAAAAATTTGGCGAAGAAGCTTTTTAAGCACTCTTACATTCGTGACAACTTTTTAAGTGATGAAGCCATCTCTAAATTACTTGATGAAAGTATGAATTTAATTACTAGTAAAACGAAAGGGAACGTGAAGGATGAGGATTAAAAAAGTTGAAGTATTCGGCTTTGGAAAACTTCATAATTTAACACTGAACTTTAGTGGGTTCCAGGTTATTTATGGTAGAAACGAGGCTGGAAAAACAACCCTCTTAAATTTCATTAAAGATGTTTTATTTGGCTTTCGGGACAGTCGGAGTAAGCGAGACTTCACTCCCAAAGATGACTATAAAATGGGTGGTCGTTTAACGGTTGAACAAAATGGAACTACTTATCTTGTTCAAAGAAATGAAGGTAAAAATGGTGGGTTATTAACCGTTTTTGATCAAAATAAAAATGAATTACCTGCTGGAATTTTGGATAAAATTTTAGGTCCAATCAATCGGGAATCATATGATAACCTGTTTTATTTTGGCAACGTTGATTTAAATGATATTTCGAGATTAAATCGTGAAGAATTGTCAAAACGAATCCAGCGTGTTGGGGTCGTAGGGATTGATAACTGGATTGAACTAGAGGACGAAAATCAGGAAAATGGTGGTAAGATCTATAAGCCGACTGGTAAAAAGCCTGAGTTAAACCAACTTTTAGTTGATCGAGAAAGATTGAACGCGAAAGTACATGAAGCCAGTAATGAATATCCCAAGTACCATGAATTGACCATTCAAGCTAAAAAAGAACAAGAAAAAAAGACTCAGAATCGCAATAAAAGAAATAAATTTTCTGAGCGATTAAATCAGGTTAATCAAGATTTAGCGAACTGGGATAAATATGCTCAATTAAGACAATTACAAGACGATAAATTAGCGGTTAAACACGGCTTTTCTGAGCATGACTTTGAAACATTTCAAGACATCCAAAATAAGATTAGTAATATTCAATTAGATATTAAGAATGATGAACAAAACATTATTGATTTTAAGAATACGCATCAGGAATCCAATTCTGATTTGAAATTTTACAATGATAATGCTGATTTAATTCGTAATTTATATTTAGAACTGGACGGCCAAATCCAACAGGTCAGACGGATTGAACAGCTTGATCATGATATCAAAACATATCAGACTCGTCTGGCTAATGATGAATTTGATGCTGGTGGAAGTGAAAGTATTCCGTTTAATGATGATGAGATTGACAAAATATCGACCTTAATAGATGAGTATCAAAATGTAAAAGCACAAATAAACTATCAGGTTCATGCGATGCCCACAAATGAGAGCGGAGATAATTCGTTATCATTAATTACTGATGCGGTTGGTCTAATAATTATTGGAATTGGAATTTTTATGGGTGGAGTAACTCTTCCTATTTTGGTGGTCATTGGGTTATTGTGTATTGGTTTTGGCATTTATCGTTATGTGCAAAAATCGAACCAACCAGTTAAAGAGGAGAATGATACTGACCATTTAAAGCGAAAATTGACTCAGATTGAGCAAGAGTTGGGTCAAATGGGAAACGAGCATCACATCCAAAGTATTCCATTTAACCAATGGACAAGTGCTTTACAAAACTCCATTAAACGACGTGACTTAGATCGTGATAGTTTACAGAATTTCATTGGAAACCAAAAGACAATGAATGAGAAAGTTGAGAGTTACCTCGATCGTTGGAATTTTGCTTCCAGTAAAATTGGCTTAAGTGATTCCGATAATGAAATGGTAGCGTTAAGTAAAATTAAACAGTTCATCTCAAATGTAAATGATCAAAAGCGAAATGCAGAACAGGTGAGCCATGAATTGAGTAGTTTAACTTCAATGGTTGATCGCCATCGTGAGCAGTTGAAAGAAGTAAGTGATCGGCTTGACCATTTCCTAAGGGAACGAAACGTTGCAAGTAGTAGTGATTTTAAAAAATTATACGATGAGCAGCGGATCGCTACGGATAAAAACAAACGTAAAATGGAGTTAGAAAACTCACTTGATCAAACAATTGTTGAAAGATTACAAAAATACGATAATGTTAATCAGTTAAAAAACGTGATTAATGACCTTCAGAAACAAATTGGACAGTTGGACGCGGATTTTTCCGATCAATCTGATCGGTTGGCGCAACTTAACGTGCAAATTAATAACATGGAAAAAGATGGGACGCTTGATTCATTGACCCAGGAATTGGCCAGTATGGATACTAAAGTTAACGAATTGGTTCAAAAATGGTTGGTTTACCAGTTAACTAATCAGTGGATTGAAAAAGTACTCGATGCCGCTAGTAGTGGAAGAATTCCTAAAGTTAGAAAGGATGCAGCTAAATTCTTTGAAACACTAACGGACGGTCATTATAGTAAAATTGATTATAGTAAGAGAAGTATTACGGTTGTTAACTCTGATGGAGTTAAGTTCAAGGTTGAGGAACTTTCAAAAGGAACCATGCAGCAGTTATACTTATCGTTGGTTTTTGCGTTAACGTTGGCTTTTAGTGATGAATATCCAATGCCAATTATGATTGATGATGGTTTTGCTGACTTTGATCACTTTAGAACTGATAAGGCAATTGAATTAATGAAAGCTTTGGCTAAAAGCACGCAGGTGATTTATTTTACGGCTGATGATCGAATTAGACACGATGTAAGTGGCGATCATTTAATTGAATTAAAGTAGTGGAGGTGGAGTCAAATGAGCAAAAAATTGAAAGAATATCAAATGGATGAAGAAATCGATGCGTTTGTATTGGTTAAGTCGGCCGATACTAGAATTGCTAAGAACGGAAAACAATTCATTTCGTTTGTTTTTGAAGATAATTCCGGAGAGATCGGTGGAAAACTTTGGGGTGCCAGTAATGAGGATGTAAAGACTTTTAAAGCTGGGCAGGTCGTTCACATTAATGGCAAACGGGAAGCTTACCAGGGAAGTCCACAAATTAAGATTAATCATCTTCGACAAACAGAATCTGGTGAACCCAGTGATCCATCTAAGTTTATGCAACATGCTCAAATGACTCGTTCCGAGATGGAAGAATATATTGGTCAGACAATTTTCGAAATTATTAATCCAACGTGGAATCGAATTGTTCGGGTACTTCTTAAAAAGCACCAAGATGAATTCTTTACTTTTCCGGCAGCTAAATCGAATCATCATGCTTATGCAGGCGGATTAGCATTTCACACCATTTCGATTTTGAAGCTGGCCAAGGAAGTCGCTAAGCTCTATCCACAAGTTAATTCTTCACTTCTGTATGCAGGTGCCATCCTTCATGATTTAGGCAAGACTACTGAGCTGTCAGGACCCGTTTCGACATCTTATACTAGTGAAGGTGATCTGTTAGGACATATCAGTATTATTGATGGGGAAATTGTTGAAGCTGCTGACCAACTAAAAATCGATCAGCATTCTGAAGATTTATTACTTTTAAGACATATGGTGCTCTCACATCATGGGATTAAGGAGTATGGATCCCCGGTTACGCCTGAATTGCTGGAAGCGCAGATTCTCCATGATTTAGATGAACTTGATGCTTCAATTAACATGATTACTGGGGCTTTAAATGATACGGAAGCAGGATCATTTAGTAAACGAATTTTTGGAATGGATCGAAATAAGTTTTATAAACCTGATAAAAAAGAAAATGGTCAGTAACTTAAAAGTTACTGACCATTTTCTTTTTATGATTGATTATTTCATTGGTTTTGGAGTTGATGTGTAATCAGCCAAGATGTTTTGTAAGTCTTTGTCTTGGATCTTTACATCTCCATCTTTAAGAACTTTTGAAACGACAGCGTGTAAGACATTACTATCGCTCATGCGTTCAGTTGCCAACTGGTCTTTTAATTCAGCTTTGTGATCCTGATATTTACCCTTGGAAGGGTGGTTGACCATTTGGATTACTTGGTATCCAGCTTTAGTTTTGACAGGTTCTTTGGTGTATTCACCATTTTTGAGTTTAAAGGCAGCATTTTTGAAGTTATTGTCAAGACTTGGATCCATATTATCGAATGGAGCCATCTTGCCGCCGTCTTTCTTGTTAGCATCAGTTGAGTACTTCTTGGCTAAGTCAGAGAATTTTTGACCGTTTTCTAAACCAGAAATTACTTTTTCAGCGTCACCTTGATTTTTGGTGGTAATCTCATTAACGGTTACTTTAGGTTGATATTTCTTGAATTGGTTTTGCAAATCTTTGTCAGAGAAACTTGTGTTAGCAATCACAGCTTGCTTTAACAGAAGATTATCTTTGATTTGTTCTTTTAAACTTTTCTCAGTTAAACCTTGTTGACTGAGAAGGGTTTTAAATTGAGAACCATATTGTGACTTGTATTGGTTAAATTGGTCATCAACTTGAGATGATTTGACTTTATTACCATATTCTTTGTTAAGAACTTTGTTCAAAATCATAGTTTGGAGAACTGTTTTACCCTGTGGGGTCTTCTTCATACTATTGTAATATTGACTTTCTGTAATTTTACCACCACTAGTAGTAGCAACTGTTTTACTACCACAGGCAACCAGTGAAACACTTAAAAGTAATCCTGCAACTCCAACGAGCCATTTTTTCTTCATATATTAGCACATCCATTTCTTCAAAATATTAAAGTACTCAAGACATTCAGTACTCCATTTATTTTTAATATAACATATATTTGATGCAAATTAATATTTGGTCGAATAATTTAATTGAAATTAAATGTTATTTATTTCTTTAGATAAAAGATCAATTCTAGGCTTTAGCTGAAATTGGGCTTCCTGTACGTCACGATTAAGACCATCTATTATTGGTTTTGCATCATTTAAAGCTTTTGTGAATTGGTTTAAATTTTGTTTAACTGAACTAGCTGAATGAAAAATGCTTTTAAGGTCGGCAGTGGTTACGTTATCTGTGGGATTAGACTTCCTTTTTAAAAGTAGTAGACCCGTAACAGAAACACCAACTATTATTCCGGCACTAACTAAGCAAGCGGTCTTTTTTTTCATGAGTTAATCCCCCAATTGTTTGGTAATTGAATTGGCAACTTCTTGGTATTTAGTTTCGTCATATTCTTTAGAATTATCAGAAAAGTTAATTGAAAAAGTATCATCCACACTGTAACGGGGAATTAAATGAAAGTGAGCATGCGGAACAGATTGATAGGCAATTTTCCCGTTATCATTAACGATATTCATTCCTTTGATGTTTGGGTTAGAATTTTTGACCGCACGTGCAATTTCTGGCACTTTCGCAAATACTTTACCCGCTGTAGCGGAGTCAAAATGAAAAATATCTTGAATATGTTTTTTAGGAATCACCAGAGTGTGGCCAGGAGTTGTTTGGGAAATATCTAAAAATGCAAGAATTTCGTCATCTTCATAAACTTTATAACTAGGGATTTCACCCTTGACAATTTTACAAAAAACGCAATTTGGATCGTAATCAGTCATATAAATCTCTCCCTTCAAGTTAATCCAATTATACACTAACATTACCTGCATAATAAGTGATAGCAAGCAATTATGGTATACTGATTACAATAATGAAAAGAAATGAAGGGTAAATATGAGTTTGCAAGTAGAAGACTTGACTGGTGGCTACTCTAGTGTGCCAGTCTTAAAAAATGAGACTTTTGATGTTAATGATGGCGAATTAGTTTCTTTAATTGGTTTAAATGGTGCTGGGAAGTCAACTACCATTAATCATATTATTGGACTCATGAAGCCATTTACTGGAACCGTTAAAGTCAATGGTTTGCAGATTGGTCAAAACATTGAAAAATACAAACAACAAATTGCATATATTCCGGAAATGCCAGTATTATACAAAGAATTAACTTTAAAAGAACACATTGATACTACTATCATGGCTTATAATTTGGATAAACAAGTAGCGTGGGAGAAAGCTAATCAGTTACTTAAGACTTTTCGGTTGGATAAACGACTTGATTGGTTTCCTGCCAACTTTTCAAAGGGAATGCGTCAGAAAGTGATGATTGTTTGTGCGTTCATTACTAATGCGTCGCTTTATGTAATTGATGAACCATTTTTAGGTCTCGATCCGCTCGCGGTCGATGATCTTTTGCAGTTGATTGAAGAAAAGAAGAGTAAGGGTGCCAGTATTTTAATGTCGACTCATGTTCTTGATACCGCAGAAAAGTATTGTGATCGTTTTGTGTTAATTAACAAAGGTGAGATTCAAACGGAAGGAACGATGGAACAGATTAGAAAAGAGTATCCCAATGATGGGAAGTCACTTTCAGATATTTATCTGTCTTTAGCAAGGGATGATAAAAATGAATAGGATTTTCCAAAAAAGGTTAAGCAATCATTTAATCGAAATGACTAAATACCTTAAATATGTTTTTAACGATTTTTTTGTGATTGCGATTATGTTCTTTGTGGGTGGTCTGGGCTACGCTTACTCTGGATTTTTAAAGCAATTATCAGGCAATTTATGGTGGGAGCGCCCGATTGCGATTTTGATTTTACTAGTGGTGCTTCAACTTGGTGGATTGGCAACTTTAATCAAGTCCGCTGATAAGGTTTTTATGGCCCCTAAGGAATACCAATTTGCTGGTTACTTTAAGGGAGCATTTCTCTATAGTTTGTTTATGGCATTGCTGATTGATTTAGTAACGTGGTTTATACTAATGCCATTTTTAAGCGTTTCGATTGGTTGGACAATTTCAGAGTTAATCGGGTTGTTAATCGTAATTTTGCTTTTGAAAACCGGTTGGATGTCATATCAAGTAATCAAACTCTATTTTCAGTTAAATCGACATGTAGTATTAGCCGGTGTAACTGAGTGGGTTATCCCCCTTATTATTCTGGTATTAGCATTGTACTTTAATGTTTTTATAGCTGCACTATTAGCATTAGTTGTGGCTGCATTGTTAATGTATGTCGCTATTCTAACCAAAAATAAGATCTTAAACTGGAATTATGCAATTGAACATGAAGATTCTCGTATGAATCGGATTTATCATTTTTATAGTTTATTCACCGAAGTCCCTGAACTTTCAGGTCGGATTCACCGCAGAAAATACTTGGATCCAATTTTTAAGTTGTTAAAAAAAGATCAAGGTCACGTCTATTCGAATTTGTATCTTCGATCATTATTAAGAGACAGTGGACCAGGGTCTCTTTACTTTCGCTTAATAATTATTGCCGTTATTTTGGTATTGATTATTCCTAATCAAATTATTGTTTCGTTAATGACAATTATTTTTGTTTATTTAGTCGGATTTCAGTTAATCCCATTTTATGAGCATTTTGAAAGTAATGTGTTTACCCATATTTATCCGGTTAGTCAGAAGATCCAGCTGACGGATTTTCGACAGATCATTCAAATTTTACTTTTGTTTGAATGCTTTATCCTCCTGATTGCAATGTTAATCGCCCGGATGTCGGTTCCTGTAATCTTAATAACGGTGGTAATTTGGATTGTTGAGGGATATGTCTTAACGATTCCCTATTTAAATAAAAAAGTTAAACAAATTAGAAACTGAGGTTAAATGATGAGAGTTAGAAATAAGCCCTGGGCAAATCAATTTATTTTAGATCATCCTGAATTAATTGTTGATGATCCAGAAAAATACATGGGAAAGTGGGAAACACGTTTTTCTAGAGACGCCCCAATTTATGTCGAAATTGGTTGTGGTAAAGGAAAATTTATTACTGAAATGGCAGAAAAAAATCCCAATATTAATTTTATTGGGATTGAAATTCAAAAGTCAGTAATTGCAATGGCACTAAAAAAAGTCGTAAATAGTCGTTTAGATAACGTTCAATTGATTCATACTGATGGCGGCCTTGTGAACACCATTTTTAAAAAGGGCGAGGTTTCAAAGATTTTTCTCAACTTTTCTGATCCCTGGCCAAAGAAACGACATACAAAACGGCGACTTACCTCGCCGCGTTTTCTTAAGAGTTATCAAGAGGTGTTACCTGACCAAGCTAAACTGGAGTTTAAAACTGATAATCGTGGATTATTTGAGTATTCGTTGGTTAGTTTGAATAATTTTGGGATGAAGTTTGAATCCGTTAATCTTGACTTGCATGCTAGCGATGCTGCTAAAGATAATGTAGAAACTGAATATGAAGAAAAATTTAAAGAAAAGGGCCCAATCTATAAGATTGTAGCCCAATTTGTTGATTAACTAATCGACTTTGTGTTTAAAAGTTGAACGTTATCGAGGTTATTTGTGGTCAAATCGAATGTAAATCCATATGATTTAATGTCATGGTTATCATCGTCTAAAATGTTGATTCCGCCAAGGAACTGGCCATCTTCGTTTTGGTTAAAGTCGATCCAGTAACCATACAACTCACTATTATCAAACTTTTTGCTTAATGTATCGGACAAGTGACGTCTAACCCGATCTTGGTCGCGTTCTTGCTTGAATTTAATAAGTGAATACAGCGAAACTCCCGCAATTACGGATCCAGTAATAAAAGCTAGTTTGTGTTTTATGATAATAAAAAGCATCCCTTCGATTGAATTTGTTGAATTTATTATATAACATTTTTAATACGAGTGGGTTATAATATTAATGTTTAGGAGGGATACGATGGAACAATTACCAGTAATGAATCTTAACGAATTAAAGCAAAAAATTAAGCATGGAAAGTACATCCTATTTTTCTCTGCCACATGGTGTCCAGATTGTGCGTTTATCAAGCCTGCTATGCCAGAAATTGTAAAAGATTTTCCAAACTATGACTTTATTGCAGTTGATCGGGATGAAAATATCGATTTAGCTAAGGAAATGAACATTTTTGGAATTCCAAGCTTCGTTGCCTTTGATAATGGGATTGAGACTGGTCGTTTGGTTAATAAAGATCGAAAAACCAAGGAACAAGTAGAAGATTTTATTAAATCTCTTCCACAATAAATTCGGAGGTGAGCTAAATTTGATGATCGCAAGTTATAATCCAAGCCAAATGGGTGATGTTTTGGTTGTCATTCTTGGAGAAGGATCGGAACCACAGAAAATATCAAAATCAAATGATATTGTTCAGATTAAAGATAAGAAGGGACACGTAGTTGGCTATAATTTTTTCAATGCCAGTGAGATTTTAGGTAACTTAAAATCAGAGAATGGAAAAGTTGATCTTTCAAGTAACGATGTTGAAGTTTTAAATGATGCGTTGAAAGAGGCTGGGTTTAAAACTTTCTTACCTACTAGTACCGAACCAAAGTTTGTGGTTGGCTACGTTGAAAAAATGGAAGATCATCCGAAGTCTGATCATCTTCACATAACTCAAACAAAAGTCCAGAATGGGGAAATGCTGCAACTTGTTAGTGGGTCTCCCAATATGAGACCGGGAATCAAAGTTGTCGTAGCGGAAGTTGGAGCCATGATGCCAAATGGACAAATTATTTGGCCAGGAGAGCTTCGTGGGGTAAAAAGTGATGGAATGATTTGTTCTGGAAGAGAATTAGACATTCCTAATGCACCCGATAAACCAGGAGCTTTAGTTTTACCCGATTCTTATGAAGTTGGGCAACCATTTGATTTTGATAAAGCAAAAAATCTTTTTGACGAATAGTTTCTATTCGTTTTTTTATACATAATTCTTTAAGGGTGATTAAATTGGAACATTATGATGGACCGGCATTTTATCGTAAATACTTTAATGGGAAAGTTCCCTTTAAGAGTAGCGATAAAAAAATCAATGATTTTCATAGAACAACAAAAAAATCAAATCAAGAAATTATCCGTAGTGACGATTCTAATGTTAAACAATCAGCCTATCAGTCTCGTTATCAACCAAAGTATCAGAGCGGATTTCAGTTGCGATTTAAAGATGATAAAAAGCACTATGTTGAGTCCCGAAATTCCTTAGTGGAAAGAACAAAAGAATTTACTCCGCGTTCCCGTAACCAAAATAGTAATTTCTATTCCGTTCATCAGTCAGTCGGAAAACCATATCAAGATGCAGCCGTTGAATTGGAGAAGAATGATGATGATTTTGTTCTTTATCTAAATCCTAAGGATCCAACTGCCGTTCCAGCTGATGATCTAGATTTATGGGAAAATGACGTTCAACCAATTGTTAAAGAAAATGTAAATAAGAATGAAAACATTGTGGATAACTCTAAGCCTGTGGATAACTCTGAAGATGATAAAGAATCTTCAGCCAGTAAACGTGAATTAGGCCACTCGCTCGCAGATATCTTTAAAGAGGAGAGTGGCTTAGCGGCTAATCTAGCTCTGTTTAGTGATGATAGAAGAGATAATGATGATCAAAACGCATCAGGTACGGTATCAAGTAATCCCACTTTAAGTGAATCGGATCCACAAGATAAGTTAAAAGAACCTGATGAAAGAAGCGATAACGAGAAGACGTTTTCTCCAATTGATAGTACTGATAAGCGTCAAGATGAGGAAAAAGCACTTCTTCAACCTGCTAACGAACTTACTGATTCAAAAAGTGAAACCACAACGAATCATAGGCATTTGTCAGATACTTCAAGCAATCAGGAGGATCAGACTAATTATCAATTTCCTCGTCGTGACCTACTTAATCCACCAATTTCGACTTCTGATGATGGTTTGAGTGAATGGATTGAAAAGCAAGTTCAAACACTTGATGATACATTAAAGGCGTTTGGGGTTCATGGTCACGTAGTTGATTGGACCGATGGACCGACCGTTACTCAATTTCAAGTTAAGTTGGAACTTGGTGTTAAAGTAAGCAAAATCACTAACCTAACTGATGATTTAAAGATGGCCCTAGCAGCCAAAGATATTAGAATCGAGGCTCCAATTCCTGGTAAGTCGACGGTTGGAATCGAGATTCCTAATCCAAAGCCTAGACCAGTGATGCTTTCAGAGATTCTAGATTCAAATGAATTTGAATCTAGTCATTCACCGTTAGAAGTAGCATTAGGGATGAGTATTGGTGGCGCTTCTAAGACTGCCGATATTCAAAAAATGCCACATGCTTTGATTGCTGGTGCAACGGGATCTGGAAAGAGTGTGTTCATAAACAGTTTGCTTGTTTCATTGTTGTATCGCAATTCGCCTCGTGATTTAAGGATGATTTTAATTGATCCTAAGGCGGTTGAATTAGCGCCATATAATGGGATTCCACATTTGTTAACTCCGGTTGTTTCAGATCCGAAAGAGGCTTCCGCTGCTTTAAAATGGGTTACTGAGGAAATGGACAACCGTTATGAGCGATTAGCTGCTGCTGGGGTAAGAAACTTAACTCAGTATAATCAAGCGGCACATAAAAATGGCCGTGATGCGGATAAGTTGCCTCAAATCCTAGTTGTGATTGATGAACTTGCTGATCTAATGATGGTTGCATCAACAGAAGTCCAAGATTATATTGTTAGGATTACACAAAAAGCTCGGGCAGCTGGGATTCACTTGATTGTTGCTACTCAAAGACCGAGCGTTGATATTGTAACTGGGACCATTAAGAATAATATTCCAACACGAATTGCCTTTATGGTGTCAAGCCAGATTGATTCAAGAACAATCATTGATCAAAGCGGAGCTGAACGACTACTTGGTAAGGGAGATATGCTTTATCTGGGTAGTGGTGCCAGTCAACCGGTGCGACTTCAGAGTGCTTTTGTTACTAACCAAGAAGTTGAGCGAGTTTGTGATCAAGTTCGAAGTCAGGAAACACCAAAGTACGAGTTTCAGCCCAAATCATTGCTTAAAAGTGCAGAACAAGCTCAACAACATGATGACTTGTGGAAATCAGTTTTGAGTTATATTGCAGACGAAGATGGAATTTCAACTTCAAAATTGCAACGAGTGTTTTCCATTGGATACAATCGTGCTGCAAGTATTATTGATGATTTGGAGCAAAATAATTTTATTTCAGGTGAGCATGGATCTAAACCGCGAGATGTTTATTTGACGAAAAATGAACTTGCTAAATTGAATATTTAAATTTTTAGATTTTCATTACTTTAATTGGTATTATTAAACCAGACAATAAAAAGGGGAATTCCAACTAAATGACTAACATAAATAAAGACACTACTTATTTTTTTGTAGGAATTAAGGGTACTGGGATGAGTGCGATGGCACTCATTCTCCATGATCGCGGTTGTAAGGTCATGGGTTCTGACATTGAAAAATATACCTTTACTCAGCAAGGATTAGAAAATGCTGGAATTAAGATTGAACCATTCAATCCTGATAATATTAAAAAGGGAATGACGATTATTAAAGGGAATTCTTTCCCTGATACGCATCCGGAGATTGAAAGAGCCGAAGAGTTAGGACTAAAAATTTATAGTTATCCTGATTTCTTGGAAGAATTAATTGAGGGGTACACGAGCATCGGAGTATGTGGTGCTCACGGAAAAACCAGTACCACTGGACTACTTTCTCACGTATTAGGCGGGATCGCACCAACTGATTATCTGATTGGTGATGGATCTGGGAAAGGAACCACTGATGCGCGTTTCTTTGTCTATGAGGCCGACGAGTATCGCCGCCATTTTCTGGCAACTTATCCGGATTATGCCATTATGACTAACATTGATTTTGATCATCCGGATTACTATACCGGAATTGAGGACGTTTTTGACGCCTTTCAAACCTTTGCGAACCAAGTTAAAAAGGCTATTTTTGCTTGGGGAGATGATCAGAATTTACGGAAGTTAAAAGCTTCAGTTCCAATTTATTACTATGGAACTAGTGATGATGACGATTTTCAGGCGGTGGATATTAAGCGAACAACTGCTGGATCGACTTTTCACGTTAAATATGACGGAAAGGACCTAGGGGAATTCAGTATTCCTTTGTATGGAGAACACAATGTCTTAAATTCTTTGGCGGTAATTGCTGTTGCATATTTTGAAGACGTTAATTTGGACGAAATCAGACGTGAACTTCAAACTTTCAAGGGGGTTAAGCGTCGTTTTTCTCAAGTTAAAGTTGGCGATATGACAATTATTGATGATTACGCACATCATCCCTCTGAGATTAAGGCCACTTTAGATGCCGCTAGACAAGAATATCCCAATAAGGAGATCATTGCTGTTTTTCAACCCCATACTTTTAGTCGAACGATTGCCTATCTTGATGACTTTGCTAAAACGTTAAGCAAAGCAGATAAGGTATACGTTACTAAAATTTATAGTTCTCCAAGAGAAAAGTCGGGACACGTTAAGAGCGAGGATTTGGTTAATAAAATTACCAAAGATGGTGGCTTAATTGAGGAAGAAAACATGTCTCCACTGTTGCAATATCACGATGCCGTGGTAATATTTATGGGTGCTGGAGATATTCAAAAGTACGAAAGAGCCTATGAGGAATTGTTAAGTCATTTAAGTAAGAAGGTTAATTAAAGGAGAATAAAAATGAATAATTTTGATGGAGAAAGTGGTCGTCGGGTAGTTGGCGATAATGCTGGACTCAACGCGTTTTTTACCAAAGTATATGGGATTATGGGAATTGCGGTTTTAATTTCTGCTATTTCTGCGTATTTAAGTAGTGTTTTTATGCCGAACATCAGTAGTGGAGCCTCAGGATTAGTAATTTTAATCGTTTGGTTCATAATTTCCTTTGTGATTTCGGGATTTGCACAAAGTAATCCGACGTTAAGCTTTATCGGATTATTGGTTTTCTCGGTTTTAACAGGGCTTTCACTTAGCTACATTTTCATTGCCTTTAATCTTGGTACCATTGGAGCAGCGTTAGTATCCAGTGCTAGTATTTTCTTGGTAATGAGTGCGATTGGTTTCACTACTCACAGAGATTTAACCAAGTTAAGCACGCAATTGTTTGCAGCATTAATTGCTTTAATTATTGCGATGGTAATTAACTTATTCTTGAGAAATCCATGGATTGAGTTATTTATTTCAGCCGTTGGGATCATTATTTTTACGGCGTTGAGTGCTACTGATACACAAAACTTAAAGAAAATGTACATGCAGTACTCTGGTAACATTAATGTAAACGGACTTGCAATTTCTGGGGCACTTCAGTTGTATCTTGATTTTCTAAACCTATTTACATTTCTTCTTGAGGTCTTTGGTATTTTTGGAAATAATCGAGATTAATAAAAAAACATGGTCGATTGACCATGTTTTTTTTCGCAATTGAACTGATTATAAGTGTTAAAATAATAGTAATTAATTCTAAAGGAGAATTTTATGGCAGACAAGAAATTATTATTAATTGACGGAAATTCTTTAACGTATAAAGCATTCTTTGCGTTATTTACTTCCTTGGAACGTTTTACCAATGAAGACGGATTGCACACCAGTGCGATCTATGGTTTTAATCGAATGCTAGATGACATTTTAAAGGATGTTCAGCCAACGTCAGCTCTTGCCGCTTTTGATGCAGGTAAAACAACCTTTAGAACCAAAATGTACGAAGATTATAAAGCCGGACGGGCAAAAATGCCCAACGAATTACGTGAACAATTCCCATTTGTAATGGATCTGCTCCATGATCGGGGAATTAAAACCTATGAATTGCAAGACTATGAAGCTGACGATATTATTGGGACGCTTTCAAAGAAAGCGGCTAATGACGGCTATCAAGTTACTATCATAACGGGAGACCGTGATCTTACCCAACTTTGTTCGGATAAAGTTACTGTTGCGATTTCAAAGAAAGGTGTGAGTGAAATTGAGAAATACACGCCAGACTTTGTAAAAGAGACGATGGGGATTACTCCTAGACAGATTATTGACGTAAAGGGTCTTCAGGGAGACAACTCGGATAACTATCCGGGTGTTGAAAAAGTTGGTCCAAAGACCGCTATCAAGTTAATTCAAAAATTTGATAGTATTGATAATCTTTATAATCATATCGATGAAGTTTCTGGTAAAAAATTGAAAGAGCATTTGATTAAGGATAAAGACCAGGCATTTTTGTCTAAAAAATTAGCCACCATTGACTGCAATGTTCCCCTCACAATTTCATTATCGGATTTAAAGTATGATGGTCCCGATAATGATAAGTTAGTTGATTTTTATAAGAAAATGAACATGAAATCCTTTTTAAAGGAAATGGAAGGATCAGAGAGTCAGTCGACTGAGAAACTTCCAGATGTTAAATATACGATTTTAAATAAAGACAATTTAGCCGAGTTAGATCACTTGTCAGAAGATGTTGTCTTTAACATTGAAATGTTGGATGAAAATTACCATACTGCTCCATTTGTTGGTTTTGTTATTGGGGATAAGGATCATTGGTTTGTAAGTAAGGATATTGATCTTTTAGATGATCCGAAAATAAAAGGCATTTTAGAAAATCACGATATTAAAAAAAATGTTTTCGATGCTAAGGCGCAAATTGTGGCTGCCAATCGCGAACATATTCAGTTAAATAACGTTGATTTTGACATGTTATTAGCTTCATATTTACTGAATACCCTTGATAATAGTAATGATTTGGCTAAAGTGGCTAATCGGCACGGATATTATGGGGTTAAACCGGATAGTGAGGTTTATGGAACTGGAAAGAAAAAACAGCTGCCAGAAAATGATGAGACTTTTTTTGCTCACATTGTCAGGAAAGCATTGGCAATTAATGATTTAAAAGATAAAATGATTGATGATTTAAAGAAACACAATCAATTAGATTTGTACCGTAACATAGAAGTTCCATTGTCTTATGTGCTAAGTGCAATGGAGATTGAAGGAATTACGGTGGACGTAGATACCCTTGAAGCATTGAAGAGTAAATTTACTGAGCATTTATCAGAAATTGAGCAGTCGATTTATCACGAGGCTGGAGAAGAATTCAACATCGGGTCACCAAAGCAGTTAGGTGAAATCCTGTTTGATAAGTTGAAATTACCAGTTGTGAAAAAAACCAAAACAGGGTACTCTACGTCGGTTGATGTGTTAGAAAAAATTGCGGGTCTGAATCCGATTGTCGATAATGTCCTGGCGTACAGGCAACTGTCAAAATTGATTTCAACTTATATTGATGGAATCAAAAAAGACATTTATTCTCGTGATCATAAAGTTCATACCCGTTATCTGCAGACCTTAACTCAAACCGGAAGATTGTCCTCGGTTGATCCAAACCTTCAAAATATTCCAGTTCGAACTGAAGAAGGTCGCAAAATTCGTGAAGCGTTTGTTCCTCGTCATAAGGGATGGCAACTATTTTCATCGGATTATTCTCAAGTTGAATTACGTGTCTTAGCTGCCATTTCTGGAGATAAGAACATGCAGGAAGCTTTTAAAAATGGGGAAGATATTCATGCAGCGACCGCACGACGGATATTTGAACTTCCAAGCAACGAGGATGTTACTCCCGAGTTGAGAAGACAAGCAAAAGCTGTCAATTTTGGGATTGTCTATGGAATTAGTGCTTATGGACTTGCTAAAAATACTGGCATATCACGAAAACAGGCTCAAGCATTTATTGATAAATATTTTAAGGAATATCCAGGGGTCAAAAAATACACCCAAGATAGCGTTAAGTTCGCCGAAGATCATGGGTATGCTGAAACCATCATGAAACGTCGACGCTACCTGCCGGATATTAATTCTAAGCAATTTCAGAAACGTTCGTTTGCCGAAAGAACGGCAATGAACTCACCCATTCAGGGAAGTGCTGCCGATATTGTTAAAGTTGCAATGATCAGAATGCAAAAAGAACTTAAGAAACACAGTTTAAAGGCCACAATGTTACTGCAAATTCATGATGAACTAATCTTTGAAGCACCAAAAGAAGAGATTCCAATTTTAGAAAAATTAGTTCCAAGTGTTATGGATTCTGCGGTTGATCTGGATGTACCGCTAAAAGTTGAAAGTCATTACGGACCAAATTGGTATGATATAAAAAAATAATGGGGTGTAGGAATGCCTGAGTTACCTGAAGTTGAAACGATAAGAAGAGGGTTAACCAATCTTGTACAGGGTAAAAAGATTGTTTCCGTGGATGCTTTGTATCCAAAAATGTTGAATTTACCAGTAAAAGAATTTGAAGATTTGTTAGCTGGTAAGGATATTTTACAAATTGATCGGAGGGGTAAATACCTCTTAATCCGGCTAAGTGACGATTATACTTTAGTTTCTCACTTACGAATGGAAGGTAAATATGATGTGGTACCTGAGGGTACTGAGAATCAAAAACATACTTACGTTGTTTTTCATTTAAGCGATGGTCGAAAGCTTCGTTACAATGACACAAGAAAATTTGGAAAGATGAATTTAGTTAAGGATTCTCAGGTTTATGATTTGTCAGGATTGAATAAAATTGGACCGGAACCAACTGAGAATGATTTAACGTTTGATTATTTAAAGAAGCAACTGCATAAGTCTCACCGAAAAATTAAGGCATTTTTATTAGATCAATCTAACATTGCTGGGATTGGGAATATTTATGCTGATGAAAGTTTGTGGTTATCTAAGATTCATCCGGAACAGGCTACTAACTATTTAAGTGATCAGGAAATTGAAACTTTAAGGGAAAACATCATTAAAGAAATTCAGTTAGCCATTAAGGGTCATGGAACAACGGTGTTTACTTATAAAAATGCCTTTGGTGAAGAGGGCAGCTTTCAAAATCATCTTCATGTTTATGGTAAAAAGGGACAGCCGTGTGAGCGTTGTGGAACTCCCATTGAAAAAATCAAGGTTGCACAAAGAGGTACTAGTTTCTGTCCTCATTGTCAAAAAGTTCATGGTGATCTAAGTGAGTAAAGTTATTGGATTAACCGGTGGAATTGCAACCGGCAAATCATCTGCAAGTGATTATTTAGTTACTTTAGGGGTTTCTACATTAGACCTAGATTCCATCACACATGAATTGGAACAAGATAATCAAGAGTTAATTCATCAAATTAGTGAGCAGTTTGGCAGTTTAGTGATTAAAAGTAACGGGCAAATTGATCGAGGTGTTTTGGGTAAGATTGTTTTTTCAAATCGTGATGGTATGAAAAAGTTAGTCCAAATTGTTAACCCATACCTTTTTCGTGAAGTTAATACTCGGATAAACAAGTTACACGATCAACGTTTAGTGATTTTAAATGCTCCCACCCTTTTTGAAAATGGATTTCAGATTTTAACTGATGCTAATTTGATGATTACGTGTGATCCAGTTGTTCAACTGCAACGGTTAGTTAGAAGAAATGATATTTCAATAAGTCGAGCTAGTAAAATGATTGGTGCTCAATGGGCACAACCAATAAAAGCACGACTGTCTGATTGGTGTATTGATAATTCTGGCACTTTCGATCAATTGAAATCGTCGGTTAAAGATTGGTATGATTTAGTAAGTGTTATGTAATTAGTGAAGGTGAAAAAATGCAATGTCCACGATGTCATCATATCGGTTCAAAGGTTTTAGAAAGTCGTCGGGTCAAAGATGGTGAAAGTATTCGTCGAAGACGGGAATGTGAAGAATGTGGATTTCGGTTTACGACGTTTGAAGTGATTGAATCAAGCCCCTTGTTAGTTGTAAAAAAGAACGGTGATCGAGAAGAATTTAATCGTTCTAAGATTTTGCGTGGAATTGTCAGATCATCTGAAAAGCGTCCAGTTTCGATGGAACAGATGAACCATATTGTTGATAAGGTTGAAAAAATAGCTTATGACGCTGATGACGGTAGCCATGAAGTGGCTAGCCAAACTATTGGTGAGGGTGTTATGAAAGGACTAAAAGAAGTTGACGAAATTGCTTACATTCGGTTTGCAAGTGTTTACCGCCAATTTAAGGATATGTCAGTCTTTTATAATAAACTCAAAGAATTAATGGATGATGAAGACGAAAATAATGAGGATAAGAATAAAGAATGATCAACGGAATTAATCCTAAAACTGATTTTAAAGTTTATCGATCACAGCCCATTAGTGATGTTGAACGTCATTATGTTGATTTGTTGTACATGCCCGTCATTGGTAAAAATGCATATGCCTTATACAATTGTTTATGGTTAATTGATGATGAGAAGCACGTTAATTTTGAATTAATGTCTGATCTTAGCATTGATGCCAAAGAACTAGATGATTCACTTATGAAACTTGAAGGATCCGGTTTGCTTAAGACGTATGTTGATCATTCTTTTGAAATCGACTTGTATGAGTATCAACTTTTACTGCCACTTAATCCTGACCAATTCTTTAGTGATAGTCTTTTGAGTCTGTTATTACTTGAAATGGTTGGTGAAGATCGCTATTTACAACTTTCAGATGAACTCTTACCAGAACATTTTGATTTTAGTGGGTTAGATGATCAAACTCGTAATTTCCTGCAAGTATTTTCAGTTAATAATGAGAAAGTAAATGACCAACCAAGTGTAATCAAGGCAGTTCGAGACAAGACTGATGTAAAAAAAGATTCTTTTGATGATAAGCTTTCAAACGATCAGTTTGACTTTAAGCTATTGATGAATATTTTGGATAAGTCCTTTGTCGAAAATGAAAGTGTTAAAAAGTATGAGACACTCTTTAGTAACACCAACCGATTATATGGAATTGGTGAACTTGAGATGGCACAATACATTGAGAAGGCCAGTAACTTGGTTAACAATCGTTTTGACCCTAAAAAGTTTAAGATATTAATTTCTAGACGAAATCAAATAAAGGCTCCAGCAGAAAATCAATCCAATCAAAGCCATGTCCATGAGGCAGACAAGTTACAAAGTAAGCTAACGGCCAAGGAACAGCAATTGGCCCAAATTGCTGATTCTTCCGCTCCAGTAGAATTTCTTGATTCTTTAAAGAGTGAAAAAGGTGGTTTTACTACTTCCGCTGAAGAAAGGATTTTATCTGAACTTATTAATCGCAATACTTTGAGTAATGGAGTGATCAATATCCTTGTTTATCACATCTTGATTGACGAGGGGAAACCTACCATTAATAAAAATTTAATTGACACCATTGCAAATGATTGGGCGCAAAGAAAAATTAATAGTGCATCGAAAGCGATTGACGATATTAAGCACCGTCAGGAACAGGTTACTGAAAGTAAAAACAAGCGACAAAGAAGATACCGAAGACGTACAAATGTCAAAGAAACATTGCCTGACTGGGCTAAGGAAAATAAAAGTCGGGGTAATGAAAAAATTTCGACTACTCAGCGAAAACGAATTGCTGAGAAATTAAATTCATTAAATAAAAAGTCTGGGGATGAGTAATCATGAAGAATGTTAGTGATGAGATGAGCCAATTGATGAAAAAGAAAAATTTGAATCATAATTACCAACAGTTAATGAATTCGGTTTATTCTGATCCAGACGTTAAACAATTTTTAAGTGACAATGAGAGTGAGTTAAGTGATGATGTTGTGAAACGGTCGGCATCAAAACTGTATGAGTTTGTCAATGAAAAGAAAAAGTTGGAAGAGGGAAACGCTAACTTTGCTAAGGGATACCAACCAACCTTGGTTTTAAGTGACCATTTGATTGACGTTTCGTACGAACCTACGCAAGCGTTGTTAAACAAGCAGAAGCGAGAACAATTTGCGTCACGCATTAAGTCCATTTCAATGCCCAAAGAAATTAAATCGGCAAATTTAAGTGACTATGAACAGACAGCTGAACGAGCTCAAGCTTTGGAAGGAGCACTTGATTTTATTGGTTCATATGAAAATAATCCTCAGCATTTTCAGAAGGGGTTGTACCTATACGGTCCCTTTGGCGTAGGTAAAACTTATTTACTTGGAGCAATTGCCAATCGTTTGGCCTCTGACGGTTATAGTTCGGTTTTGATTCATTTTCCAAGTTTTGCCGTTGAAATTAAAAATGCAATTGGAAACAATCAAGTTGGCGGTAAGCTGGATGAAATTAAAACTGCTCCAATTTTGATGATTGACGATATTGGAGCAGACTCAATGTCATCTTGGATCAGAGACGACATTCTTGGGGTTATTTTAGAGTATCGAATGCAAAATGAGCTTCCCACCTTTTTTAGTTCTAACTTTTCCATGGATCAATTGGAACAAGAGCATTTAAAGGTTAATGCTCAGGGAGATGTGGAACCACTTAAAGCTAAGCGATTGATGGAACGAATTAAATTTTTAGCAAAGCCCATTGAACTTGATGGTACGAATCGCAGGAATAAATAATGATTATTCTTGACATGTGACAGGTCGTTGTTTAGACTGTTAGTTGTTAAGGACATGAGTGATTACGAATTTCACAGAGAGGATAGGTTTTCTGGAAACTATCTGTTCGGAGTAACTTACTTACCACCTTTATTAAATGACATTAATAAATAGGTTTTAAACGAGATGTCCAGATAAATGGACGAATTTGGGTGGAACCGCGCTAATGGCGTCCCTAGTATTGATTTACTAGGGACTTTTTTTATGAAAGGAATGAGTAAAATGGCTAAATTATCATTTGAGTTTCCAGATGGTAACAAGAAAGAATTTGATTCGGGGGTTACTGCGGCAGATATTGCCAAGTCAATTTCAGTTAGTCTAGCCAAAAAGGCAGTTGCGGCTAAGATTGATGGAAAAGTTGTTGATTTGATGCAACCACTAAAAGATGGTGGCAAGATTGACATCATTACTTCCGGTTCTGATGAGAGTCTTAAAATCCTACGACAGGGTGCTGCTCAGTTACTGGAAACGGCGGTCAAAGAACAGTATCATGATATTCGCATTGGTGAAATTGCCGCTGATGAAGATGGTTTCTTTGTTGATACTGACAAGGAAGATCGTCAAGTTAGTTCAGATGAACTTGATGAATTAGCTGATAAAATGAAAAAGATCATCAAAAATAATGCTACGGTCGAAAGGGTTTATCTAAGTAAGGATGACGCTTTAAAAGAAGTTGATGGTGATCCTTATCAAGCACAACTAATTGCCAACATTGATTCTGATAATATTCTTTTTTACAGTATCGATGGGGTTAAGACGCTAGCTCAAGGGGTAGTAGCTCCAAGTTTGAAAGATCTAAAACACTTTAAGCTCCTGTCTGTTGCTGGTGCTTATTGGGAAGGTAAGTCATCCAATCCAATGCTTCAAAGAATTTATGGCACGGCCTTCTTTAAAGCTGATGACCTAGATGAAGATTTGAAGAAGCGTAAAGAGGCTAAAGAGCGTGACCATCGTGTTATTGGGAATAACCTCGACTTATTCTTTGTCGATCCAAAGGTTGGGGCTGGTCTTCCTTACTGGATGCCAAAAGGTGCAACGATTCGTCGTACAATTGAGCGTTATATCACTGATAAAGAGATTGCTCATGGTTACCAACATGTTTATACCCCAGTATTAGCTAATTTGGACTTGTATAAGCAATCTGGTCACTGGGATCACTATCGAGACGACATGTTTCCACCAATGAAGATGGATGATGACGAAATGTTGGAATTACGTCCAATGAACTGTCCATCTCATATTCAGATTTACAATCATCATATTCGTTCTTATAAAGAGCTTCCTCTACGAATTGCTGAACTAGGAATGATGCATCGATACGAAAAGTCTGGTGCACTTAGTGGTCTTCAACGAGTTCGTGAAATGACTTTAAATGATGGTCATACGTTTGTTGCACCCGATCAAATTCAAGAAGAATTCAAAAAAATCTTGAATTTGATGATGGAAGTTTATCATGATTTTGACATTAATAACTATACGTTCAGATTAAGTTATCGTGATCCCAAGAATACCGAAAAGTACTTTGACGATGATGAGATGTGGAACAAAGCGCAAACGATGTTAAAGGGCGCTATGGATGACTTGGGCCTTGATTACGTTGAAGCCGAGGGTGAAGCTGCATTTTACGGTCCTAAGCTTGATGTTCAAACTAAGACGGCTCTAGGAAATGAAGAGACGTTATCTACCATTCAACTTGACTTTATGTTACCGGAACGATTTGATCTTCATTATGTTGGTGAAGATGGTAAGGAACACCGTCCGGTTATGATTCATAGAGGAATTGTTTCTACCATGGAAAGATTCACCGCTTATTTGATTGAAATGTATAAAGGTGCTTTTCCGACATGGCTTGCACCCGATCAAATTCAAATCATCCCGGTTAGTGATGAAAAACACGGAGATTACGCACGTAAATTAAACGAAAAGTTTCGTGCGTTAAACTTACGTTCCAATGTCGACGAACGTGGTGAAAAGATGGGATACTTGATTCGTGACGCACAAACCAAGAAGATTCCATATACACTAGTTGTTGGTGATGATGAGATTAAGAATAATACGGTTTCTGTTCGTAAGTATGGTGAAGACGATAGTAAAGATATGTCAATTGATGACTTTATTTCAGAAGTTCTTCATGATATTGCTACTTACTCACGTAATGATGATGAAGAGTCTAAGTCAGTTGACAAAATTAAATAAAATTGGTACTATTATGTAGTCAAAAGCAGAAGCTTCCCGCTTCTCGCCTGAGTGATTTTGATCGCTGGGCAATCTACGAATGAAAGTCCTAATGTTTTTAGGTGTAGCGGGTGCTCTGTAGCATCCGCTATTTTTCTGCTTAAAATTACCTGGAGGTGAATTACCATAGCAAGAGATAAGATGGTTAACGAGGGTATCCATGCTCGCGAGTTGAGATTAATCGGTGCTAATGGAGATCAATTAGGAATCAAATCTACTAAAGAAGCTTTGTCAATTGCTGAAGAAGCTAATTTGGATTTAGTTGTTGTTGCTCCCAAAGCAAAACCACCTGTAGCCAAGATTATTGATTACGGGAAATATCGGTTTGATCGCCAAAAGAAAGAGCGTGAAGCTCGAAAGCGTCAAAAAACTGTTAGTGTTAAAGAAATTAGGTTAAGTCCTACGATTGATAGTAATGACTTCAACACCAAACTTAAAAATGCCAAAAAGTTTTTGACAAAGGGTGAACGTGTTCGAGTTTCTATTAGATTTAAGGGACGTGCCATTACCCATAAAAGTATTGGAAGAGATGTCTTAAATAAAATGGCGGAAGCTACTTCTGACGTTGCCGATGTAACTCAACGAGCAAAGATGGATGGCCGAAGTATGTTCTTAATGCTTGCACCAAGTAAGAATGAAAAGAAATAACTCATTTAATTGGGTTATGAATCGATGAGGAGGAATATAATATGCCAAAATTGAAATCAAATCGTGCTGCCGCAAAGCGTTTTAGAAAAACTGCTAATGGTGGTTTAAAGAGTGGTCATGCCTACACTAGTCACCGTTTTCACGGTAAAACTAAGAAACAACGTAGACATTTACGTGGAACACGTATGATGGCTAAGTCAAACTTGAAGACTTACAAAGAATTACTACAAAAATAAGCGAATAATATAGTTTGTATAGGGGGATTTTAATATGCCACGAGTAAAAGGTGGAACTACCACACGTAATCGTCGTAAGCGTGTTCTTAAATTAGCTAAGGGATACCGCGGTGCTAAGCATCGTTTATTCAAAACTGCTAAAGATCAAGTAATGAAGTCACAGGAATATGCCTTTCGTGACCGTCGTGCCAATAAGGGTAATTTCAGAAAGATTTGGATTGCAAGAATTAACGCCGCCACTAGAAATAATGGATTAAGTTACAGTAAATTCATGCATGGTTTGAAACTTGCTAACATCGATATGAACAGAAAAATGTTAGCTGACTTAGCAGTTAACGATGCTGATGCCTTTTCTGCATTAGCGGAAAAAGCCAAAGCAGCATTAAAATAAGCCTAAAAAACTTTCACCGCTCTTGTTTGGTGGAAGTTTTTTTATCGGATTGGGATGCTCCCAATCTATACATAAATGATTTAAAATAGAAACATCAATTCTTATTTACAGAGAGGTCTATATGCTATCATTATTCAAACCGACTTGGATGGTTAACAATATTTATCAAATTTCCCCAGAAAAACTTGAAAGTTACGGGATTAATGTAATTCTGACCGATTTAGATAATACCCTAATTCCGTGGAATAATCCTGAGGGAACCGTAGAACTGCGCGATTGGCTCAAAAGAGTTCGAGATCATGGAATCAGGGTGATTGTGGTTTCAAATAATAATCGGGAAAGACTAGAGAAAGCTCTTACTAGTCTTGAGTTACCATTTATTGCCCGGGCTTTAAAACCACTTACTTTTGGGATTTTAAGGGCTCTTAAAACGTATCGTTTAAAACGAAGCCAAGTGGTAATGGTGGGAGATCAAATTTTAACGGATATATGGGCCGCTAACAATACTCGAATTAGAAGTATTTTGGTAAAGCCATTGGTTACTTCAGATGCGTGGAACACACGGATTAATCGTTTCTTTGAAACGTTTGTATATGCACAATTGATGCGAAAGTACAGTGATTTAAAGTGGAAGGATGATATTGATTAATGGATAATGATGAAAATAATGAGCCCTTATATTGCATTGGGTGTGGGGCACAAATTCAAGATACCGATCCGAAACAGGCTGGTTACACGCCTAAATCAGCAATCAAGAAGGGAATTGATTCTGGAAAATTATACTGTCAGCGTTGTTTTAAGCTTCGTCATTATAATCAAATTGAACCAATTAGCATCTCAAATGACGAGTTTGTAAAGTTATTGAGTGAAATTAGCGACACTGATTCGTTAGTAGTATACGTCGTGGATGTATTTGATGTAGATGGAAGTATGATTCCTGGGATTCAGCGCTTTGTTGGTAACAATCCGATTATTTTAGTTGGTAACAAATTAGACTTGTTGCCATCGTCGTTCAACCAGAACAAAGTTAAAGATTGGTTACGTCAAATGGCAAATAAGAATGGAATTAGACCCATTGATATTGAATTAGTATCTGCCAAGACGAATCAATCAGTCGACGATCTGTTAAAAGCCATTTCAAAAAATCAGAAGGGCCGAGATGTCTATGTGGTTGGAGTAACTAACGTTGGCAAATCTACCTTAATTAATCAAATTATCCAACAAAGCACTGGTGAGAAGCAGGTTATTACGACCTCTAAGTTTCCTGGTACTACCCTCGATTTGATCAAAATACCGTTGGAAGATGGAAAAGAATTGATCGATACACCTGGTGTCGTTCATGAAGATCAGATGGCTCACTATTTAAGTTCTAAAGACTTGAAGTATGTTTCACCGCAAAAACGGATTAAACCCAGGACTTATCAGTTGGATCCAGGGCAGACGTTATTCTTAGGTGCGATTGGCCGGTTTGATTTTATCTCGGGGGAACGTCATGGCTTTACCGTTTATGCTGACAATAATCTGATGATTCATCGAACCAAATTAACAAATGCTGATGAATTTTTTGAGAAGCATGCCGGTGAATTATTGACCCCACCAACTGGTAAGGACAACGTCGTTGGGTTAAAACGACATGAATTTAAAATTACTGACAGAAGTGATTTAGTGATTGAAGGACTGGGATGGATTACCGTCCCGAAAGGCTCCACGGTTGCTGGATATGCTCCTAAGGGTGTGTCAGTGTTAGTTAGAAAAGCAATGTTTTAGGAGTATTTAATAATGAATTTAAAGGGAAAACAAAAACGATTTTTAAGAGCAAAAGCGAATCATATGCGGCCCATTTTCTCAGTTGGAAAGAATGGGTTAGATGAGACTTGGATGAATGAAGTTAAAAATGCTGTTGATCACCGTGAATTAATTAAAATTAATCTTCAACAGTCTGCCGATGTGGATGTGAGTGACGTTAAACAATTTATTGAGAATAACTCGGACATCCAAGTTGTCCAAACGATTGGTAAGACACTTTTATTGTTTAAGGAATCGAGTAAGGACAATTATCGTAAATTATCGATTGAAGTGGCAAATTTGTAGGAGATTGATTGATGCGCAAAAAGGTTGGAATTTTAGGTGGAACTTTTAACCCCATTCACTATGGTCATTTAATTATGGCTGAACAAGCTTTAACCCAATTAAACCTCGATTTAGTTCTATTTATGCCCGATTATTTGCCACCACATGTTGATCATAAGTCCGCAATTGATGCTTCTGATCGGGTTAACATGATTAATTTAGCCATTAGGGATAACGCTAATTTTAAAATTGAAATGATTGAAGTAAATCGCAAGGGGAAAAGTTATAGCTATGATACGATTAAGGAATTAACTAAAATTCATCCCGATGTTGATTATTACTTTATCATTGGTGGCGATATGGTCGAATATCTGCCAAAATGGTATCGAATTGATGATCTTATTAAAATGGTTAAATTTGTTGGTGTTAATCGTCCGGGTAATTCTGAGTCTTCTAAGTACCCAGTAAGTTTTGTTGACTCACCTGAGATAGCTATTTCATCGTCTTTAATTAGATCACATCTTGAAAAGGGTGAAAGTGTCAGATATTTGTTGCCAGATGCGGTGTTACGGTACATTAAGGAGCATGATTTATATGGATAAAGAGAAAATTAATTATCAAAAATATTCTAAGTATGATCGTGATCAAATTGTTGCCAAACTAAAAGCGACGTTAAAAGAGAAAAGGTTTCAACATTGCTTGCGAGTTGAAGAGACCGCCATTACCTTAGCACGAGAGTTTAATGTGGACGAAACTTTAGCTGGACTTAGTGGTCTGGTTCATGATTATGCCAAACAACGGCCGGATTCGGAATTTATTGACATTATTAAGTCCCATCATTTGAATCCAGAACTACTTAATTATGGAAATGCTATTTGGCATGGCTACGTGGGTTATCTGATTGTGGAATCAGAACTTGGGATTCATGATAGTCGAATTCTAAACGCGATTAAATATCATACGATCGCATCGCCTGACATGGACAAAGTTGCACAGATTACTTATATGGCTGACTACATTGAGCCGGCCCGTGATTTTGATGGGGTTGAAAAAGCTCGTAAGATTACCAATCAAAATTTATGGGATGGTGTTAAATATCAAACTAAAAGTACCATTTCATATTTGGCAAGCAACGGAAAGGCAATTTATCCCGGTGCGATTACAGCTTTTAATGTAATTGTTGCTGGTAAAAAGTAGGGGATTATATGGATAATAATAAGATTTTACAAAATATTGTTGAAACTGCTGATAGTAAACGCGCCCACGATATTGTGGTTTTAGACATTGAAGAATTGTCGTTGGTCGGTCGTTATTTTGTCATTATGGATGCTCCTAGTGTTCGTCAGGTGAAGGCAATCGCAAATGATATTATTGATCGATTGAGTGAGGAGCACGTTGAAGTTTTACGGGTCGAAGGGCTAAATACAGGATCTTGGGTATTAATTGACCTCGGTGATATTATTATTCACGTCTTTAAGAGTGAACAACGGTCCTTTTACAACTTAGAGAAGCTTTGGTCTGACGCTCCTGATCTTGATATAACTGATTGGGTCAGTGAAGACTGATATGATTTATTCTGAGTTTGCGTCATTTTATGATAAATTATTTGACAATCATCTATATCGAAAGTGGTATGAGTTTGTAGCTGATAACGTCCCTAAAGAAAAGCATATTTTAGATTTAGCCTGTGGGACTGGTCGTCTTTTGGTTACTTTAAAAAAAGCAGGTTATGTCGTATCTGGAGCTGATTTATCGGATGATATGCTGGCCATCGCAAATGATCATTTAAATGAAAGCCATGTGTTTGACGTGGCGTTAATTAATGCCAATATGCTAGACCTGGATGGTGTACCCAATTATGGTGCCATTACGTGTTTTGACGATTCGATTTGTTATTTAGAAAATATTGAGCAAGTTAAAACAATGTTTGCTCAGGTTAAAGGACATCTTGTTAAGAATGGTAAATTCTTATTTGATGTGATCACCCCTTATCAGACCGATGTTGTTTATCCAGGCTATATGTTTAACACCAACGATGGTGACCATGCTTTTATGTGGAATACCTTTGTTGGTGATTTTCCTCATTCAGTGGAACATGATCTATCTTTTTTTGATTACAATCGGAATATTAACGGTTTTGATGAATATAATGAAACCCATAAAGAACGAACCTATCCCTTGGTAGAATACACTCAGGCACTGAATGAAGTCGGATTTAATAACGTTAAGGTGACGAGTAACTTTGGAAAAGATAAGGTTAAAGATGATACTACCCGTTGGTTCTTTGTATGTAGTGAGGAATAATCCAAATGAAAGCTGTTGGAATAATAACCGAATATGATCCTTTCCATAATGGTCATCTTTATCAATTACAGGAAGCTAAAAGACGAACTGAAGCGGATGTAACGGTAATATTTATGAGTGGTAATTGGACTCAGAGAGGTGAGCCAGCTATCTATGATAAATGGATCCGCACTCAGATGGCTTTAGATAACGGAGTTGATTTAGTAATTGAACTTCCAATATCGGATGCGGTTCAACCTGCCAGTATTTTTGCAGAGCGGTCGATGAAACTTGTAGAAGCTTTGGGCTGTTCATACTTATCGTTTGGTAGTGAGCACAGTGACTGGAATTTTACGAAGTTGGCATCTATTGACGTTCATCCGTCTGATAATTTTCATAATTATAATTTTTCCTATCCAAAATTATTTCAACGAACAATTAAAGAACAGAGTGGAATTGATTTAATTAAGCCAAATGATACACTTGCGTATTGGTATGCAAAGGCCAATCAGAAGTTGGGTTCCCCTTTAAAGCTAGTTCCGGTTAAACGGTACAGTAGTGAGCATAATAGTGGAGAGTTGAGTGGAAAAATTGCGAGTGGCAAAGCTATTCGCGCTTCAATTAAATCACATGATCATCGTTACCAAAAGTTTATTCCCAATTCTTCTGTCGTCCTAGACAACGAAAAACCAGTTTTCTGGTCAGATTTTTGGCCCTTTTTACGTTATGAATTGACTCAGAGTTCGATAGCTGATTTAAATCAAATTTATCAGATGACTGAAGGATTAGAGAATCGTCTAAAGCAAATGGCGGTCAAAGACACAACCTATCAGGCGTTTATTAAAGATGTTAAGACAAAACGGTATACCTACACTAGGATTCAAAGACTGCTGGTCTATACGTTATTTAAAATAAAGAAAACACAAATGATTAGTTATAATCCAGTTGTCCGAGTTTTGGGAATGAACGATACCGGGAAAAGTTATCTGAATCAAGTTAAAAAAGCAATCCCATATCCGATCGTTGATCGAATTGGAAAAGAAGAATTTAATAATACGTTGGAACTAGAATGCCGTTCTGGAATTCTTTATGGAATGATCAATGGTCGAATGCAAGATAAATTTACTTATCCCATTGTTATATAGAAGACCGTGCTATCAAGGATAGGACCTTGACAATGAATTTTATGGTATGTATAATTAGTCGTGTTGCATTGGAGGTTAAATTATGAAGTGGTCATTTGAAAAACTACTAGGATATAAGAAAGAGCCGTTTACAACCCATGAGACAGTGGATTTAAAAGACGATTTAATGAATCGATATCCGAAAAGTATTCTTGATGCCACTTCCTTTGACGTTGATGTATCTGCTACTCCTGACAAGGGAGATGTGATTATAGATGCTCACGTCAAGGGTAGTGTAACAGTTCCTTCTTCACGATCGTTAACCCCAGTTAAGTTACCCATGGATTTTAACATTAGTGAGATTTATGTGTTAACTGAAACTGCGTTAAATCGATATGATAATGAAGAAGTAGTGTTAGTTGTTGGTGATGACTTGATGATTGATTTTGATAAAGCAGTTGCTGATAACATAATTGTCAACATTCCGATGCAAGTTCTTTCACCAGAAGAGCAAAAAGGCAAAGCAATGCCTGAAGGAAATGACTGGGAAGTTATTTCTGAAGATGATTTTAATCGACAGGTGGAAGAAGATAAAAATGTTGATCCACGTCTTGCAAAATTAAAGGATTTCAAACCTTCAGACGATGACAAGACTTAAAAATTCACTAGTGGAAATCAAATTAAGAGGAGGTTGTGAATAATGGCTGTACCAAAGAGAAAAACTTCTAAAGCAAGAAGAAACATGCGTCGTTCGCATGACAGTTTATCAGTTCCTGGCATGAGTCCATGTCCTAACTGTGGCGAACTACGTAAGTCACATTTTGTATGTCCTAACTGTGGTTACTATGACGGTAAAGAAGTAGTTGCCAAAAAGGGTTAATTTAAAATAAAGAACTTCAAAAACACCATGGGTTTTTGAAGTTCTTTTTTTGTAATAAAAAACCGACAATTTAATTGTCGGTTTTATTTACTCGTTATGATTATGATGCTGTTGTTTTCCCGCATTACGTTTTCGGTTGTTTTCGTGTTCAATCTCAGTTTCGGATTCTCCAGATTTAGAAACTGTATTTTTGGAGCTGGTTGTTGAACTTGGTTCGGCCCCTGTCTCAATCTCTTCTTCTAATTCCTTTGGAATGACAACTTTGGGAGGATTCTTTTGGGCTTTTTCATTAATTTGTTTTCTAATTCGTGGACGGGACAAATTGATGATAAAGGTCTGAACGCAGGCAAATAATCCGCCAATAAAGAAGTAAATTCCTAATCCAGCTGGGGATGAAAGAGTAACAAATAGAATCATGATCGGACTAATTAACATCATAATCGCCATTTGCTTTTTCTGTTCTTTAGGGATCCCAACGGTTGAAAGGTATCCCTGAAGTGCATAAGCCAGAAACGACAAGACGGCTAATAAGATGCTGGATTGGCCTAGTTTAATGCCCATAAAGACGGTATGAGAAACTTCAGGTGAGTAACGAATAGCTGCATACAGAGCAGCAAACACTGGCAACTGGATCAATAATGGCAAGCATCCAATTCCACCTGTCATACTGATTCCGTTGTCTTTATAGAGTTGCATCATCTGCTGATTTAAGGCAACCTGCTGTTCTTTGGTCGTTGCTTTTTTTAGGAGTTGTTGAATCTTGGTCATTTGTGGTTTAACCAAATTCATTTTTTCCTGTTGAATAGTAGATTTTTTCATCTGACTAATCATCATTGGTAAAAGCAAAGTTCTAACAATTACGGTAATTGCGATCAGGGCCCATCCATAGCCACCAACGTATTGTGCTAGCCAATCCATAACGTGTTGCCCGGGAACGGCTAAATAATGATAAACGAATCCAAAGGGACGTCCCTTTGAATCGGTTCTTACACATCCAGTTAAAAAAATGCCAACCATGGCAATAAAACCGAATAAACCTAGTTTCTTAATTTTTTTCATTTAGTTAACTCCTAACTTTTAAGTAACATGTTACATACTAACCTAATAAGAATATTTCAGCAATTTCAAGTTAGATTTTAATTGAAAATGAATTTGGAACTTTTGGAAGTTTAATTGACTGTGTTTTAATGTTTTGGATCTTAGCAAAACTATTGGGTGCAGTTTTAATTGAATGAATAAAATCGTCTAACTCCGATTTAGTCCCATTTGCGATGATTAAAACGGTTCCGTTGGGCATGTTTTGGACACTTCCAGTAATCGAATATTGATCTGCGATTTTTTTAGTACTATATCGAAATCCAACGCCTTGGACAAGTCCTGAAACGATTATTTTGACTGACTGATTGTTTGACAAAATGATTCTCCTTAAAAGCGTTTACCGTAACTGTGATATTATAAGAACAACAATATCAATTCTAATTCATTTTAAGGGGAATATAAATGGAAAGAATTAATTCTAAACAAAACCAAACCATTAAAGATATTAAAAAGTTACATACCAGTAAAGGAAGAAAAAAGAGTGGGGAATATTTAATTGAAAGTTGGCATCTGGTATCCGAGGCAATGAATTATCTTAAAGCAGATCAGTTGGTAACCATCTTAGCAACCGAAGATCAATATTTGGCTCATGGAGATGACCTTTCTGGTGAAAATATCATTGTTATATCAGATGAAGTTGCTACTGAATTAAGTGATACTTCGACAACTCAAGGAATTTTTGCCGTGTGTAAGATTGAAGAACCAAAGATTGATGTTGCTAAAGTTAGCGGAGCTTGGCTTCTGCTTGATAACGTTCAAGATCCCGGTAATATCGGAACGATGGTAAGGACAGCGGATGCCGCAGGTTTTTCTGGAGTGATCTTTGGTGACGGAACTTCTAGTGAATATAACGGGAAGGTTTTACGTGCCATGCAGGGAAGTCAGTTTCATCTTCCGATTATTAAAATGAATCTAGAACATGCCGTTGAGATGTTTAAGAAGCTAAAAATTAAGGTATATGGGACAGAGCTTAATTCCAGTGCCATTAACTATCGAGATGTCCCTTCTAAAAATGATTTCGCTTTAATTATGGGTAATGAGGGGAATGGAATGAGCCCTGGCTTACTAAAATTAACTGATGATAATTTGTATATTCCCATTGAGGGGAAGGCTGAATCTTTAAATGTGGCAATTGCGGCTGCTGTTATCATGTTTCGAATCAAAAATTAAATTGTTTCTTAAAGTGAGTCCTTATGATTGAATGGAACTTATCTAATTGGGTAGAATTAACCTAGAGACGGATTGGAGTAATGTAGTATGGAAACAGAATCGTGGAAAGATGACCCTGAATATGTTTCAATCATTTCTGATTTGTTAGAAAGTCCGCAAATTCAAAAATTAGGTGATTACACCCAACATCACCATTCGACTAGATTGAAGCATTCAATTGCAGTGTCTTATGAGAGTTATAAAATTGCTAAAAAGATGAATTTAGATTATCGAGCGGCTGCCCGTGGCGGATTATTGCATGATCTATTCTATTATGATTGGCGAACCACTAAGTTTGATTTAGGTTCACATGCATATATTCATCCCCGTGTTGCCCTAAGAAACGCCAAAAAGATCACTGATATCACTCCGAAGGAACAAGATATTATTCTAAAACATATGTGGGGGTTAACCCTTGCAAGACCCAAGTACATGGAAAGTGTGATTGTTTCACTTGTTGATGATTATTCGGCAGTTGATGAATTTTTCTCACCGATGAAGAAAAAAGTTAAAGGATTATTAAAAAGATAAGTTAGGAGGATATGAGAATGGATTTAACTGATAAAGAAATCATTCATTTGTGTCCTAAATTTCAAGTGGCGTTTCAAATTCTAGGGAAAAAATGGAACGGTTTAATCATTGAATCATTTTTATTAGCCGGACCACTTCGATTTCGCGAATTAGCCAATAAAGTTGAGGAATGTAGTGATCGTGTATTGACCGAACGCTTAAAAGAGTTGGCTAAAGTGGGAATCGTAAAAAGACAAGCTGATAAGAACTCTGGAGTGGTTTATTATCAGTTAACTTCTAAGGGTGAAGAGCTTCGTCCGATTATGAAGGCGGTTCATGGATGGTCTGACAAGTGGTGTGATCCTGATCATGCTTGACCAGTGATAAAAATTGCTATAATATTTATTTAAATACAATGATAAAAGAAGTAGTAGACCGACGAACACAGAGAGTTCATGTTAGCTGAAATTGGACGTTACGGTTGAATTCGCTTTTTGATGTTAGCATTGAATATTAAAATGTTCGGTCGATGTCGTTATTCATCATTATAAGTGCGCACTTTGGTGTGAATTTGGGTGGTAACGCGATGCTTCGTCCCTTTTTTGGGATGGAGCTTTTTTTATGGAATTGGAGGTTAGTATGGCTTTAAAAGAAGATTTAGAACAAATTAAATCCAGTGGGTTGCAGGATATTGAGGCTACTAGTGATAGTAAAGCTTTAAATGATTTAAAGGTGAAACTTTTAGGAAAAAAGGGCTCAATTACAAAAGCCCTTCATGGAATATCATCACTTCCAGTCGAAGAAAGACCAAAGATTGGTAGCTTGGCGAATAAAGTTAGAGACGAACTTTCAAAAAAGATTGATTCCAAAAGATTGGAATTAGATCAATCCGCTCTAAACCAAAAGTTAAAGGATGAAAAGATTGATGTCACCCTGCCAGGTGACTCGGTTCCAAAGGGGCATCCTCATGTTATCCAACAAATTATTGATGAAATTGATGATATTTTTATTGGAATGGGCTACCAGGTTCTTTCGGGTCCTGAAGTAGAAGAGGAAGTTTATAATTTTGAAATGATGAATCTGCCGAAGAACCATCCCGCAAGAGACATGCAGGATACTTTTTATATTACCAAGGATATTTTAATGAGAACTCATACCTCACCGATGCAGGCACGAGCACTTCAAAAACATGATTTTTCTAAAGGCCCCTTAAAGATGGTTTCCCCGGGCGTAGTTTATAGACGTGATACTGATGATCCAACTCATTCTCACCAATTTCATCAGGTAGAGGGAATTGTGATTGATAAGCACATTACGATGGCCGATTTAAAGGGAACTCTTGAGGTAATGACACACAAATTGTTTGGGGATAAATTTAAAGTCCGTCTCAGACCAAGTTACTTTCCGTTTACCGAGCCATCAGTTGAAGCAGACATTACCTGTTTTAATTGTAATGGAAAGGGTTGCGATGTATGTAAAAATACTGGTTGGATTGAGGTCCTTGGGGCAGGAATGGTTCATCCTAACGTTTTAAAAATGGCTGGAGTAGACAGTAGTGTATATGGTGGATTTGCCTTTGGGGTGGGTCCCGACCGATTTGCCATGCTGAAATACGGAGTAGACGATATTCGAGACTTTTATCTTAATGATCTACGTTTCTTGTCACAATTTGATTAAGGGAGGAAATAAATTTGCTGATATCTTATGAATGGTTGAAAGACTACGTTCAAATTAAGCTTTCTCCAAAAGAACTAGCTAACAAAATTGAAAAAACGTCAGTTGAAGTTGACTCCGTTTTTAAGCGGAGTGATGGATTAAAGAAAATCGTGGTTGGAAAAATCTTGTCCATTAAGGATCACCCCGATGCAGATCACCTTCACATTACGCAGGTCGATGTCGGCGAACATGAACCGATTCAGATTGTTTGTGGTGCGCCAAACGTTCAGGTAGGCAAAAAGGTTATTGTTGCCTTATCTGGCGCTCGAATTGCCGATAACGTTAAAATTAAAAAATCCAAGATGCGTGGGGTTGAATCAAATGGTATGCTCTGTGCCTTAGATGAGATCGGGTTTGATAAGTCATTGGTACCTGATGAATGGAAAGACGGAATCTATTTTTTACCAGATAATGCCCGGATTGGTGATGAGGTTTATAACTATTTGGGAATGAATGAATCGTTAATTGATTTGGACGTCACTCCTAATCGTGGAGACATGTTAAGTGTTCGTGGAACTGCTTATGATTTTGGGGCGGTATTTAATGAGTCGGTTGACTTCATCGAACATGCTAGTGCTCCAACTGGAACACACGACAGCGAGGAATTTGTTTCAGCAAAGGCTGATACTAATTTAGCGCCAATTTATAAGCTTAAAGTTGTTAAGGGCGTAAACGTGAAGCCTAGTCCACTTTGGCTTCAAATTAAATTATGGAATTCGGGCATTAAACCAATCAATAATGTCGTTGATATTACTAATTTTGTTATGACTAAGGTTGGACAGCCAATGCATGCCTATGATCTTGACAAATTAAAAACTAATAAGGTTGAGGTTAGAAATGCTAAAGATGGTGAGTCAATTACGACTCTAGATGGCAATGACCGTAAATTAACCGACACGGATGTTGTTGTTGCGGCTGACCAGCCAATTGCTTTAGCAGGATTAATGGGTGGAAAGAATTCGGAAGTTACTTCTGACACTAAAAATATTTTATTGGAGGCAGGAGTTTTTGATCCAGTTAAAACCAGGAAGATGGCACAAAAACAGCTCTTACACACGGATGCCTCACAACGCTTTGAACGGGGAATTGACCATGGAAACGTTGAACAAGCACTTGAGTATGCTTCGGGAATGACCCAAGATTTAGCTCTTGGTCAATCTCAACAAGGGGTTGTTAGTGGGAGTGATGTTGAGGTTAAGCCACGAGTGATTTCAATTTCAACTTCTCACATTAATCACGTTCTTGGGACTAATCTTAGTGACGAGGAAATCATTTCAATCTTTAAACGTCTAGGTTTCTCAGTTGAGGCATCTGGAGACGATCTGACGGTCACGGTTCCTACTAGATGCTGGGACATTCAAATTGATGCTGACTTAATTGAAGAGGTTGCCAGAATCTATGGATATGACAATATTCCGTCAACATTACCCATTACTCAAACGACTGAAGGTGGACTAACACCAAAGCAATTAATGATTCGAAAATCTAGAGAAACACTTGAGGGACTTGGATTAACGCATGCTATGTCATATTCGTTAACTACAAAAGCCAAGGCAAAGATGTTTATGGTAAATGGTAGTCATGAAACTAATTTGCAGTGGCCAATGACAGAGGATCATGCCGTTTTACGTATGAATTTAATTTCAGGATTATTGGATGATGTGGCATATAACCAGGCTCGAAACGTGCTTAATGTGCCACTTTATGAGCAAGGTCGTGTTTTTTATAAGCAAACTCCTGATCAGATAAGACCAGACGAAGTGGAACATATTGCTGGTGCCATTTCTGGATCGTTAGTTGCTCCAAGCTGGGACCAGAAAGCTAAGTCAGTTGATTTTTATCAAATTAAGGGAATTCTCGAAAAATACTTAGAAAGTCTTTCCTTAAAGGGTGACGTTACTTATGTTGCGACTGATAAAATTCTCGAAATGCATCCAGGTAGAACAGCGCTTGTTAAACTAGATGATCACATCATCGGTTTTGTGGGAGAAGTTCATCCAGAAGTCACTAAACAATTTAAGATTAAAGAAACCTATGTTTTTGAACTTGACCTTGATTATTTAAATGCGGCTCCTAAGTCTGGACAACAATACCAAAAGGTTGGTCAGTACCCTGCTATTCATCGTGATATTGCTATGTTAGTGGATCGTACCATTACTAATGAGGACATATATAATGTAATTATTAGAAGAGGTGGGGCCTACTTACAAAATGCTACTGTGTTTGACGTATATCAGGGGCAAAATGTGCCTGAAGGCAAAAAATCAATTGCCTATTCATTGATTTTTGAAGATCCTAACGCCACTTTGAAAGACGAGACTGTTGATAAAGCGGTCGATAAAATTCAAAAACGTTTGACCACTGAATTAAGCGCTGAGATTAGATAAGGGTGGATTCATAATGAGTGAGAGAAAAAGGCATTTGGGTGGTTTTATTTCCAAAATTAAAACTAGTTCATTTGGGAAGAAAATTATTTATTCTGTGATTGCAATTATTGTAATTTTAGTAATTGCAATTGCGTTATTTGGACATCACTATTTTAAAACTTCACTTCAACCACTGGATCCTCATGATAATGAAGTGACTCAAGTTAACATTCCAAGAGGCGCTTCCACCAAAAAGATTGGGGCAATCTTACAGAAGTCAGAGGTAGTTAAAAGTGGGATGGTATTTAATTACTATGTAAAATCACACAACATCACTAGTTTTAAGTCAGGATATTATCAATTAAAGCCGTCAATGTCCCTAGATACGATTGCCAAGAGTTTACAAAAGGGTGGAAGTTTCGAACCCATTCAAAGCACTGATAGTAAAGTTACCGTTCCAGAAGGAGCTAACATCGACCAAATTGCGGATATTGTGGCTAAAAATACCGATTTTTCTAGGGCAGAATTTATTTCCCTGATGAAGAATCGTAATTTCTTTGATGAAATGACCAAGGATTATCCAGAATTACTGGGGTCCGCTAAAGATGCCAAGGGGACCCGTTATCTTTTTGAAGGATACCTTTATCCAGCGACATATCCCGTCCCTAAACATTCGTCGTTAAAGATGATGGTCAGTTTAATGCTCGCTAAAAGCAATCAAATGTATGGTCCATATTATCAAAGAATGAAAGAGCAAAAGCTGACGGTTCAGCAAACTTTAACGTTAGCATCTTTGATTGAACGTGAAGGTGTAGGTCAAAATGATCGTAATAAGATGGCTGGTGTGTTAAGAAATCGCATTGAAAAAAAGATGCCACTTCAATCGGATGTGGCCGTTTTGTATGCACTTCATAAAAACTCAAAGACACTTTCAAAACGTGATTTAATGGTTAATTCCAAATATAATCTTTATGTTAATAAAGGGTTTGGTCCTGGACCATTTGATAATCCCTCGATAAGCTCAGTTCAAGCTGTGCTATATCCAACTGATATGTCTAAAGGATATTTATATTTCTTGGCCGATCCGAAAACTAAAAAGATTTATTACGCTAAAACCTTAAAAGAACAGCAAAATAACATTAAAACTCATATGGATCGATAGTGGAGGATTAAAATAGTGAAAAGCAAAAAAAGACCTGTAATTATTGGAGTTACTGGAGGTTCTAGTAGTGGCAAAACTACGGTAAGTAGGTCAATCTTGAATCGTTTGCTGGGACATTCAATTGCAATCTTGCAGCAAGATTCTTACTATAAGGATCAATCCAATATGACGATGGACGAAAGAAGACAGGTTAACTACGATCATCCGCTTGCTTTTGACACTGATTTAATGGTTAAGCAATTGAAGCAGCTGTTAAACTATGAATCAATTGAGAAACCGGTTTATGATTATTCCAAATTCACCCGGAGTGGTGAAACTGTTACTCAAGAACCACGTGATGTAATTATTGTTGAGGGGATTTTAATCCTTGATGATAAAAGGCTCCGGGACCTAATGGATATTAAAGTTTATGTAGATACTGATGCTGATATTCGCGTCATTAGGCGGATTGAGCGGGATACCAAAGAACGTGGTCGAACGCTTGATTCGGTAATTCAACAATATTTAGCAACCGTTCGTCCCATGCATCTCCAATTTGTTGAACCCACGAAACGATATGCTGATATAATTATTCCTGAGGGTGGCAAAAATCAAGTAGCGATTGACTTACTAGTTACTAAAATTCAGTCAATTTTAAATGACATTGGTGACGATCCGATTAGTAATGCAATTGATACGACAATATAATTAAGTTGCCAAACTTTAATTTAAATGGTATTTTAATTTTGAATAAAATAGTGAGGTGTAAGAATGGCTGAAGATGAAATGTACCCGATGACTGAAGAGGGGAAAGAAAAGCTCGAAACTGAATTAAAAGATTTAAAGGTCAATCAAAGACCAAAGATTGTTGATCGAATCAAAGTCGCTAGAAGTTACGGCGATTTATCTGAAAACTCTGAATACGAGTCTGCCAAAAACGAACAAAGTATGTTAGAAAGCAGAATTGCCACGGTAGAACACATGTTACAATATGCTCAAGTGGTTGATAAAGAAGAAACCGACGAAGATGAAGTGACCGTTGGAAAAGAAATTCAGTTTAAGGAATTACCTGATGAAGAGCCAGAGACATTTACAATTGTCGGAGCTGCTGAAGCTGACCCGATGAGTGGAAAAATCTCGAATGATTCTCCAATTGCACAGGCTTTGCTTGGCCATAAAGTAGGGGAAAACGTTGATATTGATATTCCTGCTGGCGTAATGCATGTCAAGATATTATCAGTTAAATAATAATTTTAATTTAAAATAGGGCAATCGTCTCAAGTGACGATTGCCCTATTTATTATATCTTTTTTTAAACCAACTTCTTAAAATTAAGGTGAGAAGTGTCAAAGCACTAATGATTATTCCTATATTTAAGAATGGTGGCCAATATGAAAGCTGAATGTGCTTCATTCCCTTTCCAGTTTTAAGTGCAATGAAGTAATGATCCCATTTCGTGATTGAATGTTTCTTTCCGTTTATTTGGGCACTCCAGCCCTTCGAATACGGAATACTTGAAGCAATTACTGAATTAGAACCGTTTGTCTTTATATCAGCCTTTACCGTTCGTGCGTTTGGGCTGGATATTTTTTTGGTTCCCGATCGAAGTTTTCGATCGGTTTGCTTAAATAAAGAATTATTTAGCTGGTATAAAGTAAAGTTTTCTAACCAAAGTGATGACTTTTTCAAGCTGATTTTTACTTTAATCTTTTTGTTTTTTGCATTATTGGCAATGTTAATGATCTTAGTCGAATTAGATTCAGGACTAAGTGATAGTTGGTTACCATCAACTGATAAATCACAGTTACCGTTATTTAACGCTGTTCCCATCGTTAAGTAGTAAGAGTCATTAGTTTTTGGCTTAAACGTGAGATCAAGCGACGCCGGCTGTAAGACGTTGACTTTGTTGAAGATGGTGCCAGTAAGTTGATTGTGTTTGGTTACGTTGTTATATCTGACGTGATTGAAGTTACTGCTCGAAAAGAGGTGACTTTGGACTTGGTTGTCCCCCGTTAGATTTGACCATAATTGTGCTTGGTATTGAATGGGATCTGGACTGGCAGCATTTTTGTGGATTGATTGGTTACTGGCTCTAAACATCATTGGTAACGCATACGGGTCTTCGTATATTGAGAATCCCTCAGATGATCCCATGTTTTTGTATGAGTTTTGGTCATATCGTTCTGGGAATTCTCTAATACCTGGAACGTCAACTGAAGCTGTGTAGGGACGAGCCAGATGGTATTTCATTGAGAGCAGTGCATCTGAAACCATAGTCCCACTGGAATATTCGATTACGCCATCGCCATTTGGCTGACCAATTTTTCCAACTAGATCAGACATTTTAGGATTCATGACGGATGAAAATAATGAAGCACCATAAAAATTAAAGTTAAAGGGGTCGTTTTTAGTTCGGGAAAAGTCTTTGCTGATTCGATATGGGCCATCTAAAGAATGATGTTTCAGGTAAGTTGTGACATGATCTAATTTATTTACGTAACCACGGTATTCTGAGTTACTTAAGTATGAGATGTTATTTAAAGAGAGAATAAGATTAATGGTAATCCCAAAGACAATTAGTGAAAAAACACCCAAATTAAACCATTTTTCATTCCGGAAGTGGGTTAATAAAACGATGATGGCGGCTAAAATCATAAGTCCCTCAATCACAATTGTGAACCATTTAAGGTAGTTATATTGAGGCATTCTAATGGTGGTATAAGCGACCATTAGTGCAAGCAATAAAATTATGAGCCACGTTCCAATTTGCTTAAAACTAATTGCCTGAATGTGAGATAAGCTAACTAGCGCGACCATGATGAACCAAAAACATATTACAAACGAAAAACGGTAGGGGTACCAGATTGGAAACTGAAATGCATGCCAAAATAAGTCGAGTGGCTGAAAACACGTTGAAAACAGTAAAAAGATGGTCATTACCAAAGTTAAAACTCGAGTTCTTTTGGAAAAGGTTTTATTAACAAAAAAGAACAAAAATAGTACCAAAATCGTTTCTGAAATAAAAAGGTTTGGTAAGCCCTTGGGCATTTGGTCAAAATTAAAAGCACCAGGAGCAAATTTAGTTACTAAGTCAAGCATTGGATATTCAAATTTAAAGTTCAATTTATCAGAAAATTCCTGGCCCTTGGAGTTAATCAGTGAATAAATGGTTGGCAGAAGAATGAAAGCAGCTAATCCCACCGAAATTAATCCATTTGCGACTAGTCGCAAAAATCCAACAAACATATCTTTGATATTTGAAACATGGACGGCTAAATAGTAGATAGTTAGTGCTACGATAAAAATCGTAATCATGTATGCCATATAATAGTTAATGATCAACATAGCGGTATATGATGTAATGAAAAGTAGTTTTTGGTTGTTTTTTAAGAGTTTAACTAAACCAAGCACAATTAAAGGAAGTAAAATCATGGCATCGAGCCAAATGATATTTAGGTTATTTGCAATCATCCAACCATTTAATGCATATGCAGTTGCAAATGATGACAGTATGAGTGAAGAATTAGTAAGATGAAGTTTGCGAACTAGAATGGTAAAGGTCAAACCAGATAAGCCAATCTTTAAAAGTAATAGGATGAGAATCCCTGATGGGAGGGATGCGTTATTAAAAAAGAGTAAGATAAGGTTTAATGGACTCATTAGATAGTAAGCCCAAGTCCCGATCATTTCATTCCCTAGTCCGTTAGAAAACGAATAAAGAATTGATGAAGGATGGTGCAAGATGGCTCTTCTAAAATATGCAAAAAAATCAATGTACTGTTGTCCTAAATCAACCGTTAAAATCGTATTATTTCCGAAAGGTGCCATATTGCGATATGCTGCGTATAATGCCATAATAACTAGTGGTATTAAAAAGCTTAGGATTAATGCGAAGTTTTTAGATAGGCTCTTTTTTATTTTTTGGTTAAGCATTTAATTACCTCATTAATTTATAAAGCAATGAATTATAATAAGATTAGATTTGTCGTTTTTCTAATAAATAGAGTATCATATATAAATTAAGAAAAGCGCCATAAGTGATGAATTCGAGTTATTAATTAGTTAAGGAGCGTTAGCATCGTGAGAAACTTTTTTGATCGGTTATTTAGAAGAAGGAGTCGGGATTCAAGCCGGCGAAACGGTAATTCCAAAATTCCATTTCGACTGAATTTTATCTTCGCAATTGTTGGAATATTGTTTGCAGTTTTAGTATTTCGACTAGCATACATGCAGATTTTTCAAGGATCAGTTTATAAATCTGATGTTAATCAGAGCGATAATTCAGTTAAGTATGGTAATGTTCCGCGTGGGATGATCTATGACTCAACCGGGAAAGTTTTAGTTGGTAACAAAACTCATCGGGCCATCACCTATACTAAGGGATTAAGCGTAATGCCCCAGGAGATTTATAATGATGCCAATAAACTTGGGAGTTACATCACCCTCCCAACTAAAGGGCTTACTAAAAAGCAGATTGGTGAATACTACTTGGCCGATAAGACTAACCTTACAAACGCTACTAAGGAAGTTCCTAATGGAACAAAGTTAGCGCCACAAGCAGCTTATAATAAAGCTTTAGATATGATCCAAAATGGGAAAATTGTAAAGGTTACTCCTCAAATGAAGAACGCAGCTGCTATTTTTACGGAAATGAGTGGGGCTTATCAATTATCAACTACCAACATTAAAACTGATGGTGTAAGTAACAAAGAAATTGCTGAAGTTGGTGAACATGCTTCTGAAATGCCTGGAGTTCAGGTTGGAACAAGTTGGTCTCGTGATTATCCATCTGGAAACGAGATTCAAAGTATTGTTGGAAATGTTTCATCAAGTAAAACGGGGTTACCTTCTGATCGGGTTAATGAACTTTTAGCTGAAGGGTATTCAAGAAATGATTCAGTTGGACAAAGTAATTTGGAACAACAATATGAACCAATTTTACGTGGCTCTAAGTCCCAGACCGAGGTTAAAGTTGGAGGGGATAACAAGATTGTTAAAGAAGTTAAGAAGTATCCAGGCCAACGGGGCCAGAATCTTCAGTTGTCCATTAACTCTAAGTTTCAAAATAAACTCCAAGATTTGGTTAAGGGTGCAGAGTCTGGTGGCGTTGGTGATTCAACGGGAGCTTATGCCGTTGTTATGAACCCAAAGACCGGTGCGGTAATTGGAATGGCTGGTGTTAACCGTGATCCTAAGACTGGTAAAGTAACACCAAACGAATTAGGAACCATCAACAGTGCCATTGTAATGGGATCGGTTGTTAAAGGTGCGATGGTTTCAGGTGCCCTAATGGATAAGGTTATTACACCGAATAACAGTACAATGGAAGATATGCCAATTGATATTGGTGGAGCTAAAAAGAGTTCTTGGTTTAACAAAAATGGTGAGGCCAATATGCCGGTTAACGCCCAGGGTGCTCTAGAGGTTTCCTCTAACTCTTACATGATGCAACTTGCTATGAAAGAAGGGGGCTTCAGGTATAAAGCAGGAGGATCACTTAACATGAGTCCCAACATTTTTAACATCGAACGAAACTACTTCAATCAATTTGGTTTAGGTGTTAAGACTGGGATTGATCTACCGGGTGAAACTGCTGGCATTCAAGGACCATCAACGTTTGCTAATATTGGGAAATCTTTGGATGAATCATTTGGTAACTATGATTCGTACACTACGATTCAATTAGCCCAATACATGTCCACTATTGCTAATGGCGGATATCGTTTGAAGCCACATGTGGTTCAAAATGTAAGATCAACCAATACCAAGAACGGACAACTTGGAGCTGTTCAGAATACGACGATGCCAACGGTGTTAAATGAAATTCCAATGACACAACAAGAACGAAACGTTGTTACACAGGGATTGTATCAAGTAGTTCATGGTACCAATAAATATAAAACCGGTGGAGATTTGTCAAGCCTATCTCCCGAAGTATCTGCTAAGACGGGTACTGCCCAAACATTTTACAATGGTAAACCAACTGTTACTCTGAGTTTGGCCTCTTATGCACCATCAAAGGATCCACAGGTAGTGGTCGCATTAGCCATTCCTAATCTCCCGGTTGACGCTGAAAGTAATAACTTGAATCTTGCTAAACAAATTTATCAAGCATACTGGGATGATGTTCAGAATAAGCCATAAAATACTGTTAAGTAAAATTACTTAACGTTCTGTAAATGAGACTGGATATATAGTGCTAAAGATGTTAATATTATGATTGTTGAATTAGTTATAAAAAACGAATATGTTTGGAGGTATTTGACATGCGTGTTCATATCACTTTGGAATGTACTGAATGCCACGAACGCAATTACTTATCAACTAAGAGTCGTAGAAATAATCCCGATCGCTTAGAATTAGAAAAGTATTGCCCACGTGATAGAAAAGTTACTTTACATCGCGAAACAAAATAAGATTTTGGGTTTTTACCCAAAATCTTTTTTATTATAAAATTAATGGGTGATGTAAATGAATAAAAATAAAGTTAGAGAATTGGTTTTAAAAAGAATGAAAAATGCTAAGCCATCGGATCAATTCTTTTATGGGTTGTATGAAGCGCTCTTTGACCTTCAAGAATGGCAGAACGCCAAGGTGGTTGCCACAACCATGAATACAGCCATTGAGATTCCTACAGCTCCCATCATTTTTGCGGCTTTAAATGATGGGAAAAAGGTGGTGGTTCCTCATACACTTCCTAAGCATCAGATGGAGTTTGTTGAGCTTAGCCATACTTTAAAGTTTCAAAAGACTAAGTTTGGGATCTGGGAGCCCGTTAATGGAAAGACGATCATCAGTAATTTGATTGATTTGATGGTGGTTCCAGGAGTTGCTTTTAATCCTGATAGTAATCAGAGAATTGGTTATGGTGCGGGATTTTATGATCGTTATTTATCTCGATTTGACGGCTATAAGGTTTCACTGGCCCAAAAAGCACAAATCGTTCCTGAGCTAAATTGGAAGCCAGATCCATTTGACGTTAGATTGGATCGGATTATTTTTTAGAGGATTTAAGATGATCAAACAAAAACTTAAAAGAGTCAATAATTATCCCTGGGTAACGTACTTATTACTGTTCATCATGGTAGTTGTATATTTAATGATGACTTTAAGTGGTGGCTCAGAGAACACCGTTAATCTACTAAAGTTTGGTGCGCAATATAACCCCTTAGTAAAAGATGGTCAGTGGTGGCGCCTAATTACTCCCATTTTTGTTCATATTGGTTTTCAACATATTTTAATTAATGGAATCACTTTATATTATTTGGGGAAATTAATTGAACCAATCGTTGGTCATTTAAGATATTTTGTCATTTTTATGGTTGCAGGATTTTGTGGAAATTTAATGAGCTTCGCGTTTGGAAGTGGAATTTCAGCAGGATCCAGTACCGCTATTTTTGGATTATTCGGTGCCTTTTTGATGATTGCTTTTCAGTATCGTGGTGATTCATTTGTCAGAAGTACTGCAAAGACGTTTATTCTTTTTGTGGTAATTAACCTTGTATTTGATATCTTTACGCCTGGTATTGATATTTTTGGTCATATTGGCGGATTCATTGGTGGTTACCTGATTAGTTTTGTTGTAGGATTAAAGCACAATATCAATTTAAATAAAATTATGAGATTATTTTATGCAACCGCTTTAATTATTGGTATAATAATAATGTACTATTTAGGTTCTGTTCGTTGACACGTTGTACATAGTTAATTTAGGATGATGATTAAAATGACAACTCTATATGATGTTCAACAACTGTTAAAAAAATTTGGAATATATGTATATGTCGGTAAACGACTTTGGGATATTGAAGTAATGGCCTTAGAACTCGACCATCTTCATGATGCTCATGTAGTTAGTGATCGAGAGTTTACATCCGCAAAACTAGTATTAACACGTGAACACAGGATTGAAGAAAAAAACTTAAAATCTAAAAATGAGACGGGAGGTCTATAGAATGGCAAAGAATTTGATTGGAATTGACTTAGGTGGTACCACTACTAAAATGGCTTTTTTGGACGAAAATGGTGAGGTTCTTGATAAATGGAGAGTACTCACTGATACTAGTGATAAGGGCGCTCACATCGTTGAGAATATTGTTAAGTCAATCAACAAACATATCGAGGATTCTGACAAAACCATTAATGATTTTGTTGGAATTGGAATGGGAACACCAGGAACTGTAAACCGTGAAAAGGGGACAGTTTCCGAAGCTTTTAACCTTAACTGGAAAGATGAACAACCAGTTCGAGAATTGATTCAGAATGGGGTTGGATTACCATTTCAATTAGACAATGATGCCAATGTGGCTTCCTTAGGTGAATACTGGAAGGGTGCAGGCAGTACTGAAGACGACGTAGTCTTTGTTACGTTAGGAACTGGAGTTGGTGGTGGAGTCATTGCTAACGGTAAACTCCTTCATGGTGTTAATGGTGGAGCAGGTGAAGTTGGACACATTGCTGTTCAACCAAATGGTTACCTTTGTACCTGTGGCAAAAGGGGTTGCTTAGAACAGTACGCTTCAGCAACTGGAATTGTTCACGTAGCTAAGGATATGTCTAAAGATTTTAAGGGACATTCACGGTTAAAGGATCTCGAAAATACTGATGAAAAAATCACTTCAAAAATGGTTTTTTACCTAGCAGATAATGGCGACATTTTTGCTAATCAGGTTGTGGATAAGATTTGTTTTTACCTTGGATTAGCCTTATCTGATATTGGGAATACTTTGAACCCAGCAAGTATCATTATCGGTGGTGGGGTTTCGAATGCTGGAAACACTTTGCTTCAACCAACTACTAGATATTTCCAGGAAAATGCCTTTCCATCAATTAGAGATTCAACTAAAGTTAAATTAGCTCAGTTGGGTAATGATGCTGGGGTAATTGGTGCAGCTTCGTTAGCATTACAATTTAGATAAAAGTATTGGAGAGATTTTAATTGAGTAGTGTGATAGTTTCAGTTCTTTATTTTCTGATCACTCTAGGAGTGGTTCTGTTAATTTGGTGGTTATACCATGAATTTACTATTTTAATGGCCAAACGCTATTGTAAGTTTTTAAATGAAGATGAATTTCAAAGTGGGATTCGCAAATCGCAAGTTATTGACTTACGTGAAAGTAAAGCTTTTAATGATGGTCATATTCTTGGTTCAAGAAACATGCCATATTCAACTTTTCGAAGTTTTTATCAAGAACTGAGACCAGATCTACCAGTTTATTTGTACGATCAGAATAAGACTTTGAGTATGAAAGCTGCTAAATTCCTTCACAAAAAGGGTTTTAAAAATATTTCAATTCTTAACGAGGGTTACCAGCGATGGGATGGCAAAATTAAAAAGGGTTAAATAAAAAGAGAACTCGATCGAGTTCTCTTTTTATTATTAATAATTAACTTAAATGAGCTGAATGACTTTTTCTGTTTGCTCTTTTACGGTTTTCATTAATTTTGGACTCTTGTTCCTCCATTGGTTGAACCACCGTTTTCTTGAATGAAAGCCAAACTCCTGCAGCGATTCCAATACATGCTGCAACTCCTGTAGTAAATCCTTGTGTAAATTTACTCATAGTCATTGCCTCCTTTTTTATTATCTACTTGTCCATTATGCGTTATTTGCGCTAATATATCCAGTATAGAACATCATTAATTAGGTGAATTTATGAACAAATTATTAGCGATTGTTGGTCCAACGGCTGTTGGAAAAACGGACTTATCAATTAAAATTGCAAAACAGTTTAATGGAGAAATTATTTCTGGCGACTCAATGCAGGTTTACCGTCATCTAGATATTGGTACTGCCAAGATTTCTCGAATGGAGCAACAGGGAATTCCTCATTATTTAATAAACATCATTGATGTTGACGAACAATATTCGGTGGTTGATTTTGTTGAAGCTGCTGAAAAATTAATTAAGGAAATTACGAATCGAGGGCATCTTCCAATTATTGTTGGTGGCACTGGATTTTATCTTAATTCACTCTTAAGGGGATTAAATTTAGGAAGTAAGAATGATCCTGAAATTAGAGCAACATTGATTAATGAACTTAACGAATTTGGTCCAATGAAAATGTGGGATAAATTAAATCAGGTTGATCCCGTAACGGCATCAAAGACACCTATGCAAAACACACGACGCATTTTACGGGCTCTCGAAGTATACCTTGTTAGTGGAAAGCCAATTTCCAAGCAGGATAATCAGGGACAGCAGTATGATGAGTTGATTGTGGGACTTAATACGCGTCGTGATGTCCTATACCAGCGGATTAATCAACGAGTAGACCAGATGATGGAAAACGGGTTAATTAAAGAAAATAAATGGCTTTTTGAAAATGGTGGGAGTAAAATTCCTGCTAGTAAGGGAATTGGGTACCGCGAATTCATCCCTTATTTCAATGGTAACGAAAATTTGAATCGAGTAGTAGAAGATGTTAAGCAAGACTCAAGACACTACGCTAAGAGACAACTAACGTGGTTTAGGAACAAGATGGATGTTACTTGGTATGATTTAATTCAACATCCTGAAGAAATTACTCAAATTGAACAACAAATTAAGGAGTGGCAAAATAATGATGGATATTAACAAAATGGTTTCTGATACAGTCAACTTATATCGGCAATTAGATGCTAAAAATCAAACAATCTGGAAACCCGGAACTCATGTTTCAAGTTCTTACGTTTCGTTAGACATTCACTTTTCTGAATTGGCTAAAAATTCTGGGATGCTTCAAACAGACATCACTAGTTCCGAGAACAATCGTGACAACCAGCTCGAAAGTTACATTAGGACTCTCAGGGATTTTTTGCTAATTGCTAACCTACAAAGTTGGGTGGATGTGATTACTGTGGATGATGAGATGTTAAATAAGTTATTAAGAATGAAAAAGACTGATGATCTTAATTCTTTATACTTATCAATGCTGAATATGTTACTAAAAAGTTATTATGAGAAAAGCAAGATCGGATATAAGCACGCTTGGACTTTATTCTTAAAGTTCGGCATTGTTGATTTAGGCTTTAGTCCAGATACAATTACCGATAGATTTAACAGTCTACTGCAAGATGATTTAAAGCTGGTTTTAAATGATCATTAAATCAAGCAATGTACCAAAAACCATTGACTTATAGTTTAATATTCAATATAATTATTCTTGTTGTTTGAGTTTATGTCGCAGTAGCTCAGCTGGATAGAGCAACGGTCTTCTAAACCGTAGGTCGAGCGTTCGAATCGCTCCTGCGACATCTCGAAAAAGGGGCACACGCTTAATATCTGGCGTGTCCCTTTTTTATTTGACTTATAACATTAATTTTTATATACTTATGATGTTGTAATTGTGGACTTCCACAGCTACAACCGCTCAGTTTGAGTTTTAAGGCCCATTAGGCACTTAATACTGGCGAGTCTAAGCAAATTATAAGGAGGTGCACTACATGTACGCAATTATTGAAACAGGTGGCAAGCAATACAAGGTTTCTGAAGGTGAAGCCATCTTTGTTGAAAAACTTGATGCTAATGAAGGTGACAAGGTTACTTTTGATGATGTTGTCTTTGTTAGTGGCAAGACCCCTAAGGTTGGTTCACCATTAGTTGATGGTGCTTCAGTCGAAGGAAAAGTTGATAAGCAAGGTAAGGGTAAGAAGATCCGTATCTTTAGATACAAACCTAAAAAGGGTGCTCAATCAAAGAAGGGTCATAGACAACCTTATACTAAGGTTACTATCAACAAGATTAACGCTTAAGCCATATGATTAAAGCTACATTTGATTTAAATCATAATTTAATAACTGGATTTAAAGTGACTGGCCACGCTGATTCTGGTGAGTATGGGCATGATATCGTCTGTGCAGCAGTATCAGCGTTAGCAATTTCTTCTGTGAACGGGTTAATTACCGTTTGTGACATTGATCCATATGTAGAACAGGATGAAAAAAATGGAGGATATCTCCAAGTTAAGATTCCGGTTGAACATTTGAATGATGTTAAGGTCCAAACGTTACTTAAAAGCTTTATGAATGGACTTATGGATATTTCAAAACAGTATTCGAATTACGTTGAAGTAAAATAACACTTTTAATTTGGAGGTGTAAACGCATGTTAAAAATGAATCTACAATTTTTCTCTCACCATAAAACCGGTGGTTCATCATCTAATGGTCGTGACTCAGCTGGACGTCGTTTAGGGACTAAAGCTGCTGATGGCTCATCAGTAACAACTGGTACAATCTTATACCGTCAACGTGGAACTCATATCTATCCAGGTAAGAACGTTAAACGTGGTGGAGATGACACATTATTTGCTTTAGTTGATGGGATTGTTCGTTTCGAACGTTTAGGTCGTGACAAACGTCAAGTTTCTGTTTACCCTGAAGCAGAAGTAGCAACTAAGTAAATCCAAAGAGGCCTAGCGTTAATGCAGGGGTCTCTTTTTTTATCAATATCGTAACTTGCTTTTACGTGATCGATATTGATATGATAGGAACATAAATATGTGGGAGGCATGAAAATGTCAATTTCAATTGTAAAAGTAAAAAATGGTATGACCATTCAAGCTGACAATAACATCTGGAAGATTGTTAGTTTTCAACACGTAAAGCCCGGTAAGGGTGGAGCATTTGTTCGTACTAAGTTAAAGAATTTAAGGACGGGAGCCGTTCAGGAAAAAACTTTTCGGGCTAGTGCTAAAGTTGAAAAAGCTAACATTGAAACCAAAAAGATGCAATACCTCTATGATGATGGTAGTGGACTTGTCTTCATGGACATGGATAATTATGAACAACTAACGATTCCAAGAGAGCAAGTTAAAGAAGAAATGAACTACTTACAAGAAAATATGGAAGTTCAAGTTATTCAGTACGGCGGTGAAACTTTGGGAGTTGAAGTGCCTAAGACGGTCACACTTGAAGTAGCGGATACTGAGCCTGGGATTAAAGGTGATACTGCTTCCGGTGGTTCTAAACCCGCTACTATGACCACTGGTTTAACGCTTCAAGTTCCATTCTTTGTAAATAAGGGTGATAAGTTAGTGATCAATACTGATGACGGTACTTACATTTCTCGGGCATAATGGTCAGAATGATCTGATTATTTAGCCAATTGGGGGTTATATTATGGCAGCAGACGAAAGTTTCATTACACTCGACAATAAGAAATCAGACCTAGGGTCGATTAAAATTGCACCTCGTGTGATTGAGGTCATTGCTGGAATTGCGGCCGTGCAAGTTGAAGGAGTTAACCGGATGCGTGGTAGTTTTTCTTCCAGTGTTAACGAATTATTTGGAAGAAAAGAGCGCGGTAAGGGCATCAGATTAGCAATTAAGAATGGCAAATTGAATGTTGATATTTTTGTATACCTAAATTACGGGGTTTCGGTTCCTAAAGTTGCTTTAGAGATTCAAAACCAAGTAAAACAACAGTTGTTGTTTATGACTGACCTTCGTATCGGTTCCGTAAATGTTCACGTTGAGGGAATGATTCCTCCAAAGAGTACTGGCAAAGTTGATACTGATAAATTATTCGATAATGAGGATAAAAAGTGAAAATAAGTCGACATCAAATTAGAGAGTTAGCTTTTCAAACCTTATTTGCGATGGAAAGTAATGATGCTGTTGAACCAAGTGAATTTTTTGATTATCTTACAAATGAAGATGTAAGGGCACCAGAATATTACTTGGAAATCGTTAATGGGGTAAGAGAGCATAAGAGTGAACTTGATAAGATCATTACGGATCACTTAGCGAATAAATGGTCGATTGATCGAATTAGTAAAGCTGACCTAATTATCTTAAGAATTGCGCTGTATGAAATTAAGTATGAAGAAGCAACGCCAAATAAAGTTGCCATTAATGAAGCTTTAGAATTAGCTAAAAAGTTTTGTGATGATAAGTCACGAAACTTTATTAATGGCGTTTTAGATAGTGCGATTGAAAAATAGGAACCCGTTATGGGTTCTTATTTTTTTACATTTAGCTAGAACAAAAATAATATGCTAGAATTGTACTAATAATGTATCGGGAGATGTTTTCGTGGTTAGCATAATTGATGGCAGAAAGGTTGCAAAAGACCTGAACTTAAAAACAAAAAAGCGAGTTTTTAAACTAAAACAAGCTGGAATTAATCCAGGATTAGCGGTAGTAATCGTTGGAAATGACCGGGCAAGTCAAAGATATGTTCGAAGCAAAGAAAAAAAGGCAACAGAGTTAGGCATCTATTCCGTTAAGAAAGCTTTACCTGAATCAACCACGCAAGACGAATTGATCCAAATTGTGAGAAGTTTGAATGAGAACCCTGAAATCAATGGAATCTTAGTTCAATCGCCACTTCCTGATCATATTAACGAAGACAAAGTGATTGAGGCAATTGATCCTACAAAAGATGTGGATGGTTTTCATCCCGTTAATGTCGGCAAGTTATTTCTTAATCTTAAGGAGAATTACCCGGTTGCATGTACTCCGAAGGGCATTATGACTTTACTATCGGAGTACCATATTGACTTAGATGGTAAAAACGTTGTGATTGTTGGCCGTAGTTCAATTGTTGGAAAGCCAATGTTAGCGTTGATGCTTAACGCCGATGCAACCGTGATTGACGTTCATAGCCACACTGATGATGTTTCAAAGTACACGAAGCAAGCTGATGTAGTTATTTCAGCGGTCGGCAAGTATGCCATATTAAATGATGATGATTTTAAACCAGGTGCCGTTGTTATTGACGTTGGTCAAAATATGGATGAGAATGGTAAATTGGCTGGCGACGTCGAATACAAATCAAAAAGTGACAATATCGAATATATCACTCCGGTGCCGGGTGGCGTAGGACCAATGACAATCGCAACCTTGATGCAACAAACGGTTGATATGTGTGAATGGAGCAAAAAGAGTGGCAAGTAAATATTTAACTGTATCAGCTTTGACACAGTATATCAAAAAGAAATTTGACGTTGATCCATACCTAGGACGAGTTTATCTTACCGGTGAAATCTCCAATTTTCGCTTGCGACCAACTCATCAATATTTTAGTTTAAAGGATGATAACTCAAAAATTAACGTTACCATGTTTAAATCGGCCTTCTCTAAGATTAAATTCATGCCAGAGGAGGGAATGAAAGTCCTTGTTACTGGACATGTTTCCGTGTATGAAAAAACCGGAATGTATCAGTTTTATATTGATCACATGGAACCGGATGGAGTGGGTCAACTTTATGAAGCCTACGAACAGTTAAAAAATAAACTTGCCAAAGAGGGCTTGTTTGAGGAAATTCATAAAAAACCTCTTCCAATGTATCCTAAGAGAATTGCCGTAGTCACGTCTCAAAGTGGTGCAGTTATTAAGGACATCATCACCACTGTTAGACGGAGATTCCCGATTGCTCAAATTGTCCTGTTTCCAGCAGCTGTTCAGGGTGAGAATGCAGCGAGTGAGATCGCTCATCAAATTAACCGAGTCAACGAAATTGGTGGATTTGATACTCTTATTATTGGTCGTGGTGGTGGTTCTATTGAAGATTTATGGCCATTTAATGAAGAAATTGTCGCAAGAGCTATTTATAATAGTAAAATTCCAGTGATTTCATCAGTTGGACATGAAACTGATACAACGATTGCTGATTTAGTTTCTGACAAACGGGCAGCAACCCCGACCGCAGCTGCTGAGTTGGCAGTTCCTGTGCTTAGTGATGTAATTCTTGATTTAAAGACCAAACAGACTAGGATTTATAATGCCATGGATAACATTTTGGCCCGTTCGAGGTCACAATACGATAAAGTAATGAATTCTTACGTTTTTAACCAGCCCGAACGTCTTTATGAATCCTATGTCCAGCAATTAGATACTTTAAATACCAAACTGGGTACTAACATGAAAGATTTACTAAATCATTACCATAATCAACTTCAAGCTTATTTAGAACAACTAAAATTAAACTCACCGGTTCATAGCATCAATGCAAACCAAAAACAGGTTAATTATTATCTTGAATCGATGAAAAAGTCCGTTCAAGTGATTTTGAAAACAAAACGGAATCAGTTAAATTCAAACGTCAGTGCACTCGACCATCTAAGCCCACTACGTTTAATGAGTTCTGGATATGGGATGGTTACAAACGATCATGAGAAATTAGTTAAGTCGGCTAAGGATTTAAAAAAGGATGAACACATTCGTATTCAGTTCAGTGATGGAAGTGCTAGTGCAACCGTTGATCATGTTGGACTTAAAGGAGACAGTAAATAATGGCAGATAAAAAACCAACTTTTGAAGAAAATATGGATAAATTAGAAGAAATTGTTAATCAACTTGAACAGGGGGACGTACCTTTAGAAAAAGCCCTTTCAGAATTTAAAGATGGAGTTGAGTTAAGTAACGAAATGCAAAAGACACTTTCAAATGCACAAAAAACGCTTACTAAAATGATGGATGACAGTGATAATGAAATCCCATTTGATCGTGATCAACAAGGTGGAGACAGTGATGACACCCAATAAACAAACTCTTTCAGAATTTAAAGATAAATATATTCCGAAAATCGATCAAACTTTAGAAACAAACATTGATAAGTCGAGCTCGATAAAATTAATTGTAGATGCCATGAAATATTCTTTGATGGCTGGTGGAAAACGATTACGACCATTATTGACGTTAGCCACCCTAAAAACTTTGAATTACGAAGTTGACGAGTCCACCATTAAAACCAGTTCTGCGGTTGAGTTAGTTCATACCTATTCTTTAATTCATGATGATCTACCAGCCATGGACAATGATGATTATCGTCGTGGTCAACTCTCCAATCACAAAAAATTTGGCGCTGATATTGCAACTTTAGCTGGAGACGGATTGTTGACGTTAGCGTTTAACTGGCTTTCAAGAGCTGATTTGTCAGCTGTAAAAAAAGTTCAATTGATTCAGTTATTGTCCCATGCTGCTGGTCCAGACGGAATGGTAGCTGGTCAAACTGTAGATGTTAGTTCAGATAACCAACATTTGAATCTGGATGAATTAATGCATTTACATAGAAACAAAACCGGTGAGCTGTTTCATTATTGTGTTATAGCAGGAGCGACCATTGCTGATGCTGATCAAGCAAGTCGGAAATGTTTATCTGCGTTTGCTTGGAATTTTGGGCTAGCATTTCAAATATTTGATGATATTAAAGATGCTCCTAACCTTGAAAATCAGGATGATGTTGATAAAAATACGTATGTAAATTTGTTGGGAATTAATGGAGCAATTCAAAAATTAGATGAGACTGTTAGTAAAAGTCAAGAGGCATTAAGTAAGTTACCGGATGAATTTTCACCCGATTTGTTAGATTCATTTTTATCTTATTTTGTGGTGAAAAAGTGAGGTTATAATGGCAAAGGATAAAGAGCGGGTTGATGTCTTACTTGTCAAGCAAGGATTGTTTGACACACGCGAAAGGGCAAAAAGAGCCGTCATGGCTGGTGAAGTACTTGGAAAAAATGAACAACGCATGGATAAGCCTGGGGTGAAGATTCCAGTTGAAACCAAGCTGCATTTAAAGGGAAATGCACTTCCCTTTGTCAGTCGGGGTGGATTAAAATTAGCAAAAGCACTCAAAAGTTTTAATATTAGTGTTCGTGATAGAATCGTTTTGGACATCGGATCCTCCACCGGTGGATTTACGGATGTAATGTTACAAAATGGAGCTAAATTGAGTTACGCCTTAGATGTTGGGACAAACCAATTAGTTTGGAAGCTTAGAAACGACCCTCGTGTTGTTGTAATGGAGAATACTAATTTTAGGTACAGTAAACCAGAAGATTTTACTTGTGGAGAACCTAGTTTCGCCTCAATTGACGTTTCTTTTATTTCTCTTAAATTAATTTTAAAGCCCTTAAAATCAATTTTAGTTAAAAATGGGGAAGTAGTGGCATTAATAAAACCCCAGTTTGAGGCTGGTCGTGGAAACGTTGGTAAGCATGGCATTGTAAGGGACAAAAACGTGCATAAACAGGTGATTACTAACGTCATTCAGTTTGCGACTGAGGCTGGTTTTTCTGTTTTAGGACTTGATTTTTCTCCCATCAAGGGTGGTGAAGGGAATATCGAATTCTTGATTCATCTAAAGTCATCTGATGACCCTGAAGTAGGAAACGATGTTGCAGTTGAAGGTGTCATGGATCGGGCTTATAAAAGTTTAAATAATTAAGAAGGTGAGAAGTTGTTACAGGAAATTTCAATCAAAGACTTTGCGATTATTGATCAATTGGAAGTTAATTTTTACTCAGGGATGACAGTTCTGTCAGGAGAAACTGGTGCAGGAAAGTCGATTATTATTGATGCCGTTGGTCTACTTGCTGGTGGTAGGGGATCGTCTCACTTTATTAGAAAGGGTGCGAACAAATCAATTTTACAGGGAATGTTTGCCATTCCTAAAGATGGTCTTACTGCTCATGTGTTGGATAAATTTGGGATCGAACATGATGATGATACGGTAATTTTACAGCGTGAATTATATCGTAATGGCCGCAACGTATGTCGCATCAATGGCATATTGGTGAATACAAATACGCTAAAAAAAGTTGGCGAAACTTTGGTTGATATTTATGGACAAAATGAACATCAAGCGCTGATGCAACCTGATAAGCACATTGGGTTACTTGATGAATTTGCTGGCGACAGCCTCAAACCTACGCTTAAGCTTTATCAGGAACAATATGAAAAATACCTTAAATTAAAGAAAGAATTGAATAATAAAAATAAAAATGAAAAAGAATGGGCTCAACGCATTGATATGCTTAAGTACCAGGTAAATGAAATTGAAACGGCTGATTTAACGGATGGCGAAGAAGAAGATCTGATAGCCGAAAGGGATCGTTTAAATAATTTTCAAGCCATTAGCGATAGTCTAGGAAGAAGTTTTAATGATATTAATGGTGATGAAAGTATTAGTCCGATTGATATGATCGGGGATGCCATGAATGCTCTTGAAGATTTAGAACGGTTAGATGATGAGTTTAAGTCAATTTCTGAGAATGTTAAAAATGCTTATTATACGCTGCAAGATGCTTCTGGAGAGATTAGTAATCAGATGGATAATTTGGAGTTTGATCCTGACAGATTGAACGAAGTTGAGCAACGCTTAAATACTATTTTTGAGTTAAAACGAAAATACGGTGATTCGATTAAACAGATTTTAAAGTATTACGATAAAATCTCTGGTGAATTAACTGATATGGAGACGGATGAAAAGAGTGGCAATAATTTAGAAGAACGCTTCAATGCTTCTGTCAAAGAATTAAATAAACTTGGGAAAAAGTTAAGTGATATTAGATATCAGCAAGCCGAAAAGTTAACGGATGAAATTCATCAACAATTAGCTGATTTGTACATGGATAAAACGCAGTTCGAAGTTCGTTTTTCCAATTTACCTAAAGATACTTTTAATCGAAATGGAATTGAAGAAGTTGAGTTTTACATCCGAACGAATCCGGGTGAGGACATGGCACCGTTATCCAAAATTGCCTCTGGTGGTGAACTTTCTCGAATTATGTTAGCTCTTAAAACGATTTTTTCCCGCGTCCAAGGAGTAACTTCAATCGTGTTTGACGAGGTAGATACGGGGGTTTCGGGAAGAGTGGCTCAAGCAATTGCTGATAAAATTAGTGCAATTGGTAAGAAATCCCAGGTTTTGTGTATCACCCATCTGCCACAGGTTGCCGCCATGGCTGATAATCATGATTTCATCTCGAAGCATGTTGATTCTAATAATCGAACGGAAACTTCGGTTCAACCCTTATCAGGTGAGCAACGAGTTAAGGAACTTGCTAGAATGTTAGCAGGAACCACAGTTACTAAGTTAACCATGGAACACGCTTCTGAACTTTTAAACTTGGCCAATCAACAAAAAAGACAAAAAATTAAATAGCATTCATTTTATCTCTTATTGATTAATTGATTTATAAATTGCATAATATATATAAAGAAGTTACGAAAAAGGAGCGGTTTAAGTGAGTGAAAGAGGAATGTTAATTGTTCTTTCTGGTCCAAGTGGAGTGGGGAAGGGAACGGTTAGAAAAGCCCTTTTTAATGATCCTGATGTCGATTTCAAGTATTCAATCTCGATGACTACCAGAAAACCCCGTGAGGGAGAAGTTAACGGGGTTGATTATTACTTTGTTTCAAAGGATCAATTTGAACAGAATATTAAAAATGGTAAGATGCTGGAGTATGCTAAGTATGTTGACAATTATTATGGCACCCCGTTACAATACGTAAACGAGACATTAGATTCAGGAAGAGATGTTTTTCTGGAAATTGAAGTTAATGGTGCCATGCAGGTGCGTGCCAACTGCCCCGATGGAGTTTTTATTTTCCTAACTCCACCTGACATTGATTCACTTAGGGATCGTTTGGTTGGCCGTGGGACTGATGATATTGAGGTTATCAACAAACGAATTGAAAAAGCTTCTAAGGAAATCCGAATGATGCAAAACTATGATTATGCAGTTGTGAATGATAAGGTTTCAAATGCGGTAGACCGAATTAAAACAATTGTTAAAAGTGAACGTTTAAAGGTAAACCGTGTTATGCCAAATTATCTTAATAAATTAGGAGATGAAGTTTAATGTTTATTTATCCACCACTTGAAGATTTATTGCAACACGTTGATTCAAGATATTCGCTCGTTATGTTAGCAAGCAAAAGAGCTGAAGAACTTGATCAGGGTGCGAAGCCATTGCTTCCCCATTATAAGTCAGTAAAATCAGTTGGAATGGCGTTGGAAGAAATTGCTGCCGGCGTGTTAACCATCGCTCCAAAAAGTAAGTAAGAAAGGACTTTTGTGATGAATCTCATCACAGGGTCTTTTTTTATTAAATGAATAATAAGGGATGTGTAGTATAATTAATAAGAAATACTTTGGAGGGTATAATTTTGTTAAACGGGAAGCAAATTGTCTTATTTGTATCTGGTAGCGTTGCTGCTTATAAGGCAGTTTATTTATTGAGACTTTTAAAAAAGAATGGTGCTAGTGTCAAAGTTGTAATGACACCGTTTGCCAAACGATTTGTCTCGAAATTAACTTTTCAAGTTTTATCGAAGAATGATGTCTATGATGATCAAAGTTATTTTGATGACTCAACAACGATTAATCATATTGGGCTAGCTAAATGGGCCGATTTGGCAATTGTTGCCCCAGCTACCGCTGATTTTATTTCTAAAACAGCAAATGGGATTGCGGATGATTTTGCAAGTACGACTATGTTAGCCATGGAGTGCCCTAAGTATTTTGCGCCAGCAATGAATGATGTCATGTTAAAAAATCCAGCTACCCAAAGAAATATTCAAAGATTAATAGATGATGGTATCCAATTTGTTGAGCCACAAGTTGGACCCCTAGCCGAAGGATATTCAGCTCTAGGTCGACTTGCTGAACCAGAAGAAATTTATCAGTTTGTGGTTAGTCAATTAAATGATCATGATGACCAACCTCTTTCTGGGGTTAATGTACTAGTAACTGCTGGTGGTACTAGAGAACCAATTGATCCGGTTAGGTACTTATCAAATAATTCATCAGGAAAGATGGGATATGCAATTGCTGAGGTTGCTAAAGAAATGGGGGCTAAAGTGACACTTGTAAGTGCCAACAGTCAGTGCCAGATTCCAGATGGTGTGAAAGTTATCAAAGTTAGTTCTGCTGATCAACTGGAGCACCAGGTACAACGCTTATTTTCAGATAATCAGGTTTTGATTATGGCTGCTGCAGTTAGTGATTTTAAACCTGCTCATGCGGAAAAACAAAAAATCAAGAAGGATCAAGACCATGATTCTTTAGATCTCCATCTAATTAAGAACGATGATATTGTTGCAAAAGTGGCACAACAGAAGAACCCTAATCAGGTGGTGGTCGGTTTTGCGGCCGAGACCAATGATCCTCTTAAAAATGCTAAGCAAAAGTTGATGAAAAAGAAATTAGATCTAGTGGTATTAAATGATGTTTCCAATTCATTAATTGGTTTTAATAGTGATGATAATCAGGTTTCAATCATCTCAAAGGATGGTTTGGTCAAAAAGACAGAAGTTGAGTCTAAATTAAAAGTTGCTAGTGAAGTGTTAAATGTCGTTGTTGACCTTTTATAGCTAATCTGTAATATGCAAGAATGGAAAGAAGGGGTAATTTGAAAATTGCAAAAGTGATTGTTGATGTTCCGACCATGCAAACAAATGTACCCTATTCATACTTAATTCCTACTGGATTAGAAGATCAACTGAAACGAGGCATGAGGGTCATTGTTCCATTTGGGAATGGAAACAGAAAAGTTGAAGGTTTTGTCGTTGATATTACAGATGAGAAACCGGACCAGCTTAATCAACTCAAAAAGATTGATAGTACCATGGATTTGAGCCCAGTGTTGAACGACGAAATGATTGAACTTTCTAAGTGGTTGGCTGATACAACTTATTCTTTTCGAATTAGTTGTCTTTTGACCATGCTTCCTAATGCGATGAAGGCAAGATATACAACCTATGTAAAAGCAACTGGAAATCTTGCCGATCAAGAGCTTAATGATAAGTTTAAAGACCAGAGTATGGTTCCGTTTGACATGGAGCATTTTAATAGTACTGAGATGGGAAAACTTGCTAAGTTGCGTAAGAACAATAAAATCCAAGTGATTTACAAAGTTCAAAATGAAGCCAAAAAGAAAACGGAAACGGCCATTTTAAATCAATTAAGTGATTTTGGTCAGGCAAAAAAACAGCTTCGTAAGAATGCCACTTCTCAATTAAACTTACTTTCTGTTTTAGAGCACCATACTGATCAACCAATTATTCAGACCCACCTCGTTAATGATCTTAAAATATCCAATTCAGCGATTAGCAGTTTTGAAAAGAAGAATTGGATAAAAAAAGTTCAGGTTGAGAAGTATCGTGATCCGTACAAACATGATATTACAATTGATCAACCAAAAAAGTTAACCGTTGATCAAGCACATGCCGTTCGTGAAATTGATCGTTCCATTGAAGCCTATCAAAATGAAACCTATCTACTTGAAGGAGTAACTGGATCAGGTAAGACTGAGGTTTATCTTCAATCCATCCAAAAGGCTCTGGATTTAGGTGAGACGGCGTTGATGTTAGTTCCAGAGATTTCTTTAACCCCCCAGATGGTTAATCGAGTTAAAAATCGGTTTGGTAATCAAGTTGCTGTAATTCATAGTGGTTTGTCAACCGGGGAAAAGTATGATGAGTGGCGTAGAATTAATAATGGAAAGGCAAAGGTAGTAGTAGGGGCAAGATCAGCAGTTTTTGCTCCTCTTTCTGATATTGGGATTATTATTCTTGATGAGGAACACGATACAAGTTACAAGCAGGATGATAATCCGCGTTATCACACGCGGGATGTTGCCATTTGGCGTGGCAATTATCATCATTGCCCAGTCGTACTTGGGAGTGCAACACCTTCGCTTGAGTCAAGGGCTCGTGCCGGAAAGGGAGTTTATAAATTTTTACGCCTTCCCGATCGCATTAATCAAAGGCGTTTACCAGAAGTTTCAGTTGTTGACATGACCAGAGAGGAAGAGACTCATGATGGAATCTTTTCGCACCAATTACTTAGTGCGATTAAGCAAAGAATTGAAAAGCACGAACAAGTAGTGTTAATGCTTAATCGTCGGGGATTCTCGTCTTTTCTGATGTGTCGAGATTGTGGCTATGTTTTAAAGTGTCCCAACTGTGATATTTCTTTGACGCTTCACATGGATTCTCATACGATGAAGTGTCACTACTGCGGATTTGAGGAACCAATTCCTAAGTATTGTCCCAACTGTCACAGTAAAAATATTCGTTACTTTGGTACTGGAACTGAAAAGGTAGAGCGACAATTACATGAACTCGTTTCAAAAGCGCGAGTAATCAGAATGGATGTCGATACAACCCGGAAAAAGGGTTCTCATGAGAAGTTACTTCGTGAATTTGGTGAACATCATGCTGATGTTTTACTAGGAACGCAGATGATTGCTAAGGGACTGGATTTTCCGAATGTAACTTTGGTGGGGGTACTAAATGCTGATACTGGATTGGATTTACCTGATTTTCGTTCTAGTGAACGAACGTTTGATTTATTAACTCAAGTTTCCGGACGAGCTGGACGAGCTGATAAGGATGGAGAAGTCATTATTCAGACCTATAATCCAGATAATTATGTGATTCAATTGGCTAAAGACCAGGATTATGAAGCATTTTATCAAAAAGAAATGCAATTAAGACATTTAGCTGATTATTCTCCATACTTCTTTACCATTAAAGTTTCAATTAGTTCACTAAATGAGAGGCAGGCGGCTAATGAATCTTATGAGGTTGCTAATTATCTTAAAAAGTCGCTTGATCAAACTACCATTATTTTGGGGCCAACCCCTAGGCCGATTGCTCGAATGAAAAAACGTTATTATTTCCAAATCATTATTAAGTACAAACGTGACTTAAAGCTCAATGAAAGCTTAAAGCATATTTTACAAATATCACAAAAAGAAGTTAGAAAGGGTTTACGGATCGGGATTGATCCAGAACCAGTCAGTTTTATGTAGGTGAATTATTATGAAATCAATTGTATTTATGGGAACGCCTGAATTTAGTGTTCCAATCCTAAAAGCTTTAAATCAGAACTACAAAGTGTTGGCAGTGGTAACCCAGCCAGATCGACCGGTTGGGCGAAAACATCAAATTGAAGAATCACCGGTTAAGAAAGCTAGTCAAGATTTGGGGTTACCGGTACTACAACCGCAAAAATTAGGTGGAAGTCCCGAAATGGAAGAAATTATTCAAATGAAGCCAGATTTTATTATAACTGCTGCATTTGGCCAATTTTTGCCGACTAAATTGCTTGAAGCAGCGCAAATTGCTGATATCAATGTTCATGGATCTTTACTGCCGAAATATCGTGGTGGGGCTCCGGTTCAATATGCCATTATGAACGGAGATAAAGAAACCGGAATTTCGATCATGTACATGGTCAAAAAGATGGATGCTGGTGACGTTTTAGCTCAACAACCTGTTAAGATTGAAAACACCGACGATACTGATAGTATGTTTAAAAAGTTAAGTTTAGTGGGACGTGACCTTCTCTTAAAGACTTTAAAAGAAGTTATTAATGGAACTGCACATCCCCAAAAACAGGATGAAGAGCAAGTTGTGTTTTCGCCAAACATTAAGCGAGAACAAGAAGAGTTAGATTTTTCTCAACCTGCTAGTTTGGTTGATGCAAAAGTCAGAGCGTTAAGACCCGATCCGACCGCATTTGCAATGGTAAATGGGAAACCAAATAAGATTTGGAAAACAACGGTTATTGATGAGCAGACTGATTTAGATCCTGGTCAGGTGGTTAGTAAAGATAAACACCATTTAAAAATTGCTGCTGGGAACGGAACGGTTTTGGGAATTGAAGAAATTCAACCGTCTGGGAAGCCAAAAAAATCAATTACCGAATATTTGAACGGCAACCAGAAATTAGAAATTGGAGATCAATTTATTGACAGAAAATAACTCAAGTAATCCACGATACTTAGCCGTAAGAACACTAGAGCGTGTTCATGGCGGTGCATATTCTAATCTTCAAATCAACAATGTGATCGATTCTAGCACGATGAGTCCCAAAGATATTTCCCTGTATACTAATATCGTTTATGGTGTGATTCAGCACCGGTTAACGTTAGCTTATTATGTTGACCATTTAGTAAAAAGATCTGACAAACTTGATGGTTGGGTCAAAGAATTACTGTATACGGCAATTTATCAAATGCAGTATTTAGACAAAATACCAGATCGTGCGATTTTTGATGAATCAATTAAGATTGCCAAAAAGCGTGGGCATGATGGTATTAGACGACTTGTTACCGGAGTCCTTCACCACATCCAACGAAATGGATTGCCTCCAATTGATAAAATTAAAGACACTGCCACTTACGACTCAATCTTTTATAGTGTTCCGCTGTGGATTGTAAAGCAACTTAATGAGCAACTTGGTATGGATAAGACGGTTGATATACTTAAAAGTATTAATCAGCCAGCTAAGCAATCAGTCCGGGTGAACCATCGTAAGATTTCTGATGATGATTTAAAGAAGAAATTTTTCCAAGAGGGATATGAGGTTAGAAGTAGTGAAGTAGCTGATCATGCGCTTATCTTATCTGGTAAAAGTGCTAGTGGTAGTCCTCTGTTTAAAGAGGGTTTGTTTACGATTCAGGACGAAAGTGCCATGTTGCCAGTTCAATCCATGGACATTAGAAATGATGACTATGTACTAGATGCTTGTGCGGCTCCAGGTGGTAAAACCACGCAAATTGCTGAATATTTGACTACTGGTAAGGTTGAAGCTTTAGATCTGCACCTCAAAAAATTAACCAAAATTGAGCAAAATGCAGCCCGAATGGGTGTGAAAGATAATATTGAAGTTCATGCCATTGACGCTCGTAATGTTTCTGAATTATTTGGTGAAAGTACTTTTGATAAAATCCTGGTTGATGCTCCCTGTTCGGGACTTGGATTGATGAGGCGTAAACCAGAGATTAGATACGATAAGACACTTGATGACGTTTTACACCTTGTAAAGATTCAAACTGAAATTTTGAATGCTGTGGCACCAACACTCAAAGTGGGCGGACAGTTGGTATTTAGTACATGTACCATCATGAATCAAGAAAATAGTGAGAATGTCAGCAGGTTTTTAGATCAGCACCAAAACTTTAAACCGGTTTGGGTCAAGACAAGAAAAGACCTAAAGCCAAATCGTGATACAGATGCTTTAAAAATTTATCCAGACGACTATGATTCTGATGGCTTCTTTATCGCGGGCTTTCAGAGGATTCAATAGGAGATTAATGTGAGAAAAGGCAAGATTTATCAATCTTTGAGTGGGTTCTATGACGTTGAGTCCGATGAAAAAATGTACCGGACGAGAGCACGAGGGAACTTTAGAAAAAGAAATATTAAACCCATCGTTGGCGACCTGGTTGAGTTTGATGAAACTAATGTGAACGAGGGATACATTTTAAGGGTTTTACCACGGTTTAATCAATTAGTTAGACCACCAGTTGCTAATACTGATCAAGCAATTGTAGTTAATTCAGCCATTGAACCTGCTTTTTCTTTCTCACTATTAGATAAGCAACTTGTGGCCCTCGAAAAGCAGAAGATTATCCCGATTATTTATCTTAGTAAGACTGACTTGTTAACGTCAAAAGCGCAGGTTGATTTTTTTAAAACGGTTGCGGCTGATTATAGGAAAATTGGTTATGAAGTTGTGTTACCTGATAAAAAAGATGATGTAAATGCAGTGAGCGATGTTTCGAAGTTACTTCCTCACAAACAATCAATCGTAATGGGTCAGACTGGGTCAGGAAAATCAACACTGCTTAACGAAATTGACCCTAAGTTAAAGCTTAAAACTGGAGTCGTATCTAAGTCTTTAAGTCGAGGGAAGCATACCACTAGGAAGGTGTCTTTACTAACGGTAAATAGCGGCTTGATTGCTGACACACCAGGCTTCTCTTCTTTTGATACTTTGGAAATTAAGTCAAATGAATTAAAAAATTATTTCCCGGAATTTGTACGTGCTTCACCCAACTGTAAGTTTCGTGAATGTCTGCATGTTAATGAACCTGGTTGTGCCGTGAAAGCTGGGGTTGAAAGTGGTACAATTCTATCGAGCAGGTATGATGATTATCTGCAAGAATATCATTTATTAAAAGCACAAAAGCCAATTTATAATAAGAAAAGAGGAAATTAAACATGATTAAAGTTGCTCCTTCAATTTTAAGTGCGGATTACGTAAACCTACAAAAAGACATTGAAAAGGTCGATAAGAGTGGTGCGGAATTACTACATATCGATGTTATGGATGGGATGTTTGTTCCAGCGATTGCCTATGGTCCAGGCTGGGTCAAAGAGATTCGCCCCATTACTGGATTAACACTTGACTGTCATTTAATGATTGAGAATCCTGAAAGATATATTGATACTTTTGCTGATGCTAACGCAGATATTATTGGGGTTCATGTTGAATCAACTCCCCATATTCATCGTGCTCTTCAAATGATTAAAGATAAAAACGTTAAAGCTGAAGTCGTAATTAATCCGGGAACCCCAGTGGAGATGATTAAGCCAGTCTTGTACATGGTTGATCAAGTTCTTGTGATGACTGTTAATCCCGGATTTGGTGGTCAAAAGTTTATTCCTGAAACGATTAGTAAGGTTAGAGAATTAAATAAATTACGTGAAGAAAATGATTCATATTCCTATGACATTGAAATTGATGGTGGTGTTAACAATAAGACGGTGGTTGACGCCTATAAAGCTGGCGCAAACGTCGCTGTAGCTGGTTCATATGTTTTTGATGCAAAAGATCCTGCTGCTCGTATTCAGGCTCTTAAGAACGCTACTAATTTTTAGTTATGAATAAGGTAAATGTCGTTGTTGGGGGACCAATTGAGTTATGGCCATCTAACTTAAAGACTAAAAAAATAAAGGGTCCCTTCATTGGGGTTGATCGAGGAAGTTTACGACTAATCAAATTGGGCATTATTCCTGAATACGCTGTTGGTGACTTCGATTCGGTTTCAGATTCGGAATTTAAAATAATATTACAAAAAGCCAAGCACGTTATTCGGGTTGATCCGGTAAAGGATGAGACTGATACTGAATTGGGTATCAGGACCGCTGGCAAGTATTTTCCTAAGAATGAGATCGATATTTATGGCTTTTCAGGCGGGCGTCTTGATCACTTGCTGACCAATTTTTTGATGGTCTTAAAGCCAAATATTAAACCCTATCTTTCAAGGCTGAGACTCATTGATAGTCAAAATGTAATCCGATACTTTCTAAGTGGGTCGTATCATATTAAGAAAATCACTGGAATGAAATATTTAGACTTTTGTCCGCTGTTACCAATGCATTTAACGCTCAATGATGAAAGATATCAATTAAATCATCATTGGGTGGGGTATCCAACTTCTTATTCAAGTAATGAATTTATTGGAGATAGTGCTTCGTTTGTTTTTGATGAAGGAGTATTGATGGTGATTCAAAGCCGAGACTAAAAAACAGTACAACCATTGAATGGTTGTACTGTTTTTTAATTAATTAATTAAAATAATAATGATTATACTCTGGTAATCTTACCAGATTTTAAAGTTCTGGCACTAACCCAAACACGTTTGGGCTTACCATCAACTAAGATGCGTACCTTTTGTAGGTTTGGCTTCCAACTTCTTCTTGATGAGTTTAAAGCGTGAGAACGACGATTGCCGAAATGAGTTCTCTTACCATTAATTTGATCCTTAGCCATAATATCCCTCCTTACTTTGGAATTCTTTTATATTCAATAGTTCACCTAAATAACTTACCATAATACCGTCATAAATGCAAAGTTTCTTTCAAGTAAATGTCCTTGACACCATGATTCATATTTTTGTTTTATAATGGGGTGTGGTAACATTAGATATCGTTATGAGCTCGAAAGGATAAGGGGGATGCAAACGATGGCTGTAAAGTTAAACACTCAATATGGATCAATTGATATTGATAATGATGTAATTGCTACAGTAGTCGGCGGTGCCGCAACTGATAATTATGGAGTTGTTGGCATGGCTAGCAAAAACCAATTTAAAGATAATATGAATGAAATTCTTCGAAAGGATAGTTACTCAAAAGGAGTAGTTGTCAGAGAAGTTAACAAGAAAGTTCAAGTTGACGTCAACGTCATTGTGAGTTATGGAACCAAGATCTCTGAAGTTTCTCGTAATGTTCAGTCAAAAGTTAAATATAATTTGGAATCAATGTTAGGGATTAATGCGGATTCAGTAAACGTAATTGTTCAGGGTGTTAAGGTTATTAACGACTAGTGGTTTGAGTATAAGGAGGATTTGATAATAGTGTCATTAACTAAGATTACTACTAAAGAGTTCGACCAAATGGTTCAAGCCGCCGCGGTCGTTCTTAATAATAATACGGATTTTATTAATTCGTTAAATGTTTTCCCAGTTCCAGACGGAGACACTGGAACGAACATGAGTTTGTCATTATCAAGTGGGGAAAGTTACGTCGATAAATCAAATGATGATACGATTGGCGGTAAAGCTTCTGCACTTGCTAAGGGTCTATTAATGGGAGCGCGAGGTAACTCTGGTGTCATTATGTCTCAGATTTTCCGTGGTTTTGCAAAAAACGTTGAAGGTAAAAAGGATCTTGATGCTCAAGAATTTGCAGATGCTATTATCGCTGGAGCTAAGACTGCTTATAGTTCGGTCATGAAACCCACTGAAGGGACCATCTTGACGGTAGTTAGACTAGCTGCTAAAGCTGGTGAAAATACTGCTTCAGATACTGATGATGTTATAAAGGTAATGGACTCAATTCTTGATGCTTCTGAGAAAGCTCTTAAAAAAACTCCAGATCTTCTCCCAGTATTAAAGCAAGTGGGAGTGGTGGATTCTGGTGGACAAGGATTGGTATTTGTTTTTCAAGCTTTTGATGATGTTTTAAATGGTCGAAAGATTGAAGACAAAGGTGAACATCAACCTAATTCTGAAGAAATGAACGAAATGATTGATGTTGAGCATCATAAGAGTGCTCAAGGTAAATTAAACCCAGCAGACATTGTTTATGGGTATTGTACCCAAATTATGGTGCGAATTGGGAAGGGAAAGCAGGTTACCAAGAAATTCGACTACGATACTTTTTATAACTATCTGGCGAAATTAGGGGACTCGCTTTTGGTTATTAATGATGATGAAGTGGTTCGCGTTCACGTTCACACGGAGCATCCTGGCAAGGTCTTGTCGTGGGGACAACAATTTGGTGACTTAGCAACCGTTAAAGTTGATAACATGCGACTGCAACAAGAATCAATCATGGAAAGCGATGAAAAAGCTCAAAAGACCGATGATTTAAAGGAAGAAAAAGAGCATAAAAAGCCGCGTGACTTAGCAATTATTGCGGTGGTTGCGGGAGCAGGTTTAGAGAAGCTCTTTAAGAGCTTAGGAGTAACTAACATCATTAGTGGCGGACAAACGATGAACCCTAGTACGCAAGATATTGTTGACGCTGTCAATAACAGTAATGCTAAAAAAGCGATCGTTCTCCCTAACAATAAGAATATTTTCCTATCGGCAGAGCAAGCCCAGGGAATCACAGACATTCCGATGGAAGTTGTCCACACCAAGACAATCCCACAAGGATTAACCGCGATGTTCTCATTTGATCCTGATAATACTTTTAAAGAAAACCAGACCCAGATGGACGACTCTTTAGATACCGTTAAAAGTGGCCAAGTGACGACTGCTGTTCGTGATACAAAGATTAATGGAATGGACATTAAAAAGGGTAGTTACATGGGAATTATTGATGGAGACATTCAGGTCCTTGGTTCTTCTTTAGATGATGCAGCTATTAAGATGCTGAAAAAAATGTTAGATGATGATAGCGAAAACGTTACGATTATTTTTGGAAAAGACGCTGATCAGGATGATGCTGATAAAGTTTCGAACGCTGCCTTATCAGTGGACGATGAATTAGAAGTTGAGACTCATGAGGGGGATCAACCAGTTTATCCGTTGATTATTTCCGTTGAATAGGTAATATTATATAGATAGATACTTAATAAGACTGCTAGTCCTTGTGGATTAACAGTCTTTTTAGGAGGTGAATTTGATGAGTGGGTTAGATGACCATGTGGAAACGCTTAGAGGAGTCGGTCCCAAAAAAGTTGAAGCTCTAAATGATTTGGGGATTGTGACCATTTATGATTTACTGACATACTTTCCATTTCGTTATGAAGATTTTCGAACTAAAGATCTTTCTGAAATTTCTGATCAGCAGGTGGTCACTCTGAAGGGTAAGGTTGCTATCAATCCAACGGTTAATTTTTTTGGAAGACGTAGAAGTCGTTTAACTATTAAGTTACTAGTTGGTAATGATGTGATTCCGGTGTCTTTTTTTAATCAGCCGTGGCTAAAGAAACAGGTTGAAGCCGGGGATGAAATTTTGATTTACGGAAAGTTTGATGCAAATAAAAAATCGATGGCCGGAATTAAAATTTTGAAAGCTGGTGATGGCGAAAAATTTGGTTCAATTTATCCTGCTAACCATAAGATTACCCAGAATACCATTCGCCAATTGGTAACCGAAGCCTATGATCAGTACCAAGGTCAAATTGAAGATTTCATTCCTAATTGGGTTTTAAAAAAGTATAAATTAGAAAATTTAAAAAGTGTCATTTCTAACATGCATTTTCCAAAGAATCAAAGAGCAGCAGCACTCGCACGTAGAACCGCAAAGTTTGATGAATTTTTCTTGTTTCAAATGCGAATGCAAACTTTAAAACATCAGAAAAATCAGGCCCCTAATTCTGCGATAACCATTAATCGTGCTAAATTACAGACGTTTGTGAGTTCTCTTCCGTACGAATTGACCCTGGCACAAAAAAAGGTTATTTCAGAAATTTTATCTGATCTAAAGCGCCCATATCAGATGAATCGGCTTTTACAGGGAGATGTTGGGAGCGGAAAAACGGTTGTAGCGGCTATCGCAATTTATGCTGCGGTTCTTTCTGGGAAACAAGCCGTAATAATGGCTCCCACTGAAATTTTAGCCGAACAACATGCTGACGGACTTGCTGATCTTTTTAAGGATACTAGTGTTAGTATTGGACTATTGACTGGTGATACTTCTAGATCCGCTCGAAATGAACTTTTACCCCGTATTGAAAGTGGCGAGATTAACTTGGTGGTGGGTACTCATGCATTGTTTCAAAAAGAGGTTAAATACCATAATTTAGGATTAGCTGTCATTGATGAGCAGCATCGGTTTGGAGTTAACCAAAGAAAGGCCATGCGAGAAAAGGGTAAATCAACAAACGTGTTATCGATGACCGCTACGCCTATTCCACGAACTCTATCGATCACAGCGTATGGTGAAATGGATGTCTCGGTAATTGATGAGTTGCCAGGTGGTAGAAAACCAATTAAAACGGCTTGGATTAAGAATCAACAGATTGATGCAATGCTTAATTTTGTCAAAAAGCGCTTAAATCATGGAGAACAAGTTTACGTGGTAGTCCCCCTTATCGGTGAATCTGAAGCAGTGGATATGAGAAACGTGACTGATACATACCAAAACTTTCAGCAAGAACTTGGTGATAAATACACGGTTGGCTTACTCCATGGTCAAATGAGTGATGAAGACAAAAATAAAGTAATGGATGCTTTTAAGACTAATAAGGTACAAGTTCTAGTTTCTACAACTGTAATTGAAGTCGGAGTTGACGTTTCCAACGCAAGTACCATTGTGATTTATGATGCTGACCATTTTGGGTTGGCTCAACTACATCAACTTCGGGGTCGTGTGGGGCGAGGGGACCAGCAAGCTTATTGTATTTTAATTGCTGATCCTAAAAATGAAACTGGTAGAAAACGAATGAATGTGATGTGTTCATCAACTGATGGTTTCTTTATTTCACAAAAAGATTTAGAATTAAGAGGTCCTGGGGACATTCTCGGTAAAAATCAGTCTGGAATGCCAACCTTTAAAGTTGGAGATCCAGTTGCTGACATTAATATTTTGAGCACAGCGCAGACCGTTGCAAAAGAAATTGTTGATGATGTTAACTGGGAACAGGAACCGCAAAATCGAAAGTTAGTAAAAAGACTTAAATCTTTAAATCAAGATGTTAAGTTTGATTAAGGAGCTTTGCCTATAATGATAAAAATTGCTGTTGATGCAATGGGTGGCGATAATGCACCTGATGAAATTGTCAGAGGGATTGAGCTTGCTCGTGATGAAATGGATCACGTGGAGTTTCAACTCTTTGGTGATTCTGATAAAATCAATTCGTTGTTAAATAACAAAGAAAATATCAAAGTGATTCAATCAGATGAAGTTATTAAAATGGAAGATGAACCCGTTAAAGCAGTAAAAGAAAAAAAGGGATCAAGTCTGGTAATGGCTGCTCGAGCTGTTAAAGATGGAACAGCTGATGCATTTTATTCCTGTGGAAATACTGGTGCCATTCTAGTTGCTGGTTTATTGATAATCGGTAGAATCAAAGGAATTGATCGTCCGGGACTGGTTACTACTTTACCAGTAATTGATAACGATACTGGTTTCACGTTAATTGATTGTGGAGCAAATGCTGATGCTAAGGTTGTTAACGTTTATCAGTATGCACTACTAGGTAAGTATTATGCTGAAAGAGTCTTAAAGATTAAAAATCCACGGGTTGGGTTGATTAATAATGGCACCGAGTCTGACAAAGGAAATAAGATCCATCAAAAAATGTATCATGCTTTAAGAAAAAATGATGACATTAATTTTATTGGTAATATCGAATCACGAGGGTTGCTGGATGGAGTTACCGATGTAGCGGTAACCGATGGCTTTACCGGTAATGCGGTTTTAAAGAGTATTGAAGGAACTGCATTGTCAATGATTAATATGTTAAAAGACGGCATTATAAATGGTGGAGTGAAGTCCAAAGTGGGTGCTTTATTACTCAAGGATACTTTAAGAAAGATTGCCCACAAGATGGATTACACTAAGTACGGGGGTGCCGTCCTGCTTGGATTAAAGGCCCCAGTGGTGAAGAGCCACGGTAGCAGTAAGGCTAAGACAATTAGAAATACGATACTTCAAATTCAGCAAATTATTAATTCTAATTTTGTTGATTCAGTGAAAGATTATTTTTCTAATCATACTGATGAAATGGATAGTATTAAAAATAGTGAGCAGTAGGAGGGATCACTGATGGATAGAGAAACAGTATTTAAAAAAGTAGCAGAAATCACCTCAAGTCGTTTTAAGGTTCCGGTTGATAAGGTAACGAATGACTTAAACTTTACTAATGATTTAGGCGCTGATTTTATTGATATGGCGGGATTTATCGTTGAATTAGAGGATGAGTTTGGCGATGTTTTCACCAGTGAAAATACTGAGAATATCAGTGATGTCGGCGATCTAGTAGATGTAATTATGCGAGATATTGATCCAAAAACGAAAAAACACATTGCAAAGAAATAGATGATTCGTTGTTATGACGGGTCATTTTTTATTATGCAATTATCGTAATTTAGGCATTAATGATATAATTAAAAGAAAAAATGTTACCTTTGGAGGAAATAGAATTGCAAAAGCAGTTTGATGACTTGTTAAAAGACAAGTTTAATATTAAGTTTAACGATGAAGCACTTTTAGATGAAGCAATGACCCAAGCATCATACGTGAACGAGCATCCCGGTCAAGGATTAAAATTTTATGAACGTCTGGAGTTTTTAGGGGATGCTGTCTATCAATTAGTGGTTTCAGACTACATCTTTAGACGTTTTCCTGAATTACCACAAGGTCGACTGACTAGATTAAGGGCTGCTATGGTTAATGAGCATAGCTTTAGTCGTTTTGCCCGTGAATGTCATTTTGACAAGTATATCCGACTCGGCAAAGGTGAAGAAAAGGCGAATGCCAGACAACGTGACTCACTTTTATGTGATATTTTTGAATCATTTATTGGAGCGGTGTATCTCGATCAAGGAATAGAAACGGTGAGGAATTTTTGTCAGATTGTGATTTTTCCTAAGCTTGATGAGGGTTGGTTTGACGAATTCTTTGATCATAAAACTGAATTACAGGAAGTTGTTCAAGAAAATGGCCCAGTCGATTTAGACTATGAACTAGTTAGTGAAGATGGTCCTGATAATGACCGTAAATTTAAAGTTGCGGTAAAAATTAACGGCAAAGAAATGGGAGTCGGGTTAGGACATTCCAAGAAAGATGCAGAACAGAAAGCGGCAAAGAAAGCACTCAATGAACTGGGAGTAAGCACAAGTATTAAGTAAATGAGGCATTAAGGTGAAGTTAAAATCAATTGAGATTGCAGGATTTAAATCTTTTGCAGATAAAACCACAATTGACTTTCAGGATGGGCTTACTGGAATTGTTGGTCCAAATGGTAGCGGAAAAAGTAATGTCATCGAGGCAATTCGTTGGGTTTTAGGTGAGCAGTCGGCCAAAACTTTACGTGGTAAAAAAATGTTAGACGTCATTTTCTCTGGGTCCAAGGGGCGCAGAGCTCTTAGTCGTGCAGAAGTTAGCATTTATTTTGATAATTCTGATCATTTTTTGGATTCTGATTATACCGAAATTAAAATCACACGTAAAGTTTATCGAAATGGTGATAGTTCTTATTCAATCAATGATAAAGATTGTCGTTTGAAGGATATTAATAATCTTTTTATGGATACTGGATTAGGTGAAGGTTCCCTTTCAATTATTTCGCAAGGGAATGTTGACGAAATTCTTAATGATGATGCTGAAAAAAGGCGATCAATTATTGAGACAGCTGCTGGGGTTTACCGATATAAAAAACAAAAGGTGGAAACTGAACAAAAGTTAGCTGATACTCAAGGAAATTTGGATCGAATCTCAGATATTATTAACGAGTTGGACAAACAAATTGGGCCTCTAAAGGAGCAAAGTGATGCTGCTTCGCTCTATTTAAATAAGAAAAAGTATCTTGATCAATTGAAGTATTCTAAATTAGTAATTAAGATTAAAAATCATGAAAACGTGAAAATGAATCTAGAAAAGGAGCTCAAAGAGCAAAATACTACTTTTACTAATTTAAAAATACAAGTTAAGGAAGTTAAAGAACGCAAACAAGGGTTAACGAGCAAGATTAAAAGTTTAGTTCGGAAGCGTGAACAACTTCAAAATCAACTTTTAAGTGACACTAAATCACTCGAATCAGCTCATAGTGATCAGCAGTTATCTCAGCAACGACGTGAATTTAATCAACAAAAGATTAACGACTTAGAAAGTAAAGTAAGTGATTTAAAAGAGCAACTGGGAAACGTTAAAAACAATATTACTGATAATCAAAGCCAAATTAGTAAAAAGCAGGCTCTCATTTCCAACTATTCTCATAAGATGAAGCAGCTTGAAACGGCTCCTATTCAACAAAATTTATTGGAAAAGCAAACAGAACTTGAAAATATAAGAAATGATTACATAGATTTGATGCAGTCATTAGCCAGTGCCAAGAATAATTTAAAGTTAATGCAAAAATTATCCAAGCGTAGTGATAGTGAGGTAAAAGAGAAGTACCAGCGGATTAATGCGATTGAAGATCAAAGCAACCTTTTAAAGCAAGAAATCACTTCAGAAGAGACCGAATTATCGAAACTTCAAAACAACCAGAAACAAATGGTGGATGAATTAAAGCAAGTTGATAAGAAGTTGTCAGATTCAAGTGATAAAGAAAAAGAATTAAAGGCAAGCTGGTATGCTGCATTGCGTGTTTTTCAGGAGACTAAAACGGAACGAGACAGCATTAAGTCAATCTTGGAAAATCATAATTCGCTTTATCGCGGAACGCGAAACTTATTAAAAAACAAAGCAAATTTAGTCGGGATTAAAGGAACGGTGAGTGATTTTATTGAAGTTCCTGATCGTTATGTGCTAGCCATTGAAACAGCACTAGGAAGCCAGGTCCAGCAGGTTATCACCGAGAACGTTAAAGACGCTAGAGAAGCAATTCATTATTTAAGCGAGAAGAAACTGGGAAGAGTTACGTTCTTACCGATGAATGCCGTTAATGAACGTTATTTATCCTCTAATGTGTTAAATGAGGTAAAGTCGATTTCTGGCCTTGTTGGAATTGCTTCGGACCTAGTCAAAATGCCGTCGAATATGACACGAGTTAAGAATCACCTGTTGGGTGGTACGATAATTGCGATTGATTTAAAAAGTGCTACAAAGATCAGTAAGACAATTGGTCATAAGGCTAAAGTGGTAACTTTAGATGGGGATGTCGTTAATGCTGGAGGTGCAATCACTGGTGGATCAAATCACAACCAGTCCACTGGCTTATTAAGTCAAAAAGAAAAATTGGTCCACTTAAATCAGCAAGTTGAAGAAATGAGCCAGAAGATGAATGCTGGTGAGGAGACTATCAAAAAATTCCAAGATCAGCACACAATAAAGCAGGATAAGCACGATGAACTTCGTCAAAAATTAAATGAATTAAAAGGAGAGATTCAAGCTAGACAAAAAAGCATTAGTATGAATCAAAGTAGTTTAAAGGAGTCTCAAAGAAATGCTGATGCAATTCGATTACAATTAAAAAACACAACTAGTGATGATGGTGTAAATGAGATTGATCTTTCTCATAAGATTAATGATTTAAAAATGCAAATTAAGCAAAATCAGTCTAAGAATACCTCAATCAAAAGTCAGATTGAAAAACTTACTCGGAATGTTAACGAAAATAATATCAAATCATCTGAAATCAAAGAAAAGTTGATTCGCTTAAAGGAACAAAATAGTCAACTCAAGTCCAGCAGGGAAAGTCTTTTAAAACAAAGGTTGAATTTTGAAACTCAATTAAAAAGCTTAGCCAATAGTATAAATGGACTTAAGCAATCAATTAATCAAGAAGTGGTGGCAGTAAAAACTAATATTCCCGAACTAGAACAACAAATCCAAAGTACTAAGCGGGATGTTAACGATCTTAATTCAAAAATTGATAAGTTTAACCAAGATGATCAAAAATATGATCATCAAGTTTCCGATCTTCAGGATCGTTTAATTTCTCAAACAGAAATAGTTCAAAAGCTAGAATCGAATTTAAAAACTGCTATAGATAACCTTGATTCTGAGCGTTATCAACGCGATAACATGATTAAAGGAACTAGCTCAATGAAGAAGGTGGAACTTGCATTACCCGAAATCGATTCATTGATTAAATCAATCCAATCTGAAATTGACGAGTTGGGTCCGATTAATGTTAATTCAATTGATGCCTATGCAGAAGTGAAAGACCGTTACGAATTTATGAATCATCAACTTGATGATTTAATTGAATCTAAGAGCCAACTGATTGGGATAATGAATGAAATGGATCAAACGGTAAAAGTTAAATTTAGCGAAACTTATGATAAAATTGCAACTGCGTTTAGTCATATTTTTCGCAATATTTTTGGTGGTGGAGAAGCCAAACTAAAAATGGATGACCCGCATCATTTACTTACAACTGGGATCGATATCTTGGTAAAACCACCCGGAAAGAAATACCGTAATCTCAATTTACTTTCTGGTGGTGAGAAAGCTCTAACGGCTTTGGCACTGCTTTTTTCGGTTCTTGAGGTAAAACCAGTTCCGTTTGTAATATTGGATGAAGCTGAATCTGCTCTTGACCCTGCTAATGTGGATCGTTTTGCGCGGTATATGCAGAGTTTAAAGAATAATACACAATTTATTGTAATTACTCACAGAAAGGAAACGATGGTCTATGCGGATCATCTTTATGGAGTTACAATGCAAGATTCGGGTGTATCTAAGGTTGTTTCGGTCAACTTGGATGAATCTAAAAAGCTAGGAGAATAATTATGGGTTTATTTGATATTTTTAAAAGTAAGAAGAAGGAATCTGACGACAAAGAGAACGAAACCAAGCAGTCTAAAAGAGAAGATGAGAAAGCAAAGGCTACTGGTGACGACACCTCTGATCGAGGTGACCACTCTCAACAAACTGAAGAAAATGAAGTTAGTCAGAAAAATGATGGATCAAGTGAGAGTAAGAATGATGGAGCTGATGTTTCTGAAGAACCGGAAGAACAAACGCAAACATCAAAAAATAGTGTTCGAAGCACTGACGATAACAAGTCAGATGAAAAAGGCCAGTCTGTGGTTGATACAGATCATTCTTCTAATAAAAATGAAGATGTCAAAGAGTCTACTGATGATGTAACTAAGCAGCCTGAATCAACTGAAAAAGCATACGAACATGGTCTGGCAAAATCACGGTCTTCGTTTGGACAAAAATTAAATGCGCTATTTGCTAATTTTCGCTCAGTTGATGATGATTTCTTTGATGATTTAGAAGATACGCTGGTTGAATCCGATGTTGGATTTGAAACTGCAATCCAACTAACTGATGAACTAAAAGAAGAGGTTAAATTAAAAAATGCCAAGAAACCAAAAGAAGTTCAAAATCTAATCGTCCAAAAGATGATCGATTTGTATGATGCACCAAGTGATAAAGATAGTTCAATCAAATTATCTCAAACTGGCCCAACTGTGATTTTATTTGTTGGTGTCAATGGAGTTGGAAAAACGACGACCATTGGTAAGATGGCCAATAATTTTAAAAAGCAAAATAAAAAGGTGCTTTTAGCGGCTGCTGATACATTTAGAGCGGGCGCCATTGAACAATTAGATGAATGGGCTAAACGTGATGATGTTGATATTGTTAAAAAGTCCGCTGGTAGTGATCCAGCTTCGGTTGTTTTTGAAGCAGTAGATAAAGCCAAAAAAGAAAATTATGATGTTTTATTTGTTGATACAGCCGGAAGATTGCAAAATAAAGTTAATTTAATGAATGAACTTGCTAAAATTGATAAGGTCATTAAGCGTGAAATTCCAGACGCACCTCAAGAAGTATTGCTAGTGATTGATGCAACTACTGGTCAAAATGCTTTGAATCAAGCCAAGATGTTCAATGAAATTACTAACATTACGGGAATTGTTTTAACAAAGCTTGATGGAACTGCCAAGGGTGGAATTGTAATTGCAATCAAAAATAAGCTTAATATGCCGGTAAAGTTCGTTGGACTTGGAGAAACGGTTAATGATTTGCGTAAATTTGATTCTAAGAGCTTTATTGACGGTTTATTTAAGGGATTAATTCAAGATAATTAGTGGTGACTTTAGATGGACATTAAAAAGAATAATCGGATTAATGCTCTGTACGATTTTTATGGTGAATTGCTCACTAAGAAACAGGCAGAGTACATTCAAGAATACTATGCAGATGATTTTTCGTTAGGTGAGATTTCAGAAAATTTCAATATTAGTCGCCAAGCGGTTTATGATAACATTAAAAGAACTGAGCAAATTCTTGAAGACTATGAAAGTAAAATGCACCTATATCAATTATTTGTATTACGCAATCAGCAAACCGATGAAATTAGAGATTACGTTAAGAAGTATTATCCAAATGATGAACACTTAAATGAGTTAGTGGATCACTTAGAAATTACGGAAGAAAATTAGGGGTGAAAAGATGGCTTTCGAAGGTTTAACCGATCGATTACAAAAAGCTTTTAAAAACTTAAGAGGAAAAGGTAAGGTCAGCGAATCTGATTTGCGTGAAACAATGCGGGAAATTAGATTAGCATTACTAGAAGCGGACGTTAACTTTAAGGTGGTTCGTCAGTTTGTAAAGAGGGTTCAAGAAAAAGCTAAGGGCGCTGACGTTCTTGAAGGATTAAATCCGGCCCAACAAATTGTTAAGATCGTTAACGATGAACTGACTAACATGATGGGTGAATCTGCCACTCCGCTAGTTAAATCAGACAAGATTCCTACAGTCATTATGATGGTAGGACTTCAAGGAGCAGGTAAAACTACTTCAGCAGGTAAATTAGCTAAAAGGCTTAAATCTGAAGATAATGCGCGTCCATTAATGATCGCTGCCGATGTTTATCGTCCCGCAGCAATTGAACAGTTAGAAAAGGTGGGCGAACAAGTTGATGTTCCAGTATTTCAAGAGGGAACGGATGTTGACCCAGTACAAATTGTTCAAGATGGTTTAAAGGAAGCTAGCAAAAATAATAACGATTATGTGTTAATTGATACGGCCGGTCGGCTTCAAATTGACGAAAACTTGATGGATGAATTAAAGAATATTAAAAAGGTGGCCAATCCAAATGATATTCTTTTAGTTGTTGATGCTATGACAGGTCAAAATGCCGTTGATACGGCGGTCGGATTTAACGATGCTTTAGATATTACCGGGGTTATTCTAACAAAGTTAGACGGAGATACTCGTGGTGGAGCTGCTTTGTCAATCAGGGCTGTGACTGACAAACCAATTATGTTTGTGGGTCAAGGTGAAAAGTTAGATGATTTGGATGTATTTCACCCAGATCGAATGGCCTCTCGAATTTTGGGAATGGGAGACATGCTCTCGTTCATCGAAAAGACTCAGAAAGAGTATGATGAAAATCAAGCTAAGGAATTAACCGAAAAAATCAAGGAAAATTCTTTTGATTTTGATGATTTTGTTGATCAATTAGAACAAATTCAAAAGATGGGTCCAATTCAAGATTTGGTTAAAATGATTCCAGGAATGGCTAATAATCCGGCATTGAAGAATTTAAACGTTAATCCCAAAGATTTAGACCATATTAAAGCGATTATCTATTCAATGACTGATGAGGAACGATCCAATCCGGATGTGTTAAATCCTTCAAGGAGACGTCGAATTGCTCGCGGATCGGCTCAACCGATTCAACAAGTCAATCGACTCATTAAACAATTTGATCAAATGAAGAAAATGATGAACAAAGTGTCTAACGGAAATATGTCGGGTTTGTCAAATATGATGGATTCTGCTGGAATGGGTGGAGGAATGACTGGTAAATTGTCGAATCTCGCCATGAAGCGGATGAGTCGCAAGATCAAAAAGAATAAAAAGAAGCGACGAAAAAATAAAAAAAGACATTAATTTCAGACTGTAAAGAAAAAAGCCTTTACATCATTAATATTTATTGGTAATATTAGTAACTGTTAAGAAAACTATTAGGAGGTGTGTTTATGTCATTAAAAATTAGATTAAGAAGAATGGGTTCAAAGAAGCGTCCGTTTTACCGTATCGTGGTTGCTGACTCACGTAGTCCTCGTGACGGTCGTTTTATTGAAAATGTTGGTACTTACAATCCATTAACTGAACCTGATCAAGTAACTTTAAAAGAAGAATCAATCATGGACTGGTTGGAAAAAGGTGCTAAACCTTCTGATACTGTTCGTAATATTTTGTCAGATGCAGGTATTATGAAACAATTACATGATGCTAAATTAGCAGCTAAGAAATAAGTGATTGATTATGGTTAATTTTGATAATTTAATTAAAACAATCGTTAAGCCATTAGTTAAATATCCTGATGATATTAGTATTAATCATCAGGATACTGATCAATTTAGCGAATATATATTGTCTACCAATCCTAATGACGTTGGACGTATTATTGGAAAAAAGGGTCGAGTTGCTCAGACGATTCGAACCATAATTTATAGTGTTCACGTTAATGATGGAAAGCGAATTAAACTCGTTATTGATGATGGCAAAGATTAGCTCTTAGATAAAACTCGTTTTTATTTAAGAGTTTTTTTATAGAAATAGGTGAACTATGGATTACTTAGAAATTGGGAAATTAGTAAATACTCAGGGAATTAAAGGTGAAGTACGAATAAAACCTACTACTGATTTTATTGATCAACGCTTTAAAGTTGGTAATCTTGTTTATGTATTCCCCAAAGACGGAAAAATGGAAGAATTGAAGATTGACGGGGTTAGAAGCCATAAGGGATTTATTCTGTTGCATTTTTCTGGTCGCAATTCTATAAATGATGTTGAATACCTTAAACCTGCCATCCTAAAAATTACGTCGGAGCAAAGAAAAAATACTGACTTACAACCAGGCGAATATTTCTATCAACAAATTATCGGCATGGATGTTATCGATAAAGATGATAATAAAATTGGTGTAATAAGTGATATTATGGATATGCCTGCCAATGATGTCTGGGTAGTGGAGCGTGAAAATAAAGATGATTTGTTACTTCCAAAGATTGATTCGGTCGTAAAAAAAGTGGATATTCCTAATCATAAAGTAGTCGTTGAGTTAATGGAGGGAATGCAGTAACGATGAAGATCGATATATTGAGCCTTTTCCCTAATATTTTAAAGGGCCCTTTGAGTGAATCCATTATCGGTAAGGCCATTGAAAAAGAAATCATAAATATTGATATTACTAATTTTCGTGATTTTTCGACTAATAAACATCATAACGTGGATGATACCCCCTTTGGTGGGGGAGCTGGAATGTTACTTAAGCCTCAACCAATGCTTGATGCTTTTACGCATTCTCAAGAAGTTTCAGAAAAACAGGGTTATTCATCTGGTAGAGTCATTTTAACTGATCCGGCAGGGAAAAGATTTGATGAAAACGATGCTGCAAAACTCTCCGGGGAGGACCATTTAACCTTTTTGTGTGGTCACTATGAGGGGTTTGACGAACGAATTAAATCTGTAGTAACTGACGAGTACTCAATTGGTGATTTTGTCCTGACGGGTGGTGAATTGCCTGCGCTAGTAATGATTGATGCGACCGTTCGACTCATTAAGGGTGTCCTTGGTAATCAAGAGTCAGCCCCAGGAGATTCTTTTTCAAGTGGATTGCTTGAATATCCTCAATACACGCGACCAGCAGACTTTAGGGGGTTAAAAGTTCCACCGATTTTAACTAGTGGTGATCATCAAAAAATTGATGATTGGCGACAGAAGGAATCTTTAAGAAAGACATATTTAAGACGACCAGATCTGATTAATTACAACAAACTGTCAAAAAGGCAAAAGGAATTATTGGCGGACGTTAAAATTGAGGAAGAAGATCGGTAAGTATTGAGTTTTTTGGTTTGTATGTTATAATTTTAAGTGGTCTTTTATGGCTAAATAAAACGGTATTCCGCTGTCGAGAAGATAAGAATGCTAGTTAGGAGAAATGATTATGCGTCAAAATAAATTGATTGATAAGATCAATAGTGATCAACTTCGTTCAGATATTCCTGAATTTCGTGTTGGTGATACCGTTACGGTTTCCGTAAAGGTTGTTGAAGGTAGTAACGAACGTATCCAGAAGTTTACTGGTGTTGTAATTAAACGTCATGGTTCAGGCATTCAAGCTACTTACACAGTAAGAAGAATTGCCAGTGGAGTTGGGGTTGAAAGAATCTTCCCATTACATTCACCACGAATTGCTAAGATTGATGTTGTTAGACATGGTTCAGTTCGTCGTGCTAAGTTGTATTACTTACGTGATCGTTCTGGTAAGGCTGCTCGTATTAAAGAAGCAAGTCGTAAGCATTAATTTTATGTAAAAAAAAGAGTTCGCATTGCGAACTCTTTTTTTATTGGTCATCAATTTCTTTAGCAGTTTTAGTACCTCTTCGACTGTTGTATTCATACATTAACCAACCAACCAGTGCAAAAGCTAGTGGTCCCACAATGGTCCAGAAGGCGGTGGTGTAATCATGAGTCAAGATTGGTTGAATAGCAGTAAAGCCAATTCCCAACACTAGTACAACCAAGATAATGGTTACCATGATGTTAGTAGCAATTCGATTCTTGTAAAAGACAAAGGGACGAGGAACATTCTTTAGTTTCTTGAAGAATGGGAAAGCTCCAACTAAGAATAAGTATGGGAAAGTTGTCGAAATATTAGCCATGTCAGTTAAAATTAAGTAAAATTGTTGAGCATTATTGCCACTGAAAGAAATGACAAAGATAACGGCAACAACAACAAATGCTTGAATCCACATTGCAAACCCTGGCATACCATGTTTATTTAATTTAACCACTTTTTTAGGCCATAAATCTGGATTGGATCCCTCAATAAATGATTTGATTGGGGAATATATCAGAACAAAGAAAGAACCTAAGTATGGAATAAACATCCCTAAACCGGCTACTCGGGCCATGAAGCGACCAAATTCCATTGCTGATCCAGCTGAAAAGCCAAGGGTTTTAGCGAAAACATAACCAAGGTTATTCATTAAAACGTAAGTGATGTTACCCAGGTTGACCGAACCCTTTCCGACAACTTCATGCCAGTTAGCTGTAATACCAACCAAAAAAATGGATCCAGAATAGATGACTGCCATGATGATTGCCGCAATGATGACCCCACGGGGAAAAGTCCTCGTAGGATTTTTGACCTTATCAACGACTCCACCAATTGACTCCATTCCTCCATACGCAAAAATCGCATAAACAACAAATGACATGATGGCGATTGGGGTTACAAATAATGGATTAGGGGATTGAATGAAACTTTTAGCGCCATTGACTGGCTCAGCAAGTTGGCCCTTATTTAAGACCCAAACAATTACTGATAAGATAGCAAAGATCAGTGGCAAAGCAATTGATAATACTCCCCCGATGTTTGCAATCTTAGCAATTGAATCAAAACCATGACTCGCACACAAAGTAATAATTAAAATCCAGGCAATCCCAAGGATTCCAATTGTTTGCATTGGGGTAAAAATTCCGAACAAATGCCATGTTTGGGTTTTGTCCGTTCCGAAAATAATGTTAGAAAATGGGATCCAAACCTTAGAAGAAGTCGAGATCATCCAAATGATCCATGATGATAGCCAGATAAAGGTTCCGATGAAGGCTAAGCGTTCACCAATTGACTCTTTAAGCCAGGAATAAATTCCACCTTTAGCACTACTGAAAGTCGAACCATATTCGGCAAACATTAATGAAACCGGTAAGAAAAATACTAGTGCTCCAAATATGTACCAGATAATACTGGCGTAGCCCATTTGATCATAGGCGACGGTCGTATTACCAAAGCCAAATATCGCAGTGAGTATCATTAAAACTAAAGACATTAAGCCTAATTTACTTTGCTTTTTCCCTTTAGACATAAAGTCACTCTCCTTGATTAAATTTAATGGAAATACTAATAAAGTATACTCTCTTTTTTTATAGATTTAAATCTTGGTGATAGTTGAGAGGAGAGAAATCCGTTGAGTTTGTAATCAAGTATTGACCAAGGTTCTTAAAGCTACGCAAAGCGAGTTTACTTGTCTTAGAACTGGCCTCATTAGCAAGCTGAGTTAGTTCTGTTGAATCCAAGCCGTCGGACTCTTGTTCTACCTGCTGTAAGATTTGTTCGTATTGTTCGATTAAATTTTGTTGCACGTTTTTAAGTTTGTCACCAAATTCAAGGTAGTGGGGGTCAACTAAGATTCCAACTAGCTTGAAGATCCAGTAAGCCGATTTAGGATCAAAATCCATCTTGACGTGGTACTTATATGCTTTGGGAGTATCAGAAATTCCCTCAAGAAATGGGACGTAAGTACTCTGAGCCGCTACACCCATAGCAAGCCAGTGAATTCCACCAATTTCAATTGGTAGATTAGGTTTGATTTGGAGCACGTGTGATTCTTGGGTTTTGGCTAAACTAATGGGACGAAATCGAGTTCGATCAGCTTCTTCGCCTGCACCAATTGGATCGAACTGAGTTCCCTGATAGTGTGAACTGAGCAACTTTTGGGCATCGAGCGCCGATATTAATTCTTCACTTTTCCTTGTAAAGGGGATGTTTTGGGAAGTAGGATCCTGCTTGATTTCTGGGTTAAACATTTTTTGTCCGTACCAAACTCGAGGGGTGTTGTAGTAGGTGTCTGATAAGTCATGGGTTCCAAAAATGTGTCTAAAGTTAAAACCAGAACGATCTGGATTTAAATTGTTTTTTGATACAAAGTCCCTAATCCCTGGTGACCACATGAAGTGATCATTATCTTTAAAGTTAACTTCTTCAATGGCCATTTGATTAGCAACGATGGCGTATTCATCGTCAGGAATTCTTTCAGCGATCCATTGGTGTCCGGAACCGATCTCTAAGTACCAAACTTCTTCTTTATCGGACATAAGGACTCCGTTGTTTTCACTGGCCCCATATTTTTCAACAATGTTACCAAGACGTTTGACGGCTTCCTTTGCGGAATGGACATAAGGCAAGACTACGGTTACCATGGCTTCTTCGCCAATTCCATCTTTTACAAGGGGATCATAACCTAGGACACGTGCGTTAGCGTACGTACTTTCAGTTGCACTCATAGCAACCCCATATTCGTTAATACCATCCTCTTCGAATAAACCGTCTTGGTCGGTCCATTCGGGAGTAGCAGTGTATTTTCCCCGTGTTTTTGGTAGCGGCATTTTGAAGCCGTTATCAGTTGATTTGAATTCCTGATCATCCTGAAACTCCTTATGTTCATGGACAACAAATCGTTTTGGCCATGATGCTTTAGCATCTTCATTGCGACCAATTAAAGTGCTGCCATCAACCGTAGCATCTTTTCCAACTAAAATGCTGGTACATGCGGAATATTCATTAAAACTTGTCATTTAGATTGCCTCCTATTAAATCACATGTAAGTATTCTACCATATTGCCTTTGTTATGGTATAACTTCACGTTTGGTATGCTAAATTACTTAGGGTATAATTAACACATAACATTTATTTGAAAAAACGAGGGGAAATATGAGTAGCAAGCAATACATAATGGCAATTGATGAAGGAACGACCTCTGCTCGAGCAATGTTATTTGATCATGATGGCCAGATTGTGGGAAAAGTACAACGTGAGTTTAAACAATCTTTTCCTCATCCAGGGTGGGTAGAACAAGATCCAATTGAAATTTGGAATGCCGTTGAATCTGTGATTTCTGAGGTATTGATTAACTCTGAAGTTCCTCCCTATAAAGTGCGAAGTATCGGCATTACTAATCAACGTGAAACGACTGTAATTTGGGATAGACGAAGTGGAAAGCCCATCTACAACGCTGTGGTGTGGCAATCAAAACAGACCAGTGAAATTGCTGATCGGTTAATAACTGATGGTTACGCTGATTTAATTCACCAAAAGACGGGACTGATTGTTGATTCTTATTTTGCTGGTACGAAAATTAGATGGATTTTAGATCATGTAAAGGGATCCCAGAGACGGGCGGAGAATGGAGATTTATTATTTGGAACCATTGATTCATGGTTGCTATGGAATCTGACCGGCGGAACCGTTCATGCCACTGATTTTACTAATGCTAGTAGGACAATGTTATATAACATCAACGATTTGAAATGGGATGATGATCTGTTAGAGCTCTTCGATATTCCTAAGAAAATGTTACCTAAAGTGAAACCATCGTCACACTTCTTTGGATATACGAAGGGATATTCATTTTTAGGGGTACAGATTCCAATTGCCGGAATTGCCGGTGACCAACAAGCATCATTATTTGGACAATTAGCATTACAACCCGGAATGACGAAGAATACTTATGGAACGGGTGCCTTTATTATGATGAATACAGGAAAAACGCCAAGGTTTTCTAGTAATGGATTGTTAACCACAATTGCCTACGGATTGAATGGAGAAGTTAAATATGCTTTAGAAGGTAGCATTTTTGTGGCTGGATCGGCAATTCAATGGTTAAAGGATGAGATGGGTTTAATTTCATCGGCTAAGGCCTCTGAGCAAATGGCTTATGATGCCAAAACGAGTGACGGAGTTTACGTAGTGCCAGCGTTTACTGGACTAGGGGCACCATATTGGGATCAGGAAATTCGTGGATCGATTTTTGGCTTGACATCATCAACGACGCGTAATCAATTAGTTCGTGCGACCATTGAATCGTTAGGATTTCAAACAAAGGATGTTCTTGATACGATGGTAGAAGAGACTAAGATTCCGGTTAAATCACTAGTAGTAGATGGTGGAGCTGCTAAAAATGATTACTTAATGCAGTTTCAAGCCGATATTTTAAATGATCAAATTGAACGGTCATTAATTTCAGAGACTACGGCACAGGGAGCAGCTTATCTGGCTGGTTTGGCTGTTGGATTTTGGAAGGATATTGATGAAATTAAAAGAAGTAAGCGTGTTGGTACTTTTTTTGAATCACATATGAGTGGCGATAAAAGAAAAAAACTATACAAGGGATGGAAGATGGCCGTGAGAGCTGCCAAGCAATTTGAATAATAAGGACTTATCAGTATGAAATTACCTGAAGATTTTAAAAGTAAATATCATAATCTGTTAAAAGATGATTATCAAAGTTTTATTGATTCTTTTGATGAAGATTCTTACAATGCCTTTCGAACTAATCCGCTCAAAACTAAAGCTGATGTTCGTTTGGATATGACAAGCCCGATTTCCTATACCCAAAATGGTTATTATGGGAAAGTGAGCGGGAAAACCGTCGAGCATCAGAGTGGTTACGTTTACAGTCAGGAACCATCTGCCATGTACGTAGCAGAGGTGGTTGATCCTAGTATGGGAGATCAGGTATTAGACTTGTGTGCTGCCCCAGGAGGAAAGTCGACTCATTTGGCTGGTATGATGAAAAACAAGGGCTTACTTGTATCAAATGAGATTGACCGGAGCCGAGCTAAGGTTCTAGTTGAAAATCTGGAACGGTTTGGGGTGTGGGATCCGTTAATCTTGAATGAAGATCCACATAACCTGTCAAAGCATTTTCCAAGGTATTTTGATAAAATTTTGATTGATGCGCCATGTTCGGGTGAGGGGATGTTTAGAAAAAATCATGACGCAACAAAATACTGGTCAATTGATTATCCGAAAGAGTGTGCTGCGCGGCAAAAAGACATTGTAAGAGAAGCTGTTAAGATGTTAAAACCAGGTGGACAATTGATTTATTCAACTTGTACTTTTTCACCAGAAGAAGACGAACAGATAATTGCCTGGATCTTAGCTAATTATGATTTTAAGGCTCTCCCGATTAAGAAGTATGATGGGATGATCGACGGAAAACCGGAATGGGCGGATGGAAACGAAGAGTTAACTAAAACGGCTCGTCTGTTTCCTAACTTATTTAAAGGTGATGGTCATTTTATTGCCAAGTTGCAGAGTACAGATGTTGGAAAATCCAAAAAGATTAAGCATCAAAGAAGTAACGTCTCAAGTAGTATAAAAAAAGAGTGGAAAGAGTTCTGTAACGTTAACTTTAAGCGCGATTTTTTGACAGAGGATCTTCTAGAATTTGGGAGTACCCTTTATTCATTTAATCCGGCAATTCCCGATTTAGATGGTTTAAAAGTAATGCGACCCGGAACGCCACTTGGAACGATTAAAAAGAATCGGATTGAGCCTTCGTATGCATTGGCATTGGCAATTAATCCTAATGACGTAAAAAACATCGTTAAAATTACTGATCATCAGTGGCAGAGTTATGTCCATGGTGACACCGTTGCCGTGGATCCCAACTTAAAGAAGGGGTGGTACTTAATTCAATGTCGCGGAATGAGTGTTGGATTTGGTAAAGTCGTGAATGGGACGTTAAAAAACTTTTTCCCTAAGGGATTAAGGTTTAAAGCATGAGAAAATAAAAAGACCTTCGTTTTTTAAACGAAGGTCTTTTTATTTGCGTTGATTTAAGTAACTTTGTAATTCTGGACTGGTTACTGATTCACATTGACGCAGTTCATTAATGTTGTGTGCGCCTAGTGCGGTGAAAATGGACTTAATGCCAATAATCCAATCGTTAATCATTTTCACGGTCTCGTCTTCACCGTCATCAATTAGTTTCACCAAAATCTGACTCGCAATGCCAACAGCATCGGCACCCAAATACAATGATTTGACGATTTCCATGGGATTAGTGATGCCACCAGTTGCTACGATGTTCATGCTAGGAACTTTTTGGGATTCAAAGAGAGATTCCACCGTGGTAATCCCCCAGTCTTTAAAATAGTCCATTTCTTTTTGATGACGACGGAAGTTCTCAATTTGAGCAAAGTTAGTTCCGCCACGACCACCAATGTTTACATATTCAACTCCAAGGTCCAAAAGGGTTTGAATTGATTTAGAACTCATCCCGAATCCAACTTCCTTGACGATTACTGGTACTTTAATATTTTGGACAATGTTTGAAATATTGGATAGCCAGTTAAATGAATTTGATCCCTCGGGCATGATGAGTTCTTGAACTGAATTAACGTGGATCTCTAATGCATTAGCTTGAAGAATATCAATTGCTTGCTCAGCCGCTTTTGGGGTTGTCCCAGCACCAATGTTAGCAAAGATCAGTCCATCTGGGTTTTGCTTTCTAATGATCGAAAAGGTATCGATTAGTTCCGGATGTTTGATTGCTACACTCTCTGAGCCGGATGCCATTGCGATTCCACAGCGCCTTGAGATAGAAGCTAGGTGAAAATTTAATTTTTTGGTATACTCACTGCCACCAGTCATCGCCTCAATGTAGAAGGGGACCCTTAAAGGCAGCGAGCCTAATTGAGTTGAGATATCTACATCCTGATATGTCATTTCAGGGAATGTTACTGGCATAAAATGAACCTGATCGAATCCAGCTTCAGATTCCGTATGGTGAAATTTTTTAGCAAGCGAGACGTGTTCATCTTTTCGATGTGACTGTTGGTTAGTCATTTGTTTCTCCTAATTATTATGAATCTTAAGGTCTAGTAGCTCAATTCCATGGCGGTTCCAATCGCTAACAAGATCATCGATATTATCATCCTTATTAATAATGACGATCCCACAATCACCGCCACCAGCTCCCGAAGTTTTGGCTGCACCACCAAAATGATCGGCAATGTCAATTAATTCTTTTAGCTTTGGGGTTTCAATTTCAACGTTGGCAAATTCACCGAGTTTTAAAAGGAGCTTGCGGTTGTTTTCAATGTTCTTTTGGATCATTTCCAGATTAGAACTTTTAAAGCCATTAACAATATTTAAGACACACTCCTGACTGAAGTGAAGAAAGTCTTGATAAAGTTCAGAATTTCTGGCTTTTTTTAGCTCCACTCGATCAACTAGATTTGAAGTTGAAGCGGGTGAACCTGACCATCCAATTAATAATTGTAAATTCTTTGGTGCTGTTAGCGGCATAATTTTTAAACTAGGCCACTTTAAATCTAACAGTTCCACTAAATCCACATCTTTACGGGCATTGGCTAACCACTGTCGGTCAAATGAATGGTAAGCAATCCAACCACCGAATACGCTAGCAGCTACATCGCCTAATGAACCATTTCCTTGAACTTCAAAATGAGCAATTGCGGCTAGCTTGAAGAGTTGCATCGTTGAAAGGTTAATGTCGTAGAATTCGCATAAGGCTTTAACGGTTGCAACCGTGACGGCAGCTGAAGAACCTAATCCGTACTTACGTCCATCGGCACTATCGAGTTCACTATTTACGATGATATCGTATGTTTTTAAACTTTTATCGAGAGTTTCAACGTATTCTTCAGTTACTTTAATCGCTGAAATGATGTACTGAAAAGGATTATCACGATTATCGAAGACCATGCGATGGCCTAATCTCTTCCAATGGAGCATATTCTCATCGTACTGTTTCGAATAGATGCTTCCAAAATCTGAACTTGCTTTAATGCCAACCCGAACAAAGCGATCACATGCAGCGATGATAGCAGGGTAGCCGGTCTCAACTACTGCATATTCACCAGCTACGTACAATTTACCCGGTGCTTTTGCGGAAATCATGTAATTAATTACTCCCTTAATTTAAATATTCGATTCCAGGACCTGGAGTGGTAGCAACCACGTTTGATGATCCAAAAGTGCTTTTAAATCGATTTACAACTTGGTTTAAATTATCATGTTGGACCAACACTTTTACATTTGGACCAGCGTCAATTGTAAAATAGCAACTGATGCCATTGTCTCTTAATTCGTGAACAATTTGAATTGCTTTAAGTGTATCTCCATTAAAATATGTAAAAGCTGGATCGGAACTGAACGTGAGGGCGTGCATTTTCATGGCATTTTCCTCAGCAGTGTGGCCCATTAAGTCGAAGTTATGAGTACGAATTGCTTTTCTCATCGTGGTCATGTCATGACTAGTAACTTTTTTCCATGCTTGATAGTAAGGGGAGGTGGACTTAGAAATTTTCATACCCTCTCTACTAGAAATCTTTTTTTCGTTTCGATTAATAATAACAGCTACTAGGTTAATGTCCCAATCAATGTCTTCTTCAATTGGAATGGCAAAGGAAGTTTCGTCACTATGACCCTTTTCCCATTTGACGAAACCGCCAAAAATAGAGCGCGTTGCTGAACCTGATCCTCGTCTAGCGAGCCTAGAAAGATCTTTTTTAGAAAGATTCATTCCAATGGCTTTACTAGAAGCGGCAGCGAGAGCAGCAAAACCTGAAGCAGATGAAGCAAGCCCAGCAGCAGTAGGGATATTGTTATTTGTCTTAACGTGGGCGTGAATATCAACATTGGCTTTTTTTCGAACGATGTCAAGAAAGCTGACAATCTTTTTTTCTTCCGAATCATTAATTAGATGATTGTTAAAAGTGATTTGATCAGAACTTAGAGATGGGTCAAAGCGAACTTCAGTATCGGTATAGAAGTCATTTAAAGTTAAAGACAGGCTACTGTCTTCTGGAATAATGAGTTGACTATTGGCCTTTCCCCAATATTTGATTAGTGCAATATTAGTATGAGCACGAGCCTTCTGGGTTCTATAGATATTAGTATTGTCGGACATAATAAATCTCCTTACTTCATTTCATTTAATGATTGGACCCAAACTCCTTGTGCTCCACTTTGTTTAAGGGTTGTCTTGATTTTTTGCGTGGTGGTTTTAGAATCTGACAGAGCAATAATGCATCCACCGAGTCCGCTTCCCGTTAGTTTAGCACCGAGGGCACCCGCCTGATTAGCAGCATTTACCAGGGTATTAATTTCTGTTGAACTAACTCCCAATTTTGAAAGATCATTTTGGGCCAGATTCATTAATTTGCCGGTTTGTTTGAGTTTATTGTATGTCAGAGAATGTTTAGCTGCTTCAGCTAAATCCCCGAGGTCGTTAATTAAATCATTCGTATTTTGAAAGTTATGGTCCATTTCATCTCTTACCATTGAAACCGCCGTGGAAGTATTACTTGAAATGCCGGTATCAGCAATGATGAGATTTCCTGCGTTTGAAACAGGAAAATCGTAAAACTGACCCTTTTCAAATAAGATTGGATTAAGCGCACTGACGGTTTTAGCGTCAATTCCACTTGGATTACCATGAGTTATCTTTTCTTCTACATCGGTAAATTTCTTAAGCTGGTCGGCGTTCAACTGGTGATTAAAGAAATGAAAAAAGGCTTTGGTAACTGCACTAGCTGTTGCAGCGGATGAACCCATCCCTCTCCCCAACGGAATTGCACTATCAATTTTGATATTAATTGGGATGTTATTAGGATTTAATGATTGGTTAAGACGATTAATAAGTGTCTGTAATCCATTCATTGAAGAAGGGAGAGCACTAATTGGACCATGGTAGTATTTACTGAATAGTTGATTGTTACCATCAGAAGTAATGGTGGTTTTCACTTTAATTTGTGGCACAGGAAAAACAATCGCAGGCTTTTGGTAGACGGCACTGTGCTCACCTAAAAAAATTATTTTTGCATGACTCAACCCGGTTGCAGTCGTGTTCATATTTCAATCGCTCACTTTCCAAACATACCTATTTTATCATAATTTAGAACATGACCAATATATTTTAGAATACTTTACTAATGATTAAATGTTGGTTTATATAAATATTAAGATAAATGTAGTAATATTGTAGTGGAATTAGTTTTAAAGGTAGGTGAGACAGGTGCCCAAGAATACAAAATATGCAGTCGTTGACATGGAGACAACTGGAACGGATGTCTCTAATGGTGACCAAATTATTCAATTTAGTTGTACTTTTGTTCAAGGTGGTCAAGTGGTCGATTCCTACTCAACATATGTTAATAATGGTGAAGCGATTCCTAAAGATATCACCCACTTAACTGGCATTAACGCCCAGACAATTAAAGGAGCACCAACGTTTGATCAGGTTGCTCCCCATATTTATAAGATACTGAGTGGTACTGTCTTCGTTGCCCATAACGTTAATTTTGACTTTCCGTTTTTAAATGCGGAATTAGAAAGAGTGGGTTATCCTGAGTTAGATATTAAAGCCATTGATACGGTCACGTTGAGTCAAATCTTTTTTCCGGAATTAACGGGATATCGATTAAAGGACTTAAGTCATCATTTTGGGATTTCACACACCCATCCGCATTCCTCTAAAAGTGATGCTGACGCAACTGCTCATTTACTGTTAACAATCATGAAGAAGATTGAAAAATTACCCTTAGTGACAATTCAGTCTATTCTTAAGGTTCATCCTGATCTCCCTAGAGATACGGTTCAATTTATTGAAGATCGCGAAGAGATTAAGCGGGAACATTTAAAGAATTTGAATTCGCAATATGTGGTTGTAAATGGGATTGCGCTAAAAAACCAAGTACCATCCTATTCAATCTCAGAGCACAATTTGATAAAGTATCCTAGGACTAAGAAGCAGAAGGAACGCCAATTTATGGGTAAGTTAAATTGGCGAAGTTCACAAAGTAAAATGATGAATTTAATTTATAATAATTATCATGATAAAGAAAAACCTACCTATAATTTATTAATTGAAGCACCAACCGGGAGTGGGAAAACCCTGGGATACCTGGTTCCAATGGCTTATTTGGTTAATGAAGGTGAACAGCTAGTGGTCAGTACTTCTACCAATGGACTTCAGGAACAGTTGTATTCTACAATTAAGAGTCAACTAGAACCGTTACTTAATACTAGTTTTGATGTTGCCATGTTAAAGGGTGTCAATCATTATATTAATCTAGAACGGTTTAGCAAAACACTTCAATTTCACGATAAATCTAAACAGTCACAATTCATGAAAGCACGAATCTTGGTCTGGCTCACTGAGACAAGCACGGGTGATCTTGACGAATTAAATCTTCCCAATGAAGTTCCGTTTATTGATCAAATTAATTATCAAAATTCTCATGTGGAGACGGATAAGAAGAACTCTTTTCGGGATGTTGACTTTTTACTCGCTCAATTGAAGCGGGTGGAACGTGCTGATATTGTTATCGTTAACCATAATTATCTTTTTGAGAATAGTCGTCAATTAAGTAATTACATGACTTCAAAGCCATACTTAGTGGTTGACGAAGCTCATAAGCTTGCTGACGTTGCGTTTTCATCGCAAGAAAAAGTCATTAAATTCAATACTTTAAAGAAAAATATTGGAAGGGTTAAGAATGATTTATTTCAAACCCACGGATTAAATTTAAATGAAATCTTTTCTGACGATATTGATGAGTTAAATCGACTTAATGGGTTAGATTCCCAGCTAGATGCTATTTTTGATACAAATCAGTTGATTTTACAGGATTTTAGGGTAAAATTCATGAAACCCGTTACTACTCGGCGTTCTGAGTCTTCGATTAGTGCAAAAGAACTACTTCAATTTGTGAAAGACCATCAGGGTCAAATAAACCATTTGACTCATATTAACGTAAAATTAGAAGAATTTATAAATACTTTCAAAAAGTTAGTTAAGAAGGAAAAGAATCGTTGGACGATTTCTGATGAAGCTTTGATTGAAAAGTTTGAACGTCATTTACTTACAATTACTGATTACATTGATAGTGTTAACGTGGATCAAGTTAAGCAAAGGGTTAGTGAGCGATCCTCTTTTTACTGGATCTATTATACAGAGGATCTAGATCCTAATCATGTCATCCTCATGACTGGCGATTTTGCTTCCAAAAATAAGTTAAAGGAAAATATCTATCACTATTTTAAGCCAGCAATTTTTACCGGTTCGACGTTGTTTACATCAAAAAAGTCACAGTATATTTTTGATCAGCTTGATTTAAGTCGGAGTGATACGAGAATGAAACGGCTAAAATCTTCTTTTGATTATTCCAAGCAAACTGAAATGATGATTTCTGAAACGACGCCGATGCCGCCTAGTGTAGATAATGATGAATATATCTCTTATCTGGCTAACTCAATTTGGAAACTTATCAACGCTAATGCAGTACCAACGCTAGTACTGTTTAACTCATTGGATATTTTAAAAAAAGTGTACGAAAAATTAGATCAGAACAATAACGGTAATTTTATGATTCAAGCCGCCGGTGTTTCTGGGAGTCAAGAAAAAATGATCAAAAGGTTTGAGTCAACCAAGGATGCAGTTCCGGTAATACTTGGAGCTAATGGTTATTTTGAGGGTGTTGATTTTCCGGATAATTTACTCAAGCAACTCATTATTACCCGGATACCGTTTGAATCTCCCAATAATCCGGTTGTTTCAAGTCGGGCTAAGTTTTTAAGGGAACAAAACAAGAATCCATTTTATAATTTTGACTTACCAGAAGCTATTATCAAAACTAAACAAGGTGTGGGAAGATTGATTAGAAGCTCAACTGATTATGGTATCATTAACTTTTTGGACAGTCGTTTGATTGACAAACGGTATGGTAAGCAAATCATCGATGCGCTTCCCTCTGATTTACCAATTAAAACGGGGTCGATCGCTAAGATTGTTAAAGATGGTCAAGATTTCTTTAATAAGAGGGATTAATTAATTATTAAACAAGGAAAGTTTGCTATAATGATGCATGTAAAAGCTAAATAAAAGAGGAATTTTCATGTACAGAGAACAATTAAAACGAAAAAGGACTCATCGGATTCGATGGATAATTGTTGCGGTGATCGTTCTAATCATTCTGGGTGTTATTATTTTCTTTCATGTTGCTAAAGCACCCCAATTACGCGCTCGTTCTCATGTCACTACGGTAGCAGAAAATAGTGCTGGATTTCATGATATTAATCATTTCTACTCATCTAATTTAAATAAGACATACTATTCAGTTGGTGGTTATAATAAACAAAATCAGTATGCGTATGCCATCTTACCTAAGAACGGGAAAAGTATGCAGGTCGTTACCCAAAAGAGTGGGATTACACAACAGGAAGCAGAAAAGACGGCTCAAAAAATTGGGAAAGCCTCTAAGATTATTAACACCGGGCTTGGGATTTATCAGGATCAGCCAGCCTGGGTGGTTTCCTATTTAAATCAGAACAATCGAATGAACTACGTCACGGTAAATTATAAGACGGGCAAGATTGTGCAAACCATTAAGAATTTGTAATGATGAATTATTGAAGGAGGAATAAAATGAGTGAAAATTTAGAGCGCTATTTAGAAAGTGGTTCAATTAGCGTTTCTGGTTTTTTATTGCAGCATTTCTCTGAGTTGGGGATGAACCCAACTGAATTAGTGGTCTTCTTGGAGTTAGTACTAGCTCGTTCTAAAGGGGATTTGTTTCCAAGTGCTACTGAGTTGTCGAAAGCGACTGGTTTAAAAGAAGACGATATTTATAATTTATTACATCAATTAGTTACTAAAAAGATTATCAACATTTCTAGTACGAAGTCTGGGAAGGACGAATATAAGTTTGATCTTTTAAATCATAAAATGGAAAAGTTGCTTGATTCTACATCGTTAGTAAACACTAATAATCATGCTCAAAAAGAGCGTAACAAACAAAGTAATGATATTAAGGAACGAAAAGGATTATTTAAAAAAATTCAAGAGGAATTTGGTCGGCCATTATCTTCAATCGAGTTGGAAACAATCAATCAATGGCTTGAACAAGATCATTACTCACCAAAGATTATTGAATTAGCCCTCAAAGAGGCGGTCCTAAGTCAAGTTTATAGTTTGAAGTATATGGATCGAATTCTTTTGAATTGGCAGCATCGCAACATTAAAACCGCTGCACAAGTTCAGGAAGCCAATGAACAGCGACAGAGAAATTTAAACAGTGATCAACCAAGAAAACCAAAACAAAATATTCCGATTTTTAAAATTAATCAATGATGCATGGATGTAAAAGATCTATGCATTTTTTTGTGGTTAGATGATTAAAATTCAGGTGAAAAAGTTAAAAGTTACTTTAACTTAATTAAAAAAAACAAAACAACAACAAAAAAGACCCAAGCCACATAAATCATAAAGTGGATGAGTCTTAAAGAAAATATTCAATTTATTGATTTGGAGTAGAAGTGCTTGATGATTGACTATTATTAGAAGCAGGAGTGCTCTGATTATTGTTATCTTGATTATTTGATGATTCAGAAGATGATTGATCATTAGGTTTGCTTGATTCAGATGGCTCTTCAACCTTAGAACTAGACCCCGATGACGTCTGACTTGAACTAGAATTATCGTCAGATGATGAACTGTTGGAGTCTTTTGAACTTGATGAATTTGAGACAACTGAACGATTCTTGGATGCTTGTCCAGATTGACTAGCATTATTAGCTGAAACAGCGGTTCCCATGTGGCCTTCGATATAGTATTCGTTTACGCCATCTCGTTTGGTTTCAATCACATTATCCGGCTTCTGCCAATCAATATTAGGTTTATTAGCAGATGCCTGTGACATTACTTCTTTGTAGTAGGTTTGAGCAATTCGTGTTTGTGGCTCGGAAATATAGTTTCCAGGTTTGAACTGGTGGTCATATCCGGTCCAAATAGAAAGTGAGAAATTCTTCGTGTACCCACTAAACCATGAATCCATTGATGATTGGTCAGGCACTTTCTTAATCCAATCGTCTGGATATTGGGTAGTACCAGTTTTACCAGCTTGATAAAGTCCAGGGATCTTAGCAGCAGTTCCAGAACCATTAGGGGAAGTCATGACGCCTTTGAGCATGTCATTTATCATAAAGGCAGTATCTGGTGACATGGCTCGATGCCCCTTAGGACTGTATTGCTTTTCAGCTCCGTTGACATTAACTACTTTATTGATTAAATATGGTTTGTAATACGTCCCACCATTTGCAAATGCAGCATACGCAGCTGCTTCTTGCTCTGATGAGATATAGGCACCAATTCCGTTTTGTAGTTCAAGTGGTTTATTAAATGTCATTCCTAATCCAGCCAAAAAGTCTTGTGATCGTTGGATTCCAACCTGTTGAAGGGTCCTGATTGCAGGAATATTACGTGATTCAACAAGTGCTTTTCGCATCGTGATGGTACCTTCATGCTTATTGTCAAAGTCTTGAAGTTCTTTATTTGTTCCGGGATACGTGAAGGGCGTGTCTTGAACGGCTTGATAAGTTGGCCATTTCAAGTATTCAATTGCTGGTCCATAGTCCATTAGTGGTTTCATAGTTGATCCACTTGAACGATCGGTTTGAATTGCACGATTTAATCCAAAGGCAATTTTTTGTTTTCTTGATCCAAGCATCGAAACCACTTTACCGTTATTGGAATTTACCATCGTGGCACCAATTTGGAAGTTATTGTTAGGAAATTGAATGGGTGAGTTGGGATCGTTGGCCAGTTTGTACATTTGTTTTTGAGTGTCCATATTCAAATTTGTATAAACCTTATTTCCAGCATTTAATTTGTATCCCTTTTGGTCTAGCTCTTGAACAACTTGTTGGATATAGGCATCGGCATACTTCTCATTTTTTGCGTATGGAGATGAATTTGAATTGTGTTGTTTAACCAGACCATCTTGAATACTGGTCTTTTCAGCTTCACTAGCTTGCTCCTTAGAAATCACTTTATTGTTAGCCATTGCTTCTAGAACTTGATTTCTTCGTTCAGTTGCTAACTTAGGATTTGTATAAGGATTATATTGAACAGGAGCTTGAGGTAAACCAGCCAAAAAAGCCGTTTGTGGGAGGTTAATCTTATTTAATGGTTTATTGAAATAATAATCGGAAGCAGTTTGCATTCCGTAAGCATTATTACCCATGTAAACCTTGTTGATGTAAAACTCTAAAATTTGTTGTTTACTATAATCATGGTCGACCTTGACCGCTAACCAGGCTTCTTGAGCCTTGCGTTTTAGCGTTTGGTCCGAGGCCTTAGTCGAAAAGACTGATAATTTGACTAATTGTTGGGTAAGGGTACTGCCACCTTGTAAACCACCTTGGCCACGAAGATTTGAAAAGGCTGCTTCAACAATTCTGGCAGGATCAACCCCATGATCCTTATAAAAATGACGATCTTCAATTGAAATAATCGCATTTTTTAGGTTATCAGGAATCTGATCTTGTTTCACGTAGTCCCGATTTTGAGCACCTAAACGTGAAATTATCTTACCACTTGAATCATAAATCGTAGTTGAATTATCACTAGAGAGGGTATTATAAGATATCTTTGGAGCACTGGCTGCATAATAAGTAAAAAGACCTGCTCCACAAATAAGTATGGCAACGATTACTGCCAAAATCCATAAAATGATTTTTTTCCAAAGCTTCATCTTTTTCTTTCGTGGTTGCTGATGGTGCTTAAACCTTTGTACCCTAGAAATATTTTCATCTGAATCAGCCATTAGACTTCTCCTTTACATATTGTTCTTATTATCGATAATTTGATCAACCGCTCTGAGGTATGGAATCAAGGGTTGAAGATGGTACTTAATTTGGTACGCATTCTCCTGAAGCTCTATTTTTGAAATTGACTTTCTTCCGCCCTGATTTTGTCGGTCCCAATAATAGAATAGATTCGGTCCTTCAAGCACAAAAAGTTCATTACTTTTAACAAATTTTATCATTGCAAAGGTGATCCCACCTAATTTGGTGCATTTTTTCATGTGTTCAATTTGATGTTTATGAAAGTTGCTAAGAGGAAAAGAAGTGGTACTAGTAGTTTCTTTAGCATCAAAATCAATATATTTGCCCCGATAAATACCGTTATAGTCGGTTGTAGAAGCATGCTGGAAATATGCCTCCCTAATAACGGCTGCACTACGTTTGGGGTAGTCAACATTTACAATTTGAATTGGGGTAGGTTTTTTATGAACCACTGCAATATCCCTTTCCAAATAATATTGGTTGCTTTCATTTAATTCAGCTTCAAGGGACATCCCCCGATCACCGTACTTAATGGTAGATTTATTTTTTTTAATGATAAGTTTACTTGATTTACTGGTACTTCGATAGGAATTACCGTTAGGATAATGGAAATTCATTGTATAACCTCAATCCATTTATTAAAAATGATCATGTTATCATATACGTAGTATATTATAGCAATTGTAGGTAACTTGGAGAAATAATTATTGAAAGGTGGATAGAAATGAGCCGCGTTTGGGTATCAGGGTACCGGAGTTATGAATTAGGAATCTTTCAAAATGATGATCCTAAGTTAAAAATTATTAAGCAAGCTTTGTTTGATCAACTTTCACAGTTAATTGAAAATGGATGTGACTGGATTATCACCGGCGGACAGCTCGGGATTGAGCAATGGACGGTTGATGTTTCTAAAGAACTTCAAAAAAAGTATCCACATGAATTTCAATTAGCAGTAATGTTACCATTTAAAAAATTTGGGTCAAACTGGAATGAAGATAATCAAGCAAAATTAAATCGAGCAATTTCGCAAGCTGATTTTGCAAGTTCAGTAAGTGACCATCCGTATGATTCACCTAAACAATTAAAAAATTATCAACGATTTATGCTAACGCATACAGACCAGTCGTTATTAGTGTATGATCCAGAAAATGAAGGTAAAACTAAATATGACTATCAAGCTATTCAACAGTTTCAAAAAAATCATGCATATCCGATGCAATTGATCGATTTTGATCAGTTACAAGATCTTGCTGATGATTATCAAAGACAGTTAAATGATGACTTTTAGTTTTATTTCTGATAGAATAGAAATATGCGGAAATGATTGGTGAGGTGTGCATTAATGGAAAATATTAATTTTACTCCAAAACAAATTCTACAAAAAGAATTTAAGCAAAAAATGCGGGGCTACGATCCTGCTGAAGTTGATACTTTCTTGGATAGTATCATTAAAGACTACGAGACTTTTCAACGTGAGATTGATCAGTTAGATCAGGAGAATCAGGATCTCAAGTTAAAAGTTGACGAATTATCTCGTCAAGTATCAATGGGATCGAGCACACAAAGTACTCAACGTCCTATCGAACGTTCAAGTGCTCCTCAACGGGCACCAGAAGAGACAACTGCTGAGCAGACTAAACCTGAGGAAGCACCAAAAAATACTTCCCCAAGTCAGCCAGCTCAAGGTCAGAATCCTACTGACATGGATATCTTAAAACGGTTATCCAGCTTAGAGCGTCGTGTATACGGCGAGGATTCAGATAAATCTAATAGGTTTTAAAGATTTGGTGCAGGTCCTGAGTAATCGCGGTCAGCAATTGTTGGCTGAGGAAAGTCCACTCTCGCACAAGCTGAGATGCTTGTAGTGTTCGTGCTCGGTGAAAAAATAAGCCGAGGGATCATTGATTTGATTACGGCGAAAGAAAGAACTAAGGCAATTGCTATGCTCTAGTATTTCATAAAGTGCCACAGAAACGACTAATTTGAGAAATCAAATTATTGGAACGCAGTAAACCCCGCGAGCGGGAAACCCAAACTTTGGTAGGGGAGCTTCACACACGGAAATTGAACCAAGTGTGGGGGAAGAACAATTTGTTCTTGAGATAGATGATTACTACTTAACCACTTTTTCCTGAAGTTGTGGTTAAGCACAAAACATGGCTTATAGGGGCCTGCACCATTTTTCAGGTTGAGTGGGATCTTCCCACTCTTTTTTTATATAAAAGGGAATGGATAAAATGAAAAAATTTAATTTAATGGCAACTTGTTCTGCTGGTTTAGAAGGCTTAGTAGGAGATGAGTTGCGGGAATTGGGATACGATCCAGAAGTTAAGAACGGAATGGTTCTTTTTAATGGAACGATTACTGACATTATTAAGGCTAATTTATGGTTAAGAACTGCAGATCGAATTAAAATTATTGTGGGTCGTTTTAAAGCGACAACTTTCGACGAGTTGTTTGAGAATACTAAGAGGTTGGATTGGGAAGACCTTATCCCGATGGACGGAAAGTTTCCAGTTGAGGGACGTTCACAAAAATCAGTTCTTCATAGTGTTCCGGACATTCAAGCCATTACTAAAAAAGCAATCGTTGAAAAGATAAGTAAATTTTATCATCGTCGCACCAGATTACCTGAATCAGGTGCACTCTATCCACTTGAAGTTCGGGTTAATAAAGACGAAGTTATGGATACATTAGACACTACCGGTCCCAGTTTGTTTAAACGTGGATATCGGGTCGCAAAGGGTGAAGCACCCCTAAAAGAAAACATGGCAGCTGCTCTAATTCTTTTAACAAATTGGCATCCAGAACAAATGCCATTTCTTGATCCAATGTGTGGGTCTGGAACCATCCCCATTGAGGCGGCTTTAATTGCTAGAAATATTGCCCCGGGTTATAATCGTGAGTTCGTATTCGAACACTGGGATTGGGTGGATCCAGAACTTGTAAAGAAAGTGCGTGCCGATGCAGATTCAAAAGCTGATTATGACACTGAGTTTGATATCATGGCCTCTGATGTTAATGAAAAAATGATTAATTACGCCAAAGTAAACGCTGAGGAAGCTGGTTTACTTCATGATATTCAGTTCAAACAAGTGGCCGTTCAAGATTTTCATACCGATAAACAAGACGGGGTTTTAGTTACCAATCCGCCGTATGGTCAAAGAATGGGTGATACTAAAGAAGCAGCCCAGCTTTATCATGACATGGGGAAGGTATTTATTCCTATGAAAACTTGGTCTAAGTATTACTTAACCAGTGACTTAAATTTTGAAAAAGAATATGGCAAAAAAGCCACTAAACGACGTAAATTGTATAATGGGCGAATCAGAACGGATTATTTCCAATACTGGGCTGAGCAAACTTTTAACAAGAAGGATAAGTAATTGAAAAAGAAAATCGCGATTATTGGTGGTGGAATAGTTGGTTCCACCCTTGCATATTACCTAAGTCAACTTCCAAATGCTGATGAACGAGAGGTAACGATGTTTGACGATAGTTATGGGCAAGCAACCAAAGCTGCTTCAGGAATCATATCACCATGGTTGTCGAAACGTAGAAATAAACAATGGTATAACTTAGCAAAGGCTGGAGCTAAGTTGATTCCTAAAATTGCTGATCAAACTCAAATGAATTCAGCAACTTTTAATAGTAGTGGGACCATCATTACAAGACAAGATAATAACGATTTAGATGACCTATATGCTTTAGCTAAAAGAAGGGCTCAAACAACTCCTGAGATGGGAAACATAATGAGGTTAGATAAAAAAGAAGTGCAAAATAAAATTCCCATTCTTACGATTACTCACCCAGGAATTTTTGTTTCCGGAGGTAGTCGGATTAATGGGAATCTCTTCTGCAAGCATTTAGTTGCAATCGCCCAAAAACGAAATTTGACTCTTTATAAGGGCAGAGTGATACTTACTAGTGACCATACCATTAGTTTTAAAGATCAACTATTAAGTTTCGATCAAATTGTCATAGCTACCGGTGCTTGGGTAAAAGAAACACTTGCTCCTCTTAACATTAAAGTAAAAGTCAGACCTCAAAAGGGACAACTGGTAGAATTAAAAGTATCTGATATTCCAGCCCATGAGAACATGCCGGTGATGATGCCAGAAGGAGAATATGACTTTATTCCGCTTGGACACGGAAAATTGATTATTGGAGCTACTCACGACGATGAAAACGGCTTTGATTTAAAAGAGGAACCAAAGGTTAATGATGAATTACTTAATTCAGCCAAAAAACTAATTCCTACCTTGGATTATTCTGATATTATTGGTAGTAGAGTGGGAACGAGAGCTTATACAGATGACTTTGCTCCCTTCTTTGGTTCAGTCCCCAATTACAAAAAATTGTTGATCGGTAGTGGTCTTGGATCGTCGGGTCTAACTACTGGACCAATGATTGGAAAATTATTATCGGATTATATCGTTTTTGGCACTACTAAAGACTGGGATATGTACGAAAAACCAATCTCTAACTACGTTAATTAATTAGAATGAAGAGCTTGAAAAGCTAATTCGTGAGCACCTAGATTTTGAGTGTCTGGAATCCATTTAGTTAACACCATTGCGAAATGATTTTGTAATTTAACGATTTCATCAACGTATTTTTGATAATGTTTAGCGTATTGTTTATTAAGACTGTCGCTTAAAATGGAACTGTCAGTATAGTACAGGACAGTAATATCACTTGGATGCTTGTTAATACTATTTAAATGATCACAAAGCTCTCTTAGGGCAGTGAGGCATGCTTTGAATTCACCAATATGATTATTCTTTGCTTTGCATTGCTTTTTAATTTGAATTTGTTGTCTTTGATGAAGAATTAAAATTCCAATTCCACATTGATTACTTTTAGGTTTAATGGCTGCATCAGAATATAATTTATACATTAATAAATTACTCCATTCGTTTAATAAAGAGGTTTAGACTATGATAACTCAAAAGAGAAAATTTTTGTATCAACCAAATATCACTACTAGTATTATCTGCTGGAGTTGGACGTTTATTGTTTTTCTAATTGGGGTGATCATTTGGTTAGAAATAACTCACTTTCAAGAAATTACATTAGGTTTTTTTATTGTTTTTATCCTACTATCATGGATTCAAATTCATTTTAGAAAGTTAATCTTATCAAATAAGACATTAACAGTGCGGAGCGTGTTTCATCCCAAGGGGATTCAAATGAATATTAAGGACATTATTGATATTCATTCCAAAAAATTTCAATTATCTTTCAACTATAAGAATAAAAACTATAATTTTATACTTCCCAACAATTCTATCATCGAATTAAAAGAAGCTTTTAGCACTGAAGTAAAAAAATAGAGGGTGTATGAATGAAAACTGACATTGAAATATCACAGGAAAGTCAATTGGATCCGATTCAAGATATCGCAAGTAAACTTTCGATTCCCAAAAACGAAGTTGATCCATATGGAAAGTACATGGCAAAAATATCAGGTAATACTCGTGATCGACATACTAAAAAGAAACTGATTTTAGTAACTGCTATTAATCCCACTCCGGCTGGAGAAGGGAAATCCACTGTATTAATTGGTCTTGGCGATGCGTTAAATCAACTAAATAAAAAAGTTGCCATTGCTTTGCGGGAACCTTCTATGGGTCCTGTGATGGGAATGAAAGGTGGAGCAGCTGGGGGAGGATTTGCTCAAGTTGAACCAATGGTGAACATTAATCTTAATTTTACGGGAGATATTCATGCTTTAACTTCAGCTAATAATACTCTAGCGGCACTGATCGACAATTCGATTCAACAGGGAAATCCTTTGCATTTAGATCCACGTAAAATTCAGTGGCACCGAGCAATGGATGTTAATGATCGTGAACTAAGAAATATGGTCATTGGACTAGGTGGATCTAAGTCCGGCGTTCCTAGAGAAGAGCATTTCGAAATCACAGCTGCAAGTGAATTAATGGCCATTTTGTGTCTATCAACTGATTTAAATGATTTAAAAGAACGTATTAAGAATATTTTAATTGGATACACTTATGATAATGAACCAGTTTTTGTTTCAAATCTGGGGGTTGAAAGTGCTTTAACAATTATTTTAAAAGATGCGATTAATCCTAATCTAGTTCAAACATTAGAACATACCCCAGCGTTTGTTCATGGGGGGCCGTTTGCTAATTTAGCTATGGGGTGTAACAGTGTTCAAGCTACTAATGTGGCTCTTAAAGTTGCTGATTATACGTTAACTGAAGCAGGATTTGGTTCTGATCTAGGTGGTGAGAAATTCATGGATTTGGTATCACCACACTTAAATGCAGATCCGAGTGCAGTCGTTATGGTTGCATCAATTCGTGCTCTAAAGTTCAATGGTGGGATTAGTAAAGAAAACTTAGCTATACCAAACGTTAAAGCATTAAAATCTGGAGTAAAAAATCTTGATCATCATATTAAGGCAATGAAATCCTTTAACAAACCAATTATTGTCGCCATTAATCAGTTTACTGATGATTCCCCTGAAGAAATTAAGTGGTTAAGTGATCATTTAAGAAAACAAGACGTTGAATTTGGTATTAGTAAGTCATTTCTTGAGGGTGGTAAGGGTTCAATTGACCTTGCTCGAAAATTAATCAAACTTGTTGAGAATAATGCATCCATTAAGCGAATTTACAATGATGAAGATTCCTTGATTGATAAAATTAATAAGGTCGCTAAAAAGATTTATGGAGCAAAGGACGTTGTCCTTTCTGGGAAAGCCATGAAGCAATTAAAGGGCATTGAAAAAAATGGATGGGATAAACTACCGATCTGTATTTCTAAAACTCAATATTCTTTATCAGATAACCCCAAAAAATTAGGCGATCCAAGTGGGTTTACTTTGCATATTACTGAATTATTGCCGAAACTAGGAGCAGGATACATTGTGGCGATGGCTGGAAAAGTAATCACTATGCCGGGATTGCCTAAGCATCCAGCTGCAGCAGAAATGGATATTGATAAAAATGAAAAAATCACCGGATTATTCTAAAAAACAAATCTTGGCATGGATATGTTTTGCACTAATGTTTTTTATTCTCCTGATTTTTGATCAAATTTCGAAATGGTGGATTCGGATTAACATTCCACTTGGAAAAGAAATTCCATTCGTTCCTGGAGTTATATCATTGACTAATATTAATAACACAGGTGCTGCTTGGAGTTTTCTTGCTGGGAAATCTGTCATCTTTGAATTCATCGCCACTGGAGCTGTTTTGGTTTTTATGATATTTATTTACATCGAAAGATATCATATCGGATACTTGTTTGGTTTAATATTGATGTTGGTTGGAACGATTGGTAATTTGCTAGATCGGTTGTTTCTAGGAGCAGTTACCGATATGATTCAATTAGATTTTATAAATTTTCCAATTTTTAATATAGCTGACTCCTGTGTAACGATTGGTGTGATCGTCCTGTTCTTAGTTATCGTATTAGCAAAACCTGAGAGTGAGAAAAATGCAAAATAGAGAATTTAGAGCTGATAATGAAAACGAGAGACTTGATAAATTGGTTTCGGATCACTATGAAGATTTAAGTCGTAGTCGTGCAAATGAATTGATTAAGGATCATTTAATTTTAGTTAATGGTGATACTAAAAAGCCAAAATACAAATCCCAAAATAATGACCTCATTCAAATTTCTATCCCTGAGCCTAAACAAATGAATTTAGTACCAGAAAACATTAAGCTGGATATTATTTATGAAGATGATCAGGTAATTGTGGTCAACAAACCACAAGGTATGGTAGTCCATCCAGCTCCCGGTCATCCTGATCATACGTTAGTTAACGCGCTGTTATATCATACAAAATTATCTTCTATTAATGGAACAGTCAGACCAGGAATTGTTCATCGCATCGATAAGGATACTTCTGGATTGTTGATGGTAGCTAAGACAGATATTGCTCATAGATCATTGTCCAAACAACTAAGGGAAAAAACTAATCGCAGAAAGTATTTAGCGTTGGTTCATGGTAATATTAATGAAGAACGCGGTACCATTGATGCTCCGATTGGTAGATCTTTTAAAGACCGCAAGAAACAGGCAGTAATTCCTGGCGGAAGGAATGCCATCACTCATTTCCACGTTCTTGAACGGTTTGGTGGGAAATATACTTTAGTGGAATGTCAGTTAGAAACCGGAAGAACTCATCAAATTAGAGTCCATATGAAGTATATTGGTCATCCACTCGTTGGCGATCTACTTTATGGACCTAAAAATACCATTAAAGGGAAAGGACAGTTTTTACATGCTGCTGAACTGGGATTTAAACATCCAGTTACACATGAAGAACTCAATTTTAAAGTTCCAGCACCACCAATTTTTCAAAAAACAATCGATCAATTAAGAAAACAGTATTCTGATATCAGTTAAGGAGTGACATTTATGGCAAAAGAGAAAGTTGTAGTTGATGGCATGGCCATGCAACGTGCTTTGACACGAATCACTTATGAAATTATTGAGAAAAATAAAGGTATCAACGACTTAGTTTTAGTTGGTATTAAGACTCGGGGAGTTTATTTGGCAAGAAGAATTGCTAAACGCTTGGAAAAACTTGAAAATGCTAAAATTCCGGTTGTGGAACTAGATGTAACCAAATATCGTGATGACTTAAAGAATCGAAAGACAAAGCCTAATCCAACTAATAATGATGGGGTAGACATTAATAATAAAAATGTAATCCTAGTTGATGATGTGTTATACACTGGCCGGACTGTCCGGGCAGCATTAGGAGCAATCAATGAAATGGGAAGACCGAAGAGAATTGGTTTAGCTGTATTAGTTGATCGTGGTCATCGTGAACTACCAATTCGGGCTGATTTTGTTGGGAAAAATATTCCTAGTTCAAAGGACGAAAAAGTTAATGTCTTGGTTTCAGAAATTGATGATCGTGATTCTGTCGAAATCGTTTCTAACAAGTAAGGGATCTTCATTATGACTAAAAGATATTTAATCCTAAATGATGGCACTTCATTTGTGGGAAAATCGATGGGGGCTGAATCAACCGTAACGGGCGAGATTGTTATGAATACGAATCTTAATGGCTACCAGGAATCAATCACAGATCCAATTTATCACAATCAAATCGTGGCATTCACACAGCCTTCAGTTGGAAATATCGGAATCAATCGAAAAAACTATGAGTCTATTTTGACATCAGCTAAGGGTGTGGTTGTTCATCATAGTGAAGATATTTCAACTAGTTACTTAAAAAATATATCTTTAGATACATTTCTTAAGCAACGTAATATTCCGGGGATAACTGCAATTGATACTCGTTATCTTTTGAAATACATTATGGCACATGATATTTCAAAAGCGAGTCTCGTTGATGTTAATGATGAACATGCATTTGATCAGTTAAATGCAGCCGTTTTAAGTAATCAGCAGATTCAACAGGTTGCCACACCCAAACCTTATTTGGTCCCTGGGAATGGCAAAACCGTTGCGGTACTTGATTTTGGCTTAAAAGAGGGTATTATTCGTCAATTATCTCAAAGGAATTGCAATGTAATTGTGCTTCCCTTTGACACTTCATACCAAAAAATCATTGATCTTGACCCAGAAGGAATTATTTTATCAACAGGGCCTGGATCTCCGCACGAAATTGATGAAAGTGTTTTAAAGACGATTGCTAAATTAGAACAGGCACTTCCAGTTTTTGGTATGGGATTAGGGCATGAATTGTTAGCTATGGCTAATGGAGCCAGTGTTTATCGAATGAGACTTGGACACCATGGAAGCAATCATCCCATTCAAAAAATTATTACTAATCAAATTATTTATGCTAATCAAGCTCAGGATTATGCCGTAGATCCAAATTCTATCGACACATCAAAACTAATTGTGACATACATAGACTTAATCAATGGAACAGTTCAGGGAATTAGGCACCGTGACTATCCAAGTTTCTCAGTTCAATTTTCTCCGGATGGGTCTAGTGGTCCAACTGACAGTATTGACTTATTTGATGAATTTCTAGAAAGTATCACAGCTCATGGGAGATAGCCTAATGAAAGACGATATCAAAAAAATCTTAATAATCGGAGCAGGACCGTCTGGAATTGGTCAAGAATGTGAGCTTGATTCCGCTGCATTTCAAGCACTAAAGGTTTGGAAGAAAATTGGGATCACTACTTTTCTTTTGGATAATAATCCATACTCAGTAATATTACAGGAAATGAATCCTGATAATATTTCCATTAAACCTGTTAATACTGAAAATGCTAAACATGTTATTGAAACAGAGAACATTGATGCAGTTACCTCAGTTTTCGGCGGAGTTAATGCACTAAAGGTTATTCAACGCTTAAATAAAAATGGAATATTAAAAGAAAATAATGTAAAAATTATTGGTTTAAATGATGATAACATTGATCTGTTTAACAATGAAAATCGATTGAATCAAAGATTAAAAGAATATGGGATTCCCACCCCTGATTATTATATTGTTGATAATTTTGATGATTTAAGGAATGTAATTGATAAAATTTCATTTCCAATTTCTGTTAGACCGTTAGATCCTAAAGTTCGACAACAACGGTTGATTTTTCAAAACATGGAACAAATAACTAACGATGCTGATACCATCTTTGAGGAGTCAAAGTCTAGTAAATGCCTAATTGAACGGGAAATTGTCGGCTACAAAGAAGTTGGAACGGTTTCACTGCGTGATACAATGGGGACAAAATTGATGGTATCTTCTTTAGAAGATATGAATCCAGTCGGAGTGAACTCAAATGATTCGGTCGTTTATACCCCGGCACAAACTTTAAGTGATACCCAGATTCAAATGATGCGATCAATTTCATTTCAGGTCATGGACGTTTTGGGAATCAAGGGCGTTTGTCATGTACAATTTGCTCTGAATACTGAAACAAATGATTGTTTTGTTCTAAAGGTAAATCCTAGTTTTAACATGAGTACTACCTTAGCAGCAAGATCAACGGGATATCCGATTGCCTTAGTTACCTCACAATTATTATTAAATCATCCAATTACTAAAATTAAGTTACCAGCACGTTTTCATAAATTTACGACGGTGCTTCAACCAATCAGTGATCATATCACGGTAAAAATCCCCATCTGGCCGTTTGAGCAATTACCTGATGCTGATTCACGGCTTGGAACTAAAACCAAATCCATTGGATCAGTAATTGGGGTAGGTCGTAGTTGCGAAGCCGCTTTGTTAAAGGCCATTAGAAGTTCGCAATCAAGTCCAAAAGATGTTTTGCCAAGTTATTCAGAACTTTCCGAAGATGAACTAATTTCACAGTTAATTCATCCAACCGATATCCAACTCCCAATTCTATTTGAAGCCCTCTCACGTCATTATAGTATTGAAGATTTACAAGAATTGACCAAAATTGATCAATTTTTCTTTGTGATCATGGCAAATATTGATAAGAGTCGATCGTATATTTTTAAACACCAAAATGACGCTAAAGCTTTCAGGTTAGCTCATGAAATGGGATTTGGTGATGGAATGTTGTCGTCCATTTGGCATACAGATATCAATCAACTTCGTCAAAAGGATTCTTATAAAACCTATAAAATGATCGAACCAACGGCTGGAGAATTTCCCGAAAAAATTAATTCCTTTTATGCTAGTTATGAAATTGACAACGAATCTAATCAAATCGGGAATAACACCGCACTAATAATTGGAAAGGGTAGAAATAAAATTGGCCCCAATATTGCTTCTGATTTCTATACTAGTGAAATATTAATTCAACTTAAAAAGATTGGATTTGACACTGTAATTTTAAATAATAATCCTAATTCTGCCTCCTTAGCGCCAATGATGAGTGACAAGCAGTACATTGAACCAATTCAACTGGGAGAAATTTTAGACGTCATTCAAACTGAGAAACCCCAATACGTCTTTCTGCCGGGTAATCGTCACTTCCTAATTCGTGAACTTAGCAAGTATCATGATTTCAAGTTGGTGGTTTTACCACCAAATCAAAAAGATGCAGTTTGGTATGGATCTCATGTTGATTTTGCGTTTGATTTATTAGTAACGGAGAACAAAATAGTTCCAATTTCAACCGTGGGTTTTAAATCCGGTGATGGAAACGATGACGATATCAGTCTTCAAACAGATTATTATGTTCCTTATGGTAAAGATGTTTTGAATGTGGAAGGGCTAGTTGAACGAGCTAAGGTAGCGGTGAAAAATCAAAGTCTTCATGGACTAGTTCAGGTTCTTTTTTACAGGGATCAAGACAAGATTAAAATTACTGGTGTGAGACCACTTCGAATTACCGAGACCGTTCTTTTAAATATGTCCACTGGAATTAACTGGATTGGGGTGCTGGTCAGGATGGCAACCGGACATTTAAATATTGATAAAATTGTAAATACCGTTCCCAAAATTGATTCTTCAACACACTTTACGGTGATGCAGGCTTCTTTCCCATTTAAGCAACTTGGAGTGTACGATTATCAAAAAGACCGATCACTCGAGTCAGGGGCTAAATTATCAATAGGTCATACTATTAACGAAGCAACCAACAAGTTATTGAAGTAAAAAAACAAGATACTAATTAGTATCTTGTTTTTTACTATTCTCTCTTAAATGTTTAACAATTGCTTCCGTTGGCGTTACGTAAATCGTATTTTGCCCCCGATAGGTAACAAAACCGGGTTTCCCTCCATTGGGCTTTTTTACAGCTTTTACTTTAACGTAATCAACTGGCACGTTGGCAGATGCTCGTGCTTTGGAAAAATAAGCAGCCAGTTCAGCAGCTTGAAGAATTGTCTGTTCAGTTGGATTGAAAGATCTAATTATTACATGAGATCCGTGGATATTTTGGACATGAAGCCAAGTATCACGTTTATCTGCTGTCCGAAGGGTAAGTTGATCATTTTGTAAATTATTTTTACCAACCAAAATTATCTCACCATCATCTGAGACAAACTTTTCAGGTTTGCTAACTTTAGTTTTATGATGTTTACTGTTACCTTTTTTTGGCTTCCTAATGTATCCACCATTTTTTAATTCTGTCTTAATGTCATCTAAATCACGTGGATCCGCAATTTCAATTTGGGATTCAATACTCTCAAAATAATCAATTTCATCCTGACATTCCTTGATTTGCTTAACTACATATTCCTTTGCATTTCGCTTTTTATCGTATTTTTTAAAGTATTTTTGAGCATTTTCAGAAGCTGAGAGGGAAGGATCTAGTGAGATGATGATCTCTTCATTATTATTGTAAAAATTGGGTAGTTTAATCTCTTTGGCTCCAACTTTAACTTGATTTAAATAAGTCGTTAAAATCTCACCTTTAACCCGTAGGTCATTTGCATGCTCAGATTCTTCTAAGGTATTTTGTAATTTTTTAAGCTTTTTCCGATTCTTTTTTAATTCATTTTTGGTAATTCGAATTAATTGTGACCCTTGTTCTCGAACTCGCTCACGTTGAACCTTAGTTTGGTAATATTCATCTAACATTTCGCTTAAAGTTTTAAATCTTTTATCCGGCTGAATGCCGTTATACTGAAATGCTGAAAATTGTAATTTTCCCTTCATATCATCTCCAATAATAGGTTCTGGATTTTCGAAATGATTAAAAAATTTCCAATATTTTTGTTTTAAAGTTGATCCAGATACATGAAGGGCACTTGCGAGCGCATAGGACGTATCAGTCCCAAGTCCTTGAAGATATTTACGTAATTGAGTAGCAAATACATCTACATTTGGAAACTCACGATTGATTTTTTCAATTTGTGTAAATTCTTTTTCGTTAACTTGAAATGGATCAATCAGATCTTGTTTTGGGGGTTGAATATATTTAGATCCTGGAAGAATGGTTCGGTATCGATTTTGAGCAGATGAAATTCTTCTAACTGAATCAATTATTGATGAATCTTTAGCTTGAACTAAAATGATGTTACTATGACGTGCCATTACTTCAATGACAAGGACTAATTCCTCAATATCACCTAATTCATTCCTTGTATTAAAATGAATGTGAATAATCCGATCATTGTTTACTTGATGAATTTTGCTAATAAAACTTCCACTTAAATGTTTTCTTAACGTCATTGCAAAGTTAGTTGGAACTTTCGGATTTGTAAAAGGGACGTTTGTAATTTGTACTCGAGCGTATGAGGGATTCGCTGATAATAATAACTGATAATTATTATGATTAGAACGAATAGTTAAAATAATTTCATTAGGGTAGGGCTCGTTTATTTTTGAAACACGTCCGTTTAGTAATTTGTTATTTAATTCATGACTCATTGCATGTGTAAATGATCCGTCAAATGACATATATAACACTCCTTTTGGCTTCATTGTCCAGTATAACTTATATTGTTGAGTGGTAGCACATAAATATTAAATCCATAATCTTGTATTAGGCAATTAATGGTATAATATTTTACGGAGGAATATCAATGAAAAATAGTTTAACTGCTCTTAGAGTTGTTGGAAAAATGCATCAACAACAGCTCCAAGCTCTTACCAAAAAATCAAATCTTACTATTTCAGAATGGCAATTGTTAATTGCCATTGATGATGGCTATACGACCCAAGAATCGCTTTCTAAGTCAATGAAATTAGATACATCAACTTTATCGCGACAATTGAAACGATTAGTTGTAAAAGAAATGATTCAAAAGAAAGCCATTGGGCAGGATAAACGCCAGTTAATATACAGTATTACTAATAAGGGTAAGAAGGCATGTCATCAAATTAGTAATGACTACGAAGATCTTTCCACACAAATTTTTAATCAGTGGACTGATGAAGAAAAGAATCTTTTAAAGATTCTCCTCAATCGATTAGAAACAAGTATGAAGAAAATCCGTAAATAGGTTAGGTGAAAGAAATGAAGACAGCGATTGTTACTGATAGTACATCGTATTTATCTAAGGAAGATATCAAAAAATATAATGTTCATATTATTCCAATCTCCGTAATCTTCAACGGTAAAAGTTACCGCGAAGGAATTGACATTACAAATAAGGAATTCTACCAAAAGCTTAAAGAGTCACCCAAATTACCGACGACTTCACAGCCGCCAATTGGAGCACTAATTGAAGAATATAATAAATTAGCTGACGATGGTTATGATGCAGTGATTAGTATTCATTTAGCTTCAACCATTTCTGGCATGTATCAAGCAGTTTGTAATGTAGCCAAAATGATGGATAACATCAAAATTTATCCTTTTAATTCTGGAATTACTGTTGATCCAATGGCTGCTTTAGTGAAATATGCAGCTAATTTAGCACAAAATAATGTTCCTCCAGAAGAAATTATTCAAAAACTTAAACTTCTTCGGTCAACCATTGATGAGTTAATTGTTGTCGATGATTTAGATAACCTAGTGAAGGGCGGGCGTTTATCAAATGCAACAGCGTTTGTAGGTGGACTATTAAACATAAAGCCCATTTTAACTTTTGATAACCAAACTGATGAGATCGTAGCATTTGATAAGGTTCGTTCTAAGAAAAAGGCACTTAAACGTGTTGAAGATTTATTTTCTCAAGCAGTATCAAAAGCCAATTATCCAATTGAAGTTGCTGTAATTGATGCCAATAACCCCAAAGAAGCTGATGTTTGGCAGAAATCCATTCAAGAAAAATATCCAAATATGAAAGTTACCCGCGGATCATTCGGACCAGCAATTGGAACCCATTTAGGTAGCGGAGCTCTTGCATTAGGATGGATCAAAGATATTAATAGATAAAATAAGTTGGAAATTAAAGAACACCAAAAATGGTGTTCTTTTTAATATATATTTATAGAGGGAAACACTTAATTATTTATTCTTTTTCTAGTTTACATAATATATATTATACGAAGTAGACTTAATATTAATAAAAGAGCAATTCATACTTATTTTAGATTATCATCATTTGTATAACTTTAAATTGATTTTGCAACTTCATCATTTGGATTCAAAATAATTTGATCTGACTGTAGATTCATCTACTTTTAAAAGTTTTCGCGAGTAATTCTTGATCGTTACTATCGTTTCCAAACGCAATCTAGTTTCTAATAGTTGCTATCGGTTATAATTCTTAACGTACTGAATTTGTTAATATTTTGAGCTGTCAGATCAATATTCTTTTCGCCAAAATGACGTATTTTGTTTAATGAATACTGTATTTTATCAATTAAGTCACTATTTATGTCCAATAAAATGATTTTAACGGCTTTTTTGATTGATGAGATAGCTACATTTTCAGCTAATTGATTTGAGTCTAGTTGCTTAAATATTGGATTTAAAGCGCTTACTTTATCACTGTAATTCCAATTATCATCAATTATGTAATTTAAATCGTATTTTTTAATGATATTTTTAGTCAATTGTATATCACAATTACTAATGGGTTTTATTGAATAAGTATGACCATTTCTTGATACAAGCGCCCCGTTTGCACCTACTAATGTCTTATTTTTAAATGTTGGTACGCTTGAAATTAGATATCTGATTGGCCTGGTTTAATCAAAGATAATTTCATTACGTTTTGCTAGTTGTTTAATTGCATTTACAATTTCTGAATTTATTTCAACACCATTAAAGCTCAACGTTCGGTCAACATCAAAGTCTTATTTAAATAGTTTCTATACTCAATGATACGCTAATAATGAGTGCTTTTAAATAACCTTCATTATTGGCTTGCTTTCAAAAAAATAACAACAGCATTTGTTGTTATTTCATCGATTAAATTTTTGATTATTTTCAGTGGTTAAAACGGTCTAATCTAAATGGTTCTAAGTTATAAGGATTTGATTTTCCAAGAGCTTGATCACTTAATAGTTTACCAAGTACACTGGAAAATTTGAATCCGTGTCCACTTAATCCAGTTACAATTTGAATCTTATTCATGGATGGAATCCGGTCAATAATAAAATCACCGTCAGGAGAAAGATCATACGAACATGTACCACCATGGTCAATACCATCAGTCCCTGTCAAATGATGCTTTAGTAATGGATCGATTTCATCTAAATCTTCAGAATAATCGCCAAAATTGCCCCTTTCTTTTCTATTTTTAATCTTTTGACCACCCTGGTGACGTCCAATTTTAATGGTGCCATTACTTCCTGGGAAACCGTAATACTGAATAGCATTTGCAAATTCTACCGTAAAAGCTGGGAACCCTTCATTTTCATTTAAACCGTTATCGGCGACGTTAAACCATGCAAATACCTTTCTTGTTGGCGTGATTGGTAAATTTGGCAATAGTTGTTTGACCCAGGTTCCTGCTGATAAAATGACATTTTTGGCATAAAAAGTATGATCTTGTGTTTTAATCTCAACAATTCCATTGTCTTGCTGATCAATCTTTCTAACAAAACTATCAAAGCTTTGGGTAACGCCATTATTTTTAGCACCTTCGATATATGTTTTAATAATTTCCTCTGATTCTAAATACCCTGCACCTGGCTCTAAAATCCCTTCGTATTGATCGTTAAAATTCCAGTTATGCCATTGATCGTGAATTTCAGTTGAAGTATAAGGAACAATATCAATATCGTAGTCATTGGCAGACGCTTTGATATTATTTAAAAATGCTGAATCTTTTGGCCCAACGGTCAGAACGCCAGTTTTATGGAAAAGACGTTTGCCCGTCTGTTTCTGGAGTTTATCCCATAATCTTTGAGCTTCTAGTAGTAGCGGGATATACTTCTCTCCCTCACCATAGGCATGCCGGATAATTCTAGTCTGCCCGTGATGTGATCCTAGTGTATGTGGGGGTTTAGCAATATCCAGCTCTAAAATATTGCTATTATTTTGACTGGCGTAATATCCTGCCGCCGAACCAACTGATCCTGTTCCAATGATTGCTAAATCAAAAATATTATCAGACATATTATGCCTCCGTTGTTTTATTATATTAAAAGAAAATACAAAAAAGCTCTTGAAACAAAAGTTTCAAGAGCTTGGACGAATAAACGCGGTACCACCGAGCCTTGATTGTCAGTTTTCTGCCAATCCTCAGTAACATTGCTAATTATATCTAGAATAAATTAAGCAGTGTATAGCGCTCTAATGGACGCCATCCAAATATGACTTGTAAATAACTTGTCTATATATGCTCCAAGACCATTTTCCTAAATGCCAATATGCAAGCATCTCAGCGTCGCTTGCTTTCTGTATCATGGTTGGTTCAGTACTCATCTTTTCTTAGCATTTTCTTTAGACAGTACATTATGCTTAACCAACGTTTTTGTCAATGATAATTAATCAATAATTTTTAAAAATTTACTGATGACTAATTTAAATCCCCATCAGCAATTTTTTCAAGCATTGGTCTTGAAGGGATGAAAAAAGTTTGACCAGTTAATAAGGTTGAGAACGTTAACAAGAAATCATCTTCATCAACCATCTGTTGAAGCATGCCCTTAATAACGTGCCAGTATCGTGAATACGCAATAAAGTAAGTTCCTGTATCATTGTTAGCAGGATCAGAATAAGGAACATTCATTCTGACAATTTTTTGTTCAACTCCGTCAACGGATGTGTTTGAAGTTACATTATGGGCATTTTTAAATTTTTCTTCATCTGGTAATTCTAAGTCAGAAAATTTTTCTCTCCCAATGGCTTTATCTTGAGTAGTAGTATCTAGGTGATTCCAATAGTCCATGTTATGGTGCCATTTTTGTGCAAAAGCATATGAACCATTGATAAATTCAGGATCTTCATCACCAATAAGCGCGTATGGAGCAACATCTTCAACTTGTGGAACTTCAGTCCCATCAATGAAACCGATAATAGCTCTTCCCTCTAAATATCTAAAACCATGAGTTTCGTTCACTACTTTAGTAAAATCTCTTAAAAAGAGCATGAATTGAGTAGTAACTTCGTATACAACGGCTTCAGTATTAGCACGAATATGAAGAAAGATGTCTCCTTCAGACGATGGCATCGAATAGTTTGGACCCTTAACACCAGTAAAATCTTCTAATTCTTTAGGTTTATTAGCCTTCGGAAACAAGTAGTCCCAAGCTTTGCTACTAAAGCCAATGGAAACTCGAAGGTTTGCTTCAGGTTCTCTAATTCTCATTGATCTAATAATGGATTGTGAACGATCAGCAAAATCTTGGATTCCTTCTTGAGCCGCCTTTTGATCTTTTCTAGTTAGCTCTAAAGTGGCAAATTCAACGTTTTCACCAGTATCTTTCCAAACGTCTTGCGATTTATTTGGTCTTATCTTTTCTTCAGTCATTATAATACCTCCCAGAATATACTCAGTATTAATATGAGATTAGAATCACTTTATTACTAATCTCATACCACTTTTATTTTACTACATATAACTAGTCATTAAAAAAGAATGTCAAATTGGCATTCTTTTTGTTAACTTATTTACTTCTTCCAATGATCATCAATGAATTTTTTCCGTCCGCCACTTTCTTCGATGGCGTATCGAAGTGGATTCTTCTTGTAGAAGTCTTGATGGTAATCCTCAGCTGGATAAAACGGTTGAGCGTCTTCAATTTTCGTTACAATTGGTTCATCAAACTCGCCACTATTTTCTAATTCTTTCTTAGATTCTTCAGCAATTTTACGTTGTTCGGGACTATTCACGTAAATTACGGGACGATAAGAATCACCACGATCTTGGAATTGCCCCATTGCGTCGGTTGGGTCAGTTTGATGCCAATAGATTTCAACTAATTTTTTATATGAAATGATGCTCGGATCAAAAGTAATTTTAACTGCTTCTGTGTGACCGGTAGTACCTGAAGCAACTTGCTCATAAGTTGGATTTGGGACATGACCACCTGTGTATCCAGATACAACGGAGATAATTCCTGGCATCTGATCAAATGGTTGGACCATGCACCAGAAACAACCACCGGCAAAAATTGCTGTTTCTTTTTTATCACTCATTAATAAAGACCTCTATTTCAGTTATTTGTATTATTCAACAAACTTTTTGTATTTGCCATACCCTTCTTCGTCCATCTTATCATAAGGGATGAACTTAAGAGCGGCAGAGTTAATACAGTAACGTAAACCACCCTTGTCTTGCGGTCCATCTGGAAAGACGTGTCCTAGATGGGACTTAGAGTCTGCACCACGAACTTCTTGTCTAATCATACCAAAAGAAGTATCAGTATCATTCTTTAATTCGTCTTCACTAATTGGTTTAGTAAATGATGGCCAGCCACAACCAGCGTCATACTTATCAGCAGAACTAAATAATGGCTTACCATTTACAACATCAACATAGATTCCTTTTTTATAAAAATCATCATATTTGCCAGTAAATGCAGGTTCAGTTCCAGCATTTTGAGTTACGTTGTATTGCTCAGGTGTTAAGCGGTTTCTCAAATCATCTTTATTATTTTCAGCCATAATATAAACCTCCTATTTGTTTCTATATTTAATTTATATCTTATCCAATTAAATAGCAAACAATTTGTTTTAAACCAAAAAATCCACAATTAAGTGGATTTTTTATAACTATTCTTTTTCTAATGCATCAGTTAATGGGGGGACAACTTGCTTTTTTCTAGAAACGACTCCAGGCAAATTCATAATGTCATCATCATTGAATTTGTTATCAAAAGCTTGTTCGACCACTCTCTTTGGTTTCCCAACTACAATTAGTTCTGAATTACTATCAAGAATATTGGTTACAAGCACTAAGAATAAATCATAGCCCTTATCCTTAGATTCAGCCTTCATAGCTTTCTTAATATCATCAGCACGTTTGGTAATATCGTCTAAATCGACAACGTTAATTTGGTCGATCCTGACATTCTTACCACCTAACGTAAATGACTTAGCATCTCCGTCAATAAGTTGTTGATCAGTTTTTGCGTCAACGTTAGTCCCGGCCTTAAGCATTTTAACACCATAATCTTCGTAATCATCGATTCCGGCAATGTCAGCTAAAGCTTTGAGTGCATCGCGATCAAAATCAGTAGTAGTCGGTGATTTTAACAATAAAGTGTCAGAGATAATGGCTGACAACATTAAACCGGCTAATTTCTTGGGAATTTTAATACCCTCTTCTGAAAACATCTTAGTAATAATTGTACTGCAGCATCCATAAGGTGCAGCACGATAATACAAAGGTGCAGCAGTGTTAAAGCCATTAATTCGGTGATGATCAACAACATCAGTTACGGTTAATTGATCAATATCACTTACACTTTGTTGAGGTTCGTTGTGGTCGACTAGCATTACTTTATCAACTTCAGGCTTTGCACGTTCAATCACACGTGGTGCCTTAGTATCAAAGTAATCAAGCACATACTTAGTTTCAGCATTGGGATTGCCTAAAGCGACTGCTTCTACATCATACCCGTCTTGTTTCTTCAAATATGCGAGTGCCATTGCAGCCACAATTGCATCCGTATCCGGTACTTTATGTCCAAAAACTAGTTCTTTACTCATGATTCTCTCTCCTCTTTTTCCATATTTCCAAGAGTCTCTGACGATCTCTAACTTCTATATTAATACTACTTAAGTATACATCTTTAGCCTGCTCATATTCTCCTACAAAACCACTAAATTCGTCAAATAATTTATTTAACCGCGGAATACCATCTTTAGTATCACGATAGACGGCAACGGCTTGAAGAGAAAAATCAGGAATAATATCAGTATAATAAGTATTCTTTTGAGCCATTTTAGTTCGATCACGTGTCATCATAAAGGTCTTCGGCAGAATGGTATTTAACCCAGATGATAAAGCAAATTCTATGATTTGCACTGGTCTTGTAAAACATGCTTCCATTTTTGGCATTTCATAGCGCTTGGCGCTGTAAATGTTCTTTAAAAATTGATTAAAGTAATAACCATTGGGGAAACCTACCATTGGTCCAACAACTTTTTTAAGATTGATTTTACTTCCAATTTTACTTTTATCATGATGAACATAGCACAAAGTATCGTGAGTAATCGGTTTAATGGCCATTCCCTTCCAATTATGCAATTTCTCGTTTGGTAGGTACATAATGGCTAAATCAATTCTTCCACTTTCAAGATCAGAGATTAATGTTTGTTGAGTCAACATGTACATTTCAATTCGCAAATCTGGATTCTTTTCATAGAAATATAGGGCAAAATTTTCAAATATTTCATCTTCAATTGCAGAAAGAATTCCAACCTTAATTGTTCCACGGATTGAGCTTGAATATGATTCAATTTCATCAGTAGCATTATCAAGGATTCCATATACTTCCTCGGTAGCATTTTTTAAAGTATAACCCGCATCAGTTAAATGAATTTGTTTACCAACAGAATAAAATAAGTTAGCATGGAGCTTATTTTCTAATTTTTTAATTTGTTGGGATAGTGCAGGCTGTGTAATTCCTAAAATACCCGCAGCTTTTGTATAGTTCAGCGATTCAGATAATTGTAAGAAATATACCAAAGCCTTGGATGAAAATAATGATTCCCTCTTAGATTCTCTCAAAACTAATACCTCGCACTAACATTTATTATTATATTGTGTATATTATCACGAAATCACTATATTTACTATAGCAAATTATCAACTTGAGATTGTTTTAAAGTGTCATGAGCAATCAAAATTGGAGTTCCAATCATCTTCGTATTCATTACGGACGATCCGTTTGACAAACGACCAGATGTTCCGTAGTCACCCAAGACCACTTCGTGTGAAGTCGCGTGATCAGTATAAATTTTAAGCGTTTCATCACTAGAATCAATTTTGATAAAATCAGCTAACAGATTACTTTTGGTTTTAAATTCCTTTAAGACTTTAATTCCTTTTCGTGCGCGGCTAGTCACTGGAATGTCTCTTACTCTCATCTTTTTAAAGTTCCCATTTTGGAAAACAACTCCAATTTCAGACTCATCATTTACAAATTGCATGTTAATGACGTGATCATCATCAGCCAAACTAATTGCCTTCACTCCTGTAGTCCTCGGACCATTCAATGAAATTTCCTGTAAGTCATATCTAAGTGCCATTCCTTTTTCTGTCATCAATAAGACACTACCAGGATCTTCAACCCGATTGTATGAGACATTGACTACTTTTGATAGCGGTCCCTTCAATTTTTCATACATTGCAGCGCGACTTTTATAGGTACGACTGGGAAGTAATTTACTAAATTCAGTGCGCTTAATATGGCCAGCACTAGTTGTAATTACAAATTCACCATCTTGTTTACTTAGATCAGAAAAGTCATAAACAGCAATGATTTTTTCATTGGCATCAAGCCCATTCATTCTTGAGATATGTTCTCCCGTGTCTTTCCACTTAACGTCTTCGACTTCATAAACACGGCGATAAATCATATTACCCTTGTCAGTGAACATAAACAGCGAATCACGAGTGTTTAATTCATTTAGGTAAACGGCATGGTCATCGTCTTTTAAGCCGTTATCAGTGATCTCAGACGCATTAAATGAGCGAAGACTACTGCGTTTTAGATAACCATCATTACTTACCAGTACCATTACATTTTCGTCTGGAAGCGTAACTTCCTCACTAACTTCCAGATTTTGAATTTTGTCTTCAATTTTAGTACGACGTGGATTACGGTAACGTTTTGCAATATCTCTAAGTTCGCTTCTTAAAACAGAGTCAAGTTCATCTGGACTTGCTAAAATAGTCTCATATTCAGCAATTTTAGCTGCCAAATCAGCGTTTTCTTTTTTTAATTCAGTAACATCTGTATTAGTTAAACGATACAATTGTAAGGCAACAATCGCATCCGCTTGTTTTTCGGAAAAGTCGTATTCAGAAATTAAATTATTTCGCGCATCTTGTTTATCTTTACTAGCACGAATGGTTTTAATCACCTGGTCTAGGATTGATAATGCCTTAATCAAACCCAAGACAATGTGTTGTCGTGCGTTGGCTTTATCTAAATTAAATTTAGTTCTTTTAGATATAACATCGCGTTGATAATCCAAGTAAGCAACTAAGATTTCTTTTAGAGAAAGCCTTTTTGGTGCCATATTGCTAATAGCAACCACATTAAAATTATACGAAATTTGCAGGTCAGTATTTTTGAACAAGTAATTTAAGATACTAGTACTATCAACGTCCCGCTTTAACTCAATTGCAATCGTCAATCCTTCGCGATCTGATTCGTCTCTTACTTCGGCAATTCCATCGATTTTTTTGTTGATCCTAACTTCGTCAATTTGTTTGACTAATTGAGCCTTATTAACTTCATAAGGAATTTCGGTTATCTTGATCATCTGTTTATTTCCACGTAATGCTTCGATTGAAGTTTTAGAACGGATCATGATGCGTCCCTTACCAGTTTCGTAGGCCTGTTTAATTCCGTCAAGTCCCTGAATGATTCCGCCAGTTGGAAAATCTGGTCCTTTAACGTACTTCATTAGACTATCAAGTGTGGCATTTGGATGCTTTTGTAGATAAATTAACGCATCAATCACTTCACCGAGATTGTGTGGTGGAATTTCGGTGGCATATCCCGCTGAAATTCCAGTAGCACCATTTACTAGTAAGTTAGGAAATCTAGAAGGAAGAACGACAGGTTCATACTCCGTATCATCAAAGTTTAAAACCCAATTAACGGTATCCTTATCGATATCCCGCAACATTTCATCTGATATTTTACTTAAGCGAGCTTCTGTGTAACGCATGGCTGCTGGAGGGTCACCATCCATTGAACCATTGTTTCCGTGCATCTCAATCAACGGTTCCCGTAGTTTCCAGTCTTGACTCATACGAACCATAGCTTCATAGATTGAACTATCGCCATGAGGGTGAAAATTACCCATGACGTTACCAACTGATTTAGCTGCTTTTCTAAATCCCTTAGAAGAAGTATTGCCATCCTTATTCATGGCATACAAAATCCGTCTTTGAACGGGTTTAAGCCCATCACGGACGTCTGGTAATGCTCGCTCTTGAATAATTGATTTAGAATAACGACTAAACCGTTCGTCCATAACTTCTGAAAGAGTTAAATCTTTAATTTTAGATCTATGTGCCATTTCATCACCTCCAAGCTAATTTTTCTCAGTATTATCTAAAATACTTCCGTCTTCTTCGAGATTAAATTGAACGTTATTTTCAATCCATTTTCGACGTGGTTCTACTTTATTACCCATTAAAGTTGATACTTGTCGTTCTGCATCAGCTGCATCATCGATTCGAACTCGAATTAAAGTCCTTTTGGCAGGATCCATCGTAGTTTCCCATAATTGATCCGCGTTCATCTCCCCCAAACCTTTGAAACGCTGTAACGAATATCCTGATTTAAAATCTTTAATGTCTTGATCACGTTCTTCATTGGTCCAAGCATATTCTACTTTGGATCTCTTCCCTTTACCATGTTGCAATTTATAAAGTGGCGGTAACGCAATATATACCTTACCTGCTTCAATCATTGGCCGCATATATTTATAGAAGAAAGTTAAAAGGAGGATCTGAATGTGGGCACCATCATCGTCCGCATCTGTCATGATAATAATTTTGTCATAATTTGATTCCTCGATCTTAAAATCAGTTCCTACACCCGCTCCTACTGTGTAGATAATCGTACTAATTTCCTCATTTTTCATAATATCGGGAAGTTTAGCACGTTCAGTGTTTAGAACCTTACCACGTAACGGTAAAATTGCTTGATGTTTTCGATCTCGTCCTTGCTTAGCAGAGCCTCCGGCCGAATCTCCTTCAACTAGAAATAATTCGTTTTCACTCGTATCTTTTGACTGAGCAGGAGTCAGTTTTCCAGAAAGGAGTCGTTCGCGTTTCTTTTTCTTTTTACCATGTCGACTCTCTTCCCGAGCCTTTTTAGCGGCCTCACGCGCTGTGCGCGCATTAGTGGCCTTTTTAATTAAAGTTTTAGCAAAATCACTGTTTTCCATGAGGTAGTAGAGTAATTGTTCTGAAACAACACTATCAACAACTGACCTTGCAATCGGGGTTCCCAATTTTTCTTTAGTTTGACCCTCAAATTGGAGCAGTTCTTCAGGTACTTTTAACGCTACGACAGCAGTTAACCCCTCACGAACATCGTTTCCCTCCAGATTTTTGTCCTTGTCCTTTAATAAATCGACTTTACGGGCATACTCATTAAAAGACTTTGTCCATGCACTTCTAAAGCCGGCTTCATGACTTCCACCATCTTTAGTTCTAACATTATTAACAAATGAAAGCATATTTTCGGTATAGCCGTCATTGTATTGAGCAGCAACTTCAACTTCAATGCCATCTTTTTTCCCATCGAAATACATAACTTTTCCAAGTGTACTTTTGCCTTCGTTCAGATAGTCAACAAATTCCTTAATCCCATCTTTGAACTGAAATTCATCTTCACGAATCTTTCCGGGTCTTTCATCTTTAAGCGTTATTTTAACGCCCTTCAGCAAAAAGGCAGACTCACGAAGCCGTTCTGCCAAGATATCATAATTATAAGTTGTAGTAGTAAAGATGTCCGGATCAGGTTTGAATGTGACAGTCGTTCCGGTATGTTTATTGGTTTTTCCAATTTTTTTTAGGGTTCCAACAGGATGCCCACCATTTTTAAAATCTTCTTGATAAAGAGTACCATTACGGACAATTTGAACCGTTAAATGAGTTGAAAGTGCATTAACAACACTTGACCCAACTCCGTGCAATCCCCCCGAAGTTTTATATCCTCCTTGGCCAAATTTACCACCAGCATGAAGAACCGTTAAAATTACTTCAGGAGTTGGTTTTCCAGAAGAATGCATTCCAGTTGGCATACCACGCCCATGATCAACCACTGTGATACTATCATCTTCGTGAATGGTAACGTTGATTTCATCACCATAGCCAGCTAACGCTTCATCGACTGCATTGTCAACAATTTCGTAAACTAAATGGTGCAATCCCTTTGAATCAGTAGAACCTATGTACATACCAGGTCGTTTTCGAACTGCTTCTAAACCATGTAAAACTTGAATTGAAGAGTCATCATACTCTTGCTTTTTTGCCTGTGTCATTAGGAAAGACTCCTTCTTTTAGTCATCGTTTTTAATAATAACCTATTTAAACTTGATTGCAAAGACGTTTTAAAGTTAGCTCATTTTCCCAAACTAAATTTTAAAATCATCTTTTTAATGATAAAATAAACTTTTGGGACTTATATATTACATTAATAATACGGAGGAAGATATGGTTAAATTTATTATTCTCCTAATCTTTGCTTATTTATTGGGATCAATTCCCAACGGAATTTGGATTGGCAAAGTATTTTTTCATATCGACATTAGACGACATGGCTCCAAAAATATTGGCGCTACCAACACTTATCGGGTACTAGGATGGTTTGCAGGAACCATTGTGATGATTCTTGATATTGCTAAGGGCGCCATTGCTACTTGGTTACCAATGCAGTTTGGAATCCATTCATGGTACCCGCTCATTTTTGGACTGGCAGCGATCTTAGGCCATACTTATTCGATTTTTGATCATTTTCGTGGTGGTAAGGCAGTTGCAACTAGTGCTGGGATGCTTTGGGCATATAACTTCGTCTTTTTCTGCATTGCAGCTGGAACTTGGATTATCTGTATCTTTGTTACTAGTATGGTAAGTCTTGCTAGTATGCTAGGCTTTACCATTATTGTTATTGCATCATTATTTGAAAACGATCCAGCACTGACAATTCTAGCAATTTGTTTAACAATCTTTACTTTCTATCGCCACCGTAACAACATCATTAAGATTATTCATGGAGATGAAAATCTCGTTCCGTTTGGTCTTTATTACTGGTACTTAAAATACGTAAAGAAATCCATTCCTTCAAAAAAACAGCATAAATAAGGGACACTCGTTGAGTGTCCCTTATTTAATTTAATCTTATTTAGAAGAAAGTAATATCAAAATTAGCATTTAAGCTTTCGTTCGGATCAAGTTTACTTATATCGGCCTTATCTTTTAAAAATCCAGTACTGCCTTCCTCATCAGCAATTCCCCACCATGGTTCTAAACACACAAAGGGAGCATTTTTAGGATAAGTTGACCAGATACCAATGTACTTACAGTCGTAAGCAGTCAAAGCGACTCCATGCTCGGTGACATCTGATTGGAGCATAACGGTAGTTTGCTCATTATCAGATACATCAAGCACCTTTGCATCATGAATAAATAGGTCACGATTTAACTGTAGTGGATTGTTCAGCGTTTTTTCAATTGGATGTTTAATATTACTGTATCCATTCTGATCAATTCTAACAGTTTTATAGTCATGCTTTGGAGCAATCGAGACCGAATAATCATCAAATGTTTCTTTCTTAGGAAACAATGGGACGTTGAATCCTGGATGAGCTCCTAATGAGAAATACATTGGATCTGGATTGATATTTTCTACTACCATTTCAACCGCAATGGTGTGTTCATCTAGCTCATAGTGAATGGATAAATTAAAGTTAAAGGGATAAATCTTTCTAGTAGCCGCACTCGAATGCAACATAAAATTGACTTCGGTTTGGTTGTGAGATTCGATCTCAAACTCACTATCTCTAGCAAAACCATGCTGATACATATGATAACTGTTTCCATCGTAAATATAATCATCATCTTGAAGTCGACCAACGATTGGAAACAAGATCGGTGCATGACGCTTCCAGTACTTTTTATTAGCACCCCAAATATATTCAGTACCGCTTTGATCCTTAACCGAAACAATCTCAGCACCTTTTTGATTAATTCGAACCGTTAAGTAATCATTTTTTAGTGTAACTGGCAATTTAATCCCTCCCTTTCTTTATATATTATTTCACAAAATGTAGAAACTATAAAATATATCGTGCTATATTTTCATCAGCCGCAAGATTACCAACTTTGTCTTCAACGTATTGTTGGTTAATCGTAATATCACCCATATGCATATCTGGTCCTTCATACAAAATATCTTCAAGTAATTTTTCTAGAATTGTGTGAAGCCGTCTAGCCCCGATATTATCAGTATCATGGTTAACAGAATATGCAATATCAGCAATTTTTTCAATTGCTTCCTTAGTAAAAGTTACTTTAATATTATCCGTCCCAATTAATGCTACATATTGCTTAATTAATGCATCACTCGGTTCAGTTAAAATTTTAACAAAGTCATTCTTACTTAGATCATTTAATTCTACTCGAATTGGGAATCGACCTTGCAGTTCAGGAATTAAATCTGAAGGCTTACTATCAGCAAAAGCACCGGAACCGATAAACAAGATGTGATTGGTATTTATGACTCCATACTTAGTATTTACATTTACACCTTCAACGATTGGTAAAATGTCTCGTTGAACACCTTCTCTTGACACTTCTCCACGAGTTTGTTTGTTTCCACCAGTCAATTTATCAATTTCATCTATAAAAATAATCCCGGTATTTTCGGCACGTTTAATTGCTGAGCCATTCACTTTGGCATCGTCAATTAGTGTTTCTGATTCTTGATTGATTAATGCTTCACGAGCTTCTTTTAACGGAAGGACTCTTTCAACTTGCTTCTTTGGCAGCATACTCTCTAATCCCTGCAAGTTAATTCCCATTTGTTCCATTTTGCTGTTGTCCGCGTTTAGTGAAGTCGCTGGGTCATCAATGGAGATTTTAACTTCATGGTCCTCTAACTCGCCATTTTCAATTTGATTTAAAATTTGATCGGCATCATTTTTAATTTTATTCTTTTCGTCATTATCCATGAAGGGATCTTTTTGAGTTAACCAAGATAGATCTATTGGTTTCCCTTTCTTAAATGCTTTATTAAGTTCTTTAACCGTATCTTCTAATTTTTTATCATTATTTGCGATTGCTTCTGGATCATCTACGTGGTTTTCTTCGCGTGAAATGATTTCAGCCAAGTCCTTATTCGCTTTCTTTTCAGCTTCACGTCTAACGTTTTTAAACTCAATTTTCTTTTCCATTTGAACTGAGCTCTCAACTAAATCACGAACCATTGAATTAACATCTCCACCAACGTATCCAACTTCAGTGAATTTGGTTGCTTCTACTTTGACAAATGGAGCGTCTACAATCTTAGCCAAACGACGTGCAATTTCTGTCTTACCAACTCCAGTGGGACCGATCATCAATAAGTTTTTAGGAGTAATGTCCTCTTGCATCTGTGGGCTTAATTGAAGACGACGGTAACGATTACGCAACGCGATTGCTACAGACTTCTTAGCATCGTCCTGTCCAACAATATAATTATCTAATTGGGAAACAATTTCTTTTGGTGTCATTTGTTCTTCTTTTGTCATTAATTAATACCTCGGTTTATAGTTCTTCAGAAATTACATTGTGATTAGTAAAAATATCAATGTCAGCAGCGATGTTAATAGCATCTTTGGCAATTTCTTCAGCTGACATTTCAGGCGCCTTATGTTTCATTGCAGTGGCTGCTGCTAATGCAAAATTACCACCAGATCCAATTGCTAAAATATCATCGTCTGGCTCAATTACTTCTCCTGAACCAGATACTAAAAGCAAATTATCATGATCGGCAACAATTAGCATGGCCTCAAGTTTTTGTAACTGTTGATCGCCGCGCCATTCTTGAGCTAATTTTACTGAAGCTCTTTTTAAGTTGCCGCTATATTCTTTCAACTTTTTTTCAAACTTTTCTTCTAGGTTAAATGCATCAGAAACACTTCCAGCAAAACCGACTCCAACTTTCCCATCAAAGATCCGACGGATTTTATGTGCGGTTCCCTTCATGATAACTTTTTCTCCCATAGTAACTTGACCGTCACCAGCTAGTGCAACGTGACCATTATGTCTGATGGCGCAAATTGTGGTAGCTTCAAATTTTACTGTCATAATTAAATTCCCTTCAAAAGTTAGTTTGGATTATCTTCATCAGGACGCTTAAAGAACTTCTGGTAGTTCTTAAGTAGTCCTTCTTTAGTAACATGAGTATAAATTTGGGTTGTAGATAAATCAGAATGACCAAGTAATTCCTGAACAGTTCTAAGATCAGCTCCATTATTCAACATTTGAGTGGCAAATGTATGACGAAGCATGTGAGGATGAATTGAACTATTAAGACCACTTCTTTTCATAATTCCATCTAAAATGTATTCAATACCGCGGCTTGACAGTTTATCACCATGCTGATTGATAAATAAGTAAAGATGGTCTTTATGATATTTACGCATAATTGGCGTTCGGCATTTCTCCATATATCGTAAAATAGCACTTTTAGCATACCTTCCAAATGGCAGATAACGTTCCTTGTTTCCCTTACCTAAAACAAGCATGATTCGATTATCAAAATCAATGTCGTTAATATCAAGATTGGAGCACTCACTGACTCTCATTCCCGTCCCGTATAGAACCTCGAGAATGGCACTGTCACGAGTAGCAATTCGTTTGTCTTGATTACTTGCGGCTGTTTTAAAAAGAATGTCTAATTCTTTTTGATAAAAGAATCTTGGTAAATGCTTATTATGCTTTTTTATGTGAACATATTCAAACGGATTGTCCGAAATTAGTTCATTGTTTAGCAAAAAATTAAAAAAAGACCTTAATGAAGAAATTTTACGAGCGATGGTGCTATTCTCATCTCCTCTATCGTGCAAAGTACCTAAGAAAACTTCAACGTCAAAATTGTCGATATTTTTAAAGCTTTTAGCATTTCCTGACGTCTGTAGAAATACATTAAATTCCTCAAGATCGTCTTCGTAAGCTTTAGCCGTGTCTTTTGAATATTGACGTTCGTTTACAATAAATTTTACGAATAGTTCGATTAGTTTTTTGTTTTGCATTTGTTTTTCCTAAGTTAAAGTAACTTTTTACATTTTACCTTATAAATAAGACCGTTCCGAGGAACAGCTATTTTAATTATTTCTGAATATCTTCTTTATAATCGCCGTTTGGACAAATAACTTGCATGCCACCACGAACCTTTTTTTCAACCAAGAAATGACCACACTTTGGACAATCTCGTCCAATTGGCTTATCCCATGAAACAAAGTCACATTCAGGATAACGTGAACACCCATAAAACAACCGATTCTTTTTTGTTTTACGTTCAATAACTTGGCCCTTCTTACACTTCGGACAAGTTACCCCAATTTCTTTGACAATTGCTTGAGTATTGCGACAATCTGGAAAGCGTGAACAAGCGTAAAATTTACCATACTTCCCCATCTTTACGACCATCGGTGCACCACATATCTCACAGTTAAACCCGGCTAATTCATCCTTAATTTGAACATCTTCCATAAGTTGTTCCGCATGGTCCACTTCTTTTGAAAATGGTTGATAGAAGTGATCTACAACTTCAACCCATTTTTCTTTAGCTTCTTCGATCTCATCCAATTTTCCTTCGACATCAGCCGTAAAATCAACGTTGACAATGTCAGGAAAGTACTCTTCAATAATTTTATTCACAATCTCGCCGAGTTCGGTTGGTTCAAACCGTTTTCCAACTAGTTTAACGTAATAACGTTTTTGAATTGTACCTAATGTTGGCGAATAGGTAGATGGACGTCCCACTCCATTCTCTTCTAAAGTTTTAATCAGATTGGCTTCAGTGTATCGAGCTGGTGGTTGAGTAAAGTGTTGGTCTGGATTATTTTTAGATAATTTAACGGTGTCACCACTATTTAAATCAGGCAAGATATTATCTTTCTCTTTCCCATTTGAATAGACTTTCAAAAAACCTTCAAATTTCATCTTTGAGCCGTTAGCACGATACGTTACACCATTTTGTTCAATGGTTACTGTTTCAGTATCCATAATTGCTGGAGTCATTTGACTAGCTACAAATCGTGACCAAATTAAATTGTAAAGTTTATATTGATCCTTAGTAAGATATTGTTTAATGTTTGCAGGAGTCCGATAAACAGATGTAGGTCGGACTGCTTCGTGCGCATCCTGAGCGCCTTCTGGCATTTTCCCCTTAATTGGTTTATTAGCAGAGTATTCTGCCCCATACTTTTCATGAAGAAAGGTAGCTGCCTCATGCTTAGCAATTGATGAGATTCTTGTTGAATCAGTTCTCATATAAGTAATGAGACCCTGGCTTCCTTCTTTGCCAATATTAATTCCCTCATAAAGTTGCTGGGCAGCCATCATTGTTCGTCCAGTCTTAAAATTTAATTTCCGGTTGGCGTCTTGTTGAAGAGTACTGGTTGTGAATGGTGCGTTTGGTTGTCTCCGTCGTTCTTTTTTAGTGACTTTTGTAATATCAAAATCAGCTTTTGGATCAATTTGTTTTAAAACTTTTTGCACATCATCATTATTCGCAAGTTTCGCTTTCTTGCCATTAAGACCGTAGAAACTAGCTTTAAACTTTGAACGTCCAGACTTAAATTCAGAATCAATTGTCCAGTATTCTTCTGGCTCAAATTTTCTAATTTGACGTTCCCGATCAATCACTAACCACAATGCCACTGACTGCACCCGTCCGGCACTTAATCCTTTTTTTACTTTTTTCCAAAGCAGTGGAGAAATTGAATATCCCACTAATCGATCCAAAACCCGACGTGCTTGTTGAGCATCCACGAGATTCATATCAATCGTTCTTGGATGTTTGAAAGCATCCTTAACGGTATCCTTGGTAATTTCGTTAAAGACCACCCGATTTTGATCATTAACGTCAAGATTCAATACGTGAGAAACATGCCAGGCAATTGCCTCACCCTCACGGTCAGGGTCAGATGCTAAATAAATCATCTTCGACTTCTTAGCCTCAGACTTTAGCATTTTAATTACGTCACCCTTCCCCCTAATTGAAATGTAATCAGGTTTAAAATCGTCTTCAATGTCCACGCCCATCCTACTCTTAGGGAGATCACGAACGTGTCCTTTACTTGCTACGACCTTATAGGTACTTCCTAGATACTTTTGAATCGTCTTTGCCTTAGCTGGCGATTCGACAATCACTAATTTTTTCTTTCTTGAACTTGCTTTACGTTTTTTTGTTTTAGTTGTTTTCTTTGTCTTTGCTACAGAAGTTGTGGCCATTAAAATTATCCTCGTTATTTTTTCTTCATTAATACATGATAATTTCCGTTTAAATTTCTTCCATATCATATTGCAGTTTTAAAGACCTGTCAAACTAAAGAATCTTCCAAAACATCATTATCACTCAAACAAGGACGTGCTCCAGAAGCAATTAGTAGATTACAACCCTTAGAAAGTGGAGAAGTAATATTACCTGGTATGGCAAGGACATCCCGATTTTCGGTCAAAGCCAAACTAGCAGTAATTAAACTTCCTGACCTTTGCTTTGCCTCAACAACAATTAATTTTTCGCAAAGACCAGCAATGATGCGATTTCGTTCCACAAAATGGTATTTTAAGGGTTTACTTCCTAATGGATACTCACTGATAACCAGGTTGGTTCTCATCAAATTATCCTGAAGCTGCGTACATTCAGCGGGATAAAAACGGTCGAGGCCTGTTCCAATCACCGCAATTGTACGGCCATCATGTGCTAAAGCACACTGATGACTTAAACAATCAACTCCCTTAGCCAGACCAGACACAATCGTAAACTTTTTAAGTACCTGACGTGTAATAATTTCCTTAATTGCTGCGATTGAATAACTTGTACACTGTCGTGCACCTACCACAGAAATCGAACGTGTTGTAAGTAACGACACGTCACCCACATAAAAGAGCACAATTGGCGCGCAATAAATATCAGCAAGTTGTTCAGGATAACCATCATCAAGAATGGTCATCCAATGATATTTTTGGTTCAAACGAAAAGATCGCTCTAACTCACTACTTAAAAATGAATTCTTAAACTTCGTTGTCTGCAAATGATGACGTTTTAATAGATTGATTAATTCACCTTCAACATCAGATAAAGACATGTTTTCAACTGAAGTCCCCTTAACCCACCGTGCAAGAATTGCTTCGCCTTTAATCCCAATCCCACGACATAACTTGATTCTAAGCAATAATTTCCGTTTATCCATTTTCTACCTCCTGGTTTGTCTATGGATAAATACGTAAATTAATGATTGATTGTTTTTAATACTGGTGAAAAAGTCTTGCGATGAATTGGGGTCGGACCAAGTTTATCTAAAGCCCGTAAATGTTCTTTGGTTCCATAACCCGCATTTCGTTCGAATCCATATCCAGGATACTTACGAGCGTATTCGTTCATTAAATCGTCTCGAAAAACCTTAGCAAGGATACTAGCAGCAGAAACACTAACTGATTTTGAGTCTCCCTTAATCAACCTAGTCTGCGGAATACTGTCATCAATTGCCATGGAGTCCACAATAATATGATTTGGCTGTGGATCTAACATACTAATTACGTTTTTCATGGCAATTCTAGTTGCTTCATAAATATTGACTTGATCAATTATCTGACTTGAAACCGCAAAACAGTTGTAAGCAATCGCTTCCTTTTTGATTTTTGGAACTAGTTCTCGTCTTTTTTCATCACTTAATTTTTTGGAATCATTGACGTCAATAAGATCAAAGTCAACTGGTAAAATTGCCGCACCAGCGACTACTGGACCAGCAAGCGGCCCTCTGCCCACTTCATCAACGCCAGCAATATACTTCACCCCGCGTTGCCATATTTCTTTTTCATATTTAAATCTGATTAAAAAATCACGTTTTTTCTCGGTCTGGGTATTAATTCGCTTCAACGTTCTCTTAATAATTCTTTGAACTCCAATTCGTGGATCATCCCCAAAGCGGACAAAAAGCGGATCACTAACATTATCAACGTTAGCAAACCGCTCAGAAATTTCTCTAATCGTCATTGCCATGCTCATTTCTTTCCACCAGTTCAAGGGAATCTAACGTAAAACGTCCTAATTTTCCCCTTTGAACATCATTAATAATCCTGACGCTGGCTCGGTCGTAATCGTCTTTCATTCCAATCTTTTCAGTAATTTTAAGTAATAATTCAACATCACTTAGATTTAAATCGGACGGACCCAAATGATAACGTCTCAAGATCTCGTCGCTATGGTGACTACGAAAAAAATGAAGTGCAAATAAAGCAATATCATCAGGATGATAAATACTCTCCTTAATTGCTCCCGTTAACGCTAATTTATCAGCAATCTCCTGATTTTGAAACTTTGGCCACAATATTCCGGGAGTATCCAATAATTCCATCGTTTTACTGGAGGTTAACCATTGTTGACCCTTAGTTACTCCCGGACGATTGCCAACCGCTGCTGATCTCTTACTAACTAACTGGTTCAACAAAGTTGACTTGCCAACGTTCGGAACCCCAACACAGACAGCCTTAATGATGTCTTTTTTTAATCCCTTTGCTTGCGATTGTTCTAACTTATCCTTCAGAACTTTCCGAGCAGCAGTCTCAATCTTATTTCTTACTCCACGTGATTTTGAATCGATTGAGATGGCCGATAATCCCATACTATTAAAGTAATCTAACCATTCTTTAGTCATCTTTGGATCAGCTAAATCAGATTTAGTTAAAATAAACAAGCGTGGTTTACTACCTGATACTCGCTTAATCTCTGGATTAATCGATGAATACGGAATCCTTGCATCAACCAATTCAAAAATAATATCAACAACGTGGACATTTTCCTCAAACTGACGAATAGCTTTCGCCATGTGTCCAGGAAACCATTGTATATTACTTCCCATTTACTGCTCCTTTATCGTTAATCGAGGTAGGCAAGATACTCTTTCCATGCATCATCAAAAATTGTCATGGATGGTAAATAACCAGCATTTTCCTCCAAGTACTTAGAAAGCCTTTCAAAATTATCCTCTTGCTTTGGAAATAATTGATCAAAGAACGCATTATTAGCAAACTCCGCAATCGGATCGGAACTCCCTGGATGTCTTCTAGTCATTAAAAATTCATAAAAACTTTTTCTCAATTTCTTACCTCTTATTTCTTACGCTTAAATATCTCAAAAGTATGCGGATAAACATTATGTTCATCAACTTTTCCAGAAATCTTCTTTTCTAATTCAAATTGAGAATAATCAATATCAATCATTTTAACATCCCCATCAAAATCATGATTGATACTAGTGCGATACAGATAATCAACAAACGGCAACAAATCTTCAAATACAGATGTTCCACCAACCACAAAAATCATTTCATTAGGGTATCTTTTTGCATACTTCAAAAATTCATCAACCGTTTTAAAGGTCACAACCCCACTCGGAAAATCACTCTGCGGGCGGTGAGTCAAAACCAAATTTTTGCGTCTTGGTAATGGTCTTTTAAAACTGTCATACGTGGTTCTACCAGCTAGAATTTGATGATCGATCGTATTACGTTTAAAAAATTGCATGTCATCCGGCAAGTGCCAGGGTAATTTACCATCTTTTCCAATGACATGTCCATTTGATTCTGCCCAAATATAAGCTAACATAATAATCTCCTATACTGCCACTGACGCTTTAATTGGCTTGTCGTGGTGATAATCAACCACCTTAATATCATCCATATCATAATCAAAAATACTTTCCTTATCGGGATTTAGCCATAGATGTGGAGCTGGGTGTGGCTTTCTCTTTAACTGCTCTTTGACTTGATCAATGTGATTACTGTAAATATGAGCATCACCTAACGTATGGACAAAGTCACCAGGAATTAATCCGACCTCTTTGGCAATTAAACTAGTAAGTAAAGCATAACTTGCGATATTAAATGGAACTCCTAAAAAAATATCACCACTACGCTGATACAGTTGACAACTTAACTTGCCATCGTTTACGTAAAACTGAAACATTACATGACAAGGTGGAAGAGCCATACTAGAAATATCTTCTGGATTCCAAGCACTCACAATCATTCTTCTAGAATCAGGATTAGTTTTAATGGTATTAATAACATTTTTAATCTGGTCAATGGCCTTACCATTGCTCGTTTTCCAGTTACGCCATTGACTCCCATAAACCAAGCCTAGATCGCCATATTTTTTGGCAAAATCATCGTCATTTAAAACTCGTTCACAAAATATTTTCTTCTGCTTTTGGTATTCTTCATTAAATTCGGGATCACTTTGTGAACGCAAACCAAAATTAGTCATATTTGGTCCATGATATTCATCAGAATTAATCCATTTTTCAAACGCCCATTCATCCCAAATGTGATTATTATGTTTAAGTAAATAACGAATGTTAGTATCACCTCGCAAAAACCAGAGTAATTCTGATTTAATCAACCGAAAGGGAACTGCCTTAGTGGTTAAAAGTGGAAAGCCGTCCTGTAAGTTAAAACGCATTTGATAACCAAAGGTACTAATGGTTCCGGTACCAGTTCGATCTGATTTTTTGTGACCATTATCTAAAACGTAACGTTCTAGATTTAAATATGCATCCTCTAACATTTTAATCTCTTCCTTTTTTAATAAAAACAACTACTCATCAATGTACTGGCTCAAATATTCCCATCGGTTCATTAATTGATCCGATTTCTGATTTAATTCATCAAGATTTCGTTGTAACTCTGCTAACTTATCATAATCCGAACTATTTTCTTGCATCTGTTTTTTTACATCTTTAGTCTGGCGATCTAAAGAATTAATCTTACCATCGATCTTATCCCACTCAATTCTTTCAGCATACGTTAACTTGGTTTTCGATTTCGTGCTTTTTTTCTCGGAAGTGCTATCTTTAGCTTCATCTAATCGGCTATTGGTTTGGTTCTTACTATCATGATGAACCTGTTTCCTTTGCATTTTCATTTTTTGTAGATAATCAGTAAATTGACCAGTATAACGCTCAATTTTAGCATTCCCATCAAAAATCAATAATCGATCAGCTACTTTATCAAGAAAGTAACGATCATGAGATACTGTAATCGTTGTCCCATTAAAGTGCTTGATGTAATCCTCTAGAACCGTTAAGGTCCCAATATCGAGATTATTAGTTGGCTCATCAAGAAGAAGCACATTTGGTTGCTCCATCAATAATTTCAGTAAATAAAGGCGCCTTTTTTCTCCACCTGAAAGCTTGCGGATCAAAGTTCCATGCATAAATTTAGGAAAAAGGAACTGTTCTAATAAATTAGTAACGCTGACCTTATTTCCATCCTTATCAACCACATTTTCACCGATATCGGTTAAATAACTAATAACACGTTTGTCTTCCGGGATTTTCTCCATTTTTTGTGTATAATATGCCATTTTAACGGTTTCACCAATATCAATGGTACCGGACTGAAGTGGAAGCTTTCCAGCAATTACATTTAAAAAGCTTGATTTCCCGGCACCATTTTCACCACTAATTCCGATTCGTGCACCATTTTGAATTAACATGCTGAAATCTCTTAGAATTGGCTTATGAGCAATTGTTAAGTTAGCGTGTTTAATGTCAATCACTTTTTTACCAAGCCGTTTTTGACCAATTGTAATATCGACATCTTCATCGATTGGATTGCCCTGATCAACATCAGCTTTTAAATCGTTAAATCGATTAATTCGTGCTTGTTGCTTAGTGGAACGAGCTTTAGCGCCTTTTTTCATCCACTTTAACTCTTGTTTGTAAAGCCGTTGCTGCTTATGAGAGGCAGCCTCTTGCTCTTCATCAAGTTCAGCCTTCCTCTGGACATAATCTTGATAATTACCGGGATACTTATAAAGTTTACCAAATGATAATTCCCATATTTGATTAGCAATTTGATCCAAAAAATAACGATCATGGGTAACAAATACTAAAGCTCCCTTGTATTTACTCAAAAACCGTTCCAACCAGTCAATCGAGTCAAAATCCAAGTGATTGGTAGGTTCATCTAATAAAAGTAAATCAGGTGACTGAATTAAAACCTGAGCTAATCCAACTCGTTTCTGCTGGCCACCCGACATGCTACCCACCTTTTGATCTAAATCGGTAATTTTCAGTTGATTAAGGATGTTTTTAACGTTCACTTCCGCCGTCCAGGCATCCTCTTCATTCATTTTTGCTTCTGCATTCTCAAACTTTTTTTCAAAATCTGAATTTTCTGAATGCTTAGAGTAATTTTTAAGTGCATGTTCATAGGATCTGATGATTTTAAAAATCTTTTGATCACCAGCAAAAACAGCGTCAATAACGGTTAGGTTTTCATCTAAATCTGGAACCTGCTTTAGGTATCCAATTGTGTACGACTTAGAAGTGGTAATTGTCCCATTAACATCATGATCAATTCCAGAAATAGTGTTTAAAAGGGACGATTTACCACTTCCATTCGTTCCAATTAATCCAATTCGGTCATGTTCATTGATAATAAAGTCAAGATTTTTAAATAAAGTCTTTTCACCATACGTCTTCGTCAAGTTTTCTGCTTTTAATGTTTGCACAATATCTGCTCCAATTATTTTTAATCATTATTTATTTGCTTCGATGCAGAAAGTAGTGAATCTGAATCATTTTTAATTTGGCCACTTATAACGGAACGTTCCAGTTGATTAAGAACATTTCCTAATAATGGACCTGGTTTAAAACCTCTATCAATCAACATTTTACCGTTAATTTTTAGTTCACTTTTACTTTTAATCGGAAGGCGATCATATTCATTTTCTATTTGGCCAATATTGACTACCTTACCTAAGGTCATGGCTACTTGACATGCGTTATCAAGATTGATGCGACCAACTTTATACGACGTTACTGGATCTAAAACATCACTTACAATCTTGTAAGTTGCTTTAACCGTTAGTTTAACGTTCTCGGTTAACCTATTTGATCCCTTCCAACTCTTCATCAGATGTCCAATCTGTTCACTATTTAATTCGCACTGACATGCAATTAAGGACCAGACCTGAACTTCGTTATTAATGTATTCTGAAATGGGACGTGACCCTAACCTAGCTATTTCAGAAACATAATCACCCAAGACGGGAACATACTTAATTAAATTCGTTTGGATCATCTGTTTAAGCCCCTTGCCAGGAGCCATCCCTAGCATCATCTTTACAAATTCCACGTTAATTCGTTCCACAGCAATCTTTTTTAATAGATAACTATGTTTACTAATCGCGTTAAAAGTGTTCTTTTCAATTGCAAAATCCAGTTTACTAGCAAATCGAACAGCACGCATCATTCGTAAAGCATCCTCATTAAAACGTTGTTCTGGATCTCCAACAGCCTTAATTAGATGATTTCTTAAATCATTTAAGCCACCAAACAAGTCAATGATTTCACCATTTTCTTTCATGGCAAGCGCATTGATAGTAAAATCACGACGCTTTAAATCATCTTCAAGTGATCGAACAAAGGTAACTTGATCGGGACGCCGATAATCTTGGTATCCTGATTCAGTCCGAAACGTCGTGATTTCATAAGATCGACCATCGTGCACCACCGTGACGGTTCCGTGTTCAATCCCAGTATCAATTGTCTTCTTGAAAATGGTTTTAATTTCTTCAGGATACGCACTACTTGCGATATCAACGTCATGAATTGGTGCATGCAAAATAGTGTCACGGACTGATCCGCCAACAAAATAAGCTTGAAATCCCGCTTCTTCAATTGTCTGAAGAACCCTTCTAGCATCATCAAATTCACTTGGTAAGTTGTCTATTTTCATGATCCACACACCTTCACTGATTTCATTCTACCAAAATTATCATATAAAAGTTAGGCTTGTGTCTGGTTCTTGTGTTATGATTAAGTTAAAGTAACTTATTACAGGAGACAAATCATGAGTAACAATTATCCATATCAAGATCATTTTGAACGTTATCTAAGAAAAAAAGAACTCTCAAATGTAACCATTCGCGAGTATTCCAAAACTTTATCGGATCTTTTTAATTATTTATCTAATTTTAACGTGGGATACCAAGCGGATCACCGAGTTAGTCAAATCTTTGATCGAGACATCGAGCAATATCTAGATATGATCATTTCTAAGCGTAATAACGGAAACAATACCTATAACAAGGTTTTATCTCAGATCAACGTCTATTTTAAATTCTTATTTAACAACCACCTTAATACCCATCTTCCTACAATTAACATTAAAAGTAAGGAAAAAAACGAACATAATTCATACATTACCAAGTGGATCTATTCTTTACCAACTATCCTCGAAGATCCTGAGGTTCACTACTACACTAGAATGACGCTGTTACTTATCAGTAAGGGATACCAATCTTCAGAGTTTCTCTTACCTGGCTTTTATCATGAATTAAACCACGTTGACTTTTCACCTGAAGAAAAATCCTTTTTATCTAATTTTCAAAAATTTGTTACCCCGCTTCAAATTCGTCATCATTCAAAGGACCTCTTTTTAAAGCAAAGAATCGCTTCCAACTGCCATATTACATCTGCAGGTCTTCACAAATACTTAAAGCCAGATAGTGAATACCTAGCAATGAATCTTAATCCCAAATCACTATACCAAGCATTCGTCGTTAACTACCTCAATCAACATCCAAATGATAGTGACAAAACTCTTGCACAGGATTTAAGAATGGATCCAGCGTCACTAATCTATTATCAAAAATTAGCACAAAAATAAGGATCAGAGTATCAAATCCAACTCTGATCCTTATTTTGTTACTCGTAATCTTCTAAATCTTCAAGCATGTATGCCATTTCATCATCAGTCGGGACAAGTTTCACATAATGTTTTAACAGTTTAATGGTTTCCTTAATTTGACCATTCTCTCTGAACAATAAAATCGCCTCACGTAAAAAATCAGGATTATCATCAAAGTACGGAAGAGCTCGCTCATAGTACTTTTGAGCATCATCATACTTTTCAAGATGAGCATAAGACACCGCCAAATTCCAGTAAATTTGTGGATCGGTTTCTTCTTCTTTTACGTATGGGCTCAAAAAATCAACATTTTTTTGATATTCGCCCTGCTTAACGTACAAATTAGATAACTTAAGAATTAATTCCATGTTATCCGGATCAACCTGATGTCCCTTATTAAGATACTTCAGGGCTAGGTCTTCTTTTGAAAGTTTAGCAGCAACGTCTGCGGCTTTAATGTACATATTGACATTATACTGATCAACACTCATACCCTCCTGATAAACCTTTAAAGCATTTTCAGGTTCATTCATTTGAATGTATGCTTCCCCTAAGTAAGGATACAGTGAGGCATACTGAGGATCCTCTTCTCGCAACTGCTTGAACATCTCAATCGCTTTAGCGTAGTTTTTCAACTGTAAGTAAGTAAAACCCGTTTCAAATTTGACGTCTGGCGTCATATCAATGGGCTTAATCTGTTCAAGGTATCCAATAGCCTGCTCAAAATGACCTGCATTAGCGTATGCCACCCCTAACCTTTCAACCAAATTGACTGAAGAAATGTTCAAAACACCTTGTTTAATTATTCCCAAGTATATAGGAATGGCTTTATCAAATTGTCCGGTAGAAAAATACAATTCAGCCAGGGCAAATTTAATTACGTTTTCGTCTGGATCAATTTTCTCAGCTTCAAGTAACTTTTGTTCACTAACGTTATACATTTCCTGAGTTTGATAAAGATCAGCTTCAACCATCAAAGCATTAACATAATTTGGGGAATCAGGTTTAATCTCACTTAAATAATTAAGCGCTTTATCAATCTTGCCTTCAGAAATCAAAATATCTGCAATACTTGTTCTTAACTCGTCTTCCTCAGGATATTTTTTTAAAAGATCTTTATATATATCAATCGATTCGTTTAAAAAACCTAATGAATAAAGTTCTTCTGCTAACGAATAAATCATATCATCACTATCATTTACCTTGGCTTTTTTGATGTCATCGTTAAATTGACTCATATCACCCTTTTTTAGGGCGTCTAAGGCTTGCTCTGAATAAGTCATTACACATGTCCTCCTACTAATAAAAAAACCAGTACGCATAAGCGCACTGGTTAAACCATTAAATAAAACTATTTAACAGCTTCCTTTAAAGCCTTACCGGGTTTAAAGGCAGGTACTTTACTTGCAGGGATTTGAATTTCTGCACCAGTTTGGGGGTTACGTCCCTTACGAGCGGCACGATTACGTACTTCGAAATTACCAAAACCGATCAATTGTACCTTTTCACCGTGAGTCAACTTGTCTTGGATTGAGTCAAAAACTGCATCCAAAGCTGCGGTGGCATCTTTCTTAGTTAAACCAGTTGCCTTTGCGACATCATTAACTAATTCTGCTTTGTTGGCCATGTGTATTCACCTCCTGAATAGATGTTTTTTATGTAAAAAACACCCAATAAGTTAAAGATTAAGCCAGGGGAAATGATGTACTACTACATCATTTCTAGTCTTAATTTAGCATAAGAATGGTGTCATTGCAACAAATAATGGAAGTATAATTAACATTTACTAAAAAAATTTTAATATAATTATGATTAGAAGGTTGTTACCATTACTCATTACTTTCGACGCCTTGCTATCAAGTGAATTGGTGTCCCAGCAAAGTCAAAATTTTTTCTAATTTGATTTTCCAAATAACGTTTGTACGAAAAATGAAGTAGTTCTGGATCATTTACAAACAAGACAATCGTTGGAGGTCCAACAGCAACCTGGGTAGCATAGTAAATCCGAAGTCGCTTCCCATTTCTGGTTGGTGTTGGAGTAATTGCGATTGAATCCATGATAACATCATTTAAGGTTGACGACTGGATTCGACGTTGATGGTTTTCGTTAACTCGTTTAATCAAGGATGGTAACTGACTAACATGTTGTTTGGTCGTTGCGGATACAAAAATAATGGGTGCGTAAGCCAAATACTGAAATTGCTCACGAATATCAGCTTCAAATTGTTGTTGCGAGTGATTATCCTTTTTTAAAGCGTCCCATTTATTAACGACAATGATGACACCCTTGCCAGCCTCGTGCGCATATCCAGCAACCCGCTTGTCTTGCTCTCTAATGCCTTCTTCTGCATTGAGAACCATCAATGTCACATCACTTCCATCAATTGCTCTCATAGCTCGCATTACGCTGTATTTCTCGGTCTTTTCATAAACCTTACCACGTTTCCGAATTCCTGCGGTATCAACAATGGTGTACTCTTGACCATCATTTTCAAACTTAGTGTCAATCGCATCGCGAGTAGTGCCAGCTACATTTGATACGATCACCCGATTCTCTCCTAAAATAGCATTGACAAGTGATGACTTGCCAACATTTGGTCGGCCAATCACACTAAATTTAATACTATCATCGTCAGTTTCGTTAGCATTTTCTGGGAAATTCTTAACAACAGCATCTAACAAATCCCCCAAACCAAGTCCGTGAGAGCCCGAAATGGGATATGGGTCACCAAACCCCAAAGCATAGAAATCATAAATGTCGGCCCGACTTTCGGGATTGTCAATTTTATTAACCGCCAATACAACTGGCGTATCAGATCGATACAATAATTGGGCCACTCTTTCATCAGCGTCAGTCATTCCTTGCTTACCATTTACCATAAATATAATTACATCAGCTTCATCAATCGCAATTTCTGCTTGATCAGTAATTTGCTTAATAAATGGTTCATCAGCAACTTCAATTCCACCAGTGTCGATCAAATTAAAATTGTGACCAAGCCAACTCCCATGAGCATAAATACGATCACGGGTCACTCCAGGAGTATCTTCAACAATTGAAATTCGTTCACCAGCAATTCGATTAAAAATTGTTGATTTACCAACGTTTGGTCTTCCAACAATTGCTACAGTAGGTTTTGCCATTTTATATCACCTCTTATTTTTGAGAATAAAAAAAATCCTTCATAAATATGAAGGATAATTTTCTAATTACTCATTGTCATCATCATTTAATTCATTTCCAACAATGTCACCTAACGTAAAACCATTCTCTTCTTCAGGAGCATTATTAGTTGAATTATCACTCACATTTTTCTTTGGAGTTTTTTGATCATCTCTGGGGTCTTTTTCGAGAGCTTTCATTGACAATGCTAATCGATGTTCTTCAGGTTGAACGTCAAGGACTTTAACTTTAACGTCTTCGCCAGACTTCAAAACATCACTCGGCTTGTCAATATGCTTATGTGAAATTTGTGAAATGTGAACTAATCCTTCAACACCAGGGAAAACTTCAACAAAAGCACCAAAATCAACTAAGCGCTTAACTTTTCCATCAAGGACACTTCCCTTAGGAGCTTTTTCTTCAATGTCACTCCAAGGACCTGGTTGAGTTTGTTTAATTGATAATGAAATACGATTACGATCAGGATCAACTGAAAGAACTTTAACCTTAACCTCTTCGCCAACCTTCAAAACATCACTTGGTTTGTTAACATGTTCATAAGAAATTTCTGAAACGTGAACAAGTCCATCAATCCCACCAAGATCGACAAAGGCACCAAAGTTAGTCAAACGAGCAACTTTCCCTTCAACAACATCTCCGGGTTTTAGTGTGCTCATAATTCTATCACGAGCTTCTTTACGTTCTGCTTCAGCAATCGCTCTATGTGATAAAATCAAACGATTCTCTTCAGGGACAACTTCAATAATCTTAACTTCGAGTTCTTGACCTTTAAATTGATTTAAATCATCAACAAAGTGATCAGTAATCATGGAAGCTGGAATAAATCCACGAACTCCGTCAGCATTTACCACTAAACCACCTTTTACCGCACGAGTAACAGTAACTTTGATGGTGTCACCCTTATCAGATTTTTCCTTGATGTCATCCCAAACCTTGAGAGCCTCAAGTCTTCTGATTGAAAGAAGGTAACTTCCACCTTCCTTATCATCACCAATTCGAGATACAACAACAACCTTAACTTTGTCTCCAACTTTGTAGTTTGAAGTTGGGTTATCTTCCCTTTGTGCGGAAATTTCTTTCCTTGGAATAACTCCTTCAACACCAGCGCCTTCGATTCCCACGACTAATTGCTGGTCATCATCAATGGCCAAAATTTCACCATTAACAACATCACCAACGTTTACCTGCTTAATATTATCGAGAGCGGCTAATAAATCTTTGTTTGCATTAGTATCGTTTTCACTCATCAAACATTTCCTCCTTGCAACAACTCTAATTGCTATTTTATCTTAGTTGGAAATAAAATACCAGTTAATCGGCTTTATTATTTGAAAGTTGTTGAATTTTATTTTCGATTAATTGCGAAATTGCCGCAACCACGTCATCAATCGACATTGAAGTGGTATCAATTTCAAAAGCATCAGATGCTTTTTTTAATGGGGATATCTTTCGATGGGAATCCTTATAATCCCGTTCCTCAATATCTTTTTTAAGTTTATTGAGACTAACCGAAATTCCCTTTGCTTGATCCTCTTTATATCTCCGCTCAGCTCGCTCCGTAACACTGGCAATTAAAAAGACCTTTACATCTGCCTTTGGTAGAACCGTCGTGCCAATGTCTCTACCATCCATAACGATTCCACCATCTTTTGCCAAATCCTGTTGTCTTTTAACTAATTCGAAACGAATTGATCCAAGTGCTGAAACTGCTGAAACATTGCTAGTTACCTGAGGACTGCGAATATCATTTGTAACTTCTTTACCGTCAACAAAGACCTTTTGAACTGGATCACCCGGTTCAAAAGTAATCGTGGTTTTTTTTAAAAGATCAAGAAGGGTCTTCTCATCATTTAAATCTAATCCTAGTCTAATTGCTTTTAACGTAATTGATCGATACATTGCACCGGTATCACAATATATGTAATGAAATTTTTTTGCAACTAGTTTAGCTACCGTGCTTTTACCCGCTGAAGCAGGCCCATCGATTGCAACTTGTAAGCCGTTCTTACCCAAATGTAATCAATCCTTATCATTTATTTGTAATTATTTAACCCTTAAACTTTGTCCTGGATGAATCTGGCTGGATGAACTAAGTCCATTTAATTTTAATAACTGTTGCATACTAATACCCGCATTAGTAGCTACGCGATAAACTCCCTGACCTTTTTGAACCTTAACGTAATCATTACTACCAGCATTATCAGTGCCATTCGTTGTTTGGGCTGGTTTTTGTTGCTGCGAGTTATTAGCAGTAGATGATGAATCCCTACTTGGAGTCGTACTACTTTGGTTACTTCCCATTTCGTTTTGAACGGATGAAGATGAAGCCTCTTCAGATCCAGCACCAGATGAAACAGTATTATCATTTGTAGTATCCTCACTTTGAACACTACTTGAGTTTGCTTTCGGTTTCTTTGATTTCTGATCTTTATTCTTTTTGGGTTTTTCGTGGTGCATCTTACTACTCTGTGTCTTTTGACTGGCACTCCCATTTCCAACCGCACGTTCCTTAGAAAGCCCAAAAACAAGTGCAACAAGGGCAATAATTACAATAACAGAAACCAGCATAATCACGACTAATGAATTACTACGATGGTGCTTACGATACTCGGTTCTTGAAAGATTTCCATCTGGATCGGTATCATCTGAAAATGAATCATCCCATGGATCATTTTTTTTGTTATCTTTATGTTTGTCGTCCCTCATAAATACATCCCTCCAAAACTTCTATGGTGATTATATCATTTTTTGCGCCTAATTATTATTAAAAAAGTTTGTCCAAAATCTCATACCAAGTACCAGCTAAATTGGACTTTTCACTATTAACGTCTTTTAACAAACCAAGACTCATTAAATCAAACTTTTCACTTCCAAAGTCACAACAATCATCAGTGTGGTCATCAAAGTTCACATCAAATAAAGAAAGCAGAAGTTTTCGCCGACAGCCAGTATGATTAATGTACCGGACAACTTGCTTTAAACTTTGATCCTTTTTAAGGGTGACCTCAGAAAAAATCTGTTTGACGTCATCATTACCATACCCATGATTTAAATAGAACTGAAGGAGTCTCTTATTCTGCTCGCTCATTTTAGCTTTGGGATTTGAAAAGAAATTATCAATCTGTTGATCATTAGGAATGGACCTAACAATTAAGCTCTGTGCAATTTGTTCATCACCATTAGAGTAAAGTAACACTGCGATACTCTGTTTACCGTCTCTTCCAGCTCTGCCAATTTCTTGAACATAACTTTCCATATCAGTCGGCATATGATAATGGACTACAAATCGGATGTCTGATTTGTCAATCCCCATTCCAAAGGCGCTGGTTGCACAGATGACCTGAAGCTCATTATCCATAAATTGATGCTGAATCCGATACCGATCATCGTTACTAAGACCGGCATGATAAGCTGCCACTTTGATATCAGTTTGTTCTCTAAGTTTAAAAGCAACTTTCGAAGCCTTATCTCGGCTAGAGAAATAAATTATACCGGGATACTTGAGTTTCTCAATTAAATTAAAAAGATAGGCTTGCTTATCTTTTTCACTTGAACTTTTATGAACCGCAAGGAAAACGTTAGGCCGATCCACATTTTCAATTATTTCTTGAACGTCAGTTAACTTCAAATAATTAATGATATCTCTTTGAACTTTTTTTGAAGCAGTTGCCGTTAGCATTAGCGTTTGCGGATGTCCTAACGTACGAATCACCTGTCTTAATGACAGGTAATCAGGACGAAAATCAAGCCCCCACTTAGAGATACAATGTGCTTCATCAATCACCAATAAGCCAATTTTCAATTGCTTAATGCGGTTAAGCACATCAGAATTAGATAATAGTTCTGGAGAAACAAAAATATAACGAAACTGATCAAGATGATTCAATAGCCGGTGTCGCTTCGACCAATCGTTCATTGAATTTAAAGCACACACCCGCTTTTCTCCCATAAAGTTCATTCGACCAACCTGATCTTCCATAAGAGAAATAAGTGGCGAAACAATCACAACCGGCCGCTTAACTAAATACCCATATAACTGGTATATTAATGATTTACCTGCCCCAGTTGGCATGACTGAAAGAACATTTGCGCCATTTAATAGTGCAGAAATGGTCTTATCTTGACCAGGCTTAAAATCACTAAAGCCAAACTTGTTTTTTAATATTTGTTTAGCAAGTTTCATCTTGTTCATTATTAATTCCCTGTTTTGTCCGTTTGATTTCAAGTAATCTAAATTGAAAAAAACTAAACTGCTCTAAAACATCAGTTGGTAATTGATGATAGTCCCAGTCATCGACGTCCGTTCCAAGTAGAATACGCCTAACTTTTCTTTCCATTTGAAGGGAAATGAAATTTCGATAAGGAAACTTGTCATAATCAACGTAAATTGCAACTTCCAGAAGATGTTCTAGGACAGTTGACTCTCGTAGATTTCGCAGTTGTTCAACCTTTTTTATATTACCCAATCGTTCATATTCATCAAAAGTCCTTTTAGCACTACCAGAAATTGGATTTTTGAAAAGACCATTAAGTAATGGAACCATTACAGATTGATCACTTTGCTCAACAAAGTTCGCCAATTTTGCATAATTGATAAAATCAGCAATATAACTTTTGACTAACGATTGGTTTAAATTATGTGCAATCTGCTGGATTGTGAATCCATTAGTACTAAATCCAACTAATCCTTGAGCAAATAAATCAGCGTCATTTAGATCGAGTAAGGATAAAAATCGTTTCAACTCTTTCTTTAAATCTGTGCCAACTTGCTTGCGATCAATCAGTCGATAATATTTTTTAATAAAATCTTTATTCACTCCATCAACATTGACTGGATAATAGTGTCTAACGTTATGGACATGCTCTGAGATAATCTGAACAAACAACTGCAATCGTTGCTTAAAACTAACTAAATCAATCCTTTGAAAAGTATGTAATGAAAAAGAAAGATTAGAATCATCAATCATTTTAACTAATTCTGCTCTTTCTTTTTCTCCTTCAGACGTTAATTTAAACTGACCATGTTCAACTTCTTCCAGCAAGTTCGCACTAATCAGAGACTTAACATCTAATTCGTTTTTATTAAAATATCGTCCAACTCCAAGAAGGTCTAAAAGACCATATCTCATCGCCCAGTATAAGGTGGCTACCGTTTTCTTGCCTAACAGTAAGTTTTCAATTAATCGAGCCCTCCGTTTTTGGGTTGCACTAAAAACGAAAAGACCAAGAGCTTCATTTGTATTATTAATCATTTTTGATAAGATCGCTTATTAATCCATTTCTGCATTTGTTTTGCAATAATCACAAAAATCAATCCAATCACAATACCCTTGATTAAGTTAAAGGGAACTACTCCGTAAAGAATCGTTTTGGCAAGCGAAAAATCTAACTTTAAATTTGTTAGTTTCACATACAGTGGAGTACTAATGAACAAATTGGTAATACTCATGACAATTGTTAACGCCAGCGTTTCAACCAAAACAATCAAAAAGTCAATCCAGTGACTTTTAAATAAATATTTTCTCAAAAAGTAAAACACCAAAATCATTGTTAATGAGGCTAAAAGAGAGGTGGTCAACCCAATTAACTCAAGTGGTGAAAAACCCATCACCATCCAGTAAATAAATAGTTTAAGTATCACAGCTTCAATGGCTGCACCCGGTCCCAATAATAACAAACAAATCAAAATTGGAATATCCGAAAAATCCAATTTCAAATAACTCATGTATGGGATGATTGGAAATGAAATCAACATTAACAAAAATGAGATCGCACCAATCACGGCAGTTATAGTAATTCTTTTAATTCGATCGTTTTTAGCTATCATCACAATTCCTCCAATTAAACGTTCTTCAAAGTCAATTAGGGTAAATTGCGCCATAAAAAAACTCATCTTCTTTATACCAGACTTTACTGTCGGCAATGGGATTTCACCATCTCAACCAATTTTCATTGGGTAGTGGGCTGTAACCACCGATTGGGAATTTCACCCGACCTTGAAGACGTTTTATTAATTATTTAGTTAAAGCATACAAATCTCGTATTTCTCTTTTTCGGAGCCTACGAAACTCACCAGGTTGTAAGTTTTCTAAACCGATCCCAGCAAACTCTTCCCGTTTTAATTTTTCAACAGGATGACCAACTGCTTTCAGCATATCTTTAACTTCATGATTCTTACCCTCGTGAATCGTCAAACGTAGCACCGAATTATTCTTTGAATTACCAGCCTTATAAATCACCTCAACTTCCGCGGGTGCACTCTTATACTTGCCATTAATTAAAACACCCTTTCGAATTTTATTCAACTCATTGTGATCGAGTTTCCCAATCACCTTAACTAAGTACGTCTTTTTTACTTCATATTTAGGATGAGTTAACTGGAAATCAAGCGTTCCGTCGTTAGTTAAAATAATTATCCCACTCGTATCATAATCTAATCGTCCAACCGGGTATATTCGTTCAGGAACCTTTTTAAAAAAGTTCAAAACGGTCTTTCGATCCCTTTCATCCCTCACAGAAGAAATTACCCCACGTGGCTTATACAGGGCAAAATATACTAGATCTTCTTTTCTTAACGATGTTCCATCCACCTCAATCTTGTCAGTGGGTTCAACTTTTATCCCTAACTGATTAACAATCTTACCATTAACCTTCACATGTCCAGTACTAATAAGTTCCTCAGACTTTCGTCTCGAAGCCACCCCATCATGCGCCATAACTTTTTGTAATCTTTCACTCATTTCGCTGATCCTCCAATGGTTTCATTTTATCATCAAACATCTGACCATAATCTTTTGGATCTCTTTCTGCGTCTAAAGCTGGTAAATCATTAATGCTTTTAAGGTTAAAAGCGTTTAAAAAAAGGTCGGTAGTAACATATAGCTTAGGTTTGCCTGGTTCATCACGCTCACCCTTGATGGTAATTAAATTTTGTGCCAAAAGATTTCTAATTGAAATCAAACTATTTACGCCCCTCACTTCATCAACCTCAACGCGCGTTATTGGCTGTTTATACGCAATAATCGTAAGCGTCTCAAGTGCCGACTGCGTTAACAACTCTTCATCGGATTTAACAAACTTTTGAATTACTTTTGAATAATCCTTTTTAGTTGTCATATGGATAATGTCACCATTTTGTAAAATGCAGATGCCAAATCGATCACTTGAATAACGCTCACTCAACGAAGCAATACAGCTCCGAATGGTGGAATCATTTGCGGAAGTTAATTTTTTCAACCGTTCAATTGTCATTCCAGACTCTCCCGAAACATACAAGAGAGCTTCAATTTCTGCCATTAAATTCATTAATTAGATTTCCTTAATAAGATTTCTCCGTCATTACTGGTTTGCACAACCATAATACGATGATGTTTAACCATTTCCAAAAGTGCCAAAAAATCGGTCACTAATTCTTCTAAAGGAGAATTGGCCTCAAATAACTTGGAAAAATAGATTTCATGACTACTAGCTCTATTTATTCGTCTCATAATTACTTCACTTTGCTCATTAACACTAAAATTCCATTCTGAAACTTGTTGAACTGGCGGTTTAGAAGTTAACTGATATCGTTTAATGATCTTATTCCATGCTTGTTCCAACAAGCTAATTTCAAACTCATTTTCACCAATTGCAATCTCCGACTTATTAAAAGAACGAATCCTAGAATGATAATGATTTCGTTCTACTTCTTTTTTTTGCAACTTTTTCGACGCTTTTTTATACCGATTATATTCAACCAACTGATCAACCAGATCATCCCGTGGATCATCATCTAATTCATCATCAGTTTCTTTAGCTAACAACATTTTAGATTTAATTCGCATCAAATTAGCCGCCATTACAAAGAAATCACCAGCAATATCAAAATTTAAACGTTTCATTTTATTTAAATATTTAAAATATTGCTCAGTAATATCCTTAATGTCAATATCATAAATATCCATCTTTGCTTGTTTGATTAGATGCAGTAAAAGCTCTAGTGGACCATCAAAGTCATTAACGTGAATCTGTAGATTGTCTCTGTTCATGACCTAACTCCCATTTACTAATGACATCTTGCGTATTAAACGTTCCCATGATTTTTTTGTCGGGATATTCATTTTCAACACTATCAAGAATTCGAAATTCATTAAAAATATTGTTAGCATCTGGCGTAAGGGTAATCCTTCTAACAACCACGTTTTTCGGGTTGGTTTCAACTCCTACAATTCCAGCCCAATTTCCAAATCGATCCTTCCAAAGAAAAATGTCACGATTGTCAGCATTTCGATACCAATTCATTTCTTCCACAAGATGTTTCGTTTTATCGTTACTTTTAGAAAGTGACAACATCCCCATCACAATCTTTTCATAATCATTTCGATACCTGAATAGCATCGACATCACCTCAATTACTTGCTGTCATTACTCCATCTCATTTTATGCTCTTGGATGATATTTATCATACACCTGACTTAACCGCTCGTGGGAAATATGAGTGTAAATTTGCGTCGTGGAAATATCAGAATGTCCAAGTAATTCCTGCACAGTTCTAAGATCGGCTCCATTTTCTAAAATGTGCGTTGCAAAAGAATGTCGTAATGTATGTGGAGTAACGTTCTTTTTAATGCCAGCTAAACTAACGTAACGTTTAATCTTTTCCCAAATGCTTTGTCGACTAATTCGTCCACCATGCGCATTCAAAAAAACGTACGGAGATGTCCGGTGCTTAAGTAACTGTAATCGACTATCATTTAAATACTTAAATAGCCAATTCTGAGCAACTTCTCCAATTGGAACAATTCGTTCCTTATCTCCCTTTCCGATGGTCTGAATCAGATTCATTTCTAAATGAAGATCAGATAACTTTAAATTAATCAATTCAGATACTCGAAGCCCAGTAGCATACATCACTTCTAAAATGGTTCGATCTCTTACCCCATACTTGGTGTTCACATCCGGCATTTTAAGTAATCGATCAACTTCATTAACGGATAAAACATCGGGTAAGTGCTTGCCCTTTTTAGGAGTATCAATCTTGTTCATGGGGTTCTTTTTAATCACCTTAAATTCCATTAAATATTGAAAAAATTTACGAAGCGTTGATACAAATCGAATGATTGTATTACGAGACTTACCACTATTTTTCATTGTTTCCATGTAATTTAAAATTGCATACTGGTCGACATCTTTAAACGAACTGATGTGATTTTTTTTTAAATCCAACTCAAATTCCCTTAAATCTTGTCGATAACTTTTAATGGTATTGTCAGATAATCCTCTTTCTACTAGTAAATAGTGGAGATAATCTTCAATTTGATCATTCACTTACTTTCATCTCGTTTCAGTTAATTTAATTCCATCTGGGGTTTCGGAAATAACATGAGCCTTTAATAAATGCCCCAGGGCTCGTTTAAACTGAGATTTGCTGATTCCAAAGTAATCCTTAATTACTTGAGGGTCACTTTTATCGTTATAAGGTAATTCATTATTAGGCTTATGCTCAAGAATTGTCTGAATCATCTTGGCGTCCTCACCAATCACTTCATAAGATCGTGGTCTAAGTGATAAATAAAGCGTTTTATTGGGTCGGATTCCAATAATCCTAGCGTTTACTTTCTCTCCTAGTCGTGGTTGTTCTTCCTCTTCTGATTTGTCAATGAACCCTAAATTATAGTGATCCGTTATTACTTGCGTTCCCATCAGTTTAGGGTTAATGACCCAAGCGTTAACATCCCGATTTTTCAATTTTGGATCATTAACTGGCTGAGAAATTGCTTTATATATCTGGGGGTCAGCTAATTTACCCCAGATTCGATTCTTACTATCCTTTTTTAAAGCAATTAAAAGTTGGTCACCAACTTCTGGCCATAATGACTTAATATCCGGCAAATCATCAAGAGAAACAGCAACATCCTTATCTGGTAAACCGATGTCAACAAAGATTCCCAATCCAAATTTAATTCCAACCACTTTTCCCCATGCATAGCTGTCAATTCCAACATCCGGAACGTTTCGCGTGATTTTCATTTGATGCTTTTCATTTTCGTAGACAAATCCTTTAAAATTTCCACCTAATTTAATTGGCTTTTTTAACTCGCCCTTGTTTAAAGAATAGGTAATTCCGTTATTTTGAATGAAATACTCCTTATCGTTTTCATCAGTGACTTTTCCCGTAATTACGGTTCCCAAATCTTCATTCATATTAATTCTCCATCCCAGTGCTTTTAATGAATATTATACCAAATAAAAAAAGCATCCGATAATAATCGGGTGCTTCATTCTTAATAATTATTATTTAGCTTTTGATTGGTTACCAGCGTAAACAACACCGCGACGACCATCAACAGTAACTAATTGACCATCTTTGATGTTTTCAACTGCATCAGTAGCACCAACAATTACTGGAATATTAAGTGATATACCAACGACAGCAGCGTATGAGGTCAAACCACCGTTTTCAACCACGATTGCACTTGACTTCTTCATTGCTGGTAAGTAGTCCTTGTTTGTATCCTTAACAACTAGAACGCCACCATCAACGGCTTTATCGTTAGCTTCCTTAGCATCTTTAGCAACTACTGTCTTGCCAATGACAGTTTCACCACCAACACCTTGACCTTGAGCTAATTTAGTACCAATCAACTTAACACGAATTGTGTTAGTAGTCCCTTGATCACCTAATGGTACACCTGAAGTAATCAAGATCATGTCGCCTTCCTTAGCGAGTCCAGTTTCAACTGACTTTTTAGCAGCCAATTCGAACATTTCATCTGGATTTGATGGTTTATCAACTAAGATGGGTTGAACACCATAGTTAACCGTCAATCCACGACGAACACGATCGTTAAACGTTAAAGCAAGAATATCAGCGTCTGGATGATATTTTGAAATCATTCTTGCAGTGTAACCTGAACCAGTTGCAGCTACAATCGTGTGAATTCCCATATCCTTAGCAATCCGTGCAACTGCTTCACCAAGTGACTCAGTGACGTCACCAGTACCGAACTTAGGACGTGGAGTACCAAATTCAAAGAAGTGTTTGTCAGCTTCGATATCAATCTTGCTCATCATTGCAACTGACTTAACTGGGTAATCACCGTTAGCACTTTCACCTGAAAGCATAGTTGCATCAGTACCATCATAAACAGCATTAGCAACATCAGATACTTCGGCACGAGTAGGTCTTGGTTCTTCTTGCATGGAATCAAGCATTTGAGTAGCAGTGATAACTGGTTTACCTAAATCATTACAGATCTTGATTAAATGTTTTTGAACGGTTGGGACATTTTCTGGTGGAATTTCAACTCCCATGTCACCTCTGGCAACCATCAAACCATCAGATACTTTGATGATTTCGTTAAAGTTGTCGATTCCTTCTTGTGATTCAATCTTAGGAAAAATTTGAACGTCTTCCATATTCTTGCTTTCAAGTAAGGCACGGATATCTAGGACATCTTGTGGCTTTCTAACAAATGAAGCAGAGATATAGTTAATACCATGGTCACATCCGAAAAGGATATCATCAGTATCTTTTTCAGTAATACCAGGTAAGTTAATTGAAACTCCTGGAGCATTAACACCCTTACGTGAGCCCAAGACCCCGTTATTTTGGGCAGTAACCACTAACTCTTTGTTGGCATCATCTTTTTTGTCAATCTTGGTATCCAAAAGACCGTCATCAAAAAGAACATGTCCGCCAACTTTAACGTCGTCATACAAGCCTGGGTAAGAAACAGCAATCTTGTCTTTGGTTCCCTCAAGGTTCCCATCCATTGAAATTCTAAATTGATCACCAGTGTGGTATTCAATCTTTCCGTCTTTTTGTACCGTGGTTCTGATTTCAGCACCCTTAGTATCTAAGACAATTCCAACAACCTTACCAGTTTTCTTTTCCGCTTCTTTCACTTTATTCATACGGTCTAAATGTTCCGCATGGTCTCCGTGTGAAAAATTGAAACGAAAAACGTTTGCTCCTGCTTCAATAAGCTTAGTGATGGTATCAACATCAGTACTTGCAGGACCAAGTGTACTTACGATCTTTGTTCTCTTCATAAGTAAAGCCTCTCCTTTTTGTATGGCACACATCCGCGTACCAAGCATTATTTGATTTCAAGTGTATTGTATCACTTTTTATAAGGATTGTCGTTAGTTTCACAGGCAAAATTTATCATTGTGTAACAACGTTTCCCACTCCTAAAATGTCACGTAAATCATGCATTAAATCAGAATTAATGGCCACGTTATATGCTTTATCTAATAGTTGCTTTCGATCATCGGAAGCTCGATAAAGCAAAATTGGTGTTGAACCAGGATATCTTTTTATTATCCGGATTAGATCTTGATAGATTGAATCTCGATCATGATCTAACGCAATCTTTAAATAAAGCTTTTTTTGATGATCAACTTTTTTTAAAGACTGATGAACGACATTAGCAGCTGGTTCAATTGAATTTGCCACTAATTGAAGTCCTCGTTGAACCTCAATGTTTCCAGACACCAAAACCACTATTCCACTTTTTATCCATCCACTAATTTTAGCGTAAAGATTAGGAAAAATGGTCACATCAATATCACCAAACTGATCATTACCATCTATGAAAGCCATAAGTTGCCCTTTTTTCGTTCGGATCGTCTTTACATGAGATACAAACAAAATCATTTTCACGTTTTTACTGGGATCATGAATATCATTAGTAGTTAAAGCATGCACTTGTTCTTGTAAATCAGTATAGTGACCAACTGGATGTCCGGTTAGGTAAGTTCCCAGGTACTCATTTTCCTTGTTTAGTTTCTCCCAATCAGAAAAATCATCAGTTCTTTTAATTTTGGGAGCCAACGCTTGAATTAATTCAATTGAGTTTCCACTTAATTCAGTAGAACTAATAAATTCTGGAATTGCATTAATTAATTCTTTTCGGTTATACCCAAAACCATCAAGCGCCCCTGAATAAGCAAGTGCATTTAAAAGATCAATTTTTCTAAACCTGGGATCGATTCGACTGATTAATTCCTGTAAATCATGAAAATTACCATTTTGTTTTCGTTCTTCCTCAACATTCTTAATAAAATCGGTTCGTAATCCTTTGATGGTACGAAGTCCAAACCTGATTTTACCATCCTGATAAGTATAAACATCTTTACTCTCATTGATATCAGGACGCTCAACTTGAATATCTGATTCTTTGGCTTCTTGAACGTAATTCTTGGTCTTACGTGAATTACCGATCACCGAATTTAGCAACGATGTAAAAAATGGACCAGGAAAATGAACTTTTAAATAGGCCAACTGAAACGCCATTTTGCTATATGCAACTGCGTGAGACTTATTAAATCCATAGTCGGCAAATCGTTCCATATAGTCAAACGTTGTCTTTGAAACGTCTTTAGAATATCCTTTTTTACTAGCGCCATCAATGAACTGGATCTTCATGTTATCCATTTCTTTTTTATGCTTTTTGCTCATCGCACGGCGCAAAATATCAGCTTGTCCCAGTGTAAAACCACCCATTGCCGATGCAAGTTGCATAACCTGTTCCTGATAAACAATAATGCCAAAGGTTGAACCCAAAATGTTTTTAATGGTTTCATTTGGATAGTTAACCGTCTGAGTCCCATTCTTTCTGGCAATAAACATATCAATATTCTTAATGGGACCGGGTCGATACAAAGCATTCACGGCTGCCACCATATCAAAATCATTTGGTTTTAATTTACGTAACACGTTTTGAATCCCAGATGATTCAAATTGAAAAACCCCATTAGTCTTACCAGATTGAAAAAGCTTCAAAGTATCCTGATCATTTAAATTGATGTCAGTTATTTCAAAATTACGATCAACTTTTGAATGAATAATTTCTAAAATGTTAGCCATTGTAGAGAGGTTTCTCAAACCCAAAAAATCAATCTTTAAGAGCCCCACGCTTTCAACATAATACTTGGAGTACTGGGTCATCAACAATCCATCATTTCCGGATTGAAGTGGAGCACGATCAACGATGGGATCTTCACTTAAAATTAAACCAGCAGCGTGAGTGGAAAAATGGCGTGGTAGTCCCTCTAGTTTTTCAGCAATATCAAATAGCAACCGATTGGTTTTACTATCAGCTAATAAATTTCTTAATTTCTGTGATTCTGATTCGGCCTTAGCCAGGGATTCATGAAGCTGATTTGGAATTGCAGATGACCACTTTGCCATTTGAGTTGGAGTCATTCCAAATACCCTGCCAACATCTCGAAGAGCTTGTTTGGCAGCTAACGTTCCAAAAGTCACAATTTGAGCAACATGTTCATTTCCATATTTTTGATGAACATACTGTAAAATATCATCACGCCGATTATCGGGAATATCTAAATCAATATCCGGCATCTGTGCTCGTTCTTCGTTTAAAAATCGTTCAAATAGCAAATTATACTTAATCGGATCTACATCGGTAATTTTTAAAGTGTACGCAACTAATGATCCCGCTGAAGATCCCCGACCAGGTCCAGTTATAATTCCTTGGTGATGAGCAAAATTTAAAACATCCCATACAATCAAGAAATAATCATCAAATCCCATCCGATTAATAACTTTTAGTTCAGAATCTAACCGGTCCTGATACTCATTACGATTAAGATGCGATTCATCCTTCAATCTTTCCTTTAAACCAAGTTCACATAATTGACGTAAATAGTCCATTGAAGAAAGATTATCTGGAGCTTTAAACGTCGGTAGTTTAGGTTGCTCTTTGGGAATCGCTACGTCAACTTCATCAACCATTTTCTGGTTATTTAAAACCGCTTGATCAAGCCCTAGATTGTGATACTGAGTCTCAATATTATGACGATCCTTCAACCATTTTGTTCCAACCTGGTGCCGTTCTTCCATTGGATTTTTGATCACGTCACCAGTTCCAATCGACTTTAAAACTTCATTTGAAAAATAATCATCTGCATCAAGATATTCAACCGAATTAAGCGCCACTAAATCAACATCAGCTTGGACCCCTAGGTTCTTAAGCTCATTTATAATTATCTTAGTTCGATTTAAGCTAATTCCAACTTTTACTGCATTTGAATCGCTAACGCTCTTTACTTTAGCAATTAAGGTTTTAACCTCGCTCATTCTTCCTACTTCAATTAGTTTATTTAACTCACTATTCTCTGGAAAAATGACAAATAGATGGTGGAGTTTATCCTTGATTTTTTCAATAACATTAGTTTGATCATTACTCATCAAAAGTGATGAAATTTTCATCAAATTCTTGTACCCATCCTGATCTTTAGCAATCAAAATCAATTCGGACTTGTTTTCTTTAAAAAACATCCCGTCCAAAACTGCCGTTAAACCAATAATTGGCTTAATACCCTGCTTTTTTGCCTCATTATAAAAAGCTACCGACCCATACATCACATTCCGATCAGTTAGTGCCACACTTTGATAACCACGCGCACGAGCTTTTTCAATTAACTTAGGAACCGTATTGGTACTTTGAAGCAAACTATACGATGTAATGTTTTGTAACGGATTGTATCCCAAAATTTGTCATCTCCTTTCCTAATTTCATATTCATTATAGCAAATGGACCCGCTAAATTTTATTCGAAGTTTGTAATTGATTTTTTCTACTGTAGTGATAAACTACTGGTATTGAGAGGTGTTAATTATGAAGACGTTTGCTGCTAACTTAACTGGTGCTTTCTGGGGATTTGTATATGGCGAAATTATTGGTTATATTGGATCGGCCTTGGTTGGCGCACCTTATAATTGGATTCAAGTTGGAGTAATCGGCGCTGTTGTTGCCCTTATTGCCTTCAACGGAATTAAACTAATTAGTCGTTAATTAGAAATAAAAATAACCTGCAGGTTGAACCTGCAGGTTATTTTTTTAGTCTTTTGAAACATCCTCTGAAATCTTAATAATTAAATCGACAGCCTTTTCCATCGTTTGAAGCGACACATATTCAAAGCGGCCATGCATGTTTTCTGGTCCAGCAAATAGATTGGGAGTTGGAATCCCAAGAAAAGAAATCTTAGAACCATCAGTACCACCACGAACCGGATAAATATTTGGCTTAATGTTAACTTCATTCATGGCATCCTTAGCAATGTCGACGGGTGTCATATCTTTCTTAATGATTTCCGCCATGTTGTAATATTCATCATGCATCTCAAGTTCAACTCTCCCATCACCATATTTATCATTAAACTTATTAACTAAGTTTTGAATGAATTGCTTGCGTTCGTTGAACTTACTCTTATCATGATCACGAATGATGTAATCTAATTTAGCATGATCAGTTACCCCATCAATCGCAAGCAGATAATAAAAGCCCTGACGATCTTTGGTATTTTCCGGTCGTTGGTCCTTTGGTAATTGATTATGAAAATCAATTGCAAGCTGAGAGGCATTTACCATCACACCATAGGCGTCACCAGGATGAACATCAGTTCCGTTGAATTTTATTGTGGCAGACGCCGCATTAAACGTTTCGTACTCTAAGTCTCCAAGTGGACCACCATCAACCGTGTATGCAAAATCAGCACCAAAATCAGTAACGTCAAATTGATCGGCTCCGGTACCAATCTCCTCATCTGGTCCAAACCCAACTACGATATCGCCATGCTTAATTTCGGGATGATCAACTAAGTATTTCATTGCCGTCATAATTTCAGCCACTCCCGCCTTATCGTCAGCTCCTAAGAGAGTTGAACCATCGGTAGTAATTAAAGTTTGACCAGCATACTTTTTAAGGGTTGGGAATACGCTCGGATCCAGCTGGTATTTGCCATCTTTATCAAGTTTAATAATCGATTTTCCATCGTAATTTTTAACTACTTGTGGATTGACGTGTTCTGAATTAAAGTCTGCAGTGTCTATATGAGAGATAAATCCAATCTTAGGAACTTTTTGCTTAACATTACTTGGTAAATCAGCAAAAACATAACCACTTTTTTCATTGGTTCGTACGTTTTCCATCCCAATATCCTTTAATTCATAAGAAAGTTCGTTTAAAAAATCAACTTCTTTAGGATCAGACGGAATTGTGTCAGAATTCGGATTAGATCTCGTATTCACCTTCACATATTTCAAAAAGCGATCCAGTAACTGCTTGCTATCAGCCATAACTATTCCTCCTATATAAACTCAAACGGATCCGTGTTTAGTTGCGATGCAAATACATTGATATCCCAACGATTTTCATCAGACCAGCGCGTAAACATTTCAGCTAACTTATTTTTACATATACTTTCAATATGGTGCCCGGGATCAATCGCAGACAGACCACTTGAAAGCATCTCTTGAGAAGTATGATAATACAAATCGCCAGTAATATAAACTTGAACGCCTTGTTCAATCGCTTGTCGATAGAACTTGCCACCGTCTCCACCTAAGATAGCAATCCGCTTAACACGCTGCTGATCATCATTTGTTACTATTCGTAAACCACTAATTCCAAACACTTGTTTACATAGTCGACCTAAATCAATGATTTTCATTGATTGTTTCAAGTTGCCAACGCGTCCCATCGAATAATTAGTAGGAAAACCATTAGTATCCAAATGGGGTACCAGTCCAACGGTATTTTGAAGACCGATCGCATCTGCTAGCCAGTCATTCATTCCACCATTTGCATTATCCAAGTTCGTATGAGCCGCATAAACGGTAATATTATGTTTCAAAATATTAGCGTACATTTGATTTTGGGGATCAGCTAAATCTAAATTCTTTGCAGGATGAAACATCACGGGATGATGGGCAAAAATAAAATCAACGTTCTTGTTGATCGCTTCATCAACCACTTCAGGTCTAACGTCTAAAGTGGTCATGACGTTTTTAATACTTCGCTTTTTAGAACCAATTTGAAATCCAGTTGGGTCTTTTGGGTCAGCAAGTGAAAGTGGTGCGAATCGTTCAAATCTAGTGATTAAGTCATTAACTGTTGTCATCTAAAATCTCCTCTAATTCTTCGTTAATCTTTTGGATGCGTTGAATTTTTTCAAGAGGTGGATTAGTAGCATTATGCAGATTATCCAAAACAATCTTATTTTTCCGCATCCGATCAGTCCATTTTGCAAGAAATGCTTGTTTTTGTTGTTTTAAAAGAATCGGTCCAAACCTTAGTTCCTGATTAGAATACTTAACTGGATTCGTTGATGGAGTTGCCAAGATCATTTCATAAAAATGACCAGCATCAAAAACAATGTTTTCAATATCAATCTTATACTGATTTGTAACTAACCAACTTCTTACCCGAATTTCATCAACGTTTGGTTGCAGAATTAGGGCCGTTTGTTTAGAAAGTTTCTCTTTGCCACGTTCAAGGATCTGAGTGATTAATTCACCACCCATCCCAGCAATCACAATTGCATTCACGTGGTCACTTGATTTAATCACATTAAGCCCATCTCCCAACCGGGTCACCATTTTATCACCTAAGTGTTGTTCTTCCATTTCCGATGTTGCGTTATGCAGTGGTCCAGGAGCAACCTCACCGGCAATCGCAAACTTAATCAAATTCCGTTTTAACAAATAAGCCGGAACATAAGCGTGATCCGAACCGATATCAGCTATTGTTGCCCCATTAGGAACTAAATCAGAAACTGCTTGTAAACGTGGCGATAACTTTTTTGCCGTCATCGTTTCCCTCCTAATCCAATAAAAAAGCAGCGATCCAGTTGGATCTCTGCCACATCTTTAATCTAAGAAATCTTTTAATTGTTTACTGCGTGATGGATGTCTCAGTTTTCTTAATGCTTTAGCTTCAATCTGTCGAATTCGTTCTCTAGTGACACCAAAGACTTTTCCAACCTCTTCTAAGGTTCGAGTTCTTCCATCATCTAACCCAAACCTAAGTCGTAAAACGTTCTCTTCACGGTCAGTTAACGTATCTAGGACACTTTCAAGTTGTTCTTTTAAAAGCTCATAAGCAGCATGATCAGCAGGACTAGTGGCATCTTCATCTTCAATAAAGTCACCTAAGTGGGAGTCATCTTCTTCACCAATTGGAGTTTCAAGTGAAACTGGTTCCTGAGCAATCTTAAGGATCTCTCTAACCTTTGAAGTTGGCATATCCATCTCAGCACCAATCTCAGATGGTAACGGTTCTCTGCCAAGGTCTTGGAGTAATTGACGCTGAATTCGAATCAGTTTATTGATGGTTTCAACCATATGAACGGGAATTCGAATGGTTCGAGCCTGATCCGCAATGGCTCGAGTAATTGCTTGTCTAATCCACCACGTAGCGTACGTTGAAAACTTAAATCCTTTACGGTAATCAAACTTCTCAACGGCCTTCATTAAACCCATGTTCCCTTCTTGAATCAAATCAAGAAATTGCATGCCACGGCCAACGTAACGCTTGGCAATTGAAACAACTAATCGCAAGTTTGCTTCAGCTAATTCTTGTTTAGCTGTTTCATCACCCTGCTCGATTCTGAGAGCTAATTGTACCTCTTGATCAGCGGTAAGTAATGGAACTCGACCAATTTCCTTTAGGTACATTCTGACCGGATCATTAATTTTAACTCCCTTTGAACTGGAAGCATTTTTTAGTTCTTTTTGAGTAACTTTTTTAGCTGCTTTTAAAGCTCTGGGATCTGGTTCGCCACTTTCATCAACAATACTTATTCCTGAGTCTTCAACCTTTTCCATCAATTCGTTCATTTGTTTTTTATTCAAACTAAATGGAACCTGGAGTTCTTCCTCTAAGACCCCATAGGTGATGTGACCAACCTTCTTGTGCTTCTTTACAACGGCGTCAAAAACCTTCTTATATCCAGTTTTATCAAATTTTTCTTTACTCGTTGTCTTCTTTGCTCTAGTTGCCTTAGTTTTAGTCGTTTTCTTTGCAGTAGTCTTTTTAGTGCTCTTATTTTTAGGAGCACCGCTCTTTTTGGGAGCTGCTTTCGCAGTCTTATTTGTGGAATTTACTTCATTTTTCTTAATGTCTTTTTCTGCCATAAAAATTGCCTCCCATTACTGTATTCTTATTGATACTTCTTTTGCAGGTCCTGGTATTCTTTACCCAATTGGGCAGCCTTATCAGTATCACCAAGTTTAACTGCATCTAACATTTCTTGATACTTTGATTTAAGGGATACCCCACCAGTTAAAGCCTGCTTTATTATTTTAACACAATCGTCAACTTCTTTTTCACTTGGCTCATTAGATAAAGCAGCCATTTCAATATTAGCGAAAGTTGATTGCAAATCAGATTCCTTCAAAAAGTCACTAAATTCAGCAGGAACGTACTCGTCATGCGACTGAAAATAATGTTGTGCAAGTAAATAAATCGTTTGATACCCATCATGAACAAAACTAAAATCAGGATCATCGGTCACCTTTAGCCAAACATCATGATTATTCAACATTCGTGACAAAAGTAACCGCTCCGCACTTTCAACTTTAGTAATCTTCTTTGGATTTCGATTCAAAACTTCAGGAGATGAGTCAGTCTTCAACCTACGAATTTGTTTTCTTTGCTGTTTATTGATGAAGGTCGAACGAATTTGTTTACATTGAACCGACAAAGCATTGATATCCAAGTCAAACTCATCAGCTAAATGTTTTAAATAAACACTACGTTCAACGGGTTTGTCAATTTTTGCAATCACATTAACGGCTTCATCTACATAATTTAGTTTTTCTTCATCATTACTTAAATCATACTGCGTTTTAAGAAAATGCAATTCAAAGGAAGTTGTGGTTTCTCGAGCACTTTTGATAGCATCTTTAAACTTGTCATTTCCATTTTTTCGTCGATACTCATCAGGATCAACCCCGTTGGGCATTTGAATCACGCCAACTTTAAACTTACCTTCACTACTTAAAAGGCTAATCGCTCGCTTAGTAGCCTTCTGTCCAGGTTCATCGCCATCATAACAAACGTATATCTGATTCGTTAACTGATTGAACTGATAAATTTGTTCGTTCGTCAAACTCGTTCCCATTGAAGCAACGCCGTTTTTAACCCCGGCCTGAAAAGCAGAAATAACGTCCATAAAACCCTCAAACAGAATTAAATTTTGCTCATTTCGAATACTAGACTTGGCAAGATCGAGATTATAAATAATCCTTCGTTTATTAAAGATGCTAGTTTCAGGACTATTTAAATATTTTGGAAGATCAGGATCTCGATGTAAGATTCTACCGGAAAATCCAATGGTCTTAGAATTAGGATCCCTGATAGGATACATGATCCGATTCGAAAATCGATCATTCAATTCACCACTCGAATTTTCAACAAACAATCCCGATTTTCGTAAAAGTTGAAAATCAGTTTTTTTGTTCTTAAAGAACGGTTTTAAGAGTCTTTGGCTAGGGGCAAATCCTAAGTTAAAGGTTTCAATCATTTCATCCGTTATTTTTCGTTCATGCAGATATTTTAATGCGGGAACTCCAAGCTCAGTGTTAACCAATACATGATGATAGAGTTTACTGGCTTCCTCATGAAGATTAATGAGGCTGTTCTTTTCTGAATTTACTGGAGATTTACTATTATCATTTTGAACTGAGTCAGGAAGAGTAATTCCCTCATCTTCTGCCACAGCAATAACAGCTTCTGGAAAGGAAATTCCTTGCAAATCCATGAGGAATTTAAAAACATTTCCACCGCGTCCACAACTAAAACAATGAAAAATCTGTTTACTTTCTGACACAGAAAAGGATGGTGTTCTTTCCTCATGGAACGGACACAAACCGAATAAATTATTTCCTGACTTCTTTAGATTGACATACTTATTAACAACGTCAGTAATGTTGGTCTTACTTAAGACATCATCAATTACCGTTTCAGGAATTTTTGCCATAAGATCACCATCCTTTCTCGGAAATCTATTCTAATATTAATTTTTTTATTTAACAATTATTTCGTCGACATCAGCAAAGTGATCAATCATTCTTGCTAAATTAGTCAATTCTGCCAGACGATTATTGCGAACTTTCGTGTCGTCTGCCATTACCATGGTTTTATCAAAATACTCATCAATGAGTGGCTTTAAAGAAGTTAATTCATTAAAAGCTTGGTTAGCATTCAATTCATTAAAGTTTGGACTGATAAGTTTGATTTTATCATTAAGGACTTTCTCTGAATCATTTTCAAACAACTTTTCATCAACTTTAACACTACCAGCTGGAAAATGACCTTTTTGAGCAATCCGAACCACTCGTGTCAGTGCTTCAATTGATTCTTTAAAATTAGGATCATCTTTATGATCATTTAATGTCATTGCGGTTTCAACGTTAAAGTAAATATCACTGTCAGTTGATCCCACCGCCGCATCAATTAGATCATAGCGAATATCTTTCGACTTGAGTTGTCGTTTAATTCTTTCTTTAATAAACGCAACCACGTCAGAAACAATCTTAGTTTGATCTACTTTTGGTAAGACCGCTTTAGCTTTCTCTTCAGCAATCACTTGATTCATTAATGGCATAAGTGGTACTCGCCACTTTTCACTAACAACAATTCTAACAATTCCAGCTGCCTGCCTTCTTAATGCATACGGATCATTTGAACCACTAGGAATCATATCTGCAGCAAAGAAGGTCATCACACTGTCAAGTTTATCTGCCACTGACAAAACAGCACCTACTTTAGTTTTGGGAAGTTCCCCGTCGGATGAAATGGGAAGATAATGTTCACGAATTGCAGTAGCAACTTCCGGATCTTCACCCGCAAGCAATGCGTATTTTTCACCCATTACTCCTTGTAATTCAGCAAACTCTCCAACCATCCCGGTAACTAAATCAAATTTATAAATTTCTGAAGCACGTTGTAATTGTTTTAATTGAGTTTCATCTAATCCAACATCTTCCCCAATTATCTGGGAAATAACTTGAACCCGCTGCATCTTATCGTATTCAGAAGAAATCTTATCGTGAAAACTAACTGTTTTGAGCTTATTAACATAATCGTCAATTGATTGCTGTTGATCCTCATTATAGAAGAAATCAGCATCATCAAGTCTAGCAGTCAAAACTTTCTCGTTTCCGGCAACCACGTTATCAAGATGATTCTCATCCCCATTTCTAACGGAGACAAAATAAGGTAAAAGATTACCATCCTGATCTTCAACGTAGAAGAATCGTTGGTGGTTTCTCATTGAAGTAATCAATACTTCACGTGGAATTTTTAAGAAACGGTCGTCAAATTTTCCAGCAAAACTAGTTGGCCATTCCACTAAATTATTAACCTCTTCAAGAAGATCATTATCAATATTGACCTTCCAATTGTTCTTTTTAGCAATTGCTTCAATCTGTTTACGAATTAAATCTTTTCGCTTGTTAGCATCGGCAATCACGTGTTGGCTGGTTAAAGCTTCTTCATAATCATCGGCATTTTTTAACTCGACGTCTTTTCCAAGAAAGCGGTGTCCCCAGGTGGTCCGTCCAGAATGAACATCAACAATCTGCATTGGGATCACTTCATCGTCCAGTAAAGCCACAATCCATTTAATGGGGCGAATAAATTCAAACTTGTTGGTTCCCCACTTCATTAACGTTGGAAAAGTCATTGATTTTACAACATCATTAAGACCACTTAATACTTCTTGAACTGGTTTTCCCGCTACGTGTTTTTCAACAAAAGCATACTTAGTTCCCTTAACATCCTTAAAGACGATATCATCAGGCGTTAATCCTTGTCCTTTAGTAAAACCAATTGCCGCCTTACTCCAATTGCCATCTTTGTCCTTTGCAATCTTTTCGGCCGGACCTCGAACCTCTTTATCAACATCTGGTTGTTTGTTAACTAAGCCAGTAATTTGAATTGCCAGTCTTCTAGGAGTAGAGAATTTTTTAATTTGGTCATAAGAAATTCTTTGATCTTTTAAATACTGAGCCGCTTTTTCTGCCAATTGATTAACACTTGGCGTCACGACATGAGCGGGCATTTCTTCTAATCCAATCTCCAACAAAAATGTCTTAGCCATCTACTTATCCCCCTTGCCATCATGATGCTTTTTGTTTTTCTTCTTACTATTTTTTGAATCATCTTTTAAAAGCTCTTGTCGTTTTTGCTCATCCTTAATAAGTGGAAAACCACGCTTTTTACGCTCAGCAACAAATGCTTTGGCGATCGCGTGTGCCATTTTTCGAATTCGTGAAAGGTAACCAGCACGTTCAGTGACAGATACGGCTCCTCTTGCATCTAGTAGATTAAAAGTATGACTACATTTCAAAATATAATCATAGGCTGGGTGAACTAGTCCAAGTGATATTAATCGTTTGGCCTCTTTCTCGTAAGCATCAAACATTTCGTGCAACATTTTTTGGTCTGATTCTTCAAAACTATACTTAGAATGCTCATATTCGGGCTCTTTAAAGATGTCACCATACTTAACTCCGTTACCCCATTCCAGGTCAAAAACATTGTTGACGTCTTGAATGTACGAAGAAAGCCGTTCCAATCCATAGGTGATTTCAACCGCAACTGGATCCATAGTTAATCCACCGACAACCTGAAAATAAGTAAACTGAGTTACTTCCATGCCATCGAGCCATACTTCCCATCCAACACCGGCACATCCCATTGATGGATTTTCCCAGTTATCCTCAACAAACCGAATATCATGTTCAAGTGGATTAATTCCTAGTTGTTCAAGCGAATTAATGTACAATTCTTGGATGTTGTCCGGAGATGGCTTCATTAATACCTGAAACTGATGATGCTGATAAAGCCGATTAGGATTTTCTCCATACCTACCATCAGCTGGACGTCTTGATGGTTCAACGTAACAAACATTCCATGGCTCTGGTCCAATCGCACGCAAAAAAGTGTACGGACTCATTGTTCCCGCACCTTTCTCAGTATCATATGATTGCATCCGCATGCAACCAAGCGAACTCCAATATGACTCTAGAGTACTGATAATATCTTGGACTGATAGTTTTTCTGTCATTAACTTCTCCTCCTAATCAATAAGCAAATAAAAAAACCTATGCAAAAGTACAATGACTTTCACATAGGGACGATTTATTCGCGGTTCCACCCTACTTCTGAACTTAATCAGCAACTCGAGATTAAATGGCTCCGAAAGTGCCAATTTATACCCACATTAACCATTTCCCACTAACATGGTTTCACTGAAATGTGATAAGCATAAAACTTCCTTCATCAACACCAATTATTTAACTGCTATAATTATAAAATTATCACACAAAACAGTCAACGGTTAACCATCAATTAAGGTTGATTTTCCAATTGTTCATCTGATCTAAAAATTTTTTACTCTTTAAATTTAGTCCAACAGAACTATCGTAAATTTTATCAATCACACTGCGAATTTTCTTTTTAGTTTTGCTATTAACCTGAATGTTACCAATCTTTTTTAAGTTAACCGCAGAAAATAAGCGAAGATAGTAAATTGTTTTTTGATCGAGATGCATTCGATGAGGATCAAGATGAAAATGATCCTCACAAATAATTCCTCCATACTCTTCTGAATAATCAAACTTTTTATTGGTTTGATGACAAATAACACAGGATTTAAATTCAGGTGCTACCCCAAAAGCAGGAAGAAGTTGAATCTCAATGATATTGGTAATTACTTCAGCATCAAAACCACTGTTAATCATATTTAAAGCATAGTATAAACGATTAAACCAATCGTTTATCTTAACTCCCTCAGGAAATGCCGCATCCACTAACGTCATAATGTAAGTAGCATATGCATCTAAATAAATATCATTTGCAATCTGTTCAAAATGCTTAACCTCATTACCACTACTAATGTACGACAATCCTTCTGATTTGAGCGTGCCCTCGTACGTACCAAAGCTAAATGGCAAAATATCACCTGCCATTTTAAAGTTCGCTTTATTGGCTCCTCTAATAAAAAACATTTTGAGCCCAGCTTCTGCCGTCAAAAATTTCACCAACATATCGTGCTCGCGATAGTTCTTACGATACAATAAAATTCCATGAAAAGTTTGACTCCTTGGATTTACTGACAAAATATCACCTAGTAACTATCTTTTCGATATCCTAATTGTCTTAAAGCTGATTCTTTTTCACGCCAACTTGGTTGAATTTTTACCCACAATTCAAGATAAACTTTGCTTCCAAGTAGAGTTTCAATCTCTTTTCTGGCCAATGTCCCAATCTTTTTCAGCATTCCACCATTCTTCCCAATCAAGATCCCGCGTTGGCCCTTTCGTTCAACAATAATATTAGCGTCAATATGAACGTTTCCATTATCTTGGGTCTTCATTTTTTCAACTTCAACTGCAACAGAATGTGGAATTTCTTGCCTCGTTAGTTCTAAAACTTTTTCGCGAATTAATTCGGAAACGATGAAACGTTCGGGATGATCGGTAATTTCATCGTCAGGATAATACTGCGGTCCTTCTGGCAACTTAGAAACCAAAGTAGTCAGTAATTCATCAACATTGTTCCCTTGAAGAGCAGAAATAGGAAACACATCAGCCCATTTATAAGCTCGTTTGTACGTGTCCATGATTGGTAATAAACTGTTCGGATTGACCTCATCAATCTTATTGATAACTAAGTAAACCGGACAATCCACTTTTTTTAATTGATCAATGATGTAATTATCACCAGCACCACGAGTTTCAGTAGCACTAACCATAAAAAGGACTGCATCGACCTCCTTTAAAGAAGAGAGAGCAGCGTCGTCCATATAATCATCCAACTTGTTTTTTGGTTTATGAATTCCGGGAGTATCAATGAAAACAATTTGTGCATCATCAGTGGTATAAATTCCCTGAATTTTGTTACGAGTGGTTTGTGCCTTGTCAGACATAATCGCAACCTTTTGCCCAATCACTCGATTTAAAAAGGTTGATTTCCCAACATTTGGACGTCCTACAATTGCTACAAATCCTGACTTATACTGTGCCTTTTCTGCCATATTTTCCCCTTTAGCTCATTAAATCAATAATTTTTGGAACGAAAACAATTAAACCTACAATGATCGCAAAAATTGCCGTTAAAACAACGCCACCAGCCGCAACGTCTTTAATTACCTTAACTCGTTCGTCGTAATGATGGTCCGCCATAAAATCCATGATCCTCTCAACAACGGTGTTAAGAATCTCACCGACAAGAACTAAAATAATTGCGGTAAACAGCCACATAAATTGTTCCAAACTAATTTTCAAAAGAAAACCAATTATTAGGGTAATAATGGCACTAGTTATATCAAACTTAAAGTTTCGTTCATGAACAAAAACCCATTTAATGCCATCAAACGCATGTCCAAAAGCCTGAAATATATTTTTATTTTTCCCAGTCTGTTTATTATTTTGTGAGTCCATAAGAGTCCATAATCTTTCTTTGAAGTGGGAACATGATGGCTTCATCCTCAGGCTTCATATGGTCATAACCATTTAGATGCAAAAATCCATGTACAACTAAAAAACCAAGTTCTCGATCATTTGAATGATTTAAAAAATCAGCCTGTTCAGCAACTTTATCAACACACACAAAAATATCCCCAATATTTTCAGGAATATCTTTTTTCATTTCATCATTCATGATTACGGGAAAATCATCATCACTCTGATCTTCAATCGCAAAACTAATCACATCAGTGGCCCGATCTACACCACGGTAGTCCCGGTTAATTTCCTTGATGCGATCATTGTTGACCAAAGTAACCGACATTTCGGTATTATTTTTTAAATCAATATACTTAGCGGCATAATTTAGAATATCTCTAATCAAATCAATTTTTTGGGGGTCGACCCCATCCTTAGTTTGATCATATATTTCCAGATCCATATCTATTCCCCATTATCATTTTTTTCGTAGGCATTAATGATTTTAGCCACAACTGGATGTCTAACTACATCATCAGCACTAAAGTTTACAAAATTAATATCATCAATATTTCTCAGGATTTTAGGAGCGGTGACTAATCCACTCCGGATTCTTCCGTTTAAATCAATTTGAGAAATATCACCATTAACAATCATTTTAGAACCAAAACCCAACCGGGTTAGAAACATTTTCATCTGAGCATTAGTAGTGTTTTGAGCTTCGTCTAAAATAACAAAAGAATTATCGAGGGTCCGACCACGCATATAAGCTAATGGCGCAATTTCGATAACGCCACGATCCATTAGTCTTTCAGTGTGATCAGATCCAAGGGTCGAATTCAGTGCATCGTACAGTGGTCGTAAATATGGATCAACTTTTTCTTTTAGGTCGCCAGGTAAAAAGCCTAAACTCTCACCCGCTTCAACAGCTGGTCTGGTTAAAACAATCTTATCAACGTCACCCTTTTTTAAAGCGGCAACTGCCATTACAACTGCTAGATAAGTCTTTCCCGTCCCAGCAGGTCCGATTCCAAAGGTGACATCATTATGCTTGATGGACTGAACGTACTGACGCTGCCCAAAATTCTTAACTCGAACTGGCTTCCCCTTATTATCCTTTAAAAGGACTTGATTATATAATTCTGGGAGAAAACCTAGAGTTCCTTTCTCAGCCATCTTCATTGCCGAAACAAAATCACTACCATTCAAAGTGATCCCAGAATGAACAAGTTCAAGCATTCCATTTAAAATATCAATGGTATTTTGAACCGCTTTCTGAGTGTCACCTTCAACCGTAATCTTACCACCAGAATGGCGAATAGAAGTTTCCATCCCCTGTTCTAGAATATCTAAAAAGGCATCTTGAGCTCCAAATAAAGCTGATTCATCATTTGGATTCTTTAACGTTAATTCTTTTTTAAATTCAAAATTATCTGTCAATCAAACAGGTTCCTTTCATATCAACTCAACTTTTACTTAAAATACTAGCATATAATTTGCCACTTACAAAGTAAAAGAACAAAAAGAACCCATTGACCATTCAATGAGTTCCCTTCTTAACTAAGCGCTTTATTAACAAGTTTATTAATAGTGTTGCCATCGGCTTGTCCTTTAACTTTACCCATGACAGCACCCATTACTTTGCCAAAATCGCTCTTGTTTGACGCACCAAGTTGCTTAACCGTTTCGTTAACAATTTTTTCAAGATCAGCTTCTGACATTTGCTTTGGGGCATAATTTTCAAGAATCTTTAGCTCATCTTCTTGCTCCTTCACCAAATCATCCCTGCCACCATCTTTAAACTCAGCAATCGAATCTTTGTGTTGTTTAACTTCTCGATTAACAACAGCCGCTTCTTCACTATCAGAAAGATCATGACCTAATTTAATCTTTTCATTCATTAAGTTCGACTTAAGCATTCTGATAATTGTCAGCTTAGTCTTATCATGATTCTTCATTGCATCTTTTAAATCATTATTTAATTCATTTGATAAAGTCATATTGGACCTCTTTTCGTCAATATAAAAAACGCTCCTGATCAGGGGCGTTTACTATTAGAAGCTGCGACGCTTCTTTTTCTTATTGTTACGTTTACGAGCTGCTTCTGATTTTAATTTACGTTTTACGCTAGGTTTTTCGTAAAATTCACGTTTACGGAATTCCTGAAGGGTACCGCTTTTTGAAACCGTGCGCTTAAAGCGTCGAAGAGCATCATCAAGAGATTCGTTTTTACGAACGACAGTTTTTGACATGATAAAATCCCTCCCTCCGAGCTTAAATGATACCGTCTGTAATCCTTAACGGTCAATATTAATTATACATTATGGCACGGAGCCCGTCAACGAGTCTGAACAAGAAATATGATAAAATGTTAACAAAGTAGGAGGTAAATATTATGGCAACTAATTTTAATGCATTTATCATTTCTGATTCAAGTGGTGCCACGGCAACTTCGATCGCCCGAACCGCTGCTTCTCAATTTCCAGAAGCAAACGCTAATTTTAAACGATACCCATTTACTCAAACGCAATCCATGCTCGATGGAATACTCAAACTTGCTAAAAAACAGGACGCCATCATTTTTCACACTTTAGTTGATCCAAGCCTGAGTAAAATGGTATCTCAATTTGCACTAGAAAATAACCTTTATAGTTTTGACTGCATTCAAAAACCCATTCAAATCATTTCTAAAAAACTTCATGAATCTGCTGCAGAGGTACCTGGCCTAGTTCACAACTTAAATGAAGACTACTTCAAACGGATCTCAGCAATCGAATTTGCGGTAGCTAATGATGACGGAAAACGACCTAATGACCTCAAAAAAGCTGATATCGTTCTTTTAGGAATATCAAGAACATCTAAAACGCCATTATCGCTATACCTTGCCAATCAAAACTTCTTGGTAGCAAACGTCCCAATCGGTCCTACCATCCAATTACCAGAAGAGGTTTATCAGATCGACCACAATAAAATATTTGGTTTAACCAATTCAGTTACCAATCTAAAAAAGATTCGGCAGGAAAGAATGATTGCTTATGGGTTAGACCCAAACACTCCATACTCGGACTCAAATCAAATAAAAAAAGAGCTTGACTATGCCAAGCAACTTTATCGAAAACTAAATTGTCTTCAAATTAACGTGTATAACAAGTCAATTGAAGAAACGGCCACCATCATAACTCAAAGTCTTAATATTAACGAACAAGATCATTAATCTTTTTAATTTGATAATCTCTTTTAATGTCCTCAATCATATCAGGATTAAACTTTTGTTCTTTTAACATTTTAATTTCATATTGATGAGGATTAATTTTAACATCCCCAATCTTAACAACCGGCGTCTCTAAAATCTTAGGAACTTGATCAAACTTGGGATACCGGGCTACATAATTTAAAGCATCAAATCCAATGGTCCCGAAACCAATGTTAGTATGACGGTCTTTATGGGATCCCATTGGATTTTTAGAATCATTTAAATGAATCACTTTGATTCGATTAATACCAATAACTTGATCGAACTCTTCCATAACCCCATCAAAATCATTTTTAATGTCATAACCAGCGTCGCTAGTATGACAGGTATCAAAGGTAACCGATAACTTATCATTCAAATTAACACCGTCAATAATCTCAGCAAGTTGTTCAAAAGTCGACCCGATTTCAGTCCCTTTTCCTGCCATTGTTTCAAGTGCAATTTGAATCTTTTGTTCTGGGGTGATTACTTCATTTAACCCTTTAATGATCTGCTTAATTCCCGCTTCAACGCCAGCACCAACATGTGCACCGGGATGCAAAACAATTTGATCAGCTCCCATTGCTTCAGATCGATCAATCTCTTGTTTAAGAAAATCAACCGCAAAGTGGAAACTTTGTGGCTTTTTTGTGTTACCTAAGTTAATGATGTAAGGTGCATGAACTACCACCTCACGTAAATCATGATCAGCCATGTAGTCGTGTGCTTGATCAATTTTAAGATTTGCAATCGGGGTCCTTTTTGAGCTCTGAGGAGCACCAGTGTATAACATAAAGACATTCTCACCATCGCGTTCGGCTTCTTTTGCGGATCCTAACATCATCTCTGGCTTTTTCATTGCAACATGTGAACCAATCAAAAATTCATCATTACTCATGTTTATCCCCCATTACTTTAACAACTTGATTAGAAGCATCTCCATGCTCCCAACTACAAAACTTACCATAAAATTTCTTCATTTTTTGATGATACCCAGCAAACTTACCATTTTCATTAAAATTAGACAACTCTTCATAAAAAGAATTTTGATTTTGAACAATTGGACCAGGAGCATCGCTTAGAAAATCAAAATAAAACCCACGTAGTTCATCCTTATAATGCTTTAAGTCGTAAGTATAAAACAACATTGGCCGTTTTAGATTGGCATAATCAAACATTACTGAAGAATAGTCAGTAATGAGTAAATCTGAAATTAAGTATAACTCATTAATATCACGATCAGCTTCAATGTAAACTCGCTTTTCATACCCAGAAATATCAATTCGGTCCTTGACTAAGTAATGCGGACGAATAATTAAAACAGTGTCACTAGATACATGCTTAAAGAAACCTTTTAAAGAAAACGGTAACTCAAAGTTATAACTGCCCTTCTTTTGATAATCATCATCACGCCAAGTTGGTGCATACAAAATAACTTTAGAAGTCGAGTCACCAATAATTTTTTCTTTTAATTTTTTAATCTCACCTGAAGTATTTTTATGATATAAGACATCATTTCTGGGATAACCAATTCGTAACGGAATATTTCTAAAATCAAAGGCGTGATCAAAGATTCGTTCTGAATACTGATTAGGCATAATTAAATAGTCCCACCGCTTAGCTTCTTTGACAAAATCATTATGGTATTGATTAGTGGAAATACCTGGAATTGCAACGTGTTTGATATCAATTCCTAATTTTTTTAACGGGGTTCCATGCCATGTTTGGATATAGGTGGTCCGCTTATTCTTTTTCCACCACTTCGGAAATCGGGAATTAAAAACCCAAAAGTCTGCCCTAGCAATGTGCCAAACCCACCTTGGAAAAAAACGCCGTAAAATCTTTATGTTGGGATACTTTTCGTGTAATTGTTTGTATTTGGAAGCTTTGACACCAAAATAGGCCTTTTTAGCATCATGAGGATGTTGCTTCACCCACGCAAGGTAAATGGCGGCTGGATTATCGTTTATATCCCTACCATTAAAACTTTCAAACATTACTTCATTTTTTTTAGTTGGTAAACAAATAAACCCATCGTTTAAAACGATGAGCCCAGTGCGAATAGTCAACTTAATCCCATTAATTAACTTGTTTTTAATTTGTTTTCCATTCATGTTATTTTTACCTATACTAAATCAACAAAATGCGATCTAAATTTAAAGTGAAGATGAGATCCAATTAAAAAGAAAAATAACGTCATCAACCAAAAAATCACGGTTAACAGTGGCTTCTCCCAAAACCAGCTACTCGATAACATTGAATCCCTGAATCCTTGAACAATGTAAAAAAACGGATTCAACTCCAAAATTCTGATTAAAAATGGTGGGAATGACGCAGACGATTCAAAGTTAAATAGAACTCCTGAAATGTAGAATAGCATTCTCATAAACGATTGCAACATGACATGATAATCTCGTACCAAGACGGTAATGGTTGAATTAAAAATGCCAAAAGCAATTAACCAAGCAATCATGGCAATAAAGTAATAAATCCACTGGAACCAGAACAAACTCGGTCGAACTCCATAAAGATAACCAATTACAATTGAAAACGCCAACATTGTCCAAAAAGAACTCAAGTTACTGACTAACTTAATCGAAGGTAAAATGCTAATTGGAAACTTCATCTTTGAAACTAATCCCGCTCGTTGATAAATACTCTTAGAGGCGTCTAGTGTAACTCGGTTCATAAAAAACCAAGGAGTAATCCCAATGACCATCCATGGGAGATAACTGCCGTTGTGTCCGGTACTACCCTTTAATCCAACACCAAAGACTAACCAGTAAATTGCAATTTGAATCAGCGGATAAAGATACTCCCAGACTAAGCCCAAATAATGACTTTGATACGTAGCCTTATCTTCATACTTTGAAATTCGAAAAATAATGCCCAAATTTTCAAATTGTTCCTTAAGTAAGGCCCAAACTTCCTTCAAGCTCAGCACTCTCCCTTTTCTGTTTATCTAATTATTTTGTAAAACATACTTTTTAATAACCCGTTCGGTTGCATACCCATCATTATAAGTGTTCCAGTGTTTATTAAAATTAGTAAAATCAATTTTTTGATTATTCACAATGGCTTTATTCAACTGATCAACCTTAGTGATTGGTTTAGATGGTAACCACTGTAAGAAATCCTTTTGAATTCCTGGGTCTTTTTCGTATTGTTCTAAATCAAACATAAAGAAAATCATTGATCGCGCTTGTGGCAATAAGCTAAAATCAAAGGCAACTGAAGAATAGTCCGTTACGAGTGTGTCACAAACTGAAAGTAAATCAGACGTTGAAAGTTGATTATAAAAACGAATATTTCCGTTTGAAAACTTTCTAATACGTGCTTCCTGATCCCTGAGTAAGGGATGAAGTTTAACCACTGTAATCGCATTTGGATCAGCGGTCAATGCTTCGCCAATACTTTTTGGAGGTTCAAACTCTAGACCATCCCGATATGTTGGAGCATACAAAATGACCCTTTTACCCTTTAATTCTGGAGCAACCTGATAAACACGATGTCTGGCAACTCTTCTCCAGCGTTCCTTAAACAATCGATCCGAACGTGGATAGCCTAAATATTTCATTTTACTAGGAACTTCATGATAACTGCGTTCAAAGATCTTTCCCATCGCTTTTGAAGCTACCACAAAGTCATCAAAATGATTGTATACACTTTGAAATCTAAGTCTATCGAAAAACGATCTTTTCTTGGTCGTGGGATCTTCCCATCCAAAACATTTAATGGCACCATCAGCATGCCACAATTGAACAATTCTCATCTTACTCTTTGGTCGTACTAAACCAGCCAAAAATGGGAAGTAATTATCACAGAACAAAACTCGAGCTGACATTAATTGAGGAACGGTAAATAACGCAAATTTAGCGTTTTCATTAAAGGGAATCGTCTTGATTCCAAATGCACTCAAATCAGTTGCTGCAGCTTCAATTTCGGGTTCGTATAATACGACTAATTCTTGTCCAATGGGCGTGTTAGTGGCAATCTGTTTAATCAACCTAAGGTTATTATCGAAACTCATAACATAATATATATTTTTCTTTGGTCGAAAATAAAAAATTGCGGAAACTATTTTAATTAACCATGTATACATGACTTTCACTTAAACCACCATTTTCAATAATTACAATGAGACATTATATCATAAAGAAAAAACCGGGACACTCTAACTTAATAAGCTATTTTCGCTTCTTTTCATAGAAATTCCCTAGTACCTTATCAACATCCACAACCACTCCAAATGAATCTGGATCAGATTCATTTAAAGCCGCTTCAAATTCGGTCATTTCATATCGTGAAATTGAGGTGAACAAAACCGACTTTTTTTTATGGTTATAGGCTCCCTCAGCATTATGAATAATCGTAATACCTCTCCTAAGGTGATTTTGAATACTATCAACCACCGTCTTAGGACGATCAGTAACTACCATTACTTGCACGATTTGTTGCCTTGTATATGCCAGATCCATCGCTTTCGCGTTAACTAGGACTCCAATTGCTGAATAAAAGGCATAGGGCCAACCATAAAAGAATCCCGCTGATAAGATGATAAAAGTATTGAATATCAGATTAATTGTCCCAATTGATTTACCGGTTTTACGTTGGATAACAATTCCTAAGATATCTAACCCACCAGTAGAAATCCCATTTTTAAGCGACAGACCCACTCCAAATCCGTTAATGGCACCACCAAAGATAGCACAAATCAATGGATCCGTTGTCAGAGTCAGTGGCTGTAATATTTTGATCATAACACTGGCAACCACAACGGAAACGAACGTAAACATGGTAAACTGATGACCAATTTGTTTCCAAGACAAAATAAACATTGGAATGTTCAGTAAGAAAAGTCCCAAAGCAGCTGAAATTGTAAATGGAAAATACCGTTCTGTAAGAGTATCCAATAGCTGTGCAAAACCGGTAACTCCTGAAGAATAAATGTGTCCGGGAGTCCAAAAGAAATTCATCGCAATTGAAACCATGATTCCGTACACGAAGGCGGTCGAGAACTTAGATATGTACTGATGTCGCTTTAAAATTTTCTGTACGTCGTCCATTTAAGTAACCCCTGATCATTTAGAAATTCATAACTAGTATACCATTCCAAAATTTAAAAAAAATAAAAAGTTGTGGGGTTACCACAACTTTTAGCTAATATTTAATTATCCCTTTTATCAACTGAAATGCCTAATTCATCTAACTGTTTGTCAGAAACAGGTGTAGGAGCACCAGTCAATGGTTCAACTGCCTTTGAATTCTTAGGGAAGGCAATTACATCTCGAATATTACCACGATGTGCTAATAACCTAGCAAAACGATCTAATCCAATTGCCAAACCACCATGTGGTGGAAAACCATAATCTAATGCTCTAAGGAAATACCCAAATTGATTCTCCGCACTTTCCTTAGTAAATCCGAGGGCTTTAAACATCTTTTCTTGAAGATCACGGGTATGAATACGAATTGATCCTCCACCAAGCTCCAGTCCATTCAGAATAATATCATAACTTTGAGCATGCGCTTTGTGGGGATCTTCTCCATCATTTAGGTAATGTTCGTCACCTACATTTGGCATCGTAAATGGATGGTGAGCAGCAACCCAACGCCCAGCACCCTCATCATATTCAAATAGTGGCCAATCAACAATCCAAAGGAAATTATACTTGTCTTCTGGAATCATATTTAACTCATTGGCAATGGCAACCCGGAGGTATCCTAAAGTATCAGCCACTACCTTACTCCGATCAGCAGCAAATAATAACAAGTCACCGTCTTTTGCCCCAGTGGCTTTTTTAATTTTACTTACCATTTCTGGATCTTTAAAGAATTTAGCGATTGGGCCAGAGAATCCATCATCAGTGACTTTCATCCATGCAAGTCCCTTAGCGCCAAAACGCTTTACGTATTCACCGTACTTATCAATATCTTTTCTTGAAAATTTTGCTGCACCACCAGGAATAGCAATGGCTTTAACCTGACCACCATCTTTAATTGCTGAATCAAATACCTTAAAGTCGGACCCAGTAACTACGTCCGAAAGATCCTTTAATTCCATCCCAAAGCGAGTATCCGGTTGATCTGTACCAAATCGGTCCATTGATTCCTGCCAAGTAATCCTCTCAAAGGGCAAATTAACATCAACGTCAACCGTATCTTTCATGACTTTTTTAATTAATCCTTCTGTGATTTCCTGAATTTCTTCAGCAGAAAGAAATGAAGTCTCCATATCAATCTGGGTAAATTCTGGTTGACGATCACCCCGTAAGTCTTCATCTCTGAAGCACCGTGCAATTTGATAATAGCGATCAAATCCAGCTCCCATCAGTAACTGTTTAAACTGCTGCGGAGACTGAGGTAATGCATAAAATGATCCCGGATATACTCTTGATGGGACTAGGTAGTCTCTTGCTCCCTCTGGAGTTGAAACCGTTAGATCTGGGGTTTCAATATCGATAAATCCATTTTCGTCAAAATACTTGTGAGTAGACTGTAAGATCCGATTCCGGATCAATAATCCCTTTTGCATCACTGGACGTCTAAGATCAAGATAACGATACTTTAATCTTAAGTCATCAGACGCATTGATATCATTTTTGATTTCAAATGGGGTTTGCTTGGAGGTGCTTAAAACCTTAGCGTCAGAAACATCAACTTCAACTTTTCCGGTATGGATATCCGGATTAATTTCTTTTTCTGCTCTAGCAACCACTCTTCCTTTAATCTGGATAACATACTCATTTTTAACTGATTCGGCTACTTTAAAGGCTTCTTTGCCATTTTTTTCATTAAAAACCAACTGAACGATCCCAGCACGATCACGTAAGTCAATAAAAATAAGACTTCCCAAGTTACGCTTTTTAGCAACCCATCCATCTAAGACTACTTCTTGATCTAAATAATCCTCGTTAACGTTTCCAGCATACGTTGTTCGCTTCATGTACTAATCTTCCTCTCATTTAGTTGAGTCAAAAGCATAAAAAAAGCGCACCATGTAATCACAAGGGCGCAATTAGCACGGTACCACCTTTTTTAGTTTCTTTTGTTTATTCATTTTACCTCGATGCGTCTTTACCATTTATAGGACACGCCCTCTCAGCACTTGGACGTTCTCTTCAGACCACTAAACGGTTACTATTCATCGTCAACAGTATTTTAAATCACTTTAAGACTAATAAAACCCACATAAATTGTCAAGATTCTAGTGAGTATTTTTATTATATGCTTAAACAAAAAGACAAAAAGTTATACTATTATGAGTAATCGTATCATTAATGAGGTCGAAAAGATGAATATAAATTTATACATAAAAAATAAACGCGGTTTTTACACTACTTTGATAATTGTGGGCGTAACCTTGATTATCCTTTTAGTTATGTTAATAAAAAATAATGTCAGTATTGGCTTTAATAACCTGGACATAAAATCCGGTCCAGGGATTGAATATCGTACGGTCAAAACCATTAACCGAGGAACTAGACTTCAAATTCTAAGTGAAAAAGACAACTGGTACAGAGTTGTATATCAAAATCAAAAGATTGGTTGGGTACCTACTTGGTTAGTCAATAATCGTAAGCTTAATAAAGCCACTAAACTATCAGAAACAACCATCGTCTTAGACCCTGGTCATGGAGGAAGTGACTCGGGTGCACTATCAACCAGCGGGCAAAAAGAAAAAAACTACACCCTTAAACTAGCCCAACAAGTCGCAAATAAGCTGCGTAATCGTGGTGCGCATGTTATCATGACAAGGGATTCAGATAAGACGGTTAGCCTATACAAACGACCCGATTTTTCAACTGATAATCATGCCAACCTCTTCGTGAGTTTCCATTTTGATTCATCCAGTACCGATAACACCGCAAGTGGATTTACCAGCTACTACTATCATTCAGGAAAATCAAAACAACTGGCATCTGACATCAATTCCAATATGGATGATGTTCCCCTTAATAATCGTGGTGTCCAAGTTGGTAACTATTTAGTGATTAGGGATGTCTCAATCCCATCGGTTTTACTCGAAATGGGATACATTAATAATGACCATGACTTTAGTAAGATTAAAAATGCTAGTTACCAAAATCTCGTTGCAAATGATGTAACCAATGGAATCAATAATTATGTAAACAAGACTTATTAGAAGGGAGTTTACTATGAAAAAATTAAATCAAGATTGGATTACTCAATTACCATTAAAGAACGTTGAATCGTTAACTCCGGTTTCAGGCGGAGACATCAATGACTCGTACCAAGTTAAAACTCCAGATAAAACTTACTTTATGAAGGTCCAGCCTAATCGTGGAAAAGTATTCTTTGATCATGAAGTTGAAGGAATTCACTTGTTATCGAAAGCGGCCAACGTACCAACGGTAGTAGCATCTGGTGAAATTGATGGTGACGGCTTTTTAATCCTAGACTGGATTGACGTTGGTTCTGGAAACCAATACGATCTTGGCAAAATGGTCGCAAACATTCATAAAATTCATAACGATCAGTTTGGATTAGACCAAAACTTTGATGCTGGAAAAATACCAAAAAATAACACCTGGCAAGACACTTGGCAAAAATTCTACGTCGAACAACGAATTGATCCGTTGGTAAAAATAGCAAAAGAAAAAGGCCGCTGGAATGATTCCAGAGACCAACATTATCAAGTTATGAGACAACAAATTATTGACTACTACACAAAACATCCCAGTACCCCAAGCCTGCTCCACGGAGACCTCTGGTCTGGAAATGCTATTTTTACAGCTAATCATGAGCCGATGTTAATTGATCCAGACGTTTATTTCGGCGACCGTGAATACGACCTTGGTGTAACAACCGTCTTTGGTGGATTTAACCGCGATTTCTACCGCGGTTACAATGACACCTATCCAATTGAACCGGGTTTTGAAAACCGGGTCGGTTGGTACCGCTTCTATTACTCACTAATGCACGTTGTATTATTTGGGGAGACATTTGGACCCTTATTAGACGGCGTGCTAAGCTCATTTAATTAAACTTAACATATCGTTAAAATCATGAACTACGTAATCTGGGTCTCCTGATTCAGCAATTACGTAGTCAGGATCGAAAAGGATGGTTTTAATTCCTGCATTATGACCTGCATCAACATCCAAACGTCGATCACCAATCATAAAAGTATCAGAGCGATCTAAATTCATCTTTTCAATTAAATAATTCAAAGACCCCGGATCAGGTTTCCTTTTAAAAGACTGTTTGCTGGTAACAAAACCAGTAAACAGTCTTTTTAAGTCAAAATGATCAAGTAGAATTAATGCTTGGTCATCTCTATGAGTTAAAAGTCCGTTCTTTCCATCCGTTTTTAAAACTTTTAACAAAACAGATTGAACCCCTTTAAATGGCTTTGCTAACATAACTTCATCAACTTCAAACTTTTTATAGTCTTTTAGAAATTGATCTCGATTAAGATTAAATTCAGCGCAATATTTGGTCTCAGCCGAGCCCAATGAATGAACTCGCATATCTTCGTAGATTGACTCAGGATCAAAGTCAACATCACTCACTCCATTCTCAGCTAACGCCTTACAAAACGAAGTCACCATGTACGGGTAAGTATTAAAAAGTGTCCCATCAAAATCCCAAACTGCATTTGTCATGTTAAATCTTTCCTTTTTTCTGATAATTCAAAATAAATGTGGCAGGACCATGGTTCTCTAAATCAACGTTCATATCGGCACCAAACACGCCAGTTTCAACTTTCAATCCGATCTCTCTGAGTGCGTCATTAAACTTTTCGTAAATGAGTTTAGCGTGCTCAGGATTACCAGCTCCAGTGAAAGCTGGACGATTTCCCTTTTTGGTGTCAGCAAGCAATGTAAATTGCGAAACAGAAAGAATTGAGCCGTTAACTTGCTGGATGTTTAAATTCATTTTGCCATTCTCATCTTCAAAAATCCTTAGATGAGCAACCTTATGAACAAGATGATCAATTTCATCTTGTCCATCGGAATCTGTAACCCCAACTAAGATCATATATCCGTTGCCGATTTTCCCGTTTATTTTACCATCAATACTCACACTTGCATGATTAACTCGTTGAATTACTAATTTCAATCTTCTTCATCCTTCCGTTCGTTTAACTTCATAAACATCAGGAACAGCACTCACACTATCAATAATGCGATTTAGTTGTTGAATATTTCTTACGCCCACAGAGACCCGGATAGAAACAAGGTCCTCGTGAATGACCTTTCCTTCAACTGAATTCAAATTCTTAGTAGCAGAATTAACTCGTTTTAAGATATCGTTTAAAAGACCACTTCGGTTGTATCCCTGAATCTCTAAATCACTACTATAAGTAATAACGTTATTATCAATTTTACGCCAACTAAGATTAATAATTCGATTATTACCATTCTTTGCTTGAATTAAGTTGGGACAATTACTTCTATGAACTGAAATACCATTTCCCATGGTGATGTATCCCTCAATTTCGTCTCCTGGAACCGGATCACAACAACGACTGATATGAACTAATAGATTGTCAACGCCTTCAATCTTGATGTTATCTTCAGGTTTCTTTCCTTGTTCTGCGTCATCACTCTCATGTGAAATGGTTTTATGACCCTCTAATACATCACGCTCGGCATCTTTTTGTCTTTTTTTCTCAATTTCATCTTTTTCGGGTTCCAGTAAACGATTAACAACTCCGTTAGGTTGAATGTCACCAAATCCAATGGCAGCATATAAATTATCAATACTTGTATAATGCATTTCATTGATAACACGGGATAAATTGTCATCAGTTAGAATGGTAGTTGGATCAAATCCAGAATCGACAATTTCTTTTTCAAGTATTTCTTTTCCAGAATTAATGTCATCATCATGACTACTCCGTTTGAAAAATTGCTTAATCTTATGCTTAGCACGACGCGTTTTAACCATGTCCATCCAGTTCTTGCCAGGGCCATCAGAACTACTTGAAGTGATAATATCAACAATATCACCATTCTTAATTTCATAATCTAGTGGAACTAATTTGCCATTAACTCGTGCCCCTGTCGTTGAATTACCAACATCAGTATGAATTGAGTACGCCATATCAATCGGAATTGACCCCTTGGGTAATTCAATAACATCACCTGATGGAGTAAAGGCATAAACTCGGTCGCTAAATAAATCCCCTTGGACACTATCCATGAAATCAGAGGCGTCCTCTGACTCTTCTTGAATTTCAATAATCTTTTTAAAAAGATTGAGTTGAACATTGTTTTTATTACTTTTAACTTCGTCCTTTTGCCCTTCTTTATAAGCCCAGTGAGCAGCAACACCATACTCAGCAATTCGATGCATTTCTTCAGTTCGAATTTGAATTTCAAGAGGTTTACCTTCAGGACCAACAACTGTAGTATGCAACGATTGATACATATTAGGTTTGGGCATTGCAATGTAATCTTTAAACCGATCTGGAAACGGTTTCCATTCAGTGTGGATCGCACCTAAAACTGCATAACAATCCTTTACTGATTTCACAATCACCCGAACAGCCAGTAGATCATAGATTTCTTTAAAGTCTTTATGTTTGTCATGCATCTTCCGATAAATGGAGTAGATATGTTTAGGTCTTCCATATACCTCTCCTTTGATTCCCAGTCCTTTTATCGCTTGTTGCACCTTTTTTACAGCGTTATCAACATAGGCCACTCGCTCATTCCGCTTGGAATTCATCAAATCAACAATTTGATAGTAATCATCAGGCTTTAAGTAACGCAAAGAAAGATCTTCTAATTCCCACTTAATCGTTCCAATTCCGAGCCGATCGGCTAAAGGGGCATAGATATCTAAAGTTTCTTGAGCAATTCGCTTTTGCTTATCTGGGCGAAGAGCATCTAACGTTTCCATGTTATGCAATCGATCCGCTAATTTAACAATCATTACTCGAATGTCTTTGCACATTGCTAGTAATAGTTTCCGGTGATTTTCAGCAAGTTGTTCTTTACTCGATTTATACTTAATCTTACTAAGCTTTGAAACCCCATCAACGATTAATGAAACGTGTTTACCAAAAAGTTCAGTAACATCTTCAATCGTTGCACCGGTGTCTTCAACCACATCATGAAGAAAACCAGCCGTGATCGTTTCTGCATCCATATGAAGATCAGTTAAAATGCCTGCCACCTCAACAGGATGATTAATATAAGGCTGCCCAGAAGCACGTTCTTGCCCCTCATGAGCAATTTTGGCAAATTTATATGCTTTTTTTATCATTTGAACATCACTATCATCAAGATACTCAGAAGCATCACGAAAGATTTCTTGTGGTGTCCATTCTTTAATTTTCGACATTATATCCTACTCACCTTGTTTTAATTCTAATATAGTTGAAACGGCTGATAAAAAATATAAAGGCGCTGATTCAGTTCGCAAAATCCTCGGCCCCAATCCGACGGGAACAAAACCATCTTGCTTTAATTGTTCGATTTCTTTAAGTGAAATTCCACCTTCAGGTCCAAAAAAAGCGGTCAAGCTTTTGCCAGGCTTCATTTTCGACACACATTCATACAATTTACTGTTTTCACCCTGTTTAGCCGATTCCTCATAGGCCACAACTTTTTGATCACTACTAAGTTTTTTTACCGTAGTGATTGAATCGGTGTACTTCACCATTGGAATAACATTTCGGTGAGATTGTTCGGCAGCACTTTGAGCGATTTTTTGAAGTCTCTTAATCTTCTTAGGTGCCTTATTCCCCCATTTAGCAATTGACCACTCAGTAGGCACAAAAATAATCTCACTGACCCCCATTTCGGTTGCCTTTTGCGTGATGAGGTCGGCTTTGCTCGCCTTCGGGATTCCACAAATAATCGTTACTTTAACCGGAAGTTCAGTATTTTGACTAGTTACATCAACAATCTTAATTGTTGAGGACTTTTCATCAACTAATTCCCCAATATAAATAATATTTTGGCTAGAAACAAACTCCGCCTTGGTTCCAGCTTTTGCTCTCATAACCCCAACAAAATGATGTGTCACATCGTTTGGAAGTTTAACAATTTGACCCACTTTTAGTGGCTTATCTAAAAAGTAGTGTTGCAATTAATTAACCTCAATATCTTTCTTTGCAATTACTGATCGCCAATCATCCATACTTAAAACTTGATCAACCTTAAAATGATGTTTTTTTAGCGCGTCAATCACTAGCTCTAATTTATCGGCAATAATACCGGAAGTAATGAACACGCCACCTTCATTTAAACATTGTTCTGCTTGCGGGATTAACGGAATGATAATCTCAGCTAAAATATTAGCTACCACAATATCTGCTTTTTCATCGATTCCATTTAACAAATTATTAACACTAACGTTGATTCCCTCCATCCCAGAATTTAATTCAATGTTTTTTTCAGCTGATTTAACGGCCACCTTATCGACATCATAAGCATTTATATTGCCAGCACCAAGTTTCCTCGCTGCAATACATAGCACTCCAGATCCAGTTCCAACGTCAAACACTCTTTCGTTTCCTCTAATAACAATCTCAAGTGCTTGCATGGCAAGTTTAGTAGTAGGATGGGTGCCGGTTCCAAATGCCATTCCAGGGTCTAATTTTACCATCAACTCGTCAGAGCTTTTGACATCATAGTCTTCCCAACTTGGGACAACGGTTAAAAATCGTGTCACCCGTTCTGGATGATAATACTTTTCCCAGGATGTCGCCCAATCCTCATCTTTTACATCATGAACATTTATCACATTTTTACCAGGATTCAAACCGAACCGCGTTAAATCAGCAACTTTTTCATGAATCTTTTTTACGGTCGCATCTACCTCAATATCATCCTGAAAATAAGCACTTACTTTAGCGTTAACTAGATCGTTATCAGCTTTAGAATCTCCCAATTCATACTGATCCCAATTAGATTCTCGTTTTAAAACCTCATAATCATTTCTATCATTAATCTGAACTCCATTTGCTCCAAAGTCCATTAAAATATTAGCGACCGCATCAACTGCTTCGTGACTGGTTTCAACTGAAATCTCGACTAAGTTCATTGTTACCCCTCATTCTTTTTATAAAAAAAGCACCCGTTAATTGGATGCATTATTTTTATTGTCCTCAATTTTTTTAAGCTTCTGCTCGTGTTGTTTCAAATGACCAGCCAAATACTTAAGCAATCCTCGTTCTGTCTTAAAAATCCGAGGATGCTTTTGTTTATGCAATCGAAGATCAATTTCCTTAATTCTTTGTCGCCCTGTCCATCCATGGCCATAACGAATAATGAGCCGATTATTTAAATTATCTTTACCGAAGCGAAATACATAGACGTTATCTGGAGTAATTAACGGTCTGATATATGTTTTTTTGTAATGATATCCTTGATCGCGCAAAAATCTTTTAGTTTGATCTAACATATTCATCCTCCTCTCATATTTTTAATAAAACTCGTTCTTAAAACCTTTAGTCTATATCATAATGGAGATATATTTAATTGGCAAGCATCTAACTTCCAGCAAACAAAAAGACGTGTATCGCCACGTCTTAATATAAACATTCAAACTATAAACTAAACAATTTGACAGAATTCAATTTTTTCGTGGTTAGGCCCATAAATGTTAAAGAAACGAATTCCCTTATCCCAGAATGGACGAGTATCAATTTCATCTTCCTGAACATCTAAGCCCATTTTCTTAGCTTCTTTAAACGCTGCGTCAGCATCAGTAGTGTTTAATGAGATATGGTTAATAGCGCCATCTTTATCAGCAACTGGATCGCCCTCCCATGTCTCAATCATTAAATTGCCATACTTCATAAAAGCACAACGATTTCCTTGATACATGAATTGACCAGCTTTATCAAAACCTAACTTCTTATAAAAATCAATCGTTTCATCTAAATCTTTTGCTGGAATACCAACATGTTGGATGCCGGTAAAGTAATTACTAAGTGCCATAATAATTCTCCTTATGATATATTTTTCACCATATGTGAAATCTCTAACAACTACATTGTAAGACATTAATGATAAATAATAAAGCCATCATCCTAGTTTATTTTATTAATTTAGCACTCACAATTTCATTCCATTTAAGAATTTGGTCTCCCACAATTACTAAGTTCTTATAATACCCTTTCATCCTACCGATAATTTGTTCCACTTTTAGTTCGTTTTTGTCATAATAAGCATACTGTAGTTCCACTCTCAGTCGACTGACAAACGATTTGTGCAGAATTTCATCAATTTTTGAGTGATCCATCTGATCATCTAATTTTCTGGTTTGCTCATTATCCTTTTCTTTCTTTATTTGATTTAGTTTACTGGTATGATCTGATAAAAAATAACCCTGCCATTTTTTAATCCCACGATCATGATAATCAAACTTAAAAAAATCATGTACAGCTTCTTCGTTCATAACGTTCTCCTAACTTTAAGTTAATCTTGAATTTTCTTCTGTGAATCAGGCCAAACCATGTCATCAAAATTACGATAATAAATGGTTAACAGGTTATATTCAGTTACATAGTTAACTACCTTTTCTAAAAGTTCCAAGTCGTAATCAGAAATAACATAGATTGGTTGCGATCGCTCCTGTTGATACTTCTTCTTAGAACTCAAAAACCAATCGTACTCTTTATCAAAAGTGTTATTAACAATCATCATCCAGTAGCGGGTCTTAGGAATTCGCAAAAATAGATGATTAATATGGGATAAAACTTGATTCCCAATAAAAATCACATCATTACTCATAAGAATTGCCTCCATTGTGTCCGCCAACCAAATTAGATCTTGAAATTGCGGTAGCACCGACACACAAACTATTGGCATTTAATAAAGCCGTGTTACCAAACCGTTTTCGAATTTGATCACCGGTTTTATTTAACACATTTTGCTTAATCATATTTTGATTATCCTTAAATAGGTTTAATTGTTCTCCAACCTTATTTGAGAGATGACTGTAGTCAACTCCAATATTTCGCACAACTTCACCGTGCCAGTTTCTTTCAAACAATTCAATTAAATAACGACCAAGGTCATGATCATCATCTGTTGGTTCAACTTTCATTGACTGAGAAAAACCATTGCTACCAATAAGCTGTTTTATTGAAAAAGAAAAGCCAACCCATAACGTCACACATCCGGCTTGCAGTCCATGATTACGAATTCGTGAAGCAACCTGACTCGCAATTTCTCTAATAACAACTTCAATCTCATCCCGCTTAACGTAATCACGTGGAAGTACCTGAGAATTACTGTAACTTTTTTCTTTAGTATGCAGGGGTTGTCTCAAGTTACTTCGATCAATTCCCCATGCAGTGGCAAATAGCTGTAATCCAATGACTCCCATTTTTTCTTTCAACAGATACGGGTTAGCATGCGCCAATTCATACATATTATTAATATGAAGTCGCTTTAGATGGACTTTTGTTCTTTTTCCAATTCCCCAAACATCCGTTAATCTATTGATATTCCAAATCTTATCAGGAACATCTTCGTAATGAATCTCACCAATCAGGTCGTAATCATGCTTTGCATAAACGTCTAACGCTAGCTTAGCTTGAACGGGATTGTCACCAATCCCAACCGTTGTATACAGTCCTAAACGGCTTCTGACCTCCTCTTGAATTTTAAGAGCCACTTCCCTCAAACTACTACCAAACAATCTCCAAGTATGAGTCATATCCAATAATGACTCGTCAATTGAGTATGGCAAAATGTCATGTTCATCAGTAAATTCAGCAAAAATATCATTAATTTGTAGATTCTTTTTAATGTATAAGTTCATTCGTGGAGGAACAATCAACAACCTTTCATCATCAGGAAGATCACGCTGACGACTAACGTTGCTAATCCCAAATAACTTTTTTGCCATAGGAGAAGCTGCCAGTATTAATCCGCCATTTGTATTAGCTTGTTCCGACATAACCACCAAAATCGAACGAAGTGGATTAAGTCCACGTTTAACACTCTCACAACTTGCATAAAAAGACTTATTATCAATGAAAAAGTAAACACCATGAGGTTCATCATCATAATTCAAAATATCACCTACCCGAACATCTGTTCGTATTAAATATTACTATCTTTCATTTGCTTTGTAAATATAATTTTTTGCTTTTATTTTTTATGATATTCTAATTATATTAAGTAGAAACGGAGCATAATAACCATGCATCGAATCAAGAAAGCAATAATATTAATCGGCTGTACCTCATTACTATTCACTACTCCGGCAGTAATTCTGTCTGCTTCAAAATCTAGTAGATCAGAATTAATTTCCCAGAAAAAAGCACTCATTGAACAGAATCAACAACTATCAAAACAAATCAATCATACGGAAAATGATCTAAACAGTAGATATGTATCGATTAACCCAGTCTCAAATGTCAAAACAAACGACTCCGATACCTTAAAAACAAAACCTACACCAAAGCATCAAGATCAAAGTAATAGCAATGACATCAATACTTCAAACGCTCAGCGAATCGTTGGAAATAAAAATTCACACATTTATCATGTCCCTGGCCAAACGGGTTACAAAATTAACAGCCAAAACGTCATCTACTTTAATTCGGAGGCAGACGCACAAGCAGCTGGATATCGGAGGGCTAAACGATGAAAAAGTTCCTGCTATTTCCAATCATGGTATTATCCTTATTACTTGCTGGATGTTCACAACAAACCAATTCAAAAGAACATAAAAGCCCCCATGATAATGAAAGTACCCAGCAACTTGAAAAAAGCATTAATCAACTTCAAGGGCAAGTTGACACTAAAAGATCAAAGCTTAAAAAACTTCAATACCAATTGAAGCATGCACCAGATTTAAAATTAAGTGACTTAAATTACGACGGAAATCAAGAAGTAGAAGTTGATCACAATAATCCTAATTTTTCTACTGAAGAATTGCGTAATGAACGCCCCTGGTTACGATTTAGTAACCTTGATCATCTTAATCGAGCCACCGATGCTAACGGTATGTTAAACGTTAAAACAATGCCCACTAAGAAACGTGAACCACTTACCTTTAATCCCACTGGATGGCACAATAAACACACCAACAGTGGTTGGTTATATAACCGAAGTCATCTGATTGGTTACCAACTATGTGGTGAAAACAATAATCCCAAAAACTTAATAACTGGGACAAGGACGTTAAATTCCCCATTAATGCTTTATCATGAGGATGATATTGCTACTTATCTAAAAGAAAATCCAAATAACTACGTTAGATATCAGGTCACTCCGATTTATCGAAATAATGAATTACTTAGTCGTGGTGTCCAAATGAGAGCCCAATCAGTCGGAAGTAATCAAATTCACTTTAACGTGTACATTTTTAACGTCGAGCCAGGATACAATATTAATTATCAAACTGGATACAGTACCAAATCATAAAAAAAGGACAGTGACCATCTAGTCACTGTCCTTTCAATTTAAATATTAATGATTGGTTGGTTTCGTATGGAACCATGCAATGTTTTTGTCAAAGAAGCTTAACAAGTCATTACATAAGTACAAAATGTAAGTTAAGAATAACGTCCAATTGGCACCACCCTGATATGCAGTAATGCCCCACAGAATAATCGAGAAAATCCCCTGGGCAAGCCAGAAATAATAAGTATCCCGAAACCTTAAAGTCGTAAGTAAAGCACCAGTAATTCCAATTGTGGCCGCAAAACTATCTACAAAAGGACGAGGGCTATCACTGTATCCATGCTCCCAGGCATATAAAGCTCCTAATACTACAACAAAGAAAAGAGCTGTCAACCCCCAATTCATAAACGTTTTTTTAAGGTTACCCTTAACAGTCAATTTCTTAATATGTTCATCAACATTAGTAGCCCAACTAGGAATTAACAAGACCGGAATATCCAAAAGTACAATATATGTAGTTTGGAGAATAATATCATTGTAATTCTTAGCAGTGAATGCAACATAGATATAAATCAAAGCACTAATCAAACCAAAAATTCCATTTAATGGTTTCGTATTAGTAATTGAAATGGTAGTAGTAAATCCGAGCATCCCCGCTAACATCGTCATAATCGCAATAAACGAAAGTGGTTGTGTGACAGTTGATCCAGCAATGACTCCCAAACCAAATAGGAGCAACAAATAGCTTTTAAAGCTCCAACCTTTCATCTGATTGACATACCAATTAGGCTTTAATATGTCATAAGCCGCAATGTTGTTTTTCTCTGACATAAATAATCATCCCTTCGACAAATTTGAATTCACTTTTCATCATTACACACTTATAATCTCTAAACAAATTTGCTAACAACCCTAACTTTTATAAATTGGCCCAACATTGGTCCATAAAAAAATTTTTTTATTTTTATAGCTTCATTTTTTATTCGATCCTAAGAGAGAAATTGATAAAAAAATTCAAAGTGTGACAAATTAAGATAAATGTATCATTTATAAAATATAAAAGATATTGTAAATGCAAACAAAAAATATGTATAATGAATAATGAAGTATAAAGGAGGAAATAACATGCTAGTAAATGTCCCATTTGCAATCAAAGCCGATGGAGTTCATGATCTTAGAAAAGTTACCGTAAAAATGCCATCTGGTGAAAAAGTAGAATTAGACGCCGTCACCCTTGACGATATTGATCGTGATCATGAACATCTTTTAACCATTACAAAAGACGCTAAACATGAATTGGGAGCTCCTGGTGAAAGTATTTCCTTTGATGAATTCGGTGAAAAGAACTCATTCCCATCAAATAATACGGTTGTGTTCATGGCAATTCCAAAATAAAAAGAAGTACTACCTAACAGATAGTACTTCTTTGGTAAATAAGCATCATAATTATGAGAATTCCCTGGTAAAATTTCGTAAAGTGTGATTAAATATAGAGTGTAGATTAGAGAGGTAATAAATTTCTGTCACATTCTCAACATTCACATCAGCTAAGGCTTTCCACTCCTACTGCTTATTAGTCTTAGACACGTGTGCTCTTTTATTTCATAGATCTTTACTTATTAGATTGTTACTTCTCATAACTATGCTACAGTTCTTGAACCTCTCTAATCGTAGAAAGCACTCTATTTGAGTGCTTTTTTTGTACATTCAAATCCCCTGGCGTGAATTCTTTAATCTTTACCTTACTTTTACAGTATATTATATTAGCTGTTACTAATCAAGTATATAAGTAAAAAATATCAAAATATACTCCTTATAAGAGAACACAAAGACTAATCATAAAGCAATTTTTATCTTATAAAAAATTTTTCTAAGAAATTTTTACAATTATATTGTTTCCCATATCACATATCTTAACACCCATGACAACGGGATTAATAGTGGCAATTCATAATTAAAAACAAAGAACCCTTTCGTTTGATAGTTGGAAGAGTTAGTCATATCACTTCATTAGTGTACTCAATCCAATTGTGTAATCCATAACATTAACTAATGATTTTCATAATCATAATACCGGCATTTCATGAAATTTATTAACAATTAACGGAAAGAATAATATCATTTAAACTAAAAAACCACTATTCTATAATAGTGGTTTTTAATACTAAATAAAATAATAAATTTTAATTTTTAAAATATCATAATTATTATTTAAAAAGCGGTTCGTGGGCCATATTTACATGTTCAACATTTCCCTCCATGAAAACTTCTCCTTCTGGTCGAAAGCCAAATGAAGCATATAAATTTTCAACGTATTTTTGTGCCTCAATAATAATCTCTTTATGAGGATATTTTTCTTTAATAACCCTCATCACTCTCTGAACTAATTTTGTTCCCAAATGTTTCCCACGTTGTTCGGCAGAAACAGCAATTCTTCCAAAAGTTATATAGTAATCTTGTTTATATATTCGACCATAAGCAATAACGTGATTTTGATCGTTAAGCAAAAAAACATGCCATGCCTTCTTGTCATTATCATCAATATCCTGCAAAGTAATCTTTTGTTCTACTACAAACACCTCGCATCTCAGTTGATAAATATCAAATAATTCGTTCAAAGTTAATTGATCAAATGACTTTACCATCCACATATATTCACTTCCAATCATCAAATTTAACTTATTATAACCCATAATTGTTAGTATCAAAAAAGCGGCAACTACTATTTGTCGCTTTTTTGGTCTTCATCAGTTTGTAAGACAGCCATGAAGGCTTCTTGGGGAATATCAACCTTTCCAACCGCTTTCATCCGCTTTTTCCCACGTTTTTGCTTCTCAAGTAACTTCGCTCTTCGATCAGGGTCACCAGTATGAATTCTAGATGTCACATCTTTTCGATAAGCTTTAATATTAGTCCTAGCAATAATGGTAGCGCCAATTGCTGCTTGAATTGGAATTTCAAAATTTTGTCTTGGGATAATACTCTTGAGTTTTTTAACAATTTCGCGACTTCGGCCGGCAGCAAACTGTTTATGGGAAATAAAACTTAAAGCATCGACCTTATCACCGTTCAATAGAATATCCACTTTAACTAGATCACTTTGTCGATACTCAGATAATTCATAGTCAAGTGATGCATAACCATGCGTACTTGATTTTAATTTGTCGAAAAAATTAAAAATAATTTCCGATAATGGCATTTGATAAATGACATTCACTCTGGCATCGTCTAGATACTCCATCGTGACAAACTGACCACGTCGATCTTGACACATTTCCATCACAGCACCAACATAATCGTTTGGCACCATGATACTAGCCTTAACAAATGGTTCCTTAATATCCTTAATTGCTGATACATCTGGCATTTCAGATGGATTTTCAACTTCAAGTGTACTTCCATCATTTAAATCCACATGATAAGTTACTGATGGAGCCGTAGTAATTAAATCCAGCCCAAACTCGCGTTCCAGACGTTCCTGAACCACGTCCATGTGAAGTAATCCAAGGAACCCACAACGAAATCCAAAACCCAGTGCTTCAGACGATTCCGGCTCAAATTCAAGTGAAGCATCGTTTAGTTTAAGTTTTTCAAGTGCTTCCCTTAAATCACCAAACTTCGCATTATCAGTTGGATACAATCCAGCATAAACCATGGGAATCATTTCACGATATCCTGGTAGAGCTTTATCAGTTGGATTGTTTGCGTCAGTAACTGTATCGCCAACTCGTGTTTTAGTGATATCTTTAATGCTGGCAGTAATGTATCCCACATCCCCAGCCATTAAGTACTTTCGTTGAAGTGGCTTCGGCGAGTTAACACCAACTTCTGTGACTTCATATTCACTTCCACTGTTCATCAAGCGAATTTGATCCCCAGGTTTTACGACTCCATCGTACAAACGAACACTCAACACTACGCCCCGATAATCATCGTAAACTGAATCAAAAACCAACGCCTTAAGTGGACCCTCAATATTCCCCTTTGGAGCAGGAATTTTTTTAACAATTTCCTCTAATAAGTTCTCAACCCCGAGTCCAGTCTTAGCACTAATCTCAACCGCATCAGAGGTATCCAATCCAATCACATCTTCAATCTCTTTTTTAGTTTTCTCGGGCTCTGCTGAAGGCAAATCAATTTTATTAATGACAGGAATAATTTCAAGATCATCATCCAAAGCCAAATAAACGTTAGCTAAGGTTTGCGCTTGGACTCCCTGAGTGGCATCAACAACCAGTAAGGCACCCTCACAAGCAGCCAGACTCCTAGAAACTTCATAAGAAAAGTCTACGTGTCCGGGAGTATCAATCAAATGAAATACATAATCAATCCCATCCTTACCATGATAAGTTAACTCAACCGCATTTAACTTGATGGTAATTCCACGTTCCCGTTCCAAATCCATATTATCCAAAATTTGATCTTGCATGTCCCTTTTAGAAACAGTGTCAGTCAACTCCAAAATTCGGTCGGCTAAAGTTGACTTACCGTGATCAATATGAGCAACAATAGCAAAATTTCTCGTCCGGCGTTGCTTTTCCTTCATTTTTTTATAATCCACGATATTTTCCTACTTTCATTATTAATTCGTCCAAGTCGTTACTATTATTATAACAACCCGATATATGTATAACAAACAAATAAAGGAGCGGTTATTAAACCGCTCCTTTATTTGTTTATTTAAAAGCATCTTTCATTTTATCAAAGAAATTCTTGCCTTCTTCAACATTAGTATCACCACTAGCTTCAGCTAAAGCTTGTAAAGCAACTTTTTGTTTAGAGTTAAGTTTTTTTGGCGTCTGAACCTTAACTTTTACCATTTCGTCACCATTACCATTTCCATGAAGTTTAGGCGCACCCTTTCCTCTTAAACGGAAGACCGTCCCAGTCTGGGTGCCTGCAGGAATTTTCAAATCAACGTCACCATGAACGGTTTTAACTTTAATTTCTCCACCTAAACCAGCAGTGGCAAATGAAATTGGTTGATCAAAATAGATGGTAGATCCGTCTCTTCTAAAGTATTTGCTTTGAAGAACTCTAAAGATCACGTACAAGTCACCATAAAGACCGCCATTTTCACCGGCATCACCTTGACCCTGCATGTGCATTTGCTGTCCCTCTTCAACACCAGCAGGGACCGTAACTTCAAGAGAATGTTGTTTCTCAACTTTCCCAGTACCGCCGCAGGTTGGGCACTTCTCTTTAATTACTTTTCCAGTGCCGCCACAAACGGGACATGGTTCCTGGGTCTGCATCTGACCGAGCGGGGTATTAACCGTTTTAGTAACATAACCACTTCCATGACAGTTAGAACAAGTCTCTGGTTTAGTCCCGGGCTTAGCCCCAGTGCCATGGCAGGTCGGACAAGTTTCTTCACGATTATACTTAATGGTCTTCTTAGTCCCAAAAACAGCTTCATCAAATGTAAGTGTCATCTGATATTGCAAATCTCGTCCACGACGTGGTGCAGTTGGGTCAGCTTGACGACGTCTTCCGCCACCACCAAAAATATCATTGAAAATATCAGAAAAGTCACCAAATCCGGCACCTTGTCCGCCTGCACCAGCACCGGCTCCGCCACCAAAGCCTCCAAATCCTTGGGGACCATCAGCTGAACCATACTGGTCATAATTGGCTCGTTTCTTTTTGTCACCTAAAACTTCATATGCTTCGGTTATTTCCTTAAACTTTGCCTCTGCATCTGGAGCTTTATTAATATCTGGATGGTATTTTTTTGATAATTTTCGATAGGCATGCTTAATGTCATCTTCACTGGCGCTTTTGTCCACGCCTAATACTTTGTAATAATCTTTATTAGCCATTAGTTCGCCTCCAAGCTCAAATAATACAACAAAAAGCCAAAGCCCATCAAACTGACTTTAGCTTTTCATCAATTGTTAATAGCATCAATTGCAACAATTACTTGTTGTCATCATCATGAACTTCATGGTAGTCACCATTAACAGTATTATCATCATTTCCATTAGATGATCCACCGTTAGCATTATTTCCACCTTGTTGTCCTTGATCAGCTTGGCCTTGGTTTTGTTGATACAATTTAACCGCTAATGCTTGAACTTTTTCGTTCAAAGCATCCTTTTTAGTCTTCATTGCATCAGTATCGCCATCTTCTTTAGCTTTTTTGAGTTCGTCTTCTGCATCCTGAGCGGCTTTAATCTCATCATCTGAAACTTTGCCTTTAACATCTTTCAATGTCTTATCAGTCTGGAAGATCAATTGATCAACTTCATTATCTAGATCAACCTTGTTCTTCTTTTCCTTGTCGGCATCTTCATTTGCTTCGGCTTCTTTCATCATCTTATCGATTTCGTCGTCTGATAGACCATTGGAATCTTTGATGGTGATTTTTTGTTGTTTTCCAGTGCCCTTATCTTTAGCAGAAACATTTACAATTCCGTTTTTATCGATATCAAAGGTAACTTCGATTTGAGGAACACCTCTTGGTGCTGCAGGAATGTCAGTTAATTGGAATCGACCTAATGATTTATCATCAGCAGCCATTGGACGTTCACCTTGCAAAACATGAATGTCAACGGCCGTTTGATTATCAGCAGCAGTTGAGAAAGTCTGTGACTTGGAAGTTGGGATGGTTGTATTTCTATCGATTAACTTAGTGAATACACCACCCATCGTTTCAATACCAAGTGATAGTGGAGTAACATCAAGTAAAACAACATCCTTAACGTCACCAGTAATTACTCCACCCTGAATAGCTGCACCTAAAGCAACAGCTTCATCGGGGTTGATTGAATGACTTGGTTCTTTACCAGTCCACTTTTGAACTTCCTCTTGAACAGCAGGAATTCTAGTTGAACCACCATTAAGAATTACTTGGTCAATATCACTAGCTGAAAGTCCAGCATCCTTCAAAGCATTGTCTAAAGGAGCCTTAGTCTTTTCAACTAAGTCAGAAGTTAATTCGTTAAACTTAGCACGTGTAAGCGTGGTTTGTAAATGAAGCGGACCATTTTCACCAGAAGAAATGAATGGAAGTGAAATTTCAGTTTGAGTTACACCTGATAAGTCTTTCTTAGCTTTTTCAGCAGCGTCTTTCAAACGTTGTAAAGCCATCTTATCTTTCGAAAGGTCAACCCCATTTTCCTTCTTGAAGTTATCGATTAACCAGTCCATGATTCTCTTATCAAAGTCATCCCCACCTAAGTGAGTATCACCATTAGTTGAAAGAACTTGGAAGACACCGTCACCTAATTCAAGGACGGAAACATCGAAAGTACCTCCACCTAAATCATAAACCAAGATTTTTTCATCTTTATCTTTTTTGTCTAAACCATATGCAAGTGAAGCAGCCGTAGGTTCGTTAATAATTCTCTTAACATCAAGCCCAGCAATTTTACCAGCGTCTTTAGTAGCTTGACGTTGTGCATCATTAAAGTAAGCAGGAACGGTAATAACAGCTTCACTAACAGTGTCACCAATGTAATCTTCCGCATAGCCTTTAATGTATTGAAGAATCATAGCTGAAATTTGTTGTGGAGTATATTCTTTTCCGTTTGCCTTTACTTTGTAACCTTGCTCACCCATGTGACTCTTAATTGATACAACAGTATCTGGGTTAGTAATTTCTTGACGCTTAGCAACTTCACCAACTTGAATCTCGCCATCTTTAAAAGCAACTACTGATGGGGTCGTTCTTGATCCCTCTGGGTTGGTAATGATTTTTGGTTCATTACCTTCCATAACGGCTGCAGCTGAATTAGTTGTTCCTAAATCAATTCCAATAACTTTATTACTTGCCATAACTTAAACCTTCTTTTTATATATTTAATAACTATTTAATTACTGTGCCACTACTACCATTGCTGGTCTTAAGACCCGATCAGCAATTTTATAACCGCTTTGAAGTACCGATACTACGGTTCCCTTTGGATGTTCATCACTTGGAGCAACCGTTTGAACAGCTTGATGAAAACTAGGATCAAATTCCACTCCATTAGCATTAATTTCCGAAATATCATTATCCTTCAGAGCTTTTTCAAGATGTTGTTGGACCATTTCGATCCCCTTTTTGAGTTGCTTACCGTTTTCGTCAGAAACGTCAACGTCAAGAGCTCTTTTTAAATCATCCATCACAGGCACAACGTCTTTAGCAAGATCTTGTGCACCATACTTTGCTAAATCAGCACGCTCTTTTTTGTTTCGATTTTGAATGTTCTGAATCTCAGCTTCTGCTCGTAAGTAGTTGTCTTGAACTGAATCTAGTTGTTGATTTAGCTCATCAATCTTTTTTGCAGAATCATCTTTCTTGTCCGTTTTGACTTCTTGCTCTGACTTGCTCGATTCATCAACCTTTTCCGTTTTATCATCTAAATCTTTACTTTGCTTTTCCTTATCGCTCGCCATTTTGAACCTCCTTTTTATTTATCATAATTATCATAGTATCCATTGATTCGTTTCTGAAGTTCATCTTTAAACGCATCAACTAGACCCAAAACCTTAGGATAAGACATTCTGGTAGGGCCAATTACGGCAATCCTACCAACACCATGAATTCCAACATCATAAGTTCCAGAGATAATACTATAATTTTTCAATAAATCATTTCGTAGCTCAGAACCAATCATAACTGAAATGGGCTTGGATTCATTATCTAAAATTTTTGCCATATTCGAGTTATTTCCAAACATTGAATAAAGTGGCTTAATATTTTTTAGATCGTTCTTATCATCCATTGTATCCAATAAATTCATTCTTCCACTAACAAAGAAATGGTCTTTAAGCGATTTATTAATGACGTATTCAAAGGCTCCAACAAAGTTTTCTGAAGAAGTTAAATAGTGTCTAATTTCGTCAGGAATTGTACTTTTAAGTGCCTCTAAAACTTCCGGAATTGTCTTACCAAAAAGCTTGTCATTAACTAAATTAGTTACTTGAAGTAACTTATCTTCATCAATTTGGTGATTAGTTATAAAGGGCTGACTTTCAACTTGCCCATCATTCATCACCATAATTGCCATCACTTGGTGATCGGCTAACTTAATTAGTTGAAAATGTTGTAAAGTTTCGGTATTAGTCTGTTCTGGACTCAAAGTCATCGCGGTATAATCGGTCAAGCTGGACAAAATATCAGCAGATTGTTTAACAATATCATCAATTTGTTGAAATGTTCCTCCCAGAGCATTATGAATCAAACTTTTTTCTTCATTGCCAACCAGTACAGGATTAACCAAATTATCAATGTAATATCGATATCCTTCATTTGAAGGAACTCTTCCAGACGAAGTATGAACTTTTTGAATCAAATTTTGACCACTTAAAACTGCCATCTCATTACGAATGGTAGCCGAACTAACATTCATTGGGAGTTGATCAGCCAAGCGTTTTGATCCAATTGGAACACCATTGTTAGTATAGTCATCAACAATGTACTTTAGAATCATATCTTGTCTCTTTGTGAGCATTCTTACCACCCCTTTTAGCACTCTTTATTATCAAGTGCTAACGTACATTTATACCTTACCAAAGGTATTAAAGAACGTCAAGAAATAAGTTTACTGGTGAGAATTAATGTATTTCTTAAAATAAGATCGGGTGTTACTTTCATCAATTTTTAATTGATCAACCAACGGTTTCCGCCCCTGATATTTGACCTCGTCTCTCATTTTCGACAACCATCTAACTCTGACGTGATTACCATAGATATTTTGATCGAAATCCAAAATATTAATTTCTAAAGTAACTGGATTATCGTTTCCAAACGTCTCATTTTTTCCAATTGATGCCATCGCTTTGTACCACGTACCATTAACTTCAAGCTGGACCACATACACCCCAAGTTTGGGTAACTGCTGTTTTGCCGAATACTCAACGTTAGCAGTGGGAAAGCCTAATTCACAACCACGAGCAAATCCATGCACAACCACTCCGTCATTTTCGAATTTATATCCCAAAAGATCGTTAACCGTTTGAATATGTCCCTGTTCAAGATTTCGACGAATCCTAGTAGAACTAACCTTCTTGTCGTCCATTTCATCAGCTGCCACACTGACTACATCAAATCGCTCCCTGGCATATTGAGGGAGCTCCTTCATGCCCGCATTTTGTTCCCCATAAGTATGATCAAATCCTGCTATAACCGTATCAGCATTCAATCCAATCAAATAATTATCAACGAATTCTTGGGGATTTTGATTTTGAAAAGCAAAGTTGTAATTGATGACATAGACCACATCAACCCCCAGTTGCTCAAATAAATGTAATTTACGGTTAAGCGGGGTTAAATAACGTTTTTCATTTCCATCCAACTTCTTGTACACTAACGACGGGTGATGATCATAAGTTAAAATTGCCAAAGGAAGTTTTTTTTGTTTAGCAATTTGTTTAGCTTGATTAATCACTTTTTGATGTCCCAGGTGAACTCCATCAAAAAACCCCATGGCAATGACTTGGGGACGATTTTTTTCGTTCTTATCAAGTGGGTATGATAAATAATTGACTTCCATAATTTCCTCTAATCTAAATCAAACATTTTTTTGGGCTTATAATTATTTTCCTGTTCATTTCTATAATACAAAGCTCGATCAATATTATTATACTTTAAAACTATCACTTCATCTTGACAAGCGATCTCATCAATACTTAAAAAACCGCCATTTTGAACACGATTCCACTGCTCTTTATTAATCACAATAGTCTTAAAATCTTTAAGAGCATGTGAAATTGGAAAAACAACTTTATTGATTTGATTAGAATTCATGGCTTCTTTAATATCTTTAAAAGTTACTGTATCGCAAAGATTAAATCCACCACTTTTAGTCCGAGTTAAACTTGACATCACAGCTGGGATGCCAACTTTTTTTCCAAAATCAGTTGCCAAAGTTCTGATATAAGTTCCCTTTCCACACTTCACCTCAAAATTAAAGGTTTGGGTGTGAGTATCACGATTGTAGGAACTCGCATTGATACGAACAAATTGACTAACGTTAATTTGTCTTTTAGGCCGATCAACTTTCATACCAGCACGTGCGTACTCATATAACCTTCTTCCATTCACTTTAACAGCGGAAAACATGGGAGGAATCTGGGTCGAAATCCCCAAAAATGATTTCAAGACTTCGTCAATTTCTTGATCTGTGATTGGCTGAAAATCAAAATTAGTATCAATAATTTCACCATCTAAATCCTCGGTAGTAGTGGAAAAACCTAACGTAATTGACCCACTATAAACCTTCCCTGATTGCATTAAATAATCAACTACTTTAGTGGCATGGCCCAAACAAATCGGTAAAACTCCATCTACATTAGGATCAAGTGTGCCACTATGGCCCACTCTTTTTTGTCCAATAATGTGTCGAATCTTACTCACACAATCAAAGCTCGTCATTCCCCTAGGCTTATACAAAGGGATAATTCCAGTGACCAATTCACTCACTCCTGTACCATATACGCAAAAAAGACCGGAAATAAATATTTCCAGTCAATTTTTTACTTATTTTTTTTATTTAAATTATCAATCAAACGATCAATCTTACTTCCGTATTGAATGGATCCATCCCGTTCAAAATGAATCTCTGGAGTAACGTAGATACTTAACCGATGACCTAACTCGCCTCGAATTAAACCAGTTGCTTTATCCAAGCCCTTTTGAACCTTTTCTTGTTCAGACTTCTTGTCAGATAAACTACTGTAATAAATCGTAGCTTGTTGCAAATCACCAGTAACTTCAACACCAGTAATAGTTACTCCTTGAACTCGTGGGTCACGAACACGCTTAAGTAAAATATCGTCGACTTCTTTTTGAATTTCCTGCTGTAGTCTTCCAACACGATATTGTGCCATGACAATCACTCCTTACGGTATCTACTTAGGTTGGACTTCTTTCATGTGGTATGCTTCGACTTTATCTCCAACTTTAATGTCATTATAGTTTTCAATCGTTAAACCACACTCAAAGCCTTGTTTAACCTCTTTAACATCATCTTTAAAACGCTTTAGACTACCAAGCTCTCCATCATAAATCACAACATTATCTCTAATCAGACGAACTTTGCTATCACTTTTTACGTACCCATCAAGAACCATTCCACCAGCAATCGTTCCAACTTTAGAAGCTTTATAAATTTGTCTTACTTCAATATTACCAGTAACTTCTTCTTCATAAGTTGGATCAAGCATGCCTTTCATTGCAGCTTCCACGTCATCAATGGCGTTATAGATAACTTGATAAAGACGAATATCAACCTTATCAGTTTCAGATTGAGCTTTAGCTTGCGGAGTAGGACGTACATTAAAACCAATGATGATGGCATTACTTGCTTCAGCAAGTGCAACATCACTTTCGTTCACCGCACCAACAGAGGCATGAATAACGTTAACCTTAACTCCCTCAACATCAATTTTTTTGAGGCTTCCAGCTAAGGCTTCCACTGATCCTTGTACATCAGCTTTAATAATTACGTTAACCTGTTTCATATCTTCTTGTTTCATTGAATCAAACAAGTTATCAAGAGTAACACGGTTATTTTGCTTCCGTTCTTCGATTTGGGCTTCTTTAGCTCGTTCTTCTCCAGCAGCACGAGCAGTCTTTTCGTCATTAAAGACAACAAAACGATCACCGGCTTCAGGAACATCATTTAACCCCGTAATTTCAACTGGAGTTGATGGTTTAGCATTCTTGATTTCTTTCCCGTTCTCATTAGTCATGGTTCGAACTCGCCCGAAAGTATCACCAACAACGATTGGATCCCCAACGTGCAAAGTTCCTTGTTGAACCAAAAGGGTAGCAACAGGACCCTTACCCTTATCCAATCTTGCTTCAACGACTGAGCCAGCTCCATTTTGTTTTGGATTAGCCTTAAGTTCAAGCACGTCGGACTGAAGTAAGATCATATTTAACAATTCATCAACATTAGTTCCATTTTTAGCAGAAATATCAACAAAAATCGTATCTCCACCAAAATCTTCAGGAACCAATCCATAGTTCATCAATTGCTCTTTAACATGTTGTGGATTGGCATTCGGTTTATCAATTTTATTAACTGCCACAATAATTGGAGTATCCGCTGCTTTAGCATGATCAATTGCTTCAACAGTCTGTGGCATAACACCATCATCAGCTGCCACTACCAAAACAGTCACATCGGTAATGTCAGCACCACGAGCTCTCATGGCAGTAAAAGCAGCATGTCCTGGAGTATCAAGGAAGGTAATGGTCTTATCGCCATGTTTTAATTGATAAGCACCGATAGCTTGAGTAATTCCACCGGCTTCACCTGCTGTAATGTGTGAATGACGAAGATAATCTAGTAACGTGGTTTTACCATGATCAACGTGTCCCATGATGGTAACAACGGGTGGACGGCTTTCTTGGTAATCGGTGTTATGCTCTTCTTCATTAAAGAACTTGTCAATATCTGATACATTAACATTTTCTTTTTCTTTAGCTTCGATCCCATAATCGGTGGCAAGAAGTTCAATGGCATCCTTATCCAAGGATTGATTCTGATTAACCATCATTCCCAGCATAAATAATTTTTTAACAATCTCTGCTGGTTCCCGATGCAGTAACTTACCAAGATCCTGCGCATTCATACCATCCTGATAGATTAAAACTTTAGGTAATGGACGACTCTTACGGGTTGGCGCCGCATTCTTTTTGTGATTCTGACGAATTCGTTGATTCTTAGAATACATATTATAACGATTATCGCGACGCTTATTACGCTTCTTGCCCTTTTTATTTTTGTTGCGGTTCAAACTACCACCAAATTTTCCACTTCCGTTATTATGTGGCTTAGAAGTATTATTAACCGGCTTCTTGCTTGCACTATTTGCAGTTGTAGAACGATTACTATTCGCATGGGCCGCATTTTGACTATTATTCGTGTGCGAATGTTGACTATTTTGATGATTGTTGTGATTAAAATGATTACTTGAATTCTGATTCCGGTGCTGACCGTTAGTATGAACACCATTGCTATGAGCATTTTCTGGACGCTGATTACTTGTTTGCCCATTATTTTGATGTTTATTTACTTGTTTATGTTCAGAATTACTTGGTCGATGTTGATTGTTAGAATGATTGCTTCTACCAAAATGATTGTTATTCTGACCATTTTCATGTTTTGCAGTATTGTGACCATTACTTCCGTTATGGGAGTCAGCAGTCTTTTTTGCTGGAGCATGCCGTTGTTCACTTCCACTGGTCGCTTTCTGACTATTTTTAAGTGCGCCTCGGACGGTCTTCTCCTGATTTGAATCAAGCGATGACATATGGTTTTTAACCGTAAAACCATTTGACTTAGCAGTGTCAATCACACGTTTACTAGGTATATTAAGCTCTTTGGCTAATTCATAAATTCTTTTTTTGGCCATATAATCACACTCCTTTACTTGTATTATTTTAATTCTTTAAATTTTTTCGAAAATCCTTTATCCTTAATCGCTACGATTGATCGTTTCATCCCAATCGCGTCGCTAAGATCATCTTTAAGCATACCAGTATTAACTGGAACTTCATAGAATTTACTTTTATCGAGAAACTTCTTTTTGGTACTTGCACCACAGTCTGATGCAATAAACAGGTAATTAATCTGTCCCTTTTTAATTGCATTCAAGACAATCCCCTCACCTGAGATTATTTTACCAGCTCGTCTTGCAATTCCCAATAAGTTTAAGACTTTATTATAATTTGTCATTATCAATCAATTCCTGTCGAGCCTGCTTATGGTCGACGTAACTAATAAGTTCATCATAAAAATCATTTGTTAAAGTTACATCAAAAACTTGATCAAGGATTTTATCCTGCTTGGCTTTTTTGGCAATTGTTACGTCAATCTTTACGTAAGCTCCTCGACCAGATTTTTTCCCAGTTGGATCGACTGACACATTACCCTCTTTATCACGAACAATTCTTACTAATTGTCGTTTAGGTGCCATTTCACCCGACACCACATCTTTTCGCATTGGCACTTTTCTTTTTCTCATAACAGTACCTCCTCAAAAATTATTCCTCGTTTTCGTCTTCATTTGATGAAACATCATCAGTAGAATGATTATCTTCACTGTCACTTTCGTCAGTGCCATCCATTTCTGATTCGGATTTAATGTCAATCTTGTATCCAGTCAGTCTAGCGGCTAACCGTGCGTTCTGACCACGCTTTCCAATTGCTAACGACAACTGGTCGTCTGGAACAACAACGGTACAAGAACGGTCGTCTCCATCTTTAAAAATAACGTCAATAACATCAGCGGGTTTCAATGCATTGGCAATGTACTCAGCTGGATTCTCATCCCATTGGACAATGTCCATATTTTCTCCACCAAGTTCATTTACAATTGTTTGAACTCTGGTTCCTCTAGGTCCAACACTAGTTCCCACTGGATCAATATCAGAACTATTAGAACGAACAGCCACCTTAGCACGGTCGCCGGCCTCCCTTGCAATCGAGACAATTTCAACTGTTCCATCATAAATTTCGGGAACTTCTTGTTCAAAGAGTCGTTTTAGCATTCCAGGTGCAGTTCGACTTACAAAAATTTGTGGTCCCTTTGAGGAATTTTCAACGTTTGTAACATACACTTTTAACTTGTCCTGTGGACGATAAGTTTCATTTGGCATCTGATCATTTTTAGCCATCACGGCCTCAACTTGACCAAGGTTCATATACACAAAACGACTATCTTGACGTTCTACTTCAGCAGTTACAAGTTCATCTTGATACTTACTGTACTTGTCATAAACGGTCTCACGTTCAGCTTCACGAACCCTTTGAGTAATAACTTGTTTAGCGGTTTGGGCAGCAATTCTTCCGAAGTTTTTTGGCGTAACTTCAAACTTAATTTCGTCACCAAGCTCGTACCCTTTATTAATCTTTAAAGCTTCATCCAAGCTAACTTCTAACCGTTGATCCTCAACCTTATCAACTACTTTTTTAACAGCGTAAACATGAATACTTCCAGTTTTTTCGTCGAAGTTAACTTCGACGTTTTGAGCCTGATCAAAGTTACGTTTGTAAGCCGAAGACAATGCTGCTTCTAAGGCATCGATCACAACCTCTTTTTTTACGCCCTTTTCTTTTTCAAGTTGATCAAGCGCACTTACTAATTCTTTACTCATTTTAATCTCCTAACTAAAATTCAATTGCTAATCTAGCTTTTGAAATTAATTTTCGCGGAATTTCAAGTTCACTAATTCGCGTTTTATCTTTAATTGCTAACGTTAATTTATCATCATCAACACTTTTGAGGGTTCCCTCAAAAGACTTTTTCCCATTGAGTTTTTGATATAAAGAAACGTGGATATAATCACCAATTGCATTTTGATAATCAGACTCCCGTTTTAATGGCCGTTCGGCACCTGGCGAAGACACCTCTAAGAAGTATGGTTCGTCAAATGGATCTGGATCTAATTCATCAAGTTTTTCACTTAACTGATCACTAACCAAAACACAGTCATCCAAACTAATTCCTTGGTCTTTATCAATATAAACTCGCAAATACCAGCTTCCACCCTCTTGAACATACTCAATGTCATAAAGGTAAAAATTGTTATCATCTAAAATCGGTTGAACGGTTTTAGTAACTCTATCAATAACTTCGCTCAAATACTTTACCTCCTAAAAAATACCAATAAAAAGAGCGAGCATCCCTGCTCACTCATCAGAAGAGTTTATTATTACTGATATAACTATACCATATAACCCAAATAATATCAAAAAGCCCTAGATATCAAACAGACTTAACTGATTTTCATCGGGTAATTCACTTAAGACTCCATTTTGGGTCATAAATTCAATAATGGTTTTAGAAACTTTACCACGTTTAGCAAGATCTTCCTTTGAAATAAATGGCTTATCTTCTCGAGCCGCCACGATTTGTTTAGCAACGTTTAAACCTAGTCCAGGAATTGCTCGAAATGGTGCGATTAATTTTTTACCATCAATTAACCACTCAGAAGCGTCCGAGCGATTAATATCGACCATCTCAAATTCATAGCCCCGCTCCAACATTTCATTGGCAATTTCCAAAACAGTCAAAAGATTTTTCTCTTTAGTGGATGCTTCGGTCCCTTTATCGTTGATTGCCTTAATGCTTGATTTAACTGCTTCTTTTCCATGACTCATAGCCACAATGTCAAAATCATCAGCCCGAACAGAAAAGTAAGCGGCATAGTAAACTAGTGGAAAATAGACTTTAAAGTAAGCCACTCTTAGTGCCATTAACACATAAGCAGCCGCATGAGCTCGCGGAAACATATACTTAATCTTTAAACAAGAATCAATGTACCACTGCGGAACACCAACGTCTGTCATCTTATCCTGCCACTCATCCTTAATTCCGCGACCATGTCTAACTTGTTCCATGACCTGGAATGAGGTTTCTGAATCTAACCCCCAGTTAATCAAGTCGGTCATGATATTATCACGACATCCAATCACATTCGCAATGGTAGCCGTCCCATCCTTAATCAGTTCTTCAGCATTTCCTAACCAAACATCGGTCCCGTGTGACAACCCAGAGATTTGCAATAATTCAGAAAAATTACTTGGTTTAGTTTCTTCAAGCATTCCCCGCACAAAACGCGTCCCAAATTCAGGAATTCCAAGTGTCCCTGTCTTTGAAAAAATTTGTTCAGGACTCACACCAAGAATCTTAGGACTAGCAAACAATGACATCACACCCGGATCATCCATTGGAATCGTTGTCGGATCAACTCCTGATAAATCTTGAAGCATTCTGATCATCGTTGGATCATCATGTCCCAAAATATCAATTTTTAAAATATTATCATGGATGGAATGAAAGTCAAAATGAGTCGTTTTCCATGCCGCATTTTGATCTTCGGCCGGATATTGTATTGGAGTGAAATCATAAATATCCATGTAATCTGGAACAACAATGATTCCTGCCGGATGCTGTCCAGTAGTTCTTTTAACACCAGTTGCACCCTTAGAAAGTCGATCAATTTCAGCATTTCGAAAACGTTTGCCGGTGTCCCGTTCATAAGCCTTTACGTATCCGTAAGCTGTTTTATCAGCAACGGTTCCAATTGTTCCGGCCCGATATACATTCTTTTCACCGAACAGAACCTTGGTATAATTATGCGCAATTGGTTGGTAGTCTCCAGAAAAATTTAAATCAATATCCGGGACCTTATTTCCCTTAAATCCTAAGAAAGTTTCAAAGGGGATGTTGTGCCCATCACCAACCATAACTGTTCCACACTTCGGACACTTTTTATGTGGTAAATCAAATCCAGAACTATATTCACCTTTAGTGAAAAATTGCGAGTACTGACATTTAGGACAACGATAATGGGGAGGAAGTGGATTAACTTCAGTAATTCCAGACATAGTGGCAACTAAACTCGATCCAACTGAGCCCCTAGAACCTACTAAATATCCATCCTTGTTACTTTTAGAAACTAACCTTTGAGCAATTAAATAAATAACAGAGAAGCCGTTTCCAATGATACTTTTTAGTTCTTTATCAAGACGCTTCTGGACAATTTCAGGAAGCGGATTGCCATACAAACGATGCGCTGTATTCATCGTTCGATCTCTAATTTCGTCCTTAGCACCCTCCATTTTTGGTGTATACAACTTGTCTTTTAAGGGTTTTACGTCATTAATTTCGGAAGCAATTTTATTAGTATTATCAACTACAATTTCTTCAGCTTTATCTTCACCCAGAAAATTAAAATCTTTCAACATTTCATCAGTGGTCCGAAAATGGAGATCGGGTAATTCTTGGCGATTCAGTGGGTTAGCTCCACCTTGAGAATTAATCAAGATCTTACGATAAATATAATCATGAGGATCAAGATAGTGAGCGTCACCAGTTGCTACTAACGGAATGTCTAGCTCATGGGCAATTTCATACATATTACTAATAATTTCTTGTAACTTACCCCGATCATTAATTAATCCTTGATCGATTAGTGGCTGATACGCTGCTTGAGGTTGAACTTCAAGATAATCGTAAAACTTAGCCTTATCAAGCGCCTCTTTTTTACCCTTTTGCATCATCGCCGTAAACACTTCACCGCTTGAACAGGCCGATCCAATCAATAGGCCATCCCGAAACTTCTTAAGCTGACTCCTAGGAATTCGAGGAACCCGATAATAATAATCAACATGAGCAAGTGACACCAGTTTAAACAGATTCTTTAAACCAGCTTGAGTTTTCGCCAGGATAATCGCATGGAATGGACGAGCATGCTTATAAGCATCATGTTCCTCCATATGATCATTAAGCTGATCGTGATACTGAATGTTATATTTATCTTCAGCCTCTTTTAAAAAAAGATAATTTAAATGACCAGTTGATTCTGCATCATAAATCGCACGGTGATGGTGCTCTAATGAAACGTCAAACTTTTTAGCTAACGTGTTTAATCGATAACTCTTAAAATTAGGATACAGAAAACGTGCCAACGTCAAAGTATCAATAATTGGATTACTAATCCTACTCATGTCATGGCGTTCGTAACCAGTATTCATGAACCCAATATCAAAAGTAACGTTATGTCCTACAATGATTGCATCACCACAAAACTCACGGAACAACTTAAAGACTTCTTCTTCAGACTTAGAACCAGCCACCATATCATTGGTAATTGAAGTTAAATTGGTAGTTTGTTCAGACAATGGGAAACCAGGATCAATGAACTCCTCAAACTGTTCAATCACATTGTTATTTTGCATCTTTACAGCCGAAAGTTCGATAACCTTATCGTAAATTGCTGATAAACCAGTGGTTTCAACGTCAAAGACAACGTATGTAGCATCCTTTAAAGCAACATGTTTATCGTTATAAGCAATTGGTTCACCATCATCAACGACATTTGCTTCCATTCCATAAATCATTTTAATATCGTTATCAACTGCAGCATGATAGGCATCCGGAAAGGATTGCACGTCGTCGTGATCAGTAATGGCAATTGCGGGATGACCCCATTTTTTGGCGCGACTAACATAATCACTAATCGAATTAGTAGCGTCCATCTGGCTCATGTTAGAGTGTAAGTGCAGCTCAACCCTTTTTTTATTTTCAGGGGCAGTATCTTTTCTTTCTTCGTGTTTAATTGGATTAATATCATAAGCATTAAGTGTCAATTCATGAGAGTAGTTATCTTCTTGAATGCTTCCACGAACTTTAACCCAATCTCCTACATTTAATGATGCAAATTCTTGTTCTTCGTCATCATTTTTGGAGAATTTTTTAACAACAATTGACGAAGAATAATCAGTAACCTTTAAAATCATCAATTGGCGGCCAGATCGTAATGATCGAATTTCTTTATCAAAAACATATCCACTAACCACGGCGGAACGTTCCTCTTCGGTTATGTCCACCATCTTAGTAATATCAACATCATCTTTGATTTTCTTTCCAATCATTTTAGAATGCTTAGTTGGATGTGATTTGCCTGAGGAATTCTTTAGAGCCTGCATCGCCCTTTGAGCCAACTCAACGTCACGTTGTTGTTTCTTTTTCTTTAAATCATCTATTTTTTCTTGAGATGCTGTAGTATCAATCATGGTATGAATGGAAAATTTAGGAAATCCAACTCTTTGATAAGTTGATTCAATTGGTCCTAAAGCATTACCATTTAGAAAATCTTTGACGATTTCATTTTCAGCAAGAAAGGTAACTCGGTCATCAATCAGTTTTGGTAAGTTATTATTACATAATTCATGCGTTAAATTTGAAGTAATTCCAGCGTGATTTACAACCCATTGCCAATAGTCACCAAGCTTACGATTATCAAAACCACTATTCTTAGTTTTAATCTCGAAATCTACCTTAGCAATCCCATCGAAGGCCACACCCAAATGATGAACAAATTCTATAAACTTTTCGTAAGGCATAATCTCTGGTAGTACCAAATGAAAATGCCATCGATTTGATTTCTGATGGACATCGATTTTGTCAATTTCAGCATTTTGAAAGTAAGATTGATCAGCTGAATCTTCTAATTTAATTTGCTGAAGTAATTTACTAAATAATTCTTTTTTATTTAAACTCACTTTGATCCTCTCTTTCATTAGTTTAAAAAAGACCAGTTAAAACCTGGTCTTTAATTTAAATCTCTTTAGACAAAATATCAATTGTATTACTTAAATCATCTTGTTTAGTCTCAATCGTTTCGCCAGTTTTACGAATTTTAACTTCTACAATTCCTTCATCCGCCTTTTTGCCGATTGTAACCCGAATTGGAATTCCAATAAGATCAGAATCAGCAAACTTAACCCCGGCACGTTCCTTACGATCATCAACCAAAACAGATAGTCCTTTTGATTCCAATTCTTTTTCAATTGAAGATGTCATCTCTAATTGCTCATCATTTTTAACATTCGTTGGGATAACATGAACATCATATGGAGCAATTTCTTTTGGCCAAACTAATCCATTTTGATCAGCTTGCTGCTCTGAAACTGCCGACAACAAACGACTGACACCAATTCCATATGAGCCCATGACAACCGGGATATTACGACCATTCTGATCGAGAATATCAGCACCCAATGTTTTGGAATATCGTGTTCCCAATTTGAAAATATGACCAATTTCAATTCCCTTGGTAAACTTCAATACTCCGCTACCATCAGGAGAAATGTCTCCTTCTTTAACTAAATGAAAATCCCCAAAGTCTTTTACTTGGTAATCACGGTCGTAATTAACGTTTTTATAATGCTTCCCGTTTTTGTTAGCCCCAGTAACACCATTACTAATACCTTTAACATACTGATCAGCATAAACAGAAACGTCATCTGGAACATTAATTGGTCCAACCGATCCAGGTTTAACGTCTAAGTATTTAGAAACCTCAGTTGGGCTAGCAAGTTCTGCCGAATCAGCATCAAAATAATTCTTAACCTTTGTTGGATTAATTTTTTGGTCTCCCCGAATCAAAATCATTACTGGCTTACCATCAACGATATAAAGTAAACTTTTAATAATCTGATCTTTTTCAACATCAAAGAACTTACTAACTTGATTAATGTTATTAACATCTGGAGTGTCAACTAATTCCAAATCATTTAATTCTTGATGTCCCTTTTGATCAACAAACATATTCGTTGCCATCTCCAGATTAGCAGCATAATCACTATCATCCGAATAGACAATCGTATCTTCACCAACCGCAGCAGGAGCAGAAAATTCTTTTGAATCGGAGCCACCCATTGACCCAGAATCACCAATGATGGTCCGATAATTTAACCCAATCCGGTCAAAAATTCTCTGAAACGCTGCTTCCATTTGTTTATAAATCTTATCCAAATCATCATCATCTTCAGAAAAGGAATAGACATCGAGCATAATAAACTCTCGACTACGCAACAATCCATAACGTGGCCGATCTTCATCACGATACTTAGGTTGAATTTGATATAAAATTAAAGGAAGCTTTTTATATGATTTGATATTATTTTTAATTAGATCTGTAAAAGTTTCTTCATGTGTAGGACCCAAAATAAAATCCGTATCATGTCGATTTTTAAATTTAAATAGTTCGGGACCATAAGTGTCATATCTACCCGAATCTTTCCATAATTTAGCTGGAATAACTGCGGGCATCAACATTTCTGCTGCATCGGTTTTATCTAATTCTTCACGAACAATTTTTTTGATGTTTTCAAGCACGCGATATGCCAGTGGTAAATATGCATACATACCTGCCGAAACCTGCCTAACGAATCCAGATCGAACTAGCATTTTATGACTAAGAGCTTCAGCTCCCGCTGGATCTTGTTTTAAAGTTGGTATCAATAATTTTGACTGTTTCATTTTATAACCCCTAAAGTTTTATCGAATAAAGTATCGCTCAATATCATTCCAAGTTACCAGTACCATCAATACTATCAGAATGGCAAAACCAATGAGCGTAATGATCGTTTCCGTTTTTTCCGAAACTGGTTTTCTTCTAATTGCTTCCACAATATTTAATAATATTTTACCACCATCCAAAGCTGGAATTGGTAACACATTTACAATGGCTAAATTAATGGATAAAAATGCTAAAAAGCTCAACAGTCCTAAAAAACCGCCCTTGGATGCGTTAGACGTCTCCGCAAAAATGGCAACTGGACCACCTAAGTCATTTAAAGAAAAATGGGTAAACATTGAACCCAACACACCAAACAATTCAGTTGTCATATCCCAGGTTCGAGTAAATCCAGAAAACAACTTAGCTGAAAAACTAGTGTCCATCGCCTGCTGAACCCCAATCATACCAACTTTTTGCTTCTGAATGGTTTTGGCTTCAGTCGTCATTGAAATATTTTTAACTTTTCCATCATGCTTAACCGTTAAAGTTACTTTTTTATCTGGGCGCTTCTGAATCAACGTGCCGATATCATTCCACGTGTTGGTTTTGTGACCATCAACAGCCAAAATATTACTATTATTTTGCAGACCAGCTTTTTTCGCAATTGAAACTTGTGGCGACAGGTTAACCTTGTTTGAGTTATTAGGAACTCCACCTTGCATGAAGGACAAAAGCATAAATGCCAAAATTGCCAAGACAACGTTGTTAAAAATTCCCGCGCAATTTACCAAAAGTCGTTTATACAAGGGTGCTGACTGAAATTGAACGTCAACCGGCGCGATTTGAACCTCGATCCCATCTTTTTCAATAATAGTAGCATCGTGATCAACAGAAAACTTTTTTTTCTCAGAATCATCACCATTTTCGTATCCTTCAATCCAGAGACCCCCTTCTAGATCGGATCCCGACACATCTAGTGGTATTCCTTGAAACAGTTGGCTTTTATTACTCAAATCAATTCTAGTAACAACACCTTTGCTATTAGTTTGAAGCCGAACTGGAGTCCCTGGCTGAATTTCTTCATCCTCATCATCACTACTTCCAGCCATTCGAACATATCCACCAATAGGCAGTAATCGTAGTGTATAAGTCGTGTGATTATGTCGATAGTAAAACAACTTGGGACCCATTCCAATCGAAAATTCACGGACCATGATTCCTGACATTTTAGCCACGATAAAATGACCAAATTCATGAACAAAAACTAATATTCCAAAAATGATTATGAAACTAATGATTGTAATTAACAATAAAGACCCAGTCCCTTCCAGATATTACACAATTCCAAATAAATGTAGTAGTGGTAGAACAAATAATAAACTATCGAATCGATCTAATATTCCACCGTGGCCTGGCAAAATCTTGCCGGAATCCTTAACTCCATAATAACGCTTTAAAGCTGACTCAACTAAATCACCAAATTGACCAAAAATGGAAAGAACAATCGTAATAAAGAACATACTTACAGTACCAATCCCATCAATTGGGAAAAAGCAGACAAAGATTGTACACAAAATGGCTGCTAGTGCTGTACCGCCAATCGATCCCTCCCAAGTCTTATTAGGAGAAATATGAGGTGCCAATTTGTGCTTTCCAAATGTCCTTCCAAAAAAGTAGGCACCAGAATCAGTTAACCACACAATAAACAGAGCGTACAACAGGGTTGTTAATCCATCAGTCCGGGCTTCAATAAAGTAATGAAATCCAAACCCAATGTACAAAATTGCCAAGGTAAAGACCCCAGCGTCATCAAAATTGAACTTATTTTTAGAAAATACGGTAAATAACATCAATAACATTATTAAAATGTAAATTGCAAATGGAGGCTTAATCCACAATGGTAAAAATGATAACCAGTTTGTCGGGATAATCATAGCAATTGTCGCAACAAACGCAATTAGTGTCTCTGGAGACACTAAAAGTCGTTTTTTCATAATAAAAATTTCTGCTAGAGCAATCAAACCTAACACGATAGCGGCTAAATCAATCCATATTCCACCAGCAATGATAATCGGTATAAAAATAATCAAAGCAATAACCGCTGTGATAATTCTCTGCTTCATAATAAATCTCCTATTTTGCGTCCAAACCACCAAATCGACGGTGACGCTGTTGAAATTGTATAATTGTTTTTTCTAGATCGGCAGGTGTGAAATCAGGCCAGTACTGATCAACAAACTCTAATTCACTGTACGCAATTTGCCATAACAAAAAATTAGAAATCCGTTCTTCACCACTAGTTCGAATCAACAAATCAGGATCAGAATATTCACCCAAAAAAGCGGTCATCAAATGATCTGAAATTGTCTGATCAGAAATTTCATCAACATTTATATTACCCCTTTTTACATTTTGCGCAATTTCCTTAACGCCACGCACAATCTCGTCACGACTACCGTAATTTAAAGCAAAATTCAAAACCATCCCGGTACAATCCTTAGTATCATCAATTGCGTCATAAACTGCTTTTTGGGTTCTTTTAGGTAATCCAGAAATGTCACCAATTGTCGTAACCTTAACATTATGTTTAATGAGGCTCGGAACAAAATCATCAAAAAATTTAGCTGGCAAACTCATCAAGTAGCCAACTTCCTTTGCGGGTCGCTTCCAGTTTTCAGTAGAGAATGCGTATAACGTTAATACTTTAACCCCAAGATTACTTGCTTTGGTAGTAATATCTTTTACTACTTCCATTCCGCGTTTATGGCCAGCAATTCTAGGTAAGTGTCTTTTTTTTGCCCAGCGCCCGTTTCCATCCATAATTATTGCAATATGATTAGGAATGTTTTTTATATCCAGTTCGTTAGTCATTTGAGTACCTCAATACTTTTACATAAATAAAGGATGAGAGAATCCTCATCCTTTTACTTTACTAATTTCCATTCTCCACGACCTGCGTCAACCAAAGTATTAAAATACTTTAAAATCTTATTAGCGTCTTCTGGGCTCTGTTCCCCGAGTTGATTCAATCCCTCACCCGTTGGGATTGGCTCTGACAGATCTGTAATCTCGTTTCCATTCTCAATCGTCGCTTTTGAGAAAGCAATAATCCAGTCATTTTCGATCAAGGGAGAAACTACAAAAAATAAGTTAAAGTCATCATTAATATAAGCGGGCATCACGTACACATTATCTTGAATTTTCTGTAATTGATTACCATCATAGTCCAGTGCACGCAGGTTTCCTTCGTTAACTGGCTGTTTCAAACGAAATGCCATGTGATCAAACTCAGGTGTGCCCGGTGTTACTTCTTTTTCGTTATCATTATCATCAGCCATTAGAAAAACTCCCCATTTTATTAACCATTAAGAATCTCGTCTTCCTTTTTCGAGATAATGTCTTCCACTTCAGAAATTGACTTATCAGTGATTTTTTGAATTTTGTCCTCCAAATTATGAGACTCGTCATCCGTAAAATCACCATCTTTGTTACCCCGTTTAGCAGCGTCCATGCCATCACGACGAACATTTCTAACTGCTACTTTACTTTCTTCACCAGTTGCTTTAACTTTTTTCGCAATTTCTTTTCGACGATCTTCTGTCAACTGTGGGATCACAATTCGAATATTGTCACCATCATTCATCGGATTAATTCCAAGGTCAGCCTCTAAAATACCATGCTCGATGTCCTTTAACGAACTCTTATCATAAGGTGTAATTAAAATTACACGCGGTTCTGGAATTGAGATTGAAGCGACTTGGTTTAATGGCGTTGATGCCCCATAATAGTTAACTCTAACCGGACTTAATAAACTAGCATTAGCACTACCAGCTCGGATGTTTCCAAGTTCCCGCTGTAAGGCTTCCTCTGCTTTTTTCATTTTTGACTTAGTTGTGTCAATAATTTCATTTGAACTAGGCATATTATTTTCCTTCCACGATTGTTCCAATTTTATCACCTTGAACAACCTTCTTGATATTGCCAGGCTTATTTAAATTGAATACCACTAACGGGATATTATTATCCATCGAAAGTGAGCTCGCAGTAGTATCCATAACATGTAAGCCTTTGTTAATGATATCCATTTGCGTTAATTTCTCATACTTTTTAGCATTGGGATCGGTTTTAGGATCAGCTGAGTAAATTCCGTCAACTCCGTTTTTTGCCATTAAAATGGCATCAGCGTCAATTTCAGCAGCACGGAGGACTGCCGTAGTATCAGTTGAAAAGTACGGATTACCAGTACCTCCAGAAAAAATCACAATTCGTCCCTTCTCTAAGTGGCGAACTGCTTTACGCCGAATGTAGGGTTCTGCAATTTGCTTCATTTCAATCGATGTTTGAAGCCTAGTCGGAACATCCACTGATTCAAGGTTATCCTGTAAGGCTAAACCGTTCATAATGGTCGAAAGCATCCCAATATAATCGGCTTGGGATCTTTCCATTCCCATTTCTTCACCAGCTTCACCACGCCACATGTTTCCACCACCGACAACGATGGCAATTTGAATCCCTAAGTTATAAACATCTCTAATTTCTTCAGCAATCGTCTTGATAACGGGGGGATTAATTCCAAATCCTTTATCACCAGCAAGAGCTTCACCGCTTAACTTTAAAACGATCCGTTTGTACTTTAAATCTGCCATCAGATTTCCTCCAACAATATAAATTAACTACGATAATTTTAGCATATATTAACGTATAACAACAGTGCCCTGAAGTTAGGTATAACAAAAAAGCCAGTGCATTTAACACTGACTTTTTGCTGAAATATTATTGATTCATTTGTTGTTTAACTTCATCAGCAAAACTTTGAGTATCTTGTTCAATACCTTCACCAACTTCATATCGAACAAAGCCTTTTAGTTTACCATTATTTGATTCAACATATTGTTGAACAGACATATCAGGATCCTTAACAAAAGGTTGATCAGCTAAACTAATTTGAGCTAAGAATTTCTTTAAACGCCCATCAACCATCTTTTCAACGATCTTTTCAGGTTTACCCTCACTTAGAGCTTCCTTTTTAAGAACTTCACGTTCATGCTGCAACCGATCTGAAGGAATTTCATCTTGAGTTAAGAATTCTGGGTTTTCAGCAGCAACATGCATGGCAACATCCTTAGCAGTATTGTCATCTCCACCTTGAAGTTCAACCAAAGCACCAATTTCTCCACCATTATGAAGATAAAAGCCAAAACTATCATCATCATTTTTATTAAAGGTCTTGAAACGACGCAATTTGATTTTTTCACCAGTAACTTGGGTAGTATTAATGATGGCATCTTCGACGGTTCCATCGTTTAATTCAAGTTTCATTGCTGCATCTAAATCTTTAGGCTGATTTAAAGCAATTGCATCAGCAACAGCATCAATCAAATCCTTAAAGTCATCATTGCTGGCAACAAAGTCCGTTTGCGAGTTAATTTCAACGATCGCAGCCTTGTTATCATGAACAGCAACTCGAGTGAGGCCACTAGCAGCCACCTTTCCACTCTTCTTTTCAGCCTTTGCAACCCCATTTTCTCTAAGAATATCAATGGCTTTCTTTTCATCACCATCGGCGGCAACTAAAGCCTTCTTAGCATCCATCATACCAGCACTAGTCTTGTCACGTAACTCTTTAACTTGTTTAGCAGTTACTTTTGCCATAATTGTGATCTCCTTTGTTTTAATAAAAAACTGACTTAAATTAGGCCAAAAGGGTCTAAACAAAAGTCAGCCTATCACTTTAATTATTTAGTTTCTTCGGATTTTTCATCTTTTTGGTCAGCATTTTTATCAAAATCTTTTTCGCTAACTTCATCTTCACCCTGTTTACCCTCAATAATAGCATCAGCCATTGTTGAAGTAATCAATCTGATGGCACGAATTGCATCATCATTAGAAGGAATAACATAATCAATTCCATCAGGATCAGTATTAGTATCTACCATTGCTACAACCGGAATATTAAGCTTTTGAGCTTCATGCAAAGCAATTTGTTCCTTATGTGGATCAACGATGAACATTACATCCGGAATCTTAGGCATATCTTCGATACCGCCTAAGAATCTTTCAAGTTTGTCGGTTTGCTTCTTAAGCAAAGCAACTTCCTTCTTTGGTAAACGTTCAAAAGTGCCATCTTGAGCCATCTTTTTAAGTTTCTTCAAGTACTTAATTCGTTTTTGAATCGTGTTCCAGTTGGTAAGAGTACCACCTAACCAACGATGGTTAACGTAGTAAACGCCAGCACGTTTTGCTTCTTCTTCAATTGAATCTTGAGCTTGTTTCTTAGTACCAACAAAAAGAATTACAGCATCATTTGCTGCTTCATCCTTCATAAAGTTGTAAGCACGGTCAATGCACTTAACCGTCTTTTGTAAATCGATGATATAAATACCATTACGTTCAGTAAAAATGTATTTCTTCATCTTAGGATTCCAACGACGAGTTTGGTGACCGAAATGAACACCAGCCTCAAGTAATTGTTTCATTGTAACTACAGCCATAATTAGCCTCCATATAAAAGTTTTTTCCTCCCTAGAATTATGCAAGGAACTCAAATGAGCACCGCCTTACAAAGCCTTCTAGGTGTGTATTGGTAATTAACACCAAGGATTAGTATACAAAATATCAACGTAAATAACAATAATATTTTGAGATTTAATCAAATCTTGCGTATAATATTAAAAATGTGTTACGGTTCTATGTATCTGAGGAGGAGTTTAAATGATAAAAGCTGTCGTATTTGACGTCGACGACACATTGTATGATCAAAAGCGGGTTTCAGAAGAGGCCTTTTTTAAGACGTTCCCTAATCATCCAATTATTGACTCAGCTACTTCATTTAAAAATTTTCAAATTCAAAGTCCCTTAGTTTATTCCAATATAATGTCTGGAACTTACAAGCAAAATGAACTAGTTTATCAAAACATCAAAAATGGTGTTAACGATCTTGATCCGGATAAAGAAGAAATTAAACATTTTAAGAAAAACTATCTAACTTGTATTAAAGAAATTTCATCTTATCACGATCTTTTAAAGACAATCCAAATGTTGTCAAATGATTTAAAAATTGGAATTATTGCTAACGGATCCAGTCAATTCTTAAATAACGAACTAAAGATCCTTGGATTAGATGATTACATTGATCCTAATTACATCATTGCTTCAGAGTCAGTTGGCATGTTAAAACCGGATCCTAAAATTTTTACCGTTATGAATCATAGATTAGATGTAAGACCATCCGAAGTAGCTTACATTGGCGATTCATTTACTGGTGACATCATTTCAGCCAAGCGAGCTGGTTGGCATGCCTTTTGGTTCAATCACCGCAAAAGGTCTGTTCCAGAAACAAACTTCGTTCCTGACCAAACGGTAACTTCTCAAACTGAGCTTTGTGAACTTTTAAAGGCTCTATCAAAATAAAAAGCGCACTTCATATGAAGTGCGCTTTTTATTTTGATTTCCTATTTAACTTCAACTGAGTTATCGGACTTACCGTTTTTAATCAATTGAACGTTTGAATCGAGTGCAATTTGAACCATGTTCTTAACCGCAGGCTTCGTGTAAAATGCAATGTGTGGAGTGATTAAAACATTATCCCGTTTCATCAAGTTCTTCAATCTGTCATCTGGGATCTTATCAAAACTTCCAAAATCAACATTGAAAATACCCACTTCGTTTTCGTACACATCAAGAGCAGCTCCTGAGATCTTGCCACTGTCAAGGCCACGAATCAAAGCATCAGTATCAATTAAACTTCCACGGGCAGCATTGATAATTTTGATTCCATCTTTCATTTGCGCAATTGAATCATCATTAATCATATGATCATTTTCTTTTAATGCTGGGGCATGAAGAGTTATAATATCAGAATTTGCATACAATTCTTCAGGGGTATCAACGTAAATTCCCTCTTTTTTGAGCTCAGGGTTTGGATAAGGGTCATAAGCAATCACTTTGGCACCAAAACCTTGAAGGATTTTAACAACTTGGCGTCCGATTCTCCCAGTAGCATAGACACCAACGGTTTGCTTGTTCATTTCGTCAGCAATATCTGGAGCCCAGGTCATGTTACCATGGCGTTCCTTATCTTCAAACTTTTTAGTATGACGAAGTAACCGCATCATTTCTGTAACCGCTAATTCAGCAATAGCAGCTGGTGAATAAGCTGGAACGTTAGTGACATTAATGCCATCACGTTTAACAGCATCAGCATCAACATTATCCACCCCAACGTTTCGAAGTGAAAGTGATTTAATGCCAAAACTAGCTAATTTGTCTAAAATATCAGCAGTATAAGGCTTTTGCTGGTATGCAACCACACCATCAAATCCCTTTGCTTCGTCGACAGTGTCATTATCCAATAATTTTGATTCTGCTTTTACTTCAATGTCTGGATGAGCTTTATCCCATTGTTCTAAGTATGGTCGTTCATCGTCTCTAATTCCATATGCAATGATTTTCATAACTTAGTCCCCCTTTTCTTTTCACCATAATTATAACACCCAACCACTAATTACCCCAAAGAGTCGAGTCAATTCCATGGCTAATTAGAAAAAATTCTTTTTTTCTCCGAGTTTGATGCTTAAAAGCGTATTCTGCTTTCATGGCACTCCTTTTATCATTAAATTTTTCGTAGTACAGTAGCTTTAAAGGTCGCCTAGTTTTAGTATATTTGGCCCCTTTCCCAGCTTGATGAACCGCTAATCTACGATAAACGTCATCGGTAAACCCACCGTAAAACGTCCCGTCACAACAAAGTAAGACATACATATAGTAACTTTTACTTTCCATACAACATCTTTTTAACCTCTTTTGAATAACTACCATGGTCATAAACCGTAATCGGGTAATCGACTTTTAAACCAGCATTTTTTCCATCTTTAATTGCAGATACCAAAATCATGTTAGAATTCTTTCCCTCTTTAGGGTAAATAAATTGAATTTGCTTCATTGCTAGTCGAAAGTTAGTCATTAAGTTCATTAACTCATGTAGGCGATCAGGACGATAAACCATGTAAAGTTTCCCACCAGTTTTTAAAAGCTCACTACTAGTTTTAATAACACTTTTCAAATTAGTTTTTACTTCGTGTCTTGCAATCGCTAAATATTCATTCGGATTTTTTTTACTAGTCGGAAGATTTGAAAAATACGGAGGGTTAACCGTAATAGTATCAACCTCATCTTTGCCAAAAATTGTGGTAGCATTAGCTAAATCATCATTATAAACGGATATCTGATCCTCTAAGCCGTTCAGTTGAACACTCCTAGTTGCCATATCACTTAGACGTGATTGAATCTCGACTTCGGCAATCTTACCATGTGTTTTTTTGCTTAAAAACAAACCAACGGCACCATTACCAGCACATAAATCAACCAAAAGACTATTCTTACTGATCTTAGGCTGAGCAAAATTAGCAAGCATTACGGCATCCAAAGAAAATGAAAACACACTTGGACTTTGAATGACTTTAATGTCCTGACTGTAGAGTTGGTCAATTCGTTCATCACCAATCAAGTTCACCTAGTTCACCACCATTTTTTAAATTTAACTTGTCACTTTTACCGTTAATAATATACTATTAAATTATACATCTTAAAAAAAGGAGCTTAAAATCTTTTGTGGTACTCGTTTTTATTTACAGTTGGCCAATTCATTTTAAGAATTATAAATGGACCAATGAATGTGATGCACAAGAATCGTATCCCAGACGGAAATTACGTGTTAATTGCTCCCCACCGGAGTTGGTTTGATATGATTCTAATTGCAACGGTAATTCGCCCTAAACAGTTGTGTTTCATGGCTAAAAAAGAACTATTCAAAAATCCAATGCTGGGATGGTTTTTGCGGCACGTCAACGTATTTTCGGTTGATCGTTCAAATCCAGGAATTTCAGCAATTAAAATTCCAGTTAGAACACTGAGAAAAACCAATCTATCACTCATGATGTTCCCGTCTGGTACGAGGCATTCCAAAAAACTCAAGGGCGGTGCAGCACTGATTGCCCAACTAGCTGGAGTGCCCCTGGTACCAGTTGTTTATCAGGGGCCATTGACCCTCAAAGAAGTTTTCAAACGCCAGAAAGTTTCAATTAACTTTGGTGATCCAATTTATATCAACAAAAAAGAAAGATTGGATGATAAGAATCAAAAATTAATTGAAAATCAAATGCAAGCCGCATTTGACAAGCTCGATGATGAAATTAATCCCAACTACGTGTACATTGATGAATCAAAACCGCATAATAAAAAAACGTCGAAGTAATTCGACGTTTTTTTAATTTTGATGATGTTTCATTGCGTTCATCATTTGGTTAAGTTTCTTTTGTGATGGCTTTTGTCCCATCTGAAGCATCATCGCTTTAAGTTGTTCCTGGTTGATTGGTGGATTATCCTTCAAATACTTTTCCATGTACTTACGAGCACCGAAGAAGCCAATTAGTGCACCAGCTAGTAAAGCCAAAATCACTATTAAAATCCAGATCCATGTAGACAAATCATTGACCTCCCTTCAAGCCTTTTATTATTATTTTACACAATTAGCAAGGTTTTGAAAAGATTGGAATCAATCGTCTCGCAAATTTTTCTTTCGCTGAGATTCCTTGACTTTGTCTGAAGTAATTTCGTTCCCTTTTTTATCATAGACCTTAGTCATTTCAATCTGACTTTTAAAATTAGCCTTGAAACGATCTAAGTACTCTTTTCGTAACTTCTTCTGTTCTTCTTTTTCGTCTTCAGATAAACCTTCGTGTTTTGATTTTTTAGATAATTCGTTAATTCTTGGAATGAGTTTTTCTAATTCTTTATCTTCAGCCATGTTAACCTCTCCCTTCATCTGATATCATAATATCACGAAATAAAGCGTGAAAACAAGGATTTGTACACGAACAAACGTTTGCAAAATTCCGTTTTTGTGGTATTCTTATTTTAGCTAAAAACCAATTAGAAAGCACAGAGGTGCCTTATGTCGCAAGCATCACAAACAAAACAACATGATATTCTCGAATACATTTGGAAACAAGTTCGTGATCAAGGATACCCACCAACCGTTCGAGAAATCGGCGAACACGTTGGATTATCGTCAACTTCAACGGTCCATGGTCATCTCGCTCGTTTGGAAAAGAAGGGCTATATCATCAAGGATCCAACTAAGCCGCGCGCCCTTGAAGTTACTTCTGATGGAATGAACTATCTTGGTGTTTCTCAAGAATCAAAGCCGGACGAGATGCCTTTACTTGGAACCGTTGCTGCCGGAGAACCAATTCTTGCGGTTCAAGACGCAACTGATTATTTCCCGATTCCAACCGAACTCCAACGAAGTTCTGATTCACTCTTCATGCTTACCATTAGTGGTACAAGTATGATCAATATCGGAATTTTAGACGGTGATCAGGTAATTGTAAAACGCCAAAATACCGCTGAAAATGGTGATATTGTTATCGCCATGAACGACGAAAACGAAGCCACCTGCAAACGATTCTTTAAAGAAAGTGACCATTTCAGACTCCAACCCGAAAATGATGACATGGCACCAATTATTTTAAAAAACGTAGTCATCTTAGGTAAAGTTGTCGGTTTATATCGAATCGGCATTAAATAAAAACCATTCACTTCAAAGTGAATGGTTTTTTTCTTGATTTAAATACTGACGTTTACCTTCTTTAACACCAGAAAAGACAAATTTAGCAGGATCATTACTTAGATCCAATTCATAATTATCATCCAAAAGACTAGGCAAACCATTGAATATTTGTTCATACTCTTCAATTGATAATTTCTTTCGACTGTCTAACAGATTATTCATTAACTGTCTCCGATTTTGATCCCTAAAGTGATCTTGTAGCATTCCTGTATAAAACTCTCCTTGAGCTCCAGAACCATAACTAAACACACCAATTTGGTCTCCTACCCTTAAATCTGAAGAATTATCCAGAAGTGAAAGAAGACTCAAATATAGTGACCCGGTATACAAATTGCCAACTCGTTTACTGTAAACCCGACTAGCTTCAAATTCTCTTAACAATTTTTCCTGTTCCTTAACTGAAACTTCAGGAAGGACTTGGCGTAATGCTTTTAACCCCATCTTAGTGTAAGGTAAATGAAAAACAATTGCCTTTAAATCATTAAAAGTAAGACCATGTCTTTTTAAATAATCATGAACGGTTTCATTAAAAAATTTTTCATAAATATCATTTGAGTAGTGTCCATCCACAAGGGCCTCAGTCTTTCCGATTGGCCGCCAAAAATCCATAATGTCTTGAGAATAAACACTACTATCATCGCTTATAGTCATAATACGTGGGTTACTCGACACCGTCATGGCAACTGCTCCACCACCTTGTGTAACCTCGCCAGCAGTTTGAACTCCGTATCTAGCAATATCAGATCCAACCACTAAAGCCTGCTTATCGGGATGCAAGTGAACATAGTCTTTAGCCATCTGTAATCCTGCAGTTGCTCCATAGCAGGCTTGTTTAATTTCAAATGCTCGTGCGTGTGAACTCAGTTTTAACAGGTTTTGAACATAAATTGCTCCCGACTTAGAGTTATCAATTCCACTTTCTGATCCAAAAATAATTAAATCAATCTTATCTCGATTTTCTTGACTTACAATTTGGTTCGAAGCATTGGCTGCCAACGTAACAGAATCTTGGGTGGAGGGAATGACAGCTTGTTGAGTTTGCCCGATCCCAATTAAATACTTGTTTGGATCTTCATCACGTGCTTTGGCTAAATCCACCATATCAATAAAATAAGATGGGGTATAAAAGCCAATTTTATCAATTCCAACTTTCACTAATACCACTCCATTTTCAATTTAATTTTCTAAACGTCACTCATGTTTAAAAATGATCAGTTATCTTACCAAAAAAGATGGTTAAAATTAATAAATCAGCTGAACCACCTAAGCTTAAATCTTGATTATCAAAGTTTTCACACATTTTTTCCAGTTGTTCTTTAATTAGAGCGGAATTAAAAGCTTCAGTGTTTAAAATTGAAGTAACCTGCCTGTGTACCTTTTCAACGATTTCAGGCGATCCAGCACGTTTAATCAAATTACTATCTTGACTATGAGCAACAATGTTAAGTAACGCCCGAAGAATCTTTTCATTTTTATTTCCATTAAAAGCGACCAAAGCTGGCAAGCCATGACCTGTCACAGTTTTGAATCCAGCCTCGGCTTCTCCACGAATTCCTGTCATCCCATATTCTAAAAATTGGTGCTCACCAGCGGTTAATTTGCTAGCAGATTTTCTTCTCACCTGCGAAAAGTCTGATTTAACGATTCCAGCAGTCATAGCTTTTTCTACATTAATTATATCTCCAAGTGTAAAGGAAGCTTTGGACTGAGAAAGATAGCCTAGTGCTGCAACAATAATTCCCATTACGAAGATTGCACCCTTATGGGTATTGACACCGTTAGTCTCCCTAAACATGTTTTTTTCAGCTTTAATTCCATCAGGTCGAATCAACTTCAATAATTGACTTAAGTCATCACTTAAAAAATTTTGTCCTCGTAAAAAAGCGGTTTCAAAATAAGGACGCATTGTAATAATGCTGTCAATGAACGTAAAGACATCCATATCAGGATGAGATTTATGAGAAACTGGATCAACCAATCCTGGTTTTGGATTAGAAACAACTTCATCTAACATTGATTCCATCACAGCGTTAACGGTTTTATTTTTTTGACAAATTTTAACTTTCCAATCCATTACCGCATTATTCATATCCGACATTCCTAAAATATATCTCGCTAATTTTTCGTTGCAAATCAGACACGGAATGAGTACGATTCCTAGCGCATTCTTTAGCATTTCGATCACAAATCAGACATCTTCTGGGTCTCATTTTGACATCAGTCCGGGAGTAATGAGAATGATTATGATCCATTACGTCAATATCAAACAAACGTCCTAAACGATCATGATCTTCAAAATGAATTGCTCGTTTCTTCAAAACAAGCCCATCACCATCAACCACCAAAAACCGTTCTTTTCCCGCATCAGTGTTCCACCCCATTTTATCGATAATTTTCATATTGTACAACTGCGTTTTAAAGAATCGCTTATAGCCAACATCAAATAAGTTCATGATTTGTGGGTTGTTCTTGATGGGACCCGGAATATTTAACTTGATTGACACAATCGTATCCCTTGGATACTGCTCCTTTAATTGAGCCTGTATGTGTGCCCGTCTGTCTTTGTTAGCAAGTACAGCTGGGATCCCCTGCACTTTCCCAGTTAAAAAAATATTATCTTCCAACTTATCAAACTCCTTAAAAAAACGGCTCCATCTGCCTTACAGATAGCACCGTCTTTAAAATTAATCTTTTACTTGTCGAATTGAATCAATGATCGTTCCATCCCGATACTCAACCAATCCAACCGTCTTATCAGTATACTTCAGTGGTTCTTCTTTGCCGACGATCTTTTCAGCTTTTTCAGCTAATTCTTGGATGCTGTATACATGCAAACTCGGAACATCCTTAAATTGCTTAATCAGGTCTGGACGATTAGGATTAACGGCGATTCCAAATTCGGTTACTAAGACATCAATCGATTGCCCTGGAGTAACAGCTGTACTAATATGATCTACCACCGTTGGAATGCGACCTCGTACCAGTGGAGCACAGATGATTGTCATCTTAGATGTAGCAGCATCCTGATGTCCACCAACCGCTCCTCTAATTACGCCATCAGAACCAGTTAACACATTAACGTTAAAATCAGTATCAATTTCCAAGGCACTTAAGACCGCAATGTCTAACTGAGCGACCATTGATCCTTTATTATCAGGATCAGCATACCATGACGCATCAATTTCCTGTTGGTTTTTGTTGTTCTTCATTGAATCAGCAGCGGCTTTATCAAAGTCTTGAACATCCATTAACTTATCAACTAATCCCTCTTCAAGCAAATCAACCATTGGTTTAGTAATTCCACCCAAACCAAACGAGGCATGAAGATGATTATCAAGCATTGCTTGTCTTAAGTAACGAGTAACAGCAAGGGCAGCTCCACCAGAGCCAGTCTGAAATGAGAAGCCATCTTTAAAGTACGGTGAATTAACAATTACTTGATTGACCGCTCTAGCAATGGTCAAATCTTTTGGATCCTTAGTGAAACGAGTAGCGCCAGAGCCAATTTTATTAGGATCACCAACTTTATCCACCTTAACGACATAATCGACTTGTGTTTGTCGAATTGAGGCAGGGGTGTTGGGATAGTCCACCACATTATCAGTTAATAAAACGACTTTATTAGCATAAGCTGCGTCCATTAACGCATACCCTAGTGAACCAAATGCGGCTGGACCTTCCATCCCGTTAGCATTACCACAACAGTCAGAATTAGGAACCCCTAAAAAGGCAACATCGATTTTGATATCACCGTTTTCAATGGCACGAGCACGGCCTCCATGGGATCTGAAAATCACTGGATTTTTAAGAATTCCATGAGAAACTTCGTCACCCAATGAACCACGCATTCCGGATGTGGTGATGTTAGTAACGGTTCCATTCTTGATGGCTTTAATTGCCATATCATTCATTACGCCGGTCAGTGAAGAAGGTGCTAAAGTTAGATCTTTAATTCCAAGGTCCATGATCGCCTTCATCACAAGATTAAAGATGTAATCACCATTACGTAAATGGTGATGAAATGAGATGGTCATCCCATCCCTCACGTTATCTTTAACAACCTGCTTTAAATCATCCTTTAATTTATCATGTCCATCTTGAACCTGGACTTTAGGAGCCGTTCTTTGAAAGACCGGGTTACCAATCCTAGTGGTTTCAAATGGTTTAAAGTGCAGTTCATTCATTAATTTATCGGGTAAATTACGACCTAATTTATTTTCCAATGTAATGACCCTCCTTATCAATCAAGCCAGAAGCTTTAGCTAGTTTCATAACTCTTTCAGCTCTGAGTGCAACTGGTCTATCAACCATCTGTCCGTTCATTGAGATAACTCCTGAGCCAGCTTTTCTTGCTTTTTCAATCGCAGCAAGTACATTCTCGGCGTTCTTAATTTCTTCTTCACTTGGAGCATATACTTGGTTAACTAAAGGAATTTGGCGTGGATTAATAACTGATTTTCCGTCGTAACCCAACTCATGAATATACTCGGTTTCTGCCAAGAATCCCTTCACATTATCAACATCGGTGTAAACCGTATCAAAAGCGGCGATACCAGCTGCTCTAGCAGCATTTAAAATCATATTTCTGGCAAACTGTAGTTCCAAGCCATTTGGATAACGGTGTGTTTTTAAATCCGTTGTGTAATCTTCCGCCGATAAAGCAATCCCAATCATGCGATCAGAGGCTTTAGCAATCTCAAGTACATTCATGACACCTTCAGCGCTCTCAATTGCGGCCATTAAATGAGTGGTTCCAACTGGAATGTTGAACTCCTTTTCAGCGTCAACAACTAGACTCTCCATCTCTTCAACCATTGCCGCACTTTCAGTTTTAGGAATTCTAATAACATCGATGCCAGCCTTAACCATCATTTTGACGTCAGCTTCAAAGAAGTCAGTGTCGAGTCCATTAGTTCTAACAACTAATTCTGCATCACCATAATCAACCGTTTTTAAAGCCTCATAAACTAAGTTTCTTGCAGAATCTTTTTCCGCTAACGAAACTGAGTCTTCAAGATCAAACATGATTGAATCGGCGCCATAGATCCCAGCATCTTTGATCATCCCTGGATTGTTACCTGGAACAAACATCATCGTTCTTCTGAGTCGTTCACCATTTTCAGCCATTATAGTGCCTCCCATGCTGGTTGTTCGCTGTCGCCCACGGCCCGTTGAATTGCGGTAATCGTTCGAGCCTTAATTACGCAATCTAAAGCTCCCTGGTCAACTGCCTTAATATTGACATTATCTAATTCAAATTTGTTAACAACTTCCTTAATGGTAGCAATAATATCATCACCAAACCGTTTCTTAACATCAGATTCAAGATTAATTTGGATTCCGTTAGTACCCTTACTGACTGTGATCTGAATGTCAGAAGATTCCAGCGTTCCATCCATTGCCGTTTTATTAATTCCCATTGATCTTCATTCCCTTCTTAATTCTTTCCTGTAACGAATCCATATGTTTGGTAATAAACTCGTAAGTTGTTTTTGGGACAATCCCTTTAATTGATGTTAACTCACCATTCTTAATGGCCATCCGAACCGTTCGGGCCGAAATCACTTTTCCGGCTTCATCCTGATCTCGTTTAATAACTTTAACTTTGACTTCAGGCGGGAGAACCTTTTCTAAAATTTGATTATAGATTGAGGTCGTTTTGGAATTTGGCTCCGTTCCAAGAAACCGAACGTTAATGCCAAGATCTTTGGCAATCCAATCTTTAAAGATTAATGCATCAATGGTTGTCTGATACCGCACCTTGTCTGCTTGCGCCCCCAAAAAATACGAAGGAAAAGTGGCATAACTTACTAAGTAATCGCCACCCGGAACAACCATCACATTCTTTAAGTCAGAAACGTCCTCTTGAACAAGTTTTAATCGTTCTTGTGACGTAAACAGTGATTTATCAGTACTTACAACAAATACGTAAACGTTATCACTAACTTCTGACGCTTTTTCAACCAAATATCGATGACCATCGGTAAAAGGATTAGCATTCATGACAATCCCGGCATTATTATCAGTTTTATTAACTTTAGGCAGACTTTTAAGATAATCAGTAATACTATAATCACCGGTCTCTAAAAAGGCCGCATCATCACTTTGAACGAGTTCCTTAAACCCAACGTGTTCGAAACTTTCCGCATACATTGGCTTTGTAAAGACAAAGACATGAAAGACTCCACGTTGTCCCAAACTTGTTAAAAGATTCGAAATTACCTTGTTAAAATAAACCCCATTTTCAGTGTACTTATGACAAACACCAATGTACTTCAAAATGTTTCCAGAATATGAACCAGTACCAACTAATTTATTCCCATCAAAAAGTCCAACGGTATAATCTAAGGGATCAACCTCATCACCAGAAAAATTGGCGATGCCAAGTGATTTCAAAAAATCTCTCCACTGATTAAATTGGTCAGGAACCTCTAAATTAATTTCTCTAGTCTCAATATTCATATCCTCAATAATCTCCCGTTTCTACTAACCCATGATTAACATAATAATCGGAATTACGATGATAAAGAGGACTGAGGTAGATACAACCACGTTTGTAGCAAACTTAACATCACCATGATAAGTTTGTGCCAAAATTGGCAGAACTGCAAGTGAAGGCGTAGCAGCTTGAACAATCAAAGTCTTGGAGAAGGTTGGAACCATTGATGCTCCGAGTTTGAACCCAACAAAAATAATTGCAGCCATGACTAATGGTGAAATCACGAAACGGCCTGCTAAAGTCAAAATGACATCTTTATCAAAATGCATGTTTCTAAGACCAAATGATCTCAACATAATTCCAATATAGATTAATGCAAGTGGGGTAACCAGTGCCCCCAAATCAGTTAAGGTTGTTTGGACAAAATTAACCAATAAATGTTCCTGAAGCCATGGAATATACAAAAATGGAATGGCAACAATGAATCCCCATAATGGAGCCGGAATCAAATGGTGCCAATCAAATTTAGCTTTGGAACCATCTTTAGCGGTTGGATCGTCTGCAGCAATTACCCAAACACCTAAAGTCCAAATAATGATCGTATTTACAATATAGTAAACAAGTAAATAAGGGACTGATATCTCACCAAATAAAGCAACGTTTAAGGGCATTCCAATAAAAACGGTATTAGCACCGTTAATACCGGTCATCATCAGTCCTCTTCGACCCCTTTTAACTCTAAATAACTTAACTTCAATCCATGAAATAACGTAGCCTAAAAGGATAGCAAGCACAACATAGATTAATCCAGTTGACAAATTAGCTAGTTGTTCTGGATGAAAATATTTAAGCATTGCCACAAAAATAGAACATGGTAAAGCAACTTTCATAATAATCTTTGAGATTGAACCGGAAAATGATTCTTTAAACCATCCAAGTCCTTGTGTTACATAACCAACTGCAATCATAATTACAATCGCTAGCACACTCTGGATTGATGTAATAAATATTGCCATAATTGCACCTCTTATCCTTTTTCACCATATTTTATAATTGAATTTGTGACTGTTTTAACAACATTTTCATCAAAAACCCCAGGGACAATTTTATCTGGAGTAGGATCAGGAATCATGCTGGCTAACGCGTCAGCAACGACTTCCTCAATTTGGTATGTAACCTTTTTAATTCCACTCTTTAAAAGTCCTTTGAACAGACCTGGGAAAACCAAAATATTATTAACTTGATTTGGATACTTACTAGATCCAGTCGCAATCACTTTAGCACCACCAGCTTTAGCGTCTTGTGGAAGAATTTCCGGAACTGGATTAGCAAGCGCAAAGACAATCGGATCCTTTGCCATTCTTTTAACTTGACTAGTACTTAAAACATTAGCATCTGACAGACCGATAAAAACATCCTGATCATCAATTACATCATCCAGAGTTTGTCCTTCTTTTCCGTTCAAAGATTGGGCAAGTCCAGTTTGATATGAATTATAGTTCTCACTATTTGGCTTAACCACGCCATCGATATCAACCAAAGTAATATTTTTAATGCCAACATGCTCCAGCAACGAGGCAGTAGCGACACCAGATGCTCCAACCCCATTGACGACGATCTTTAAATCTTTCAACTCTTTACCAACTACTTTACTAGCGTTGATTAATCCGGCCAAAACTACAATAGCAGTTCCCTCTTGGTCGTCATGATAGACCGGAATATCTAATGTTTTACTCAAGATATCCTCTAACTCAAAGCATTTTGGTGCCGCAATGTCCTCCAAATGGATCCCAGCAAAGGTATATTGAATACTTTTAATGTGAGTGGCCATTTTCTTGGCATCTTCCTGATCAATGGCAACTGGTAACGCATTAACATTGGCCAAGTCTTTATATAACAAAGCTTTCCCTTCAACAACCGGAAGCCCTGCAGCTGGTCCGATGTTACCTAATCCTAGAACTGCTGAACCATCAGTAACAACAGCAAGCAACTTTCCACTCATTGTGTACTTGTCCTTTAAACTAGGGTCTTTTTCAATGGCCTTGGAAATCTTAGCAACACCAGGTGTGTAAGCTTCACTAAGTTCCTCACGGTTTTTTACAGGAAATTCTGATTCCATTTCTAGCATTCCCGTGTGCTTTTCATGAATGGAATAAATATTATCAGCCACGTAAACCCCTCCAATTGTTTTTATTTTCACGCAGACAAGATTGCTCATATCCGCTTACATTGTGATTATATTAACCAAAGTGCGTAAAGTCAACCAAGTTAACACTCTTTAACAAACCCAAATAAAAAACGACCTCATTAAAGTGAGACCGCTATTAAAGGGTTAAGTCTAATAATTCACACGGTGATATTTCTTACCATTGTGATTTATTATATTCTTTTCACAAACTTCAACAAAATATCGTTAAACACATCTGGCTGTTCAGCCATAATAATATGCCCCGCATCTTCAACAATCTGATAATGACCATTACGAGCCATCCCAGCTGCAACTTTTGCAAAGTGATAATCAAAAAATGGTGATTTTCTTCCCGCTATAATCATCAATGGAACCTTCAAATCACTCAAAATGTCACGCCAATCTTGAAAAGCATGATCCACTAACAACGAATAGTTTAAGTCGGCGTCATATGGATACTTCTGTTTTAACGATTGAATCTTACTATATAAAAGATCATTAATTTTACTATAAGTCGAACGTCCAAATGGCTGCTTCAAAAGTTCAGGAAAATTACTCCAGTCTAAAGCCTTAAATCCGTATGGCCATGACCGATCCGCAATCATCTTAGGACTCTGATCAACGTCTACAATGGCCTTAATTCCCTTATCAGTAAACAAAGAAACGTACGCAAACATGGTTGCTGCTCCCATTGAATTCCCAAGCAAGATTGGTTCTTTTAATTTTAGTTCATTCTGAATCTCATATAAATCCATCGCATGGCGCGACATTCGTTCATCCTTACTAGTACGCTCAGACATCCCCTGATTTCTAGCATCCACGTTAATAACCCTAAAACCGCTTTCGACTAATTTTTGGACAGTAAGGGTCCAAATCTCTTTATAGCCCCCAATTCCGGTAAGAATCATCACGGGTTGATTGCTTTTATTTCCCTCATCATCATAGTCTAATTCCACATTATCAGAAGTATAAAATTTCATTATTGCTTCACCATTTTCTTTAAGATTTATTTTATATGTTAGCACTTCTCTTACTACTAGATTCATACCAATACCAAAAATTAATTGGTAGTATAATAACTACGAAAGAAGGGATGATATGAAACGGATTACTTTAACATTTCCAGCACCTGGAAATTCAGATACTAAAACCATTAAAGTTAACGATGACAATCAGTACGTCATGAAATTAACTACCTTAGATAATCTGGCTCCAGATGGCCATTCACTTGAAATTGAATTTCTTCCTAAGACCAGTGAAGATTTTCCAGAACGAGGTACTACCATTTATCTAAATGGTTTTGATAAAACGTTCAAATTGTCAAATGGTGATATTCTAGTAGCAAAAAGTATGTAATAAAAAGGGTCTGTTGATTAAGTCAACGGACCCTTTGGTTTTATTTGTGATCTAACTTATCTTGTGCTTTTTGAGCTGCGACGTTCATGATATTCCATGGACGGTCAAAACCTGGTTGGAAGAAGAAGTCAGCATATGCCAAGTCATCAACGGTCATGTGTTGTTGAATTGCTAATGAAATGGTATTGATATTAGCAGTTACATCCCGTTTTGACATGATTTGAGCACCCTCAACTTCACGAGTCTTGGGATCAAAAGTTAACTTGAAGTATACTTCTGCATTCAACTTGTCATCATGAACAAACGGAGGAACTGCAGTGTCAACAACAAAGACAGATTCAACGTCAACGCCAGCTTTTTCAGCAGTAACGTCCTTAAATCCAGTTGAAGCAAACTTGTAATCAAAAACATGAAGTGCTGATGAACCAGAAACTTCAGTAGTCTTACGCTTCTCATCGTTCAGGTTCATGGCAGCTGAGCGACCTTGACGTCTAGCGTTAGAAGCTAAAGCAATGATTTGCTTCTTGCCAGTGGGTGCGAAAGTAACCTCGGTAGAATCACCAACGGCAAAAATATCAGGTTGATTGGTTCTTTGATATTCATCGGTCTTGATCATGCCCTTTTCGTCAAGATCAACTTTACCTTTAAGCCAATCGGTAGCAGGACGAATTCCGGCAGTTTCAATCACTAGATCAGCATCCCATTGGTCACCATTAGTTGAAATAACTGAAGAAACGTTTTCATCATCGTCACCAACGTATTCTTTAACACTTTGGTTCAATGATAATTTTACGCCGTTCTTTTTAAGCTCAGCTTCGAGAATCTTAGTAAACTCTGGATCCAAGTAAGTAGGAAGAATGGTTTTACCAGTATCAACTAAGGTAACGTGCTTACCAGCCTTAGCGAATGATTCAGCTGCTTCAATCCCAATGTATCCACAACCAACGACCGTGACGTTGTTGATACCAGGAGTAACTTCAGCTTCCTTCAATTTAATGGCCCAATCACGTCCACGCATTGCGTAGATATTACCTAATTCCTTCCCTGGAACTGGAAGTTGGAATGGATTAGCACCAACACTTAAAATTAATTTGTCATATTTTTCAGTGCTCTCTTTGCCATCATTAACGTTTAAAGCAGTTAATGTGTGAGCTTCAGGATCAATATCAGTGATTTCAGTATTAATGTGAACATTTACACCTAATTTTTCCATGCCTTCTGGAGTTGCATAACTTACAGAGTTAACATCTTTTACGACGTTTTGAAGATATAACTCAATTCCACAAGATAGAAAAGATACAAAGTCTCCCTTTTCGTACCATTCGATGTCAGCATCAGGAAAATCTTTTAAAACTCCTCTGACAGCTTCGAATCCACCATGAGATGATCCAATTACAGCTACTTTCATATCTGCTTCCTCCTTCAATTTTTAAATTGTCGTTCTCTATGAACATTTTTATAGTACCACGCAATTACCTAATGAGACTACAAAATGTTCAATATTTAATAAATTATTTGCACACAATTTGATTGAACTACCCATAAGTTAAGCAATTAATAACCGATAAGATAAGTTACTAATAGTATCCATAGTCATCATCTTTTGGTATCATGACGTATAAATTATTAAGGGATGAATTAAAATGAAAAAAATTTATTTTTTGTGTACGGGAAACTCGTGCCGAAGCCAAATGGCGGAAGGATTTGCCAAAAAATATTTCCCGCAAAACTGGCAAATAAAAAGTGCGGGAGTAAAAACTCATGGTTTAAATCCAGTTGCGGTTAAGGGATGAAAGAACGTGGAATTGATATTTCTCACAACACATCAAAGCTAATTGATAAAAGTTATTTAGTTAAGTGTGATTTAATCGTTACGCTTTGCGGAGACGCTAAAGATAAGTGTCCAGTTACCCCACAATCAGATTGACCAATTAGTAAACCAATTGTCAGTTGATGAGACCAAATAAACTAATTATTACACGACAAAGACCTAGATCAACTACTGCAACTGATCTAGGCCTTATTAAATCTTACGATCACTACACATACTAATACTAATTACAAACGTGAAAACAAGTAGTATTAATACATTTAGTTTATCTTATTGCTCTTTTATCACATGGATAACAAATGAAGATTACGAAACTTTGATATCTAGGTACTTAAAAATTTGCTTCCTAATTCTTTGAGATTTAGGACTCATCTCACCATGAATTGCCCGATTTAATTCAACTGGTGAGACATCAACAATTTTTGACATATCAACTTGAGTCAAGTCCTTGTTAATTAAAGCAACTTTGATCTTTTTAAATACTCTTTGAGCATTACGTTCCAATTCAACGTTAGCCATTATTGATCCCTCCTTTCACAATTTATTAATTAAGTTATTGACTATGTCTATCCTTTGGAATAAAATGTAAATATGATGAAAATAATGGACTGTATTTAAACTATTTTCTTCGTGGGAACTAGTTTAGATACTTTTAACCATTGATATTATTCTGGACTGACTGATCAATTACTTAACTAAATTAATTATCAATCATATAAAATAAAATGTCAATGATTTTCTCTATTATTTGAAATAACTTTTTTAACCACCAATTTCAGAAAAGGAGAAACAATTTTGACAACAATTGAACGAATAAAGAGACTTTCAAGAATGCGTGGATGGTCACTTCAGTTAGTGGCCCAGAAGGCTGGGATTGGGATTAACAATATTTATACTTGGAACAAGAAAACTCCTAGTACAAAAAGCCTTGGAAAAGTCGCCAAAGTACTTGGAGTGTCGATCGATTACCTATTAGGAAATACTGATCAACTTAACTATCACAATGATAGTACAAGTGCTAAATCAAAAACTAATGAGACAATTGATCTTCCTCTCATTGGCAGCATTGCTTGCGGAAAACCAATCTTTGCTGAACAGAACGTTACCGCGTACTTTCCAACTTTAAAAGAAGGACTGCCAAGTGGTGAAAATTTCTGGTTAAAATGTGACGGAGACTCAATGGCTCCTACCATTCAAAACGGATCGTACGTTTTAATCCATTATCAACCAGAGGTGGAGAATGGTGAAATTGCCGCTGTCCTATTAAACGATAACGACGAAGCTACTCTTAAAAGGATTAGTACTCAAAAAGACCAAACCGTCTTAGTTCCTGATAATAAGGAGTACCCACCGATTATCTTGAATAAAGATAATCCAGGCAAAATCATTGGAAAAGCAATCCGGATGCAATCTGAATTATAAAAGCTCAATAACACAAAAAGACTATCAAAACTTGTAATTTTGGTAGTCTTTTTGTTTTGTAATACTACTTATAAAGGCGAGTACAGGATTTGAACCTGCGCGCCGGCTATAAACCGGTTCGCCGGATTTCGAGTCCGGTGCATTACCACTCTGCCAACTCGCCAAAATTAACACCACTTAAGTATAATCATAAAAGAACCGATAATCAACTTGAGAAGTGTTTTTAATTTAAAACTTAATCATATTTAATCAGACTGAGAATATCATAGTCTTTAATCTTATCGCGACCCTTTAAGTCCATTAATTCGACAATAAAAGCCGTTCCAACTACTACTCCACCAAGATCTTTGACTAACTCAATGGTAGCTTCAATGGTACCACCTGTAGCTAGCAAATCATCAGTCACAAGAACTCTCTGACCTGGTTTAATCGCATCATCATGCAAATAAAGTGATGACTGACCGTATTCCAAACCATATGTAGCTTTGACAGTTTTACCAGGTAACTTCCCTTTTTTTCTTGCAGGAGCAAATCCAATTCCAAGTTCATAGGCAACGGGACATCCAACAATAAAGCCACGCGCTTCGGGACCAACAATCATATCAATGTTCTTACCCTTGGCATAGTTGACAATTTCGTCAGTAGCTTGACGATATGCTTCGCCACTTTCTAGTAATGGAGAAATATCTCGAAAAGTTACACCTGGCTCTGGAAAATTAGGATAACTTGCTACATAATCCTTTAAATTAAGGACCATAAAAAATACTTCCTTTCTTATTATCAGTTCCCAATCTTATTAATTATTTTCACCAAATCACTTGGGGAAACGTTAAAAAGAGCATCTTCTACCTTTAATTGTTCTTCTCGCAATTGGTATGTGGGAGAAGTTGACAAGCTTTGCTTGTTTGGATTACTGATTCCATTCAAAATTCCATCTTGAATGGTGATAAATCCCAGTTCATTAAATACCTGCAACATGAAAACCAGAATATTGGTTGAAACCTGCAAATGGTTTGCAACCTCACCAACATTCTTTGAAATTTGCACATTTTTATTAGTTTCAACGAACTTAAATAGTTTAGCATACTGTGAACGTTCTGGCATCCCTAAATTTAAAATATGATTCTTTTTATATAAATACAATATAATTTCAGGATTTTGGAAATGATTAACAACGCCTTTTAATTCACCAAGTGTTTCAGGACAATCAACAAGATAAACTACCCCATTCGTAATATCTTTTTTAACATCCGAAGCAAGCATAGCTTTAGAATTCTTACCAACATATGATTTTAATTGTTGATACAAGTTACGATGAAAGAAAATATACGTTCCCTCATTTACAAACATTGACTTAGTTAAGGTAGTGGTCCGTTTGTCAATAACAACGGTTCCGTCAACTTTAAGATCATCAACCATCAACTGAAGATTAGTACGACCTTTCCACTCATTTTCATTCAAGGTCGCTGCTACGTTAATATTAGCTGACAATTTAGAAACTTCAGTAGCAACATCACCCATCCCAAAGTCAATTGCAGAAATCCGTGAATGATTGCCAACAGCTTGAAATTTAAGGTGATCATGGGCTTTCCCAATTGACTGAACATTAGTTAAAGCAATCGGATCAACATCAAATCGGGGGCATTCATTATCAGTCCCAAATGGACTCAAAGTTTGAATTTGTTGAAATAACTTTTGATCAATTTCATCTGGAGTAACTTTAAAATCAATTTTTAAAGTTGGCTTTTGTGATAAATCAACCTGCTGTTTTGCTGCTGACCGTTCAAACCGCTCAGCTAGTGTTTTTAAATTATCAGCTGGAACCGTTAATCCAACTGCCATCGCATGTCCACCAAATGCATCCATCAGATCGCGTTCACTATCTAAGGCTTTAAAAAGATCAAATCCTTTGACACTTCTTCCGGATCCCTTGGCGATCTTATTTTGGTCATCAACACTGACAACAACCGTCGGCTTATGAAATTTATCTTTAACTCGACTAGCTGCAATACCTAAAACTCCAGTATGCCAATCCTTTCCCACAATTAAAAGGGTTTCTCTCTTCTTATTCTCAGGTGAATCAGCTTGAGCGATTGCCTCGTCCGTAATTGAACTAACCAGTAACTTCCTCTGATCATTTTTTTGCTCAGTCTTCTTAGCTAGTTCGTTAGCTTGATCGTCGTCAACCGTAGTAAGCAGATCAACGCCCATATTGGCGTCACCCATCCGTCCAAGTGCATTTAATCTAGGAGCAATGTTAAACCCAATATCTTGTTCATCAACTTTTTCCAAATCAATTCCAGATCGTTTAATAAGGGCTTTTAATCCAGGTCGCACCGTCAAGTGAATGACATTTAATCCAAACTGAACGAGTGCCCGATTCTCTCCAGTTAATGATACTAAGTCAGCAACCGTCCCGATTGCGGCTAAATCTAGTTTATCTTGAGGAATTTCATCCATTAATGCCGTCGCCAACTTAAAAGCTACTCCAGCTCCAGAAAGATACTGAAACGGATATTTAGGATCGCCCAACTGAGCGTGAACGATTGCATAGGCGTTTGGCAACTTTTCTGGTAATTCGTGATGATCGGTAATAATCACATCACAACTCAATTTATTAGCTTCCTCAATTGCATCAAAGCCGGCAACTCCATTATCAACAGTAACAATTAACGAAGTTCCACTATCAATAATTTTTTGAAAGGCCTTCACATTTGGACCGTATCCATCTTTAAACCGATTAGGAATATAATAACGAACTTCCGCTCCCATCTCGACTAGCGTTTCATATAAAATGGCGGTACTAGTAAGTCCGTCAGCATCATAATCCCCATAAACGGTAATTTGTTCACCGTTTTCAACTGCCAATTCAATCCGTTCAACCGCTTTTTGCATATCATGCATTAAAAAGGGATCGTTTAAGTCACTAGTATCCGGGTTTAAGTAATGTTGAATCTTATCGACATTATCATAACCACGTTCAAACAGTAAGCTAACAACTAACGGTTCAAGTCCCAAATCATTAGCTAGTTGATTAACAGCATCTTGGTTAAGATTATTTTGTTTTAGCTCCCAATTATACTTTGAAGAAAGCAAATATGGATCCTCTTTTCACTATTTTTCGTTGTCCTTCTGCTGTTTATTAATCACATCTTCAACGTTTCGATTATCTTGATTAACCTTTTGTTTACTAATTGAATTCTTTAACTGCATCTTTAGAGAATCAATTTGTTTATTTAAATCATTAATTTGTCCCTTTAATCCATCAATGGTTTTCTGTGAATCACGATTTTCTTTTTTCCGCTTGGAACCATTTTTAAATGAACTGATCATTGATAATAAGAACATGATTAAAGCTCCAATTAGTAATGTCAATAATAAGACTAAGATTAACGGCATTTTAACCGTCGTAAAACCAAAATTAATCTCCGCACTTCCCATATTTAGCAAAACAAAAATAGCGACAATCACAATCAAGACCATGCTTAAAATCATTGAAACTTGCTTTTTCATTGGGCATTCTCCTCTCCCTTATTAAAGGGAATATCAATAAAATCAAAATCTTTAACTACCTTGGTATTTGGAAAAACTTGTTGAGCCTGCCTCTGTAACTCATGAGCCATTTTAGCAGTATACCTTGCAGAAATGTGCGTTAATAATAATCGTTTTACGTTGGCATCCCTGGCGGTATTAGCAGCCTGGATGTTCGTAGAATGATAGTAATTGTGAGCTAATTTTGCTTCGCCCTTTCCAAAAGTACTTTCATGAACTAAAATGTCAGCATTTTGCGCTAACTTATTGATGGTATCAACTTTTCTCGTATCCCCTAAAATGGTAACAATTCTCCCCTTTTGGGAATTACCAATGTAGTCCTTGCCATTAATGACTCTCCCGTCACTAAGTTTAACCGTCTTACCTTCCTTAAGCTTTCCGTACAGTGGACCAGACGGAATATTATCCTCCTGCAATTTATCAACAAGCAGTTCACCCGGATGATCATGTTCAACAATTCGAAAACCCCAACTTTGAACTTGATGATCAAGCTTTTCCGCATAAACTGTAAACTTTTTACCGTCAAAAATCTTACCAGGCTGGTCCAGCTCTACGTATTTTATTTTATACCCTAACTTAGTCTGCGTCACTTGCAAACTAGTCTGAACGTAATTTTTGATTCCAAAGGGGCCATAAATGGTAACCGGATCATCTCCGCCTTGAAACGAACGACTTGATAATAATCCCGGAAGACCATAGATATGATCACCATGAAGGTGGGTAATAAAAATCTTATTAATTTTTCGCGGTTTTAACGTTGATCGCAAGATTTGTTGTTGAGTACCTTCCCCCGCATCAAACAACCACACGGAATTAATCTCATCCAACAATCTTAAAGCGACACTAGAAACGTTTCGAAACTTACCAGGAACTCCCGCACCAGTTCCAAAAAACTCTAATTGCATATCCTATCGTTCCTTTTTGACACTCAAATTTTTACACTCGTGAAGAATTACTATACAATTGTAGCATACCACATTAGCAATAATAAGCTGAATCTAGGTGATAACTTTGAGATTAAACGAATTTTACGTCTCATCCGAAGATTTAAATAATTCATATAAAATATACGTTGAAATTAATAAGATTATTCTACCAGTTTTTGACATTGAATTTTCGCAAAATAAAATTTTATTAGTACCAAGCAAAAACAAACGGCCACTAACCTTGAATCAATTTAATACCCGGACAAGAGAACTTGATGATCATCTATCACTTTTTTGTAAAACAATTGAAACTCCAAAACTATTCGGTTATCGTTTAAAAAATGATGAGCTTATTTTTGGATAATAAAAGACGATACCGCAAGTATCGTCTTTTATATTATTCAACATATGAAAAGGTAAAGTCCGAAATTGATACCAGATCGCCATTCTTAGCGCCGGCATCCCGTAGTGCTTGATCAACACCCATTCCACGTAATTTTCGAGCTAATCTTAACACACCTTGTTCATGTTCAGTATTGGCCATTTGAATTACTCGTTCAATCTGATGTCCAGACAGAACCCAAGTTCCATCTTCATCTTTTGTCAAAGTAAACGGCTTTTCATCCTCATCGGGACGGTAAATGACTTCCTTAGAATCATTAAGCTCGTTAGCACCCACAATTGGAAACTTTGGTGCCTTATCAAGTTCACTACTCGTTTCTCGAATGAGATCATTAAGCCCTGAATGAGTAATGGAAGAAATGGGAATAATTTTGCCATTAACGTGGTCATTATGTTCAACTAATTCACGTTTAAACAACTTAAGATTTTCAGCCGAATCCGGCATATCCATTTTAGAAGCAACGATAATTTGGGGACGTTTCAAAAGACTTTTATCAAAATTAGCCAGTTCATGATTGATTTTTTCATAGTCATCATACGGATCACGTCCCTCAACTCCACTCATATCAACAACATGAAGGATAACTCGAGTTCTTTGAATGTGTCTTAAAAATTCAAAACCTAATCCCACACCCTTGGAAGCTCCCTCAATCAGTCCAGGCAAATCAGCAATCACAAAGTCACTTCCATCATGATTTCGTACAATCCCCAGATTAGGAACAATGGTCGTAAAGTGGTATTGAGCTACTTTTGGTTTTGATGAAGTAATTGCACTTAATAACGTGGATTTACCAGCCGATGGAAAACCGACTAAACCAACATCAGCTAATAACCTTAACTGAAGTTCGATCTCCATTTCTTGACCTGGTTCCCCATTTTCAGCAATTTCTGGCGCAGAATTTTTAGGGGTGGCAAAGTGAACGTTTCCTCTTCCTCCACGACCACCCTTTACAACTACAACTTCATCGTTTGCTTTAGTCAAATCCGCAATTGGCTCGCCGGTCTCTGAGTTATAAATCGTGGTGCCATCGGGGACATGTACTACCAAATCCGGTGCACTTGCACCCGTCATCTTTTTGTTAGCACCATTCCCACCGTTTTTGGCTTTAAATTGTTTTTTATACTTAAAATCCATTAAAGTTGACATTCCAGTATCAACTTTGAAAACAACATTACCACCATGGCCACCATCACCACCAGAAGGTCCACCATTTGGTACATATTTTTCCCGACGAAATCCGACCATTCCGTCTCCACCTTTACCGGCCTTAACTTTAAATTTTACTTGATCTACAAACATAATTTCTCCATTTTCATATTAGTTTTTCATCATCTTGGCCACTGGTGCAACGTTCTCAAAGGTCAATTTTACCGTCTGAGCAACTTTCTTTGAAATACCGACTGCTTGAATGTCTTCGACACTAGCATCTGCAATGTTTTTGGTGGAGCCGAATTTTCGCAAAAGTTTATTTCTAGTTTTGGGTCCCACTCCTCTAATACTATCTAACCTAGAAGTCATCGAATTCTTATTATGGAGTTGATGATGATAGTTAATTGCAAAGCGATGCACTTCGTCTTGAACCCTTTGAACTAGATAAAAGGCCTGGCTTTTCGGATTTAAATTAACGTGATGATCATTACTTCCGTAAAGCAAATCAGCCGTCTTATGTTTCTCATTTTTCACCATTCCAGCTACTGGAATGTGCAGATTAAGTTCATTTTCCAAAACATCAGTAACGGCATTCATCTGAATCTCGCCTCCGTCCATTAGGATCAAATCTGGCATTTCAGCGTGTTCCTTTAATAACCGTGTGTAGCGCCTTCTAATCACTTCGCGCGTGCTGGCAGCTTCATCGGCATGATCAACGGTTCTTAACTTATATTTTCGGTACTTCTTCTTATTCGGTTTTCCATCTTCAAATACTACCATAGCAGAAACCAAATCAGCACCCGAAATATGAGAATGATCAAAAGCTTCGATTCGTTCGAGATGACCAATTCCTAAAGCGTCGCCCAATTCATCCATTGCTCCGGTAGTCTTTTTGCGATCCATTTCCATTAACTTAAACTGTTCGTTTAAAACCAATCGCGCATTATGCTCTGCCATGTCCAAAAGGGCTTTCTTCTGACCACGTTGAGGGGTTCTAACTGGCACTCCGATCATCTTCGAAAGAACATCATGGTCGATTGAGTTAGGTACCAAAATTTCTTTGGGTGGAATCCGATCAGAATCGTTATAAAATTGAACGATATAGCTAGTCATCTCTTCATTGGCGGTACTGATAATCGGAAACAATTTTTTCTCACGTTTCATCAAACGTGCCTGCCGAATAAAGAAAACTTGTACAGAAAGCCATCCCTTATCAGCATAAAAATTAAACACATCTCGTGGGGTATTATCATGTGAAATGATTTTTTGTTTCTCAACGGTCGCATCAATGTAATGCAGTTGATCGCGCAATTCAGCTGCCCGCTCATACTCCATGTTATTTGATGCCGTATTCATTCGTTTAGTCAGTAGTTGTCTAGCAGGTCCCACACTACCGTTTAAAAATGACTTGATTTTCTTGATTTGAGCATCGTACTCTGACTTAGGTACTTTCTTAAAGCAAGCCCCCAAGCACTGTCCCATGTGGTAGTACAAACAAGCTCGTTTTTGATACCCATTACAACGTCTGAGTGGATACATCTTTTGTAAGAAATTCAAGGTTTCATCTGCAGCATAGACGTTTGGATATGGTCCAAAATAATATCCACCATCATTTTTAACGGTATTAGTAATCAACATTCGGGGATCACGTTCATTAGTAATTTTAATGTAAGGATACCCACTGTGTCCTTGCTTTAAACGAACGTTATAATAAGGCCGATGCTTCTGAATCAAAGTGATTTCAAGTAAAAATGCTTCTTTGTCATTTGAAGTAATGATTGTCTCAAAATCAGCAATGTTTCGCACTAATTTGGCTCGTCTCCCATACTGAGTACTCTTGAAATAAGAGCGAACTCGATTCTTTAGGTTTTTTGCCTTACCAATATAAATAATTTTGCCATCTTTATCTTTCATAATGTAACAACCGGGTTGATCCGGAAGTAACGTTAATTTTCGTTCAATTAAATCAGATGCCATAAACTCCCTCCTTTCCGATAAATACTACTGTTACAATTATAATGAATTAGTTACAGTTTGTATAACAAACTGACATGAAATGATTTTTTTGCTATGATGAGTTTAAAGGAGCGATCAATATGGGACTAAAAATTAGAAGAAATGAAGATCTTGATGCCATGTTCAGTAAATTCGCTAAAGAGAATCCGAAAGATCCTAACCGTACCAAGTTTTTGAATCATAAAAACAAAGAAGACCAGCGCGAATCAAAAAAGAATAAAATATTAGATCAAGACAAAACCAAATAAACACAAAATCAGCTGTTCTCACAGCTGATTTTTTATTACTTAATTTGTTGTTCAATCCAGTTCCAAATTTGATCTGCTCCGACCTTGGTTTTAGCAGAGAACATTATCAGCGGTTCATCTGCTTCAAGCTCCAGCCCTTTTCGCAACGTCTGTTCTTGTTTCTTGATCTTACTTTTAGGAATTTTATCAACCTTAGTCGCTACATAAAGCACGGGAATTCCATAATACTCTAACCAATCACGCATCTGAATATCGTACTCACTCGGGGCGTGTCTACCATCAATTAAATTGATCACTCCCCGGAGCTGTTCACGTTGCGTTAGATAAGTCTCAATCATTTGAGCCCATTTTTCCCGTTCTGTTTTAGAAACCTTCGCATACCCATATCCTGGAACGTCAACAAAATAGAGTTCATCGTTAACGCGATAAAAATTCAAAGTTTGAGTTTTTCCAGGTTGGCCAGACGTATGAGCGTAATCCTTCCGGTTAATCAACACATTCGTTAGTGAAGACTTGCCAACGTTAGATCGACCCAAAAAGCCAATTTCTGGATATCCAGTAGTGGGATACTGTTTGGGATCAACTGCACTCATCACAAGTTCAACATCATTTACGTCCATTATTATCTCCGTTTAATTACTTTGTTTCGCTTTTTAAAACCATCTTTGGTTCTTTACCACTATTTACTGAATCTGGGGTAACAATCACTTCTTTAACGTCATCACGACTTGGAAGTGAATACATAATATCTCTCATCACACTTTCAATCATAGAACGAAGACCACGAGCACCCGTATTTCTAGCAATGGCTTTTTTTGCCATGGCCTTAAGTGCAGCATCTTCAAATTTAAGTTGGACACCCTCGAGTGATAAAAGCTTTTGGTATTGTTTTACTAACGCATTTTTAGGTTGAGTCAGAATTTTGACCAGATCATTTTCACTTAACTTATTCAAAGCGGTCAAAATTGGAAGACGACCGATAAACTCTGGAATTAATCCAAAATTCATCAGGTCTTCAGGAATTACTTTTTGCATAATATCTTCATCAGCAACGTCTTGGGTCTCATGATTATCAACCCCAAAACCAATTGTCTTATCACCTAAGCGTCGTCTAACAATATCTTGAATTCCATCAAAAGCCCCACCAACAATAAACAGAATATTCTTCGTATTAATCTTAATAAACTCTTGGCTCGGGTTCTTTCTACCACCCTTTGGTGGAACATTAGCGGTAGTTCCCTCTAAAATCTTTAAAAGAGCCTGTTGGACTCCTTCACCAGATACATCTCTTGTGATTGAAACATTTTCGGCTTTTTTAGCAATTTTATCAATCTCGTCAATATAAATGATTCCCTTTTCAGCCCGATCAACGTCATAGTCAGCGTTCTGTAAGAGTTTCAAAAGAATATTTTCAACATCTTCTCCAACATATCCAGCTTCAGTCAACGTCGTAGCGTCAGCAATTGCAAAGGGAACGTTTAAAATTTTAGCAAGCGTTTGGGCCAGATAAGTCTTCCCCGATCCAGTTGGTCCAATCATCGCAATATTACTTTTCTGAATCTGAGCATCATCATAAGCATGTCGTTCTTGGTTACCATCTTCACTTTCATCATCATCTTCAGAATCATTCAAAGCCTTAATTCTCATATAATGATTAAAGACAGCCACCGCTAGCGTTTTTTTGGCTTCATCTTGACCAATCACATACTCATCAAGTTTTTTAACAATTTCACTTGGAGTAAGCACATTGATGTCTTCAGCATCGGTCTTGTTTAATTCATCACTCATGATCTGTTCACACAAATCGATACATTCATTACAAATATATACACCGGGTCCAGCAACAATTTTTTTTACTTGGTCCTGTGACTTTCCACAAAAGGAGCAAGTAATGGTCTCATTTTGATTTGAATCATCATACATGGTATCTCTCCTTTTTGTTAATTCGTTGTTAATTCGTCTCGTTGCCTGCAATTTGAAACTATACCATACTAATAGAACCTTTTAAAATAATTTGCTCTACAAAAAAAGACCCGCTCTAACAAGCGGATCCCATCTTGTATAAATTATTTCTTATTTTCTTTACTGGAATCCTTCTTTTCAGAAGCCTTCTTGGTAGTTGATTTTGGTTCTTCTTTAGCACTGTCAACCACAATGTCAACGGCTTTTTGAATACCAATATCATGTTTTAACATGTCATCAGATAATGCATTACGAACGGCTGTTTCTTCCATTCCGTATTGTTTAGCGAGGTTGCTAACTTCTTTTTGAATGTCTTCTTCACTAGGATCAATCTTTTCAGCTTTAACAATTGCTTCTAAGACCAAATTAGTTTTAACTCGACGATCTGCACCATCAGCAAATTGCTTCTTTAAGTCCTCTGGCTTAGTACCAGTGAGTTTGTAGTACATTTCAGCGTTAATACCCTGCTGCTGCATTCCAGCTAAGTACTGGTCCATCTGACGTTGAACGTCATCATTAATCATAACTTCTGGAATATCTTTAACACTAGCATTATCTACTGCTTCACTAATAGCCGTATTTTCCTTGGCATCGTGAGCGGCTGATTCTTTTTGTTCCTTAAGTTCTTTTTTAACTTTGTCTTCCAATTCAGAAAGAGTATCAACATCTTCATCAACATCTTTAGCAAAGTCATCATCAAGCTTAGGAAGTTGTTTCTCTTTAACTTCATGGAGTTTAACCTTAAAGGTAGCTTCTTTGCCAGCTAGTGACTTTTCTTGATAATCCTTAGGGAAGGTAACTTTTACTTCGACATCATCGCCAGCCTTTTTTCCAATCAATTGATCTTCAAATCCTGGAATGAATGATCCTGAACCAAGTTCAAGAGAATAGTTATTTGCTTTTCCACCTTCAAAAGGCTTGCCATCAACAAATCCCTCAAAATCAATGGTAACGGTGTCACCTTTTTTGGCAGGACGATCAACTAGAACAAGTTCAGCTTGAGATTGACGCATTTTATCAATCTTAGCATCAACGTCTTTCTTGTAAACTCGAGTACTTTCCTTTGGAACGCTTAGTCCTTTGTATTGACCAAGTTTAACATCAGGTTTGACACTAACAGTAGCCTTTAAGACCCAAGGCTTCCCTTTTTCAATTGAATCAACACTAACGTCAGGTTGACCAACGGGTTCAATGCCAGCGTCTTTAATTGCTTCACTGTAAGCATCTGGTAATAACAAATTCAAAGCATCTTGGTATAAAGCTTCTTCACCATACATTTGGTTAAATACTTGTCTTGAAACTTTACCCTTACGGAATCCAGGAACTTTAATATTTTTCTTATTCTTTTTGAAAGCTCGATCTAATCCTTCTTTAATCTTATCAAGACCAATTTCAAAAGTTAATTCCCCATCATTGGTACCTTTTTTCTTCCAATCTGCCATAACATTTCCTCCAACATGAAAAATATTTACACACTTTTCCAAGTAATAGTATTCAAATAATATTCTAACTTAAGCGTCCTCAAAAGTAAACAGCGACGCTAAAACGGCCATAGCAATAAAAAAAGAGATTGAAGACAATGTCTTCAATCTCTAAATAAAAATACTAATTAATCATCGATTTCGGTAACAACACCGGCACCAACGGTATGTCCACCTTCACGAATAGTGAACTTAGTACCCTTTTCAATGGCAACTGGCTTAGTTAAGTCAACGTGGAAAGTAACGTTGTCTCCAGGCATTACCATTTCAGTTCCCTTGTCTAATTCGATAACACCAGTAACATCAGTGGTGTGGAAGTAGAATTGAGGACGATAGTTTGAGAAGAATGGAGTATGACGTCCACCTTCTTCTTTGGTTAAGATATAAACTTGACCAGTGAACTTCTTGTGGGTTTGAATTGAACCAGGTGCTGCAAGAACTTGTCCACGAACAACTTGGTCACGATCAATACCACGAAGTAATGCACCGATGTTGTCACCGGCTTCACCCTTGTCAAGAGTCTTTCTGAACATTTCAAGACCAGTAACAGTAGTCTTCAATGTGTCAGGAACTAAACCAACAATTTCAACTTCGTCGCCGACTTTGATGCTACCACGGTCAATACGGCCAGAAGCAACAGTTCCACGACCAGTGATGGTAAATACATCTTCAACAGGCATTAAGAATGGCTTGTCGTCATCACGTTCTGGAGTTGGGATGTATTCATCAACAACATCCATTAATTTCATGATGTTTTCTTCTTGTTCTTTGTCACCTTGAAGTGCTTTCAAAGCTGAACCACGAACAACCGGAACATCGTCACCATTGTAACCATATTCTGAAAGCAACTCACGAATTTCCATTTCAACTAAGTCGATCAATTCGTCGTCATCAACCATGTCAGTCTTGTTCAAGAAGACAACAATGTGGTCAACACCAACTTGTCTAGCAAGCAAAATGTGTTCACGAGTTTGTGGCATAGGACCATCAGTTGCGGCAACAACAAGAATGGCACCATCCATTTGGGCAGCACCAGTGATCATGTTCTTAACGTAGTCAGCATGTCCTGGGGCGTCAATATGTGCATAATGACGCTTTTCAGTTTCGTATTCAACGTGGGCAGTATTAATAGTAATACCACGTTCCTTTTCTTCTGGTGCAGCATCGATATCAGCAAAGTCTTCAGCCTTAGCCAAGCCCTTTTCTGATAATACTTTAGTGATTGCTGCAGTTAAAGTAGTCTTCCCGTGGTCAATATGGCCGATAGTACCAATATTAACGTGGGGCTTTGTTCTTTCATAATGTTCTTTTGCCATTTATGAAACCCTCCTGTCATTTTCGTAAGACAAACATCAGCAAAACGCCAATGTCTCTTTATCATTAATTATACTACATTTCCCCTAAAAGGCAAAATTATCACCCTTTTGGGAATTCACTTTCATATTATATCCACTGACAAATTATTTGTAAACCAGATATAGACAATTTCTTAAATTACTTTAGTAATAAATTCATGATTTTATCAATTTTCACTAACCAATGATCAATTGATCCCATTTTTTCATCATCCACTACCATATTCGGATTAATGATATGCCGATGAATAGCGGTTACCCATTCATCAGGTTCCTTAATCACATCATCAATAAACGGATACAAAATTTGAGCATCATATTCGGCCGCGTTAGAAATTTGCTGATAACGAATTGGATCATTTTGTCCGTAGCGTTCCCTAATTTCCTTTTGCATTGCTTGATACGCACTAGAATCCAATTCATCAACAAGCTGTGATGGTGTTAAAGTATACGTTTTTCCATCCATCCAAATATATTTAACTGGTTTATCATACTTTAACTTAGCTAAATTATTAAGTAACTGATTTCTCCATACCGGATTGACGTCTGGATCTACTAGGTTAAACTGTGCACCCTTCAAATATTGCTTATACGGGAGTTCTTCAGCCTTTTCCATTATGTCGCGCTGCTTGATTCCCGTTTGTCCACCCATGTGCATAAAATGCTTCAAGTTAGCCCGGTTAGATTCAGCTTGCTCAGAGTCATTGATTCTCTCTAAAGATTCGATTTTGCTTTTGACATCATCCTTATCTAATACATCAATTGAATCAACAATTATTCGTAATGGGATAAACTTCCAGTTTTTTAAGTAAATATTTATTAATAATTTAACGTCATTTTCAACAAAATAATTAAAGTTATCTTCTAATAATCGATATGATTCAACGTACTTTTTTTCATTAAAGAGCGAGTGTCCCAACAAATCAATCACATTGTAATCGTCAACTTCATCATACAAAGCCAACAATTCCTGTGAACTTTTCTGATAATGTTTTTGCCTAAAGTCTGTTTGTGCTTTTTTTAATCTTGCCTTTTGATGATCATTCAATCTATTATCCTCACATAAGAAGACTAAAGAAGTTGAGCCGGGGCTCAACTTCTTTAGTCTTCTTGATCGTTTTTATTGTTAGCTTTTTTTCTTCTATGGTGTTGATTGACTTCCATAATAACTGGAAGAATTACTGGTCTTCTCCCAGTCTTTTTGTATAGAAATTGTCCAAGGTCTTCTCTAACATCCTGTTTTAAATGACCCCAGTCAAACTCCTTGTTATTAAGGTTATTCTGGACTGCTTCAGATACAATATCAGCTGCTTCTTTAAGCAAGGATTTATCAGAATTAACGTAAACAAATCCCCGAGCCATGATTTTGGGCTCTGAAATAATTTTTTTCTTCTTACGGTCGATAGTAACCACTGCCACGAAGACACCATCTTCCGATAACACTTTTCGATCTCGTAATACAATGTTTCCAATGTCTCCGACACCAATCCCATCAATCATGGTGTCAGAAGCTGGGACAGCTTCTGACAAAAACATGTTTTCACCATCAAACTCAATTACATCACCTTTAGCGGGTAAAATAACGTGTGATGGTTTCATCCCAACTTCCTCAGCTAGCTCTTTTTGTGCTTCCATTAATCGATACTCACCTTGGATTGGAATTAAGTAATCAGGATGAATTAAATTAAGGAGCAGTTGAAGATCATGCTTGCTGGCATCCCCTGAAATATTCTTTTCATCAGCAATGCTCATGACCTCTCCACCAGCTTTATAGATCATATCGCGAGTCTTAGCCCATGGAGTGTCCATTGCACGGGATGGACTGGTAGCAATCAAGACCAGGTCACCTGGCTGAATATCAACGTCTCTGTCTCGGTTATCAGCCATTCTTTGAAGTGATTCCATTGGTTCACCGTTCTTACCGGTTTGTAGAATCAAAACTTCATGCGGATTCATTTGCTCTAACTCTTTTGCAGATTCAATAAACAAATCGTCAGAAGGTAACGTTAATTTGCCAAGTTTCAACGCAGTATCAATAACCTCTTCTAGACCCTTGCTGGTTAGATAAACTCTCCTACCTGACTTAGACGCAGCGTTTAATACTTCTTGAATTCTTAAAATATTATTAGCAAGACAAGCAACGATCACACGACCCTTCTGATAGTGAAAAGTTTCATAGAGATAGTCTCTGATCTCTTTCTCGTCAGTACTCTCTTCCGGATTGTCAGCATTTCTTGAGTCACTTAAAAGTGCCAACACGTGTTCTTTACCAATATCAGTAAGAGCTGAATAATCCGTTTTGTACCCGTCAGCAGCAGTCTGATCAAATTTAAAATCACCAGTATAAACAATGTTTCCGAGTTCAGTACTAATCACGATCCCAACTGAGTCAGGAATTGAATGAGTGGTATCAAAGAAACTAACCGTGCCATCCTCAAATACAATTTCGCTTTTACTATTAATGACGTGAAAATCATTAAATTTCTTAGTCTTCTTATTATCGGCAACCGCCAACTTTGCCAAACCAATCGTTAACTCCGTTCCAAACACGGGAACGTTAAATTCACTTAAAAAATATGGAAGTGCACCAATTGCATCTGCGTGACCGTGGGTAAGAAAAACCCCGACAATTTTATCGGCGTTATCCCTTAAATACGAAAAATCTGGGATTACAAAATCAATTCCTAACATTTCGTTTTGAGGGTATTTTAGTCCACAATCCAAAATAAAAATACTATTATCATTAATTTCAATGGCATAAAGATCCTTGCCATTTTCTCTCACTCCACCCAGTGGAATGATTTTGATGTTCTTTTTCATAATTACTTGTTCCTCTCAAAAAATTACTTACGATTAAAATTAACTATTTTATGCGAAGCTTGGCCTCTAAACGCTCATGATATCTGTTAACAGTGTAACATATTTATATTAAGCACTAAATTATTTATGTATAAAAAAAGAGCGGAAAAAATCCGCCCTATTAAAATCAAGATTAACGACGTAATCCTAACTCCTTGATTAATTTACGATAACTTTGTACATCATTGTTACGTAAGTAAGCAAGAAGATTTCTTCTGTGACCGATCTTCTTCATAAGTCCACGTTGTGAATGAAAATCCTTTTTGTGGGTCTTCATGTGTCCATTAATTTCATTAATATCAGCAGTCAGTACAGCAATTTGTACTTCTGTCGAGCCCGTGTCACCATCGTGTTGAGCAAACTTTTTAATAATATCGTTCTTTTGTTCTTTAGTTAAAGCCATTATTACATTCCACCTTTCTAATCTAATCCCTCAATCTGAGTAATACGTCAGTGACTCGCAAAACTAAGATTAAGTTACCTATTTAATATAACCTAAAAGAAAGCGTTATTCAAGTTATCATTAAAAAATTAGTCTTGTTTTTAGTGCTATTGCAATTAATCAATGGATTTTGTATAATTAGGAACGTCAAAAGATGTGAATAATTGAATTTATTTCACAAGGTGGAGGTGAACTTAATGCCAGTAATTAAATCTGCTATCGAACGTATGCGAACTAACGAAGAAGCTAGAAAGAAAAACGCATCTCAAAAGAACGAAATGAGAAGTGCAATCAAAAAATTCGAAAAAGCTGAAGCTTCTGGTGCCGATGATTTAGATAGTGTATACCGCAGTGCTGTTGCAGCAATTGACCATGCAAAATCTAAGGGTCTTATCAAAGCTAATAACGCTAACCGTAAGAAGTCTCATTTAGCAAATAAACTTGCTAAAAACGACAACTAAAAAAAGAATCCGATTAATCGGATTCTTTTTTTATACTCTGATTTAGTTTAACGGCAAACATTTCAAACAACAATTCTGGATCAATACTCGTACTTTTCAGTTGCTCTTCAATTTCTACCAAACTAATATATGCATCTCGTAGATATTCTCTAGGATACTTGCGATTGTTCCTGATTGCTAACTTTACTCGATACGGATGGACCCGTAAAGAACTTGCTAAATTCCCCTGACTATAGCCAAAATAATCTAAAATTTTAACTTGCAGTAATAATCTGAACTGACTAACTAAAATTGCATTGATTTGAATTGGCTCATGCTTCTGAGAAATTAAATCATGATAAAACTCGATTGCTTGCGTTGTTTTACCACTCATTAAATAATTAATTAAATCAAAAACGTTTTGATCCATCGATTTTGATACTAACGAATCGACCGCATCAAGCGTTATTTTTTTATCATTGATTTTGTATAAAAAGAGTTTATCTAATTCATTCATAACACTAGCCAAATTACCCGACGTTCGAGAAAGAAGTTCTTCAAGTGCATTTCGATCGATCGAATATCCACTGTTCTTAATCTTACTTTGCACTAACTGCTTAATTTCCCTTTCAGAAAACCGATTTAAGTCGATTACTTCCGCACGTTTTAAAAGCTCCTTACTAACTTTTTTTCTAGCATCTAACTTTTGGTATGAAGCAAAAAAAGCTAGAGTTGTTTCATCAGGAGCATTCTTCAAATAATTTATGAGTTCTTCTGAATGATGAACGGTTTTGCTTTTATTTTTTTCACCGGTTAAAAAATATGGATTCTTAATGAAGACTAGTCGTCTTTTCCCAAAAAAGGGAATTGACATCGCATCATTTAGCGCAACGGAAAGCGATGTTTCTTCCATATCATAAGTAGCAAAATTCATTGTCCGTTCATCATTTGGGATCAGAGACTTTAGTTTCTTTTGAATTATATCGATCCAATAATCATCATTTCCAAGGATTAAATAAATTGATTTAGGATCACTATCAATCTGATTAACTTGTTCTACGACACTCAACGACGTGCCACCTTCCACTTTGTTTCAAATTTTCCAACTTTGTTATTATTTTTGAATTTATATCTAATCATACCATTCTTTTTGGTACTGATAATTACAACATGTTGTTGGTTCATTGTATCAATAGTTTCCTGATTTGGATGATTATAACGATTATGACGACCCGCAGATATCAGAGCAACTTTAGGATTAATTGCCCTGATAAATCTAGGATCGGATGAAGTCTTACTTCCGTGATGACCTAGCTTGATCACATCAACTCGCAAATCAGGATATTTTTGGATAATCTTAAGTTCTTCCTCTCGGTTCAAATCACCCATAAAAATCCACTTCAAACCGCCAATTTTACCAAAAAGTACCATGGAATCTTGATTTTCACCAGACCCACTTTTCATCGGATGAACAACTTGAAATGGGGAATTTTTAATTCGATTTCCAGTCTTGGCATCAAGCAACTGAAACTGTCCTTGATACGGTCTAATTCGCCTTAAAAAGCTTTGATTATTAGTCATCCCCCACGGAACATAAACCCGATCAACCTTCATTTTACTTAAGAAGGCCGGCAAATCACCAACATGATCAGCATCTTGATGACTTAAACAAACATTATCAAGTTTTGAAATCCCAATGCTTTTTAAATATTGGATTGAAGTATCATTGGCTTGATAAATTTTGGCCCGCTTCTGTTTGCCAAAGAAATTAGGCTTTCCGCCAGTGTCAATCAACGTAATCGAACGATTAAATGGCTCTCTAACAAGAAAACTATCCCCTTGACCAACATCAAATGCATCAACTTCTCCATTCATTGGAAAATGAATCATCACAAAACCAATGCTAAAAAATAACACTAAAAGAATCATTCGCTTCATAGTTACTTTTTCAATGAGTAGTAAAGAAATTATTGCCATTAATAAAACGATCCATACGTTTAGTTTCCCGATCACCAAATTTCCTGGAAGCCTTGAAAGAAAATTTAAAAGCTGGTCAAATGTCTTTAAGGTTGTATCAATTAATGAAACAATCAAATCAAATTTTAAAAATGACAGCAAATATCCAATTAACACAATCGGAAATATAAAGGTTGAAAAGAAAGGGACAAATAACAGATTGGCAAACAAAGATAATGCATGCCACTCATACATATGATACAAAATAATCGGTAAACTAATTAAGTTAAGTAGGATAGTTTGTTTTAAAAACCCACAGTTTTTCGTCAGGATTAACCCAAGTGATAATAAATATGAAAGCTGACATCCAAACTGAAAAATAAACAATGGATTAATCAGCAAGTTGATCATCACCGCACTGGACCAGATATCTAAGGGAGATATGTCAAGATACACTTTATCTAGACCCAAGCGTTCTTCGGCCATTATAATTGCCCGAAGTAAACTAGCTCCTGCACCAGCAATTACAAAGTAAAATGGAAGAAAAATGATTAAGAATGAATTAACCTGCTCCCTTCTCAATCGCAAAGTCGTCATAATCCACGTAATCAAACCAATTAAATAATAAACGTGCATCCCCGAAATTGTGAATAAGTGGATGAGACCCAAGCGTTGGACCCCGGTCAGTTCTTCTCTAAAATCACTACTCCGACTTCCATAAATGATACCCAAAACGTACATCCGTAGATGTTTAGGTAATTGATCACACGTTTTAATCATTTGAAACCTTAAGTCGTGAACCCGATTACCTAAACCTTGATTGCTACAAATCTGACGGTATTTAATTTGATCACATTTAATTTCACTCACAATTCCCTTAGCGCGATTAAAACTCTTGGAGTCAAATTGAGCAAAATTGGGTGGTGAATCAATCAAACTAAGTTGGCCATCAATAATAAATTCGCTGGTGTGATTAAGATGAAGCAAAGCATCTTTTTCACTCTTATTTTTTACAAACCCATAAATTAATACCCGCTGTTTTAGCCGGGGAATTTCTACAACTCCACTATACGTATCTCCATGAAGCTGTAATTCATCTGGATGGACCTTAGCTATCCAAGTCGAAGTCGTTTCTGTCTTAGGTATCACCCTAACTTGTCGGTTAATGTGATTTTGCCAAATTCCAAAAAATATCAGTGGAATTAGCAGTGAGATGACACTTTTTGAAAAGAAACGGGGAATTCTTAAAAGAAAGATACGAATCAACCATAAAATTAATAAAACAATTCCAATTACGTGATTTCCAAAAAATGCGAATGCACCAAGCACCCACAAAATGGATGTAAAAACCAAAAAATTCTTTTTAATTATTTATCGACGGATAAGAATGATTCAAACGGTAGATTATTAACATCATTTTGATTAACATCAACTTTTTCTAAAGAGACATGTTTCATGTCCAATAACTTTTTAGCATACTCACTGTTATGATAATTTCTTAAATACTTGATTTTAATGATCCCGGCCTGAAGTAACATCTTTGTACACTGCAAACAAGGTACATCAGTGACGTATAACTCAGCATTATCAGTTGACTCACCAAACTTAGCACATTGTAGAATGGCATTCATCTCGGCGTGGATTGTTCTTTGACAATGACCATCTACTAAATAACACCCTTCGTCAATACAATGGACATCTCCTGATACTGAACCGTTATATCCACAAGCAATTACTCGCTTATTTCGCACCAATACCGCACCGACAGATCGTCGATTGCATGTACTTCTGGACGCAACTAACATCGCTTGCAACATGAAATATTGGTCCCACGGAATCCTTTTCTTTTTCATAACTGTCATCACCTTCACTAGAATAGTTAAATCTAGTATACCAATATTTATCTATCACAGTTGCTTCAAACAGTAATCGAACTTTTCAAATTTGCAACGGTCTTATCACCAAATCCAGGAACGTTTTTCAAGTCCTCAGGCTTTTTAAATGGGCCACTTTGTTTCCGATAAGCAATTATTTTATCAGCCTTCTTATCACCAATCCCATTTAGCTGTTGAAGTTTAGCTTTATCTGCTTCATTAATATTAACCTTTCCGCTATCAGAACCTTTATCACTTCCAGCCGAATTGCCTGATGAATCACTAGCAACTTGATTGGTCTTTGGTAATCCATTAATTTCTCCACGAATTGGGACATAAACAACCTGTTGATCAGACAATTTTTGCGCCAAATTAATGTGTTTAGCATCCGCTGAACGATTAAAACCACCTGCTAATTCAACTGCATCAGAAACACGCATGTTTTTACCAACCTGATAAACTCCTGGTTTATTAACTGCTCCCTTTACATCAACATACACTTGTTGGTGATCATCATTCCCATTGCCTGCCGAATTCTCTGCGGTTGATTTAGTAACGTTTTTTCTGCGATTTGCTTTGGCTGTTGTTTGCAAATTAGTCCGTGGTGCTTGCCCGCTACTATTTTGAGATGCAAAAACACAATATCCCAGCAGTCCTACCACAATAATTATCAATCCTCCAATAATTCTGTACTTGTATTCCTCAATAAATTCATATAACTTATCCATCTTTCTCTCCTTTCACATTTAAATACGAAAAAAACACAGCTTTTAGCTGTGTTTTTGATTTAAATAATTCAAAGCGTCATCAAAAGATGTGACCGGAACAATTTTCATTTTAGGGGCATACCTTTTGGCAGTTGCTTTAGCCACTTGGTAATTAGTCTTATGACCTTGCTCCATTCTCAAAATTGGCTCAGTCGGTTTAACGTATGGACAAAAGAAAACCTGTGCGCCACTCTTATTAGCAGCAATTATTTTCTTATCCACTCCACCAATTTCGCCCACTTGACCATTGGCGGCAATCGTCCCAGTTCCTGCAATTCGTTTGTAATCGTAATTCGTATGTTTTAATTCACTATATACTTGCAGGGCAAACATCAGACCACCAGAGGGTCCACCAATTTTTCCTGGGTTAATATTGGCCTTAGGATCAGTTTTAACACTCATATCATCAATCATTCCGATTCCAATCCCATAAAACCCCTTGACCAGTTGTTTCTTTGTGCCGATCGCCTGTTTATCTTTTCCATTCCGTTTAAAAGTAATTTTAAGTTGCGCATGCTTGGGTAAACTTTGAATGTACTTTACATATTCGGGACCCTTATATAATTTTTTCCCATTTATTGATTCAACTAAATCACCAGGCTTCAATTTATTGGCGAAATCGGATTGCGGATAAACGTTTAATACATACACACCATGATAACTTTGCTTAATTTTACCATGAGCTTTGTGGTAGCCAACATAAATTGCATTATTGATAGCCGTCTTCATATAAATATCTTGTACGTTATCATACTCTTGATTACTTTGATTTCCCATCACATCTGACGTTTTCTCAATTGAAACATGGGGATTCACTTTTGAATACAAGTAAGTGATTGGTCTAGCCTGCGACATTGAAACTGCAGTGATCATAAACTTATTCTTCTTATTTGGTTTAATTCCTTGAATTTTAACCATTGGTTGAATGTTAACGGCTTCACCAGGCGCTTCAATCAAAGCATTAAGCGGCCAAAAAAGGAACCACAATATAAAAATAATGATCCCTAGGAAAATCAAAAAAAATTGGTTATGTTTAATCCATTTCCAGATTGTCTTCACTGATTTCTCTTCTCCTTTAATGCCTCACACACAACGTTAGGAACAAATTTTGATACATCTCCACCAAAATGATTAATCTCTTTAACCATTGAAGACGAAATCAATTCATAATCATGGTTGGCAAACAACAACACGGTCTCAATTTGCGAATCCAACATTTGGTTTAAACTAGCAATTTCCTGTTCGTTTTCAAAGTCTTTAGTATCCCGAATCCCTCGGATCAGGATATTGGCATGTTCTGCTTTTAAGAAATCAACCGTTAAATTAGAATAGACCTTAACAGTAACGTTTGAATAGCCAGCCACACACGTTTCAACCATTTCTTTCCGTTCTTTAGGGGTAAACAACCCCACTTTACTCGAATTGTCGCCAATGGCAACGACAACTTCGTCAAATAGTTGCGTTGCTCGCTTAATAATATTCAAATGTCCATTGGTAATGGGGTCAAAGCTACCCGGATAAATGGCTTTTTTCATAATTTTTCCCTTTATATTAAAATTTGATAGATTGATATCACCGTTAAACCATAATCTTTTTGTTTAATGAGGCGATAATTTTTAACATCATCAGACATATCAGTTTGATTGTCAGTCTCACAGATTACCATCCCACTATGATTTAATAAACCACTATCGCTAATCTCTTCCAGTTGTTTAACCATCTGTTGTTTCTTATATGGGGGGTCTAAAAAAATATAGTCAAAGAAATGACCTTCTTTTTTTAATTTAAGCAGCGCTGATTCAGCATTCATCTTCCACACAGAAAAATCAGCAGTATTCGGATCAATCGCTACGTTCTGTTTAATAGTTTTGTACGCAGCATACTGTTTATCAACTAAAACGGCATGATCCATTCCCCTAGAAATGGCCTCAAGGGAGACAGCCCCTGACCCGGCATATAAATCCAGAAAACTACCGCCATCAAAGTATGGTCCAATCATGTTAAATAACGCTTCTCGCACTTTGTCGGTTGTTGGACGCGTCCGATTCCCAGGGACTGGTTTAATTTTACGTCCTCCAAATTTGCCTGAAATTATTCTCATTTTTGTTTCCTACTCTTCAACGTTATTTTCAGCATTAATCTCACCAAAGGCAAGTGCCAAGTCAACGGTTGGAGATACCCCAACCTTTTTAACAAACCTAAGTTTACTAATTTCTTGGATAGTCGTATCTAAATCAGAACTATCAACAAAAATAATAACATAATGCATCTTTTTCGATACAAATCGAATATCACCAAATCTCTTTAGGTTTTTAATTTGACGAATCGAGTATGTTGAAACAATCAATTCCGTTCGGTCAGTTAATTTGGCCATGATTTCACCTTACTTCACTTTTTTATTACTACGTTCTCTTTTTTCCACTCTACTAATATAAAGGACTAGTCCAAGACAAATGGAAAGTGCCATTATACTTGAACCCCCGTAACTGATAAATGGAAGTGCAACTCCAGTTAAAGGAATCATACCGACCGCACCACCAGCATTAAATAAGGTCTGAATAAAAATGTAAGCTGCAGTTCCATAACAAATCGTACTATAAAAGGTATCGTTAGTTCGACTACCAACTGCGATGATTCTTAAAACAAGATACAACAAGAGTCCCAAAACAACTAAAATACCAACGATCCCGAGTTCCTCACCAATAACTGCAATTATAAAATCAGTATTTGGCTCTGACAAGTAACCCATCTTTTGAATACCGTTACCAATCCCAACACCAAACAATCCTCCGTTACTAATTGCATAATAAGAATTAATCAATTGATGTCCACTAGTTTGCGCATATTTGAAAGGATCTGAAAAACTAATTAATCTTTGAATTTGATAAGCATGAATGCTACTTAAAATTCCTTCAAATGGCTTAATCCAAATCCTAACCCCTAAAATAAAGATGCCAATTACAACAATCCAAATTCTTGAAGCCTTAAAGTTACTTCCGGCTGCCAGAATCATCATTAAAATAATGAATATATTAATCGCTGCACCACCAGTATCAGGCTGAAAAGCAATTAAAAAAATCATAAATGCTGGGAGAATACTAGGCATAGCTACTTTCATAAATTCATACCTTAATCCAACATTCTCAAAATATTGCTTTTCATTGGCCAAAACGTTTGCGTAATACAAAATGAACAACGGCTTACAAAACTCAGCCGGTTGGATACTAAGATGTCCAAGTCTAATCCATCCAGCAGCCCCATTTGTACTAGATCCAAAAAATTTTAAAAAAATCAACACTCCAGTCATAATTATCATTGCAATTATATAGAACTTTATATTTCCCTCAAGTAATTTACTTTTTAACGTTGAGAAAAAAAACAATACAAAGAAACTAGCAATTACAAAACTAACTTGATATTCTAAATAATGGAAAGCAATTTCCGCATGAGCGCTTAACCCTTCACTAGATGAAAAGACCATGACGATCCCAATCAAACTCAGTAATAGGTATGGCACCATAATGTACCAGTCTAGCTGTTTTAAGTATTTAATCATATTAATCTCCAACTGAATATGTAAAATTCATGAATTAATACCTTTCATTATACTAGTATCACCAAATAAAAAAAGACTATTTAACAATGGTTAAATAGTCTTAATTATTTTAATTAATTGTGACGGCGCTTCTTAGCTGCCTTTTCACGTTCATTAGTATTTAAAATTCTCTTTCTTAATCTGATATGATCTGGAGTAACCTCACAAAGTTCATCCTCGTTTAGGAATTCAAGTGATTCTTCAAGAGTCATATGAACTGGTTCCTTAACCTTCGCAATATCTTCGGATCCAGCTGCACGAACGTTGGTTTGATTACGACCACGAGTAATATTAACCGAAATATCATTATCTCGTGCGTTTTCACCAACAATCATACCCTCATAAACATCGGTACCAGGATCAGTGAAAATCTTACCACGGTCTTGAACGGCCATGATGGCATAAGTAGTTACCTTACCTGAATTAATTGAAACTAAAGTTCCGTTACGACGACCAGGATTCCAATTTTTGATGGCTGGAAGATATTGACTGAATGAATGGTTCATGATTCCGTATCCACGAGTCAATGATAAAAATTGAGTGCTGTACCCAATCAAACCACGTGATGGAACTAAGAAAGTCATTCGAACCTGACCATTTCCAACGTTTTCCATGTTTTTCATTTCACCCTTACGTTGTGACAAGGTATCAATGATTGAACCAGAATATTCTTCTGGGGTATCAATCTGAACGGATTCAAATGGTTCACACTTAACTCCGTCAACATCCTTGTAGATAACTTCAGGACGGGAAACTTGAAGTTCGTAACCTTCACGACGCAAGGTTTCAATCAAGATTGAAAGGTGAAGTTCCCCACGTCCGGAAACAACCCAAGCACCTGGATCATCAGTGTCTTCAACTCGAAGAGAAACATCCGTATGAAGTTCCTTCTTCAGACGATCGCCAAGTTGACGAGCAGTCAGATACTTCCCGTCTTGACCTACAAATGGTGAAGTATTGGTTCCAAAAGTCATCCGAAGGGTTGGTTCGTCAATTCTCAAAACAGGAAGTGGTTCCTGCTTATCAGGGCTAACAACGGTTTCACCAACGTTAATGTCTTCCATTCCAGAGACAGCAATTAAATCTCCGGCCTTAGCCTCATTGATTTCAACTTTTTGAAGACCAATGAATCCCATCAATTTAGTAACACGGAACTTCTGAGTGCTCCCATCAAGTTTCATGAGAACAACATTATCCCCAACCTTGATCTTACCTCTGAAGACACGGCCAATACCAATTCGACCAACGAAATCGTTATAATCAAGCATTGCAACTTGGAATTGTAATGGATCGTCTGAATTATCGATTGGTGAAGGGATGTTTTTGATAATGGTATCAAAAACCGGCTTCATAGTGTGTTCCTGCTTTGAAACGTCAGGATCATAACTTGAAGTTCCGTTCATAGCAGAGGCATAAACCACTGGGAATTCCAGTTGTTCTTCATCAGCACCTAATTCAATGAATAAATCAAGAACTTCATCAACAACTGCTTCAGGTCTTGCACCAGGCTTATCAACTTTGTTGATTACAACGATTGGAGTCAAATGTTGTTCCAAAGCCTTCTTTAAAACAAAACGGGTCTGTGGCATTGTTCCTTCGGCTGCATCAACAACCAAAAGGACACCATCAACCATTCGCATGATACGCTCAACTTCTCCACCAAAGTCGGCATGTCCTGGAGTATCCAAAATGTTAATTTGTTTGTCGCCATATTTAACGGCAGTATTTTTTGACAGAATGGTAATTCCACGTTCACGTTCAATCGCGTTAGAATCTAACGCACGATCTTGAATCTCAGTGTGATCATTCAAAGTGTCAGATTGCTTTAATAATTCATTAACCAAGGTCGTCTTACCGTGATCGACATGGGCAATGATGGCAATGTTTCTAATATCGTCTCTTGTTTTCAAAAATGTTTCCTCCTCAAAAAAGCAATTCAAAAATTTGCAATTTGATAAGTTAATAACCCAACTTCGATAAAAAAGCTGTGAGTCCATCACAGCTTTTGATTAACGCTTCGTCGAAATTTTCAGAATATCTTTTTGCGCCTTTTTTGTCGCTAACAAAACTGTGTTTGATGATAGCATATTTATGGGCTTGCCGTCAATAGTAGAAACGGTCATCCCAAGCGTTTCAGCAAGAACACGACCAGCAGCAATATCCCAAGGCCTTAAATGCGAAATATAACCGATTGTCTCCCCGCAAAGAGCAGCAACGATTTCGATCCCAGCACTACCATAAATTCGATAACCAGAACTAGCCTCTGCAATTTCTTGCATATGATAAACATCCCTAATAACAAGCGGACCACTCATTCCAATCAACCCGTCTTCAAGAGAACCGTTAACTGGAGGATTCATTGTCTCAGAATTAACATAGATACCAATATCAGGACCACCATGATACAACTTGTTATTTATAACATCATAAATGAACCCGAGGGTTGGTACGCCATCGACATAATAGGCAATCATCATTGCGAAGTGATTACGTTGCTTTACAAAATTCATCGTTCCATCGATTGGATCTACAATCCAAACCCGTCCGTTTAAATTGTCAATTTTGTCACCTAAGCCCTCTTCACCGAGAACTTTACTGTCAGGTTTAAGTGCTTTTAGCTGTTTTACAAAAAACTTTTCGTTGTCTTTATCAATGTTTGTAACTAAATCTTTCCTTCCAGTTTTTTCATCTACGTCTAAATGACCATTTAATCTTTCCATGACAAACGCCCGTGCGGTTTTTAAGATTTGGCAAACATCTTGATCAATTTTATTTAAATCATCTACTGTTGTGATGGAAATCATTCCTTTCGCTTAATGGTCTTTAAATCCGAGTTTTCTTTTGCTAATTTAACAACATGATACACATCTAAACCAGACTGCTTTTCAAAATCTCTTTGTAAATTATTTTGTTCGACTCTTGCCGGATTAATCTCACAGAAGCGTCGATAACTATCCATTAGTTTCTTTCGATTAACTCCCTTATTATTATAAGCCATTTCAATATTTTCAAAGAAATGACAAACATCAATTAATTCTTTTCGACTCCAATCATCAACAATGGGATAAGAATAACTATCATTAGTTTTTCGAGGCATTTTTTCCTCCATTAATCACGGCTGCAATAATATTATTGGCCCATTCAACGTCTGAGTTTAACTTTTTTTGTTCGTCCTCTGAAAGCTGAAGTCGAATCGATTGAGCTGCTCCATTTCGATTAATTAGTTTGGGGCTAACATCCAGCCTTAGCTCATCTTTTTCTTTATCAACATTTACAACTGAACAAATTAACGATTGACCCTCATACATCGAAAAAAGTAGTCGGACAATAGCTTTACTTTGGATCATTTCATTAATAACAACCCCCTGATCATCAATCACTTCTTGAACTTGAGTAATGATGTCACTACTATAGTTGTTACTATCATCAGCCAGGTATGAAAGCAAGGTTGCAGGACCAATGTAAACCCTACTCCACGCGACTAAATTATTAGTATTTAATCCTAAGACATTGACATTAATATCATCAGCACTAACGTCAAAATTCCTCTGGAGCTCATTCTTTAGTAGCATTTCTTGGGGAAGAGTTCCAACGCCAATGATATTTTGATTATCAAGTCCAGAAAAACTTGCTGCAAAATACGTAAAAACTTCATCATGTGGGGCATCAATCACTATTTTACCGCGAAATCCATTTGAGACACAGTCATTGATTAAATTCCTTAGTTTATCAATTTCCGGTCTCAAGTCTTCTGCAATTTGAGTAGCATCCGTCAACTTGGGATTATAGAAATCAATGTTTGGCAAATACAATAATGCATCGAAATTATTTAATTCTGGCTTACTTGCAATCTGGATTGACAAGTTATGACACATCTTACTAGAAAAGACGGTTGATCGAACTTGTTCACTGTCGTCTACTTGGATAGTAACGGGAAAATCTAAAACAATTAAAGCGTTCAAAAGTGATAAGATCCTGGTTATGCTTCCTTTAATTAATATTTTTGGTTGCATTCCAATTCCTCCATTCTTTGTTTTTAAAGAATTTATTAATTTTTTGCTTGTTAATAAAATACCATTTCAAATTTCTTTTTGCACATAAGAATAAATTAAAATACTGAAATACCATGAAATTAACTGGTTTTGCGATTTATGATAAAATAACTGGTAGAAGTTGACATGAATTAGGAGGTAAAACGTTATGTACTTAATGAAAGACATAACTCGAGAGGGAAATCCTGTGTTACGGGAACAAAGTCAACCCGTTAAATTTCCACTTAGCGATGAAGATCGTAAATTAGGCGAAAAAATGATGCATTACTTGGAAGTTAGTCAGGATCCTGAACAATGTAACAAATACCATTTGCGAGCAGGAGTTGGTTTGGCAGCTCCACAAGTTGGACAATCCAAATCAATGGCTGCTGTTTTAACCCCACCAGAAGGCGAAGACCAAAAATCGCCCTTCAAGGCAATTATGATAAATCCAGTTATTATCTCAAACTCCGTTCAACGTGGTGCATTAACTGAAGGTGAAGGATGCTTATCGGTCGATCGTGATGTCCCTGGTTTTGTTCCGAGGGCAGACCGTGTTACGATTAAATATCAGGATTTGAATGGTAAAGTTCATCAAGTCAGGTTAAAACACTATCCAGCCATCATTGCTCAACATGAAATTGATCATCTTCACGGAACTTTGTTTTACGATCATATCGACAAAGATGATCCATTTTCCAAAACCGAAGATGAAGTATTTTTTGATTAATATCGTGTTTTTTGTGGGAGACGTTACTACGTCTCCCTTTCTTTTTCATTTAACTTATCCAAATCACTTAAATATTCATGAGTTGCAGGATTAATAACATTGGCTACATCAAAAACCATTACACTTTTGTTCAACCAACAGTCAGTCACAATCAACGTTTTTTTATGATTGGAGTCAATAAAATCATCTGAAATGGCATATTCAGATAGTTTTTGATTAAAAAGGTCCCGTAAGAGATCCGCATCATCATAGCCCTCTTTTACAACGCAACGATATTCAAAAACCATCACTCCCCTACCCCAGAAATCAGACAGTACTTGTGACCCAACGTAACTTTGCACAATTTCACGTTTGTCTTCAACCTCAAAGTATTTGACCACTTTATAGATTTCGCCATCAACGCTATGCTTCATTTTTAACTGATACCTTTTGGTCGGTAAAGTGACAAAAAAATAGTGCAAACAGTTATAAATTAAAAAAGCAACGACAATTGCAACGACCAATTCTAAAAATATTTTCACTGTTCTTCTCCCATTATTGATTATTAGGTAAATTTATAGATCAATTCTAACATGAAACATGTTTGTCGATTCACATGATTCTATACTTATTTACCATAATATGCTAAAATATGATTAATTGTTGCGTTCCTGCAACCTAATGTACGAAAAATAACATTAAATCAACAAAAAAGGAGTAATTATATTGATTTACAAGGTTTTATATCAAGATGAAAATAATTCTAACCCTAAACGTGAAGCAACTAAAACGATTTACTTAGAAGCTAAAACCGTTGCTGACGTTAGAACTAAACTTGAACAACACACAAAGTACAACATTGAATTCATTGAACCGCTCGAAGGGAAGCACCTTGAATTTGAAAAAAATGATCCCGGTTTTAAAATTACGGAGTTTAACTAGTTATGAAGAAATTAAACATCAAAAATAACGAAACTGCTATTTATGGTGTTGGTGGACTCGGAGAAATTGGTAAGAATACTTATGGTGTACAATTCCAGGATGAAATCATCTTAATTGATGCTGGAATCAAGTTCCCAGAAGATGATCAATTGGGAATTGACTATGTCATCCCAGATTATCAGTACTTAATTGATAATAAGGACAAAATTAAGGCACTTGTAATCACCCATGGTCATGAAGATCATATCGGTGGTGTGCCCTTTCTTTTAAAGGTTCTCAACGTTCCAATTTACGCTGGCCCGCTAGCATTAGCATTAATCAAAAATAAATTGGAAGAGCACGGCTTGTTAAAACAGGCTGAACTTCACGAGATTAATGATAAGTCAGTTTTGAAATTCAAAAAGACGAGTGTTTCTTTTTTTAGAACCACTCATTCGATACCAGATACAATGGGAGTCGCTGTTCATACGCCTGACGGTGTCATTGTGGAAACGGGAGATTATAAGTTCGATCTCACGCCTGTCACTAATCAGCCCCCTGATTTACAAGCCATGGCCAAACTGGGTGAGGAAGGTGTACTCTGTTTGATGGCTGACAGTACAAATGCCGAAAAGCCGGTTTGGACTAAGTCAGAAAAATGGGTTGGAAAATCCGTTCGTCATATTTTTGACGAAGTCAAGGGCCGTATTATTTTTGCTACCTTTGCTTCCAACCTCTCAAGAATTAAAACGGCTATTGATACGGCACTAGCTCATGATCGTAAAATTGCTGTATTTGGTAGAAGTATGGAAGCAGCCATTGTCAATGGTAGAAAGCTTGGTTATCTAGACGTTCCTGACAGTGCCTTCGTCGATGCTCAAGAGTTAAAGCACTTACCGGCAGATAAGGTTATGATCCTGTGTACCGGCTCTCAAGGTGAACCAATGGCTGCTTTGGCTCGAATTGCTAACGGAACTCACCGACAAATTTCGATTCAACCAGGTGATACGGTTGTCTTTTCAAGTAACCCAATTCCAGGTAACACATTAAGTGTCAACCGGGTCATTAATGAGCTTGAAGAAGACGGCGCTAAAGTCATCCACGGTAAGATTAATAACATTCATACTTCTGGACACGGTGGCCAAGAAGAAGAAAAACTAATGCTTCGTTTAATGAAGCCAAAGTTCTTTGTTCCGATCCATGGTGAATACCGAATGTTAAAGATCCACACTAAACTTGCGCAAGAATGTGGGGTCCCTGCCGACCATTGTTTTATCCTAAAAAATGGCGAAGTACTTGCTTTAACAAAAGATAGTGCTCGTGTTGCTGGATACTTCAATGCTGGTGATGTTTATATTGATGGCAATGGCGTTGGAAATATTGGAGACAAAGTCCTAAGAGATCGTCAACTTCTTTCAGAAGAAGGTTTAGTAGTGGTGGTTGCTACCATCAACTTAAAGAACCAGGAAATCCAATCTGGTCCTGACCTTCTCTCACGTGGATTCGTTTATATGCGCGAATCAGGTGAATTACTTGATGAAGGACGAAAGTTAGTCTTTAGAACCATCCGTCGTGCCATGAAGAATAAAAATGCAGACGAAAAATCAATTAGTAAAGCAATTGTCAATGATTTATCAAACTTCTTATATGAAAAAACACAAAGAAGTCCCCTAATCTTGCCAATGCTAATCATGAACAATTAACAATAAGGGCTGAATCCAATTGTTTGGATTCAGCCCTTATTTTAGTCTCATATATTATTATTAGTCTTAATAACAAAAAGGTACGCTTAGTAAGCATACCTTTTTTAATTATTTATACTTAACGATTTTGTCAATTTCATCTAATTCATCTTGAGTAAAGTCAAGATTATCTAATGCCTTCAGGTTATCATCTAAATGATCGACTTTTGACGCACCAGTGACCACACTGGCAATCGTTGGATCGTGTAATAGCCATGCTAATGACATTTGGGCAAGTGTCTGGTCACGATTCTGTGCAATATCGTTTAATTTATTTAGTTTATTAACAGCACTTTCATCACCATTAGCCAAAATAAACTTGTTAGTCTTATGCAATTTAATGTTACTTGGAATCCCCTTTAGATACTTACTAGTCAAAAGGCCCTCTGCCAAAGGACCGTAAGCAATAAAGCCATCATGATTATCTGCTAAGGTCTTAAGGGTCCCATCATCTTCCGGCTCTCGATTAAGCATATTATATGAACTCTGGTTAACTACAAACGGAGTCTTCAGTTCCTTAAATAATTTAATCATTTCAGCAGTCTGATGGCCATCATAATTAGAAATTCCAATGTAAAGTGCTTTACCTGCACGAACTAATCCATCAAGGGCTTCAGCAGTCTCTTCTAATCGAGTATTAGGATCAAATCGATGGGTATAATAAATATCCACATAATCAAGTCCCATTCTTTGAAGACTTTGATCTAGCGCAGTAACGAGGGTCTTCTTTGAAGAATAGTTACCATAAACACCTGGCCACATATGAAATCCAGCTTTAGTGGTGATAATTAATTCATCACGGTAAGGCTTTAAATCGCGTCGATAAACTTGGCCAAACATTCTTTCAGCAGCACCTGAACCGGGCCCATAGTTATTAGCTAAATCAAAGCTAAAGATTCCCTTGTTGAAAGCATGGAGCATTACCTTTTCACTATCTTTAAAATTAGCATCGTCACCGAAGCTGTGCCACATTCCAAATGATAATGCGGGTAACTGCAGTCCCGTTGTTCCTGCACGTCTTACTTTCATATTATCGTAACGATCATCTTTTGCTCTAAATACCATTAGAATCCCTCCAAATTTATATTACTTAAACAATTTACTTGTTGATTGTTCGTTCTCAATTAATTTTAAGGCATCACCAATCAGCTTGCCAACTGAAACGATCACCATTTTGTCAACTCTCTTATTCTGTGGAACGACAATGGAATCGGAAACGATCACCTGTTTAATGGCTGGATCGGAAAGATTTTGTCTCGCTTCTTCAGTAAGAACAGGATGAGTAGCAACTACATAAACCGCTTTTGCTCCCGCATTCATAATCGCTTGAGCAGTGATTTTCATCTTCTCACCCGTCACAATCATATCATCAACAACAATTGCCTTTTTACCCTTTACATCACCAATAATCGTACTAGGAACCTGACTTAGATCCTCAGGATTTCGATTATCAACAATTGCAATCGGAAGGTTCAAGTAGCCAGCCATTCCTCGTGCCTTGGCGACACTATTATAATCGGGTGAAACCACAACGGCGTCATTACTAATATCATGTTCTTTTAGGTAATTACCCATTAATTCAAGTGACCGCAAGTGATCCACTGGGATATCAAAAAATCCCTGAATTTGTGCCGCATGCAAATCAAGAGTAATGACTCGATCTACCGCACTAGATTCAAGAAAAGTAGCAATTAATTTTGCAGTAATTGGTTCTCTTGAACGCGCTTTTCGGTCAGATCTTGAATATCCATAGTACGGGATTACCACGTTAATAGTATGGGGACTAGTTCTTCGAACCGCATCAATCATAATCATCAGTTCCATCAAATTATCATTAACAGGATCAGAAAGCGATTGAACGATGTACACATCATCTCCACGAATACTTTCATCAATTGAAATTTGAATTTCACCATCACTAAAATGATTGATGGTTGCTTTACCAAGGTCCATTCCACTATATTCAGAAATCTTTTCTGCTAACGGACGATTCGAATTCAACGCAAATATCTTTGCCGACTTTTTTTCTTTTTTTGTTTTCACCATCAAGTTTCCCCTCATAACCAACTAATTACTACCTACATTATAATCGAATTTAATTCATTTATCATTATTAAAATTTTGAGGGGTAATTCCCTGCATCCCAATCATGGGATCAATTGTATTTTCAATAATCTGATCCTCCGATAAAATAAAATCTGAGGGAGTTTTCTTTTTAAAAGTCGGTCTACCCCTTTTTGAATTTCCAATTACCTTTGGAGTAAACTCTTCGTCAATCACGTATTGTAACCGTTGCTTCAAAGTCGTTTTCCGATTAACCGATTCATTTTCAATACATTCTTCAAATGAATTTGGATCTCCAATCATAATCAACATTTTCGAAGCTCTAGTAACTGCAGTATACAATAAATTCCTTTTAAGCATCCTCTTATACTGAGGAACAATCGGTAAGATAACCATTTCGAACTCACTACCCTGAGCTTTATGAATCGAGGTACAGTAGGCAAGTGTTAACTGATTCCAGTCATTTCGAGTATAGGTAACCTCATTTTGATCAAACGCAATGACCAGTTTATCTAGATAATGCTTATTATCGCTATTAACTTCAATTCCAACGACTTTACCAATATCACCGTTAAAAATGTTATTCTCAGGGACATTTACAAGTTGAAGAACCTTATCGCCAATTCGATAAGTGGTTCCCCTAAAGTCAACTTCTTTCTGAGAGTCAGCCGTTTTAGGATTCATAATGTTTTGAATCTCAACGTTTAAACGATCAATCCCTGCAGTTCCACGATACATTGGAGCCAGTACTTGTACATCCGTAGAACTAAATCCTTTCGTTTTGGCCTTATTAACAATCTGCTTAATTACCGAATCAACTTGTTGGGTATTACAATTAATAAAGCTACGATCCCTTTGGTTTTTTAAAAGTGTTTTGGGCATCTCACCATTCTTGATATCATGGGCTAATTCTACAATGGTTGATCCGTCATTTTGACGGTGAATTTGGTTTAATTCCACGCTAGGAATTGTGTGAGAACGGAGTAAATCATAAAAAACCTGACCGGGACCAACCGACGGTAACTGATCTTTATCACCAACAAAGATCACCTTCATACCGTTTGGAACCGCCTGGCATAAAATTTTAAATAAGTCTGTATCCACCATCGACATTTCATCAACGATTAACAAACCACCTTCCAAATCATTGGCAGCTTCTTCATCGCCATGACCAGTAAGACCTAGCAAGCGATGAATGGTACTGGCAGGAATTTTAGTTGACTCACTCATTTTCTTGGCAGCTCGCCCAGTAGGAGCTGCTAATAATACCGGATATGCTTGTTCTTTATAGTCATTAATATCTAAAGATAAATCATTAGCTTCGGCAAACGTTCTAACAATTCCGTTGATAATAGTCGTTTTCCCAGTTCCAGGACCACCAGTAAGCAAAAATGCAGGGTTTATCATTGCTTCGTTAATGGCTTTTTTCTGAGAGTCGTCATACTCAATTCCGACCTCACTCTCAACTTTGCCAATTATCTTAGAAAAATCATTAGGTTGATCCTCCGCCTTTTTGCCACCCTGCTCAATTCGCTTGATGTTTTCAGCAATGCGTATCTCGTCATCGTATAGATTTTTTAAATAAATCTTATCTTCATCAACGACAATTTTTTGATCTTTAGCTAAATCATACAACTCTTCACCTAGCTTCTTATCGTCAATACTCTGCGTTCGATCGGTTTCAAGAATTCGAGTGCTTTCTTGCATCAATTCTCTAGTGTCAGAATACGTATTACCACTTTTAATGGATAAAGAGTCAAGAGCTGTCAGTAATCCGGCACGCAACCGTCCTTTATCGTTGTAATCTACTCCAACCTTATTCGCAATTCGATCAGCACGCTTAAAGCTAATTCCAGAAATATCCTCAACAAGTTGGTAAGGATTATTCTTAATGACTTCTAAAGCCTGCTCTTTATACTTTTTAAAGATGGCGGAAGCTAAGCTACTACCGAAGCCATAACTATTCAGCCCAACGATGGTTTGTTCAACCCCATTATTTTCGTGAATTGCTTTTGTAATTACATCTTTTTGCTTCTTGGTTAATCCAACTGAATTTAAAACCGCCGGGTTTTCTAAAACCTTCTCAATTAAATTCGTTCCCAATTTGCTAACAACTTTTTCGGCAGTCTTCGGCCCGATACCAGTAAATTCATCACCTGATAAATAATTAACCAAACCCTTTTTGGAAGTTTGACCAACCCGCTCGTAGTTTTCAGCTTGAAATTGCTTTCCATACTTGGGATGGTCAACCAACTTACCAATAAAACGATAGGTGATATCATCACTAATATCCGCAAAGTTACCAGTGATAACAATTTCATCTTCATGCCAATCTACATTGGTTTCATTAACCTTTACCAGCAAAACTTTGTAGAAACTATCTGAACTTTCAAAAAAAGTTGTCTGAACTTGTCCTTTCACAAATGGTTGCTCATTTTGAGATGAATTATTCAATTTTCCGTTCGTTTGAAATAAATCCATGGATTCAGACAATTATTTTCTCCTATTTTTTGGAATCATTTGGTTTCGAGTCATCAGGGTGCTCATTTTTTTGTTTATTTAATTGAATTACTTTTTCAATGTCTTTTATCTGACTTTGTTTGGCATCAAAATTTTTCTTATCGTACTTTTCGGCTTTCTTGAAATAATCATCAAATGGTTCACCAATCACCATCGCAATTAATCCCCGATCGAAATTAGCTTTCCCATCATTTGGATTACTTTTTAGAACTCGATCGTAAAAATCGGCTGCTTGATCGAAATCACCAAGTGCCATTAGGCACTCCCCCATCATTCGATTAATTTCAGAATCTTGCTTTGCTAATTCTTGAGCCGTTAATAAAAACACTAAAGCTCTCTTATAGTCCTTTTTCCCCATATAACTTTGAGCCAACATCACGTAAGCGTCTTTTTTTAACTCAGGATCATTCACCTGCTGAAATTGTTGAATGGCTTTTTCATATTCACCAGCAGAATAATATACGTTACCTAAACCATATAACAGCGTGCTTTTTGCTTTTTTATTTGAATCGCCAAATAAACCCAAAGCCTTCATTAATAACTCTTCAGCCTGGGTATAACTTTTAAGCTCAACTAAAAACACACTTAAATCATAGTAAGTTCGGTAGTCCTTTGGGTGATCATCAATATCTTTTACTAACTTATGAAGTGTTTCCTCCGCTTGCTTTTGACGGGGATCTTCCGTTGGTTTATTTTCTCGTCCATTATCTGTCATAGCCATCCTCCTATTACACTAAATCTGATTTTTCAATTTCCCTATCTAAATAACTGGTGTCATTCCAATCCACCAATCGATACGTTTTGCCATGATTACTAGTTTCAATAACGGTAGTACTTGTATTAGCCAATCCACCACGTTTCCGTAAATCTCTCAGAGGGATTCCTAATAATGAATTAATCAAAGCATTTAGAGCTGCTCCATGACTAACAATTAAGATATTATCGTTATTACTATAATTTTGCGTAATTTCATTAATTTTACCTTGCATTCGTTTGATTAATTCAGGGAAATCCTCCCCACCAATCGTTTCAGGACGATATTGATCTGGATGGTTACGAAAGGCATCAAATTCTTCTGGGAATTTCTTTTGCACATCAGTAAATTTCATCCCTTCCATCTTACCGAGATGAAACTCTTCCAAGCGACTGTCCAGTGAAATTGAAACCGGAGATTTTAACCATTTTTGAATATGGAAAGCAGTAATTCGTGCTCTTTTGATAGGGCTTGCATAAATATGTGCAAATTGAACACCAGAAAGAAATTTACCCGCTTGATCCATTTCATGGTAACTTTTGTCAAGAAGCGGTGAATCACCTCCGGCACCTTGATACCTACTTTCAAGATTCCATTCGGTCTTCCCATGTCTCACAAAATAAAGTCTCATTTAAATCCCTCACACACATTGATATAGCTTTATTATGCCAGTTTAGAATTAAATTATCAAAAAAGTCCGACTCAAAACGAGTCGAACTTTGTTTAAATATTATACATATTGTAGTTCATGATCATTTTTAAACGCGGCATCAATCGTAGCGGTTCCTAAACATTCTTGACCGTCATAAAAAACCACTGCCTGTCCGGGAGTAATTGACCGAACTGGTTCATCAAAAGTTACCTTAACATGATTATTATCGTCATCAATATGAACGGTAACCCCAGTATCCTTTTGACGATACCTAAACTTAGCCGTGCAGTGAAAATCATTTCCTCGCGTATTGGAATCAATCCAAGAAAGACCAGAAGCAGTTAAATAATCAGCATATAAATGTTCATTGTCATAACCCTTTCCAACGTACAGAATATTCTTAGAAAGATCCTTACCAACAACAAACCAAGGTCGATTATCATAACCATCTCCACCAATACCGAGACCTTTCCTCTGACCAATTGTATAATACATCAGCCCATTATGATGACCCTTAACTTCACCATCAAAGGTCATCATTTTACCTGGTTTAGCAGGAAGGTATTTGCTAAGAAAATTATTAAAGTTGTTTGGACCAATGAAACAAACTCCCATTGAATCCTTTTTGTCGGCTACCCAAAGGTTAGCTTCTTTAGCAATTTTTCTAACCTCAGGTTTAGTCATTCCACCAACTGGAAACATTACTCGATCCAATTGATCCGCTGAAAGTTGACTTAAAAAGTAAGTTTGATCTTTATTAAGATCTGCGGAACGTAATAAGTGGTTGTGTCCTTCTTTATCACGTTTCAACTGAGCATAATGCCCCATTGCAATATAATCGGCACCAAGATCCATTGCATACTCGAGAAAAGCTTTGTACTTAATCTCAGTATTACAAATTACATCAGGATTAGGAGTACGTCCGCGTTTGTATTCCGCTAAAAAATACTTGAAGACCCGGTCCCAATACTCATGTTCAAAGTTAACAGAATAATATGGGATGCCGATTTCGTTAGCAACATGAGCAACATCCTTGTAGTCTTCAGTAGCGGTACAAACACCATCAGCATCGGTGTCATCCCAGTTCTTCATGAAGACTCCAACCACATCGTATCCCTGTTGTTTTAAGAGGTAGGCGGCAACTGAAGAGTCAACTCCACCACTCATACCAACAACAACACGTGTTTTACTGTTATCTTGCATAACATCACCATCATTCTTTAGATTCTGAAAATCTACGATTTGAAGGTCGCAATTCCAGTATTTACTATCATACTCTACTAACTAACATTCTTGCAACTTTTCACTCTTCTACACTTTTTGAAATACTTTTCTTAAAATCATATTCTGCATAATGAAATTAAACTGATCACGTTCTTCTTGATGATTATCATTAGAAAAGATATCCACATCATTCATTTCATTACCATCAACGACTGCCATCTTAAATTCACTCATATCAGAATTGATTGTAATCTTAAGCTTGATCGCCCTTTTATTGAATGGGGACTCAGGGTCAATGGATTTCTTATAGGAAAAATTGCCACTTTTAGTGGTGTTAAAACCAAGGTCAAGTAAAGTGTATTGTTTGATTTCTGGGTTCAACTCATATTTGTCAGTTCCACCCTTTAACTGGACTACCTTTGAAAATGCCATTACTTCTTGTTTCCCTTCTTCAAGCGATGAACAATCGCCGTAATCTCAGTAACTAATTTTTGAATGTCTTCATCAGTGGTATATGCCCCAAAACTAACTCGAATGGATTCTGAAAGTCTAGGACTATCTTTTCCAAACATTGCAGTTAAGACATGAGAAGGTTCTAAACTACCAGCGGTACATGCTGATCCACCCGACACGGCAATCCCCGCTAAATCTAAATTAGTCTGCATAACATAGGTAGAAATTCCCTTGATCCAAATGTTTAAGACGTGTGGCAGGGTATTATCACTCATCGATCCGTTTACATCAATGTCAATTCCGTTATTAGTTAATCCATCAACCACTTCGCGCTTAAATCGCCTAAAATCTTCTCTTCGTTGCTTTTTCTTTTCACTAGGAAGGTTTCTAACGGCCGTAGCAAATCCTGATATTTGGGGAATATTTTCGGTTCCGGCACGTCGTTTGTCTTCCTGATCGCCACCCATAATATAACTGGTAAAATTAATTCCATTTCGTCGATACAAAAAACCAATCATTTTTGGACCATTTAACTTATGAGCCGATGTAGATAGTAAATCAATATGATCCCTTTTGACATCAATATCAAGTAGACCATAAGCTTGCACAGCATCAGTATGAAACCAAGCCTGATGATCTTTAAGTAGTTCCCCAATTTCATGAATCGGATTCTTACTACCCACTTCATTATTTCCCATCATGATTGAAACCAAAATCGTGTCATCATCAAGCGCATTCTTCAGATCAGTTAAAGAAATATTACCTTGCTTGTCAACCGGTAAATAAGTAACTCTAAATCCATGATCTTCTAAATATTTCATTGGCTTTAAAATTGCTTCATGTTCAATTGCAGTTGTAATAATGTGATTACCAAGACTCTTTCGAGCTTCAGCCGTTCTAATCACAGCTGTATTGTCACTCTCAGTTCCACCACTTGTAAATACAATTTCGTTATCATCCGCATTAATACTTTTAGCAATCACATGTCGACTATCTTCCAAGATTTCTTTTGACTGTCTTCCAAGTTGATACAAAGTAGAAGCGTTTCCAAAGTTGTTTTTAAACTTATCGTACATGTCATCCAACACTTCACTGGAGACTGGTGTGGTTGCGGCGTTATCTAAATAGATCTCACCCAATTAAATCATCCCTCTGAGCTTCTTTAGTATTCTTAAATAAATTTAATAGCATCTGTGCCGAACGTTTTCCGGCGTCAACAACAAACTCATCAAAACTCTGATTAGCGTTTTCATCACCAACATCTGACATCGCTCTAATAACGACGTACGGAATATTAAACTGGTGGGCAACTTGTCCTACTGCAGCCCCTTCCATCTCGGCCGATAAGGCATCTGGAAAGTTTTTCAGAATTTCATCGATCATTTTTTGTCCAGAAATGAATTGATCTCCGGTAACAATCAAACCCTTTTTAGGGTTAATTCCGGTATCTTTTGAAGCATCGGTAATTTTATTAATCCAAGTGTTAGAAGCGTCAAATCGAGCTGGCTGACCGGGTAATTGACCGTATTCATATCCTGCAGCAGTAGCATCAACGTCATGATAAGCAGTTTGAGTAGAGATTACTAAGTCCCCAACGCTCAGTCCTTCCCCAATGCCAGCTGCTGATCCAGAATGAATGATTACATCAACATCAAAATTTTCAAGTAAAAGAGCCGCTGTAATTCCTGCTTCAACTTTGCCAATCCCAGATTTTACTAAGACAACTTTTTGACCATCGATGGTCCCTTCATAAAACTTGATGCCATTAATATCTTTTTCTCTCTCATTTTTTAATGCTGATTTTAAAGATTTAATTTCTTCATCCATTGCACAAATAATTCCAAATGTTTTCATTTTCCTAAATTCTCCTAAATTATCCGACGAATCTCATAATTGCTAGCACGAGCACAATTAATAACAATAATAATAATATAACGATATTCAATCTTCTTCCGAGTCGTTTACGTTTGTACTCCGAAGCATCTTGTCTTTCTCTTTCATATGAGTCCGGTTGATCGGTATAATAATTCCCCAAAGATTCATCGGATTGACCCTTATTAGCACGATGAAACAATCGGTCAAACCAGCTTCGCTTTTTCAAACGGGCATGCCGAGTCTCTTGATTTTCTGATTCATTATCATAACGAGTACGGGGATCTCTTCTCCCGCTATCACCATACATGCGCTGATACTCAGATCTAGTCATTTCAGACCGATCTTTTTCCCTATCATTAACTACCATATATTGACCGCCTATTTCTGCATCAGTTCCCAGTATTGGATTGCCATAATTGTCTTAGCATCAATGATTTTGCCACTTTTCATCATTTGTTTGGCTTCATCTAGCGTATACTCATTAATTTCTAAAAATTCACCAGGATCTCTAGGTAACTTTGTCTTCACTGGGGTTAATCCCTCCACTAAGTACAAATACATATACTCATCAGAAATTCCAACTGATGGATAAAATGAATAAAGCTCTTTAATTTCCTTAGCGTTATATCGAACTTCTTCATTTAATTCCCTTTTAACGGCATGAATCGGTGAATCATTGTCGCGATCATCCAATTTACCTGCAGGGATTTCAATCATCACTTGTTTTGCTGGGGCGCGCCATTGTTTCTCTAAAATCATTTTATTGTCTGAGGTGATTGCAAGCATTGCTACTGATTTACAGTGGTGAATAATCTCTCTAGAGGCCAGCTGTCCATTTGGAAGCTTAACTTGCTGTTCTTCTACTTGAGCAATTGGTCCATTATAAACCGGTTTACTACTAATTACTTTTTCTTCAAAATCCATAATAATCACCTTCCAAAAATAGTTTAACCATAATATAACCCCAATGCAATTGCTTTAATCTTGATGTAAAACCACCTTAGCAGCCTGAAAGCCATGTTGTCCCATGGCTTTCACAAAATCAACTTGGTCACCAGGCTTAATTTGCTTTGGATTTCCAGAAATAATTCCAGTAATATGCATGAAAACATCATCAGAATTAGGAACCTGAATGTACCCAAATCCCTTATCCCTTTCGTAACTTTTAATCGTACCTTTCATTTCGTTTTACCCCTTTGTTAATAAAAAATCGGGATCAAATCCCGATTCCATTACTTTTCTTCAAATCCGTCTGTTGCTGTTTCTGGAAACTCTTCTTTAACAATCTTAGCACAACGACCACAGAACTCTGGGTAATCTGGGTCAGAACCAACATCCTGCTTAATGAGACGACAACGAACACAGGTCTCACCTTTGGCATGCTCTACTTTAATTGCTAAATTATCATCAAATCGATCTGCATCTGGGTCAACTTCATCAATTGATTTAACTTCTAATTGAGAAACCATCAAGATTTGGGCAATATCAACACCTAAATCGTTAAACAGCTTCCTAGTTGCATCATCAACATACAAAGTCAATTTAGCTTCAGACGGTTTACCAATGACTTTACTATCTCGAGCCAGTTCCATGGCTTTCAACACGTTCTTTCTCAACTTCATAAATTGATCCCACTGATGCCTGATTTCATCTTCATTGTCAAAGTGCTTAACTTCTGGCATTTCAGCCAATTGAACAAACTCTTCTGGTTCATTTAAGAAATTCCAAATTTCTTCGGTCGTGTGGGGGATGATTGGAGTCATTAATTTCGTTAAAGCAACTAAGACCTCGTACAAAACTGTTTGCATCGAACGACGTCTGTGACCATTCTTAGGATCAATGTACAAAATATCTTTTGCAAAATCCAAGTAGAAAGCCGACAAGTCACTAGTAATAAATGACAGTAATTCCTTATTAATACTCATGAAGTCGTACTTGTTGTAGGCATCTTTAACGTTTTGAATTAATTGATTCAAGCGAAGCATCATGTACTGATCAGCAGGGTTCATGTCTTCATACTTAACCGAATCTGATTCAGAATCAAAATCACTTGTATTAGCTAACATATACCGAATTGTATTCCTGATCTTTTTATAACTATCAGAAACGACCTTAAAGTTACCCATTGATACCCGCACGTCAGCTGAAGTATCAACAGTGGTAACCCACAAACGAACAATATCAGCTCCCATTTGCTTGATAACATCACTTGGAGCGATCGTATTTCCAAGTGATTTACTCATTTTGTGACCTTTCTTATCCAGAGTAAATCCTTGTGATAAAACATGTTTGTAAGGTGCAATGTCAGCATACGCAACACTTGTAATCAAACTAGAGTTAAACCAACCACGATACTGATCGGATCCTTCAACAACGAGATCAGATGGGTACGTCAATTCAGGTCGTTCTGCCAAAACACCCTGATGAGAAGTACCCGAATCAAACCAAACATCCATAATGTCATTTTCTTTGGTAAACTTACCATTCGGTGAATGTTCACTAGTAAATCCTTCTGGTAAAAGATCCTTGGCCTCCCTTTCAAACCAAATATCGGAGCCATATTTACCAAACAAACTAGCAACGTGTTCAATCGTCTCATCAGTAATGATTGGTTCTCCATCTTCACCATAGAAAATTGGTAGTGGAACTCCCCAAACTCGCTGTCTGGAAATGACCCAGTCACCACGATCACGAATCATGTTATAGAGTCGCTTTTGTCCCCAATCAGGGTTAAATCCAACCGTATCGATGGCATCCAAGATTTCTTTTCTAATCTTATCAACTGAGGCAAACCACTGCGGGGTAGCACGATAAATGACCGGCTTTTTGGTTCGCCAGTCAAAGGGATAACTATGTTTATAAGGCATGTAATGAATTAACTGTCCCTGTTCCTTTAACTTATCCAAAGCAATTTGGTTAGCATCTTCATAAAAGACACCTTCAAAATCAGGACCGGCTTCTTTAGTGAGATATCCCTTTGCATTCACAGGTGCAAATACATCCAAGCCGTACTGCATCCCAATGTTATAGTCGTCCTCACCAAATCCAGGAGCGGTGTGAACTAACCCAGTTCCGGAGTCATTAGTAACAAAATCACCGTTCATTACAACCAATTGACGATTTTTGTCAAACGGATGTTGGGCTTTAATGTTGTTTAGATCCTTCCCTTTGACCGTCTTTAAGGTTTTAATATTTTCCCAGCCGAACATTTCTGCGTCTTTATCAAGTAAATCGGTTCCAATAACATATTTTTTCGGGTCATCATCGTGTTGAATAATCGAATAGTTAAAGTCGGGTTCAACAGTAATTCCCTCAGAACCAGGAATCGTCCATGGCGTCGTAGTCCAGACAACCATATAAGTATCGTCATCTAAAATTCCATTTCCATCAATCACTTTTTCAGCAAAAAATGCCGACGGAGAAGTCACATCATGATACTCAACTTCTGCTTCCGCTAGTGCCGATTCCGATGACCAAGACCAAATTACCGGCTTAAGTCCTTTATAAATCAAGCCCCGATCAGCCATTTTACCAAAGACACGTACTTCAGCCGCTTCATATTCGGGCATTAAAGTAAGGTATGGATTATCCCAGTCCGCTGAAACGCCTAAACGTTTGAATTCATCACGCTGTTGGTCAACTTGTTTTAAGGCATAATCGTGACAAAGTTTACGAAAATCATTCGTAGACATCTCTTTGCGATTATAGCCCTTCTTTTTAAGTTGCTGTTCAATTGGTAGTCCATGAGTATCCCATCCCGGAACATAAGGAGCACGGTATCCATTCATGGATTTAAATCGAACAATAATGTCTTTGGTGATTTTATTCATGGCGTGTCCCATATGGATATCACCGTTAGCATACGGAGGTCCATCGTGTAATACAAACGATGGTTTGCCTTCATTCAGTTTTTGCCGTTGTTGATAAAGTTGATTATCTTCCCATACTTTTTCCCGTTCAACCTCTTTAACGGGAAGATTTCCTCTCATTTTAAACTTAGTTTTACCCAAGTTTAGCGTATCCTTAATTCTCATAGTATCCTCCTCAAAATAAAAAGACCTCATCCTAATAGGGACGAAGTCTTCGTGGTACCACCCAAATTCAAAATTAACAACCGTTAATTTTCTCATTGCATCATAGACTATTAACGAAGTGATCTTTTGCTAATAATTACTTTTTTAGGCTCACACTAACCCTAATTCGCTGAAAAGACCATTAGCAACTTTCTATCTTCAATCTATCATTATTTATGTAGCTTATCATTGGGATAAATTTCAACTGTCGGATCCGTGTATGGTCCTGAAACCGACTCCACAACAAATTGATCACCCTTTGAAGAATCATTACTAGATGAGTTTACACTGCCAATAGCCTGCTTGTCAAGATTCTTCACAGCATCTTGAATCTCATCATAATTGCTAAAATTACTTGAATCGAGTAATTTATTCCAATCTTCACTCTGGGCAAAGTCTAACTGACTTTTAAGCATTCCAATCATCTTTTGACGGAAATCCTTCACACTATTTCTAAAATCATCAGTCGCAATCGAAAGACTTTGAGCCTGTTTCGAAGTGTTACCCATGATTTCATTTGATTGAGCAGTAGCTTCAGTTAAAATAGAATCGGCTTGCTCTTGAGCCTTTTGTTTGATTTCATTTGCATCACTTTCTGCATCCTTTTTAACCTTATCAGCTGCTTCTTGGGCAACTAAAATCGATTGGTTCAAAGAATTCTTTAGGTCATCATAGTAAGTGAGGTCTTTTTTGGTTTTCTTTAATGATCTTTTAAGCTCCTCATTCTCATCTTGCAGAATTTGGTAATCTTTAGTGAGTTGATCTAAAAAGTCATTGACTTCATCAATGCTGTATCCTCTCATTTTTAGTGAAAACTTTTTATCATGAATATCTTGAGCCGTTAGCGTCATAATATCCCTCCTCATTTATTTTTTATTACGTTTAATTCAGCTTTTAATTTTCCCTTTTTCGAGTGGCCATTGTATCCCACTACCTTTATTCTACCGTATCCTCTGACAGAAATCATATCAGAAACTTTAATTTCATAATTTGATTTAGTAAACTCAAACCAATTTAAGCGAACTTTTTCATGCTCGATCAGACTCTTAGCCATACTTCTAGAGATATGAAAACCAATCGAAATAACAACGTCTAAACGAAATGATGGTAAAGTAACAAAATCTACTATCCAGTCATCTTTTTGCTGAACAATTTGACTAAAATTAATTTGGCTTAAATCAACCTTTACTTTACCAATACGATCAACTGATCTTATCAAATACTTAGCCATTTCATTCTCACAAATAAATTGCCAACGTTCTCCGTCGGTCAAAATATCGCCGAGAACCTTACGTTCAATTCCACTTCCCATCAAACTTCCAAGAACTTGATTGTGGTGGATAGACGCAAACTTTTCTGGATATTGAATCTCAATTAGTGATAATTCATAATCATCAAACTTCGGCACAAAATAGTCTGGATAAATCAGACCTCGTTTCATCTCAGCATTTTGATATCCACCAAACGTCGACAGCTTCAAACTAGGATAACGATTTACCAAAGTCTGAAGTAAATAGCACTCCCTTGAGTTGAGAAAACTAGTAAGAACTGGACGATACTCAGAATTCGCACTATCAATCCAATCACTTGCAGTTTGGAGGAACGGTAATTCGGATTTTCTAAAATGTTGTTCAATATTCTTTTCAACACCCATTTTATGCGACCAAACTTATGATAATATTTCCAATGTAGGTTACCCCAAACTGTAAAAGTTGAAGTACAACTAAGGCCAATATTGGCCCAAATCCTAACATCCCAATGTGAGCAAAATTAAAGTACTCTAAAAAGGGATTCACAATCCGACCCAAAAACTGACCAAATCGAGACTGTGAGGCACCTGGAAACCATGTCAGTAAAGCATCGATTACGATTGCCAACATATAAATCTGAATTGCATAATTAATAATCTGTGCAATCCAAGTAATTACCATTACCAATTAAATCATCCTAACCTACTATTGAACTTTTCGTCCATTGCGCCATCAATATCAAAATTGTTAGGAGCACAGAGAAAAATTTTCTCATCAATTCGTCTTATTTTTCCATCGATAGCGTAAATAGTCCCATTTAAAAAATCAACGATTCTTTTGACGGACTCATTACTAACCCCGTCCATTTTAACAATCACAGCATTCCCACCAATTAATTTACTGGCAATACTTTTTGCGTCAGCATAAATTCGGGGTTCCATAACAGCAATTTTACTATTAGAAATATCACTTTTACTCATTGATACGACCTTACGCGGATTATTTTTTACAGATCGAACGCTATCAACGTTATTTGGGTTTTGGTCATCGTTTTCATAAGTATCGGCATTATCATCGATACCAAAAAAACGTTTAAAATTATATGACATTACTAGCTCCTCTCCGAATACTATTGCTTATTATTTCGGTTCCGATATCTGAAGAATGGAGGGACATCATCATTGTCGTTTCCACTATCATTATTATTTGAATCAGAATTATTTCCATCTTCAAATGGTTCAAAGTCTTGCTTTTCCACGTTCGAAAACTTGTCATTATCTGATGAATCAGCATTTCTAACTTCGTTTTGGTTATCACTAATGTCCCAGTTGTGAAGCGGATCATCATTACTAGAATCAGCTGAATTATCTTTAGTAGCATTATCAGTCTTAGGACTAGCAAAGGTACTCGAACGATTCTTCCTAGTTAGTGCTGGGCTAGCAGAACGGTCTGGATCTCCAGTCTGAATCCCAGTTGCAACTACCGAAACTTTAACTTCATCACCCATATTTTCATCAATTGAGGTTCCAAAGAAGATATTAACATCATTTGACGTTGCATCAGATACGATATTGGCGGCATCTTGTGCCTCAGCAAGTGATAACTCTGGTCCGGCAGTTACATTCAGCAAGACTTGTTGGGCTCCGTCGATTGAAACTTCCAATAATGGCGAATTAATGGCTTTCTTAGTTGCTTCTTCAGTTCGGTTTTCGCCGGTTGCTGCGCCCACTCCCATAAGAGCGGATCCTTGATTCTGCATTACACTTGTTACATCAGCAAAATCCAAATTAACAACCCCAGGACTAGTAATCAAATCAGTGATTCCCTGAACGCCCTGACGTAAAACGTCATCAGCATCCTTAAAGGCTTCCATCATTGGAGTTTTTTTATCAACCATATCTAACAAGCGGTTATTTGAAACCACCACTAAAGTATCAACGTTTTGCTTAAGGGCTTCAATTCCTTCAGTAGCGTTATGATCACGTTTTGGTCCCTCAAAAACAAAGGGACGAGTCACAACCCCAACTGTCAATGCACCAGCATCTTTAGCGATCTTGGCAACAATCGGAGCTGCCCCAGTTCCAGTTCCACCACCCATTCCTGATGTAACAAACACCATGTCAGCATCGTGTAAGGCATCAGTAATGGCTTCTTCACTTTCTTCAGCTGCTTTTGATCCAACTTCTGGATTTGAACCGGCTCCTAGTCCCTTGGTGAGCTTGGGTCCAAGATTAATCTTAGTTTCTGCTTTAGAACTTCCTAAAGCCTGTAGGTCGGTGTTAGCGGCAATAAATTCGACCCCTTTAACGCCTTCTTCGATCATTCGATTAACGGCATTTCCACCACCGCCACCAACTCCAATAACCTTAATTGTTGCACCATTATTTTTATTTGCATCCATTGAATAGTCCATATTTTATAAATACCCCCGCGTTACTCGAAAAAGTGGTGTACAATGCCACTTAATTTTTCGCCTAAATTCTTATCACTCTTTGGTTTCTTTTCACGTTTCTTTTTTGCCGTTTTATTCTGACGTTTTTGCTTAAAGGGAATGGATCCAGATACGCTTGGTTCAGATCGAGGTTCAATTTCTCTGGCATTTCCGTTGTCATCATAGGCGAACTCACCATGGTCAAATGCTGAACGTACTAAACGCTCAATTTGACTTAAATTACCACCATAATTAACTAATGATAATGCTAACGATAGTGAGGGGTGTCTTAAACCAATTTGATCAGGAATATAAACTCTGACATTAACGCCAAAGGTATTAGCGGCTAATTCAGCAATTCCTGGCATAGAGGATACCCCGCCAGTTAGCACAATCCCACCAGGGAGACTTAATGCATCAATTCCATCAAGATCATCTTTGAGTCTGCCAAAGATTTGATCAATTCGTGCTTCGATAATTTCAGCTAATAATTTTTCACTTACATTAACTGGTTGTCCTTGGCCAACAACTTCGACTGGAAACTCATTATCTTCACTAGCTTGATCAACATCAGCATATCCATATCCCCGTTTCAACTTTTCAGCGTTAGCGGCAGAAGTGTTTAATACTGAAGAAATATCTTTAGTTATGTATTGTCCACCCTCAAGATCAACATTGGCGTATTTGAGTTCAAAATCATGAATAACCGCAACCGTTGATTGTCCTCCACCTAGGTCAATCAATATTGTTCCAAACTCTTGCTCTGATTCACTTAAAATATATTTTCCTTCAGCCTGGGGATCGACAACCAATGCTTCAATATTCAAACCAGCATTAGTAACGGCCTTTTTAATATTATGAATAATAGTCTTAGGCCCACTAATCATTCGACCATTCATTTTCAAACGATTTCCAACCATTCCTCTTGGATCTTGAATACCGTCAAAACCGTCTACCATGAATTCATCTGGAGTTAAATCGATCACTTCACGTTCGGGTGGAAGGTTAGTATCAATAGCAGACTCAGACACATCCACAACATCATCGTTTGTGATTTCCTCAGACTGGTCGGGGAGCTCAATCATCCCAGAACATTTATCAATTTTAATCTGATCAGCCGGGATGCCCACAATTACATTGCTAATTTTGACACTTGCCTTTTCCTCAGCCTGACTAACAGCTCGTTCAATAGCATTTGACGCCTTATCAATATCAACAATAACTCCACGACTAACACCAGTTGATTTTTCATTACCAACTCCGATTACATTCATTTGACCGTTAGCCTTCTCAGCTACAATCACTTTAATCGAAGTAGTTCCAATATCTAAACCAATGTACATATTTGAATCGTTCATTATCTGGAACCTCCATATAGGGTCTATTGAAAAAGATGATCCAATATACCATAATCTCACTTAATTTTAACACACATGATGAACGTTAATAAAGAGCTCTCATTTCCCCAAAGGATAGGAGTATGCCCCCACCTCCATGTTAACCACGCTCTTTTGTTTTAGGTCCTTAGCAATTGCAGGATAGTAAGCCATTTTATTTGCCATGGTACTGATTTTGACGTAAATCTCATTTCCATCTTTCATCAAAATCTGAACTCGCTCCGGATTACTTTTAGTATTAGCATTTTTTAACTCTTTAATCTGATTCCTAATTGATGGACTAATTTTTTTATATTGTCTTAACACATTCCTAATTTCATTGCCCTGTTTAAATCCAGAAACAATGCAGACATCGCTAGGATCATTAATTTTCACTGCTTCATCGGAGATATGACCTGATGGGTAGACGGGATAATACTTTCCGGCTTTAAAAATGTACTCCGGATTCGAATATCCATCTACCTTCACCATTAATTGATTATGCTTTTTAAAAGAAAAATCAACGTGTTTAACCTGCGCATTATGAGCTAACACATAACTTTGGGCTTTAGCTTTGTTTCTCTTTACCATTATCAGCGAATCCCCGACTTGAAATGGAATCTGATCTTTAATGTTTTCGCCCTTGAGTTGATGATTAGTTTGAATGTTAATCGATGAAACCCGACTGTATGGCAGTACCAAATAGAGCGAAACTAAAGCTACTACTATAAACAATAATAGGATCGGCAAAAAACCTCTAATTAATTGCTTGCGCTGTTGCTTTCTAATCCCAGGAATTTTGTGTCCGACTCGATATCGACTATTCTTCCTTTGTTTTCTCTCCTGGTACCTTTCCAACCGACCTGATGAATTGGAATCATTATCGCTAGTTTTCATTAAGATCACCCGTTAAGCTTTTTTATGATGCTTCTCAATTGCCTGATCACAAACGCCTAAAAGTTTATCAGCAGCATCACGAACTCCCATGTCATATGAGTTAGTAGCCATTTGCTTTCTTAATTCGGTGTTATGCATTAAAGAATCGACTTTTGTCACTAAAGATTGCCCATTCAAATCTTTTTCAGTCAAAATCATAGCGGCATTATTTTTTACGAGACTCATTGCGTTCTTAGTTTGATGATCCGCCGTAACATAGGGACTTGGAATTAAAATGGCCGGAATTCCAATGGCAGTTATTTCTGCAATACTAGTGGCACCAGCACGTCCAACAATTAAATCAACTTTAGGCAGAACCGCTGGCATATTTGAAATATAAGGTAAAACGGCAATATTATCGTTAATTTTAACGTTTTTTAAATCATTTTTAACCCCTTGATATCGCTTCTGGCCGGTAACAAAAACAACTTGGTATTTTCGTCGGTCAAATTCAGGGATCGCTTCTATCGCTGATGAATTAATCTTTAGTGCACCCTGACTTCCACCAAATATCAAAACCGTCGGAACATCATCTTTTAAACCAAACTCACTCCACTTAAAGTCGCTTTTCATATTAGCAACCTGCTGTGCCCGTGGATTGCCAGTGAAAACAACTTTATTTTCGGGAAACTGTTTTCGGGCATCGTCAAAAGCAATGGCAATTTCATCTACATAACGACTCAAAAAACGATTAGTGAGACCAACAACACTATTTTGCTCATGAATAACGGTAGGAATTCCTAACTTAGCTGCAGCATATACCACGGCTCCACAAACATACCCGCCGGTTCCGACCACAACATCTGGTTTAAACTTTTTAATGATTTTTTTTGATTCTTGGACACTTTTTAAAAACAACCAGATCGTTTTAAAGTTATACAGACTAAACAACTTCCGTTTGAATCCTTGAATTTTTAAGGCATCAAATTTAATTCCCTTTTCTGGAACAATTTTACCTTCTAATCCGCGATCGGACCCAACGTACAAAACCTCTGAATGAGGCTTTTGAGTTTTTAACGCGTCAATTAGGGCAAGCGCCGGATAGATATGTCCACCAGTTCCTCCCCCAGATACAATCATTCTCATTATTTAGTCTCCTTTTTCCCAGTTAGCTTCTCAACGTCTTTGATGAATTCATCCCCACGATCACGATAAGTGGCAAATTGGTCCCAACTTGCATTAGCCGGTGACAACAATATGATATCTCCTGGTTTACTCATTTTAATCGCTTCCGGTACGGCTTCATCAAGGTCTTTAACTTTTTTAATTTGTGGAACACCAGCTTTTTTGGCAGCACCTTCTAACAAGTCAGCGGTCTCACCAAACAAAACAATTCCAGCTAAATTAGACTTAAAATCAGGAACCAGTTTATCAAAGGTATAGCCACGATCTAATCCACCTGCTAACAAAATGATCGGTTCATCAAACCCTCTTAAAGCCATTTGGGTGGCCTCAATGTCGGTTGCCTTAGAATCGTTATAAAACTCACGATCGTCAGCAGTTAAAACATATTGAACACGATGTCTAACTCCACCAAAATTCTTTAATACTGAAACAATCGCTTCAGTAGATATCTTATATAGTTTAGCTACCGCAATTGCGGCTAAGGCATTTTGAACGTTTTGTTCACCCGGAACCCGAATGTCCTTTTCATGCATGATAAATTCATCTTTAAAGTAAATATCGCCCTCAGAAACGTAGGCTCCATTTTTGTACTTATCAGTGAGTGAAAACGGAACGATTTGAGCTTGACTACGCTTGCTTAATTCTCGCCATTCAGCACTATCAAAATTCATGATAAGAAAATCATCTTTGGTTTGGTTTTTAGTAATCTGCATCTTAGCATTTACATAATTTTCACGTGTTTTGTGGTAATCCAAATGGTTGGAAAAAATATTAGTGATGACAGCAATATGCGGGTGAATTTTTGGAGTCCCCAGTAACATAAAACTCGAAATTTCTAATACTAGGACATCGTTCTTATTAACTTCTTGAGCCACTTTAGTGGCGGGAATTCCAATATTTCCTCCATCTAGGGCCGTTCCGTCTTTTTTACCCGCTTGTAACATTTTAGTGATCATAGTGGTAGTGGTAGTTTTCCCATTACTACCAGTGACTCCCACAATTGGAGCATCTGATATTTCTGCTGCAAGTTCCAATTCCACAATGATCGGAATGTTTTTATCTTGAGCAGCCTTAACCAAATCATTATCGTATGGAATGCCAGGATTCTTGACCATCAGATCAATTCCATCTAATAGGGAAAGAGGTGATTCACCTGCTACTACTCTTACACCATCCGCTTTTAATTCATCGTATTCTTTAATTTGATCAGCTGGCTTTGCATCGGTTAAAGTGACATTTGCTCCCAACTTAACCAATAGTTTAGCAGCATTGGTTCCACTCATTCCAGCCCCAAAAACTAAAATATTTTTATCTTTATAATTGTCCACGTTTTTCATAATTAAAATTAAGCTCCCTAAAAATTAAATCATTGTAATAACGCCAGTGATTGCAGTAAACAAACCTACTAGCCAAAAGACAATATCAATCCTCCATTCACTCCATCCCATCATCTCAAAAGTATGGTGAATGGGGGTCATCTTAAAGATTCTTTTTCCAGTTAGTTTAAATGATGTAACTTGTAAGATGACACTGGCAGTTTCAACAACGAATACCAATCCAACCCATAATAACGAAAGTTCATGATGAAGCAAAATTGAAACGGCAGCTAAAGCGCCACCTAGTGCTAAAGAACCCATGTCACCCATAAAGATTTTAGCAGGCTTGTGATTAAAAAGCAGAAACGCGATAAGCGCACCCGCAACTGCCATGCAAAACATTTCAACTTCAAACTGGTGTTGAAAATGAGCGACAACGGCATACGCTCCAAAGGCTATAATTGATAGTCCACTTACCAATCCATCCAACCCATCCGTGAGGTTAACGGCGTTAGAAAAGCCTGCTAGCCAAAAAATGATAAACAAAACATAGAAATACCCCAATGGAATCTCGCCGAGGTTAAAAAAGCGAATTGACATTGGAAATCCATCAGCATAGTAAACCCAAGCAAACACCAACGCTCCAATGACTTGAAGCAAGAACTTTTGCCAAGCTTTAAATCCTTCATTTTGACGCTTAAACAGTTTAATTGAGTCATCCCACATCCCAATTAGTCCATAAAACACAAGAACAAAGATTAAAATGAGCAGCGTTGACTTCAATTGGCTAACTACTAATCCATAGATCAAGCACGTAATAACGATTGCAATTATGAAACCTAATCCTCCCATTGTGGGCGTTCCACTCTTACTTTCATGCCAGCTGGGACCTTCCTCCCTGATCATCTGACCTTCATGCTTTGATCTAAAATAACTTATTAATACTGGCGTTAGTCCCAGTGTAATAATAAATCCTCCAATTAGTGGAATTAACCAATCCATCACTTTTCATCCTCTCAAAATTTATTTTAATTTAACTGTCAACGTAGTTTTGGGGGTAATTCTTTGACCTACATTGATACTCTGACTTTCTACTTTTCCTTTACCGCTGGTATTTAATTTGATACCCAATTGATCACTAAGCGTTTGAACGTCTTTTTCGCTCCAACCTTTAAGACTAGGCATCTTTAATACTCCACTAGTGATCAAAATAACGTGATTATCTCCTGAACCAGCACCGATCGCCGTTGGACTTTGCTTAGTAACCGTGTCACCATCACCAATCACAATTGGCTCCAGATGACTTTTACTAAGTTGGTCTTTAGCCCCATCAGTCTTTTGACTAACGACATCTGGAACTTGCGCATCATCAGCTGTATTTTGGGTTAATGCCCGCTGCATAACTGGATTGAAGATTTGCGCCATCAATTGGGTAGCGGTCTTTCCACCATTTAAAGTGGGTTGTTTCATACTTACGTACATAATGTATCTTGGGTTTGAAGAAGGTACCATTCCAGCAACCGAATACAAGTAACTATCGTCACCATTCTCATAACCGCCAGATCCATTACTTACCTGAGCAGTACCAGTCTTTGCAGCTACTCGATATCCAGGAATCTTGTAATCTTGACCGATCCCATATGGCTTATAAACAACATCTTCCATATGCTTTCGAACAGCTTTAGCAGTTGAGGGTTTAATGGGATGTCCCAACGTTTCTTCCTTATAATTCTTAACCACCTTATTGTGATCATTGGTTATATCATCAACAAACCTTGGCTTGATCATTTTGCCGTTATTAGCAACTGAAGTCATGGCTTGCACCATCTGCAAAGCAGTTACTTGAATACCTTGACCAAAGGCAGTATTAGCCTGTTCAATTGGTAACTTAAATTGCATATTCCCCGAATCATCATCACCAAAAACTGAATTAGTATTCTTCAGAAACTGAAACCGATTAATGTAATCTTTCCAAGTATTTGGTCCCATCTGTTGTTCCAAATGTGCCATGGCAACGTTACTAGACAAGGCAAATCCCTTATTATAAGTGATCATTCCCCATCCTGTTGGTAGCCAATCTGGCACAATCTTACCATCAATATCATATTTACCTGATAGATAGCGCTCATTTCCATGGAAATTACCACTATCAATTGAAGCGGCTAGCGTAAAAATCTTCATGGTTGAACCTGGCTCAAAAGCATCTTGGGTTAATGTATTCCGCCAAATTCCACCTAATCCCTTGCCAGTTGTAGCATTGAAAGTTGGTCGTTGAGCAGCGGCTAAAACTTTCCCAGTCTTAGCATCAATCAGCATGGCATTCATACTCTTTGGATGAACCTGTGATTGTACCTCACTCATCTGGTTTTCAAGTAGAAATTCTAATCGAGAATCAATTGTGGTATGAACACTATTCCCGTTAACCACTGGTCGTTCCTTTTTATTATCATCAGGTACTTCGTAACCATAATTATCATGTCTTACTTCTTCATACCCATTTGTCCCACTCAGAACTTTATTAAATGACTTTTCAAGGCCCATTTGTCCCACTAAGTTTGTCTCCTTAGTCTTGTTATTGGTAACTGGAGAAGCCAACCCAACAATGTGAGATGCAAAGACCCCATTTGGATATAATCGACTCTGTTGTTGAACAAATTTGATGCCGGGCAAATGATGAGAAACAATTTTTTGTTTATCAACTAAAGAAATGTTTTTTCCCGGATTTCCAAATTCAACCTGAAAGGCTTGTTTCTTTGGTTTAAGGGCCTTAAGGGCATCTTTGTAACTAATCGGCAAGTTTTCAGAAAGGACCCTAGCGGTTTTTTCAGGATTAGTTACGTAATCTGGTTTATCATCTTTAGTCTTTTGCGACTTGTTTAAAATAGCATAAATCGAGTAAGTACTGGTATCCTCAGCCAACGCTTGATTATTGTTATCATAGATGGTTCCACGTTTAGACTTAATCACGTTAGTTTGGGCATACAAACTCTTTGTTTGCTGTGCCAAATTAACGTGATTCGCACTTTTGAAAATTGCTTTTTTAAAAAAAAAGCCGAAAATCAACAGGAAAACTACAATTACTAAAATCCGAAAATACATCCCAAATTTTTTTCGATTAGCAATCGCATTTTTCCGATTTTTTATCTGCTCTTGTTTTTTATTCATTTTGTGACGTTCCTTATTTGATCATTTGAAAGTTTTAATCCCGATCCTTTAGCAACCTTATCTAAACGTGAACTACTTTGAAGTTCATCAATCTGTTGCTTAAGTCCGGTATTGGTATTATGTATTCTTGTTGATCGACTCTCAGTATCTTGCAACGTTTGCTCGGCCCCTGAAAGTGAAATTCTTGTCCAAACCAATGCGACCGACATTAAGAATATCATCGCACATCCAACTACTAAAATTGTAATTTCCAGCTTAGGACTGAACTTATGTTCTCTTTGGGGAGTAGTAACTCGCTTTGAATTGATCTGATTTCTTCGATATGTTTCATACGCGTTTCCATTTGAATATTCTTTTTTTGCTAGACCATTTTGTGCCAAAGTTCCCACCTCCTATTTAATTTTCTCAATGATTCTGAGTTTGGCACTGTGCGATCGATGATTTTGACTAAGTTCATCAGCACTGGGTAAAATTGGTTTTCTTTGGACCATTTTAAACTTTGGTTGCATTGAATCCGGTATGACCGGTAAATCATGGGGTAAATCTTGAATGGTGGTTTTTTCTTTAAAAATCCCCTTTACCAAACGATCTTCAAGCGATTGAAATGTGATTACACTAATCCGACCATGAACATTTAACATGTCTAACGCCTGCTCAAGTGAATCTTCTAAAGCGCCTAACTCATCATTAACGGCAATTCGTACGGCTTGAAAAACACGCTTAGCTGGGTTACCACCATGTCTTCGTGCTGGAGCTGGAATGGCATTCTTAATGATTTCAGCTAACTGACTTGTAGTATCAATTGGATGATCAGCTCTATTTTTTTCAATACTACGAGCAATTTGCTTAGAAAATTTTTCCTCACCATAACGATAAAAAATTTTCACTAACTTTTCATACGACCAGTGATTAATAACTTCCCAAGCATCTAGATCATTTCTTTGATCCATCCGCATATCAAGACGAGCATCCTTTTGATAACTAAAGCCCCGCTTGGCATCATCCAATTGTGGTGAAGAAACTCCTAAATCATAGACAACCCCATCAATTCCAACGACATCATAACGTTTCAAGTCACGTTTAAAATTTCTAAAATTATCATGAATAAAAGTGATTTCATTATCTTTTAAGAACTTTTCTAAATGGGTTTGATTATAATCGATGGCAACTTGATCTTGATCAAAAGCGTATAAATGGCCATTTTTTAGTTCCGACAAGATCTTAGAACTATGGCCTCCACCTCCAAGAGTACAATCAACATAGATTCCATTGGGCTTAACATCCAAACCACGAATAGCCTCATTTAATAAAACCGTTTGATGTTTAAACGTAGACATTAAAATTCACCTCAAGTTAGACATCAAGTAAATTTTCAGCAATATCGCTGAACTCACTCGCAGCCTCATCCGTATAACTATCCCACTTAGAAGCATCCCAAATTTCAAACCTAGTCGATACCCCAGCCAAAACACAGCTTTTGGTCAGGTCGGCATACTTACAAAGCGCGGTCGGGATATTGACTCGGCCTTGTTTATCAATATCACATTCAGTGGCCGCAGAAAAGAAAAAACGTGCAAACATTCGCGCATCTTTTTTGTTAAAGGGCAGTTCATTAATCTTATCCTGAACTTTTTGCCATTCATTCTCGGTATACCCAAAAAGACAGCCATCTAAACCACGAGTAATGACAAATTTATCTCCTAATAAATCTCTAAATTTAGCGGGAATGATGAGACGTCCCTTGGCATCGATGTTATGTCGATATTCGCCCATGAACATAATTCATCATTCCCTTCTCCCCTAAATATAAATTTAGTTTACCACAATAAACCACTTCCTACCACTTTGCCTCCATAAAAATCCACAAAAAATAAAAGCACTCCGGAAAACAAATCCCAGGAATGCTTTTATATCAGTGTATTATAATAATTTTTACAATCAAAGAAAATATAAAAATAATTATCCAATAAATGTCACTTATTCGCCAAAAATTAACTAAAAATTGTTTTGGCAACAACTGTCCTTCATCGATCACTCGGTAAAACAAAAAGATAATCCCAATTATCATCCAAGCCAAAATGAATAATGGCAAAAACGAAAATCCATGACTCGTCATAGTAATGACATGAACTAACCAAATTCCAATGATTGGAAATGAATCAAGAACACTCAGCCGTTGAAACATCCGATTTTTAGTAATGCGCTTAAAAAAAATAATAATAAAACCAATAATAATGAAAAGTAATAAAGGCTTAATTAATGACTCTACTAATAAATGTAGATTAGATATATAATTGACCATTTTTAACCTCGTAAATTAGGTATAATAAGTGATTTGCAATATTTTTAGTTCAAAGTTAGAATTATGACAGTATGAATATTGAAAGTGGTGGATACTTTGAATAAATGGAAAGATAAAACAACGTTTCAAAAGATCTTAATGATCTTTGTTTGGTTAATGATTATTGCAACCATTTTATCAGTGGTTGCTGGATCAGCAGCTGCTTTCTTTGGTGGCATGTAAATTAATAATATCGTTTTAGGGCATTCTGAAGCAAATTCAGAGTGTCTTTTTATTTTTCATCATCAGAAGAAGGCTTCTTATAGACGTCTCTAGGTTTACTTCCATGCTGTGGTCCAATATACCCACGTTGTTCCATATCATCAACAATCCGAGCCGCACGATTATAACCAATTCGAAACTGACGTTGAATCATCGACGTACTGGCTTTTTGTTCTTTTACAACAAATTTCAGAGCATCATCAAATAGATCATCCTCATCATCGTCTTTTTCTTCTTCTTTAATTTCAGCATCAGTAACCATCATTGAGTCATCATATTCTGGCTCAGCTTGTTTCTTGACAAAATCAATCACGTTTTCAACATCACTATCAGAAATAAAGGAACCTTGGACACGCGCTGGAATGTTTTGATCGATCGGGAGATACAACATATCACCCCTCCCAAGTAATTTTTCAGCTCCATTCGTATCTAAAATTGTTCTTGAATCAACTCCACTTGATACCGCAAAAGCGATTCTTGATGGGACATTAGCTTTAATCAATCCGGTAATAACATCAACTGACGGACGTTGAGTTGCCAAAATCATATGAACCCCAGCTGCTCTTCCCATCTGAGCTAGTCTAATGATGGCACTCTCCACTTCATTTGAGACCGTCATCATTAAATCAGCTAGTTCATCAACAACCACTACAATGTATGGGAGAGTTGGAAGAGCCGTACCTTCAGTCCGATTCTTTTCTTGAATATACTTATTATATCCACTAATTTTACGTTGACCTGTCTGGGCAAACATCTCATAACGATGTTCCATTTCATCAACCACTTTATGAAGAGCGCGAGCGGCTTTCTTAGGATCTGAAACCACTGGGCTTAAAAGATGAGGAATCCCATTATAAACACCCAACTCAACTTTCTTAGGGTCAATTAACATAAATTTAACCTGGTCGGGAGTAGCTTTTAAAAGAATACTAGTGAGAATTGAATTAATTGCAACCGACTTACCACTTCCAGTTGATCCCGCAATTAACAAATGAGGCATCTTGGTAATATCGCAAGAAACAACGTCACCGTTAACGTTTTTACCCAAAGGAACATTTAGAATACCATGGTTGTTACCAGTCTGATTTTCAAATACATCCCGAAACGAAACGGTCGAAATTGCTTTATTAGGAACTTCGATCCCAATTAAAGATTTGCCTGGAATTGGTGCTTCAATCCTGATGTCTTTTGCTGCTAATGCAAGTGCAATATCATCACTCAAATTGACAATTTTAGAAACTTTTACACCAATTGCTGGATGCAACTCATATTCGGTAACCGATGGTCCTAAGCTTACATTTTTTACCTCAGCATCAACCCCGAAACTCTTTAAAGTCTTTTGTAGAATTTTCGTATTTTTATCGATCGCATTATATTCTGCAGTCTGATCTTGCTCTGGCACTTTAGTAAGGAGATTAGTTGAAGGAAGTTGATAGTGGTTACCAGAAGAATTATTTTCAAAAGTTGGTAAACTCGTTTTGGTTTCATTATCAAAATGATTCCGTTTAGGCTTCTTACTTGCAACCGTTATGTGAGGAGTATTCTCATCTTGTTTAACACCAACATGTTCCGTTGGCTTATTGACTAGAACAGTTGGTGAATTAACGGATGCTTGAGACTTCGAACTGTTCTTCTCATTTTCTTTTTGATGTCCTAGATAATCTTGAAACTGATTTGTCTTTGCTGATTGCTGCTTTTGTAATTTTCGATTATTTCGTCGCTCTTGATTATTCAGGTGCGCCCGATTAAATGACGCAATAATCGCAGTAAACCACTTAGCTGACCAAGTCAAAAAGCCTTTGAGCCACTTAATAACTGGTAGTTTAAAGAAGATGATCGCTCCAACGACCATTAAACTGTAAGCAAGGATCAAAGTCCCAACTAACGAGATAAGGGTATCGAAAAAAGATAATAACGTAGCGCCAATCATCCCACCCCCAACGTTACTAGTAGAGACACCGTTAGTAATATCAGAAAGTAACGCATTGAAGGTGGTGGACACAAAGTTAACATGGGAATTTAAAGAATTCGAAAAGGTAATGGATAAGTTTAAAATCCAACCAATAAATGCTATCAAAAAACCCAAAATATAATGGTAATCGATTCGAGGAATCTTAATTCCCAGAAGCAATAAGATGCCAAAAACACCTAGAAAAATTGTCAAAACCTGGTAGGCGTTCCCAACCACTAACCGAAATACATTAGCAAACAGGGTCCCCGCCATTCCTAAGCTGAAAAATCCTAAAACGGCTATCAATAGAAAAATCAAACCAATAATATTTAATTTCTTTTCACCGCAAAAGTTTTTTAATTTGGTCCACACAGAATTTCTTTTTTTCCTTGGACGACGTTTTCTCGTTATTTTACGCTTTGTAGTTTTACGTTTTGTTTTTCGTTGAGCCAACTAAGGCACCCCTTCGCATTATTTTAATTTATCGTGCTCATAAGTATGAGTCACTTCAAGTCCAGCAAATTTCTGTTGCCTTAAAGCCTCATATATTACAATCGCACAAGTGTTCGATAAATTCAATGCTCGAATATGAGAATCATCTTGAGGAATTCTAATAGCTTGTTTGGAATACTGACGTTCAAAGTTTTCGGGCAATCCCGTCGTTTCTTTTCCAAACAAAAAATAATAATCCACGTTATCATCACTATAATTAGGATCTGTATACACCTTTTTCCCAAACTTTGAAACCAAAAACAACCTTTGCTTGTCTGGAATGGTTTTTAAAAATTCAGGAAGATTTTCGTGATAATTGATCTTAACCTTATCCCAGTAATCTAATCCAGCTCTCTTTAAGTGTTTATCATCAACCGAAAAACCCAACGGTTTAATTAAATCAAGAACGGTATCAGTTCCCGCACATGTTCTTGCAATATTGCCAGTATTAGCTGGCATTAATGGTTCAAATAATGCAATATGATTAGTCATTTACATCCTCCAATAATTCGTTCAATAACTTTCTTTTTCAATTATATCACGCGTCTAATTCCATTTAAGCGCAAAATCGATGTCAATTCAGATCCATAATAGTTATAATTGTTGCAGGAGGTAGTTTATATGACAATCGTTGAACCACTTGTATCAAAATTTAGAGAGGTATCTGCTGAACTTGAAAGTTCTCAATTAAAAATTGCAATTAATCAGGAAATGATGACCCCCAGTCGTGGATTTATCGCAGAAACATGTAAATATGCTCACGAAAAAAAGCGAAGCATCGACGTCTTAATTTCATCAAATAATAATACTAGTACCTTTAATGATTCTGAGATAAAAATCATGGAAGATGATCTTTTTCAATGCCAAGAGTTAGGTGTTGATGGTGTCATTATTGGTGCTTTAAATGACCAAAATAAAGTCGGCTTAGAGGCCATGGAAATTTTGATGGCGGCCGCAGGCGGCATGCAACTGTATTTTTCACCTGTATTTGATCAAATAATTGAAAAAAATTGGACTGATACTCTGAACTGGATTGATAACAATAACTTTGCTGGAGTAGTTGCATCAACCAGAATAGAAAGTTTATCTGCAAAAATAAAAAATTATCAGAATCTTCAGTTAATTCCACTCGTAGAGTCCAAAGATGAATTGGATAAGGTCCAAAAGATTGCTGATCCCAATATTATAATTAACAAAAAATAGCTTCAGCTATAAAAATAATCCCGTAACGCTAAAAACTAGCGTTACGGGATTATTTGTTTTTCTCCAATCAATGAACTTTCTTAATGTTCAAAATGACGTGGTCCTCTGAACTTGTGCCATAGAAAAGCACCAACTCCAGCAACTACCACCACAATAATTCCTCCAACTACCCAGGGAGTAATGCTCCCATCTTTTTTCTCGTGCTTAGCATCATTTTTGTCATGATCTTTTTTTGCCTTTTTGTTTTTCTGATTCTTCTTATCAGATTGATTCTTTTTATCCTTGGCATTCTTATCAGCATTGGGTTTTTGGGAATTACCTTTGGCCTTTGATTGATCCTTGGCTTTTTCATTTTGCTTTTTTTCATTCGTCTGATTATTACTAGTAGCATTTTTCTGGGTGCCAGTAGCTGAACTATCACTAGTCCCGTTATTATTTTTACCATTAGTCTGACTACCATTGGAACTCACACCAGCATTAGCACGGTTAGGTTGTTTATTATTTGCCGTACTGTTACCAGTTGATGAATAAATAATCGTCATTTCCATAATATCTGTCGAACTATCACTACCACCAAATGTCATTTGGGGACCATTACTATTATTTTGTCCATTTTGAATACTAGAATACTTGTATCCAGGAATGTTAGGAATCGACGCAATATAGGTACTACCAGTTGCTCCCATGGCGGTGGTTGCAGGACGAATTACGTGACCATTTTGATCAACGTAGTGAACTACAATCTCCCCTTGACCACTATTACCCTGCGCAAATTGAGTAGTTTGCGCATTAACATGTCCCACATTAGGCACAAACACTCCAATGGTGACCACTGCAAAACTAATTAAAATTAGTGAGGTTACTTTCTTTAAGTTCATAATCCATACTCCATTTCATTTATTTGAAAATGTTTAAGGGTGTTTCTAAAAATTATTTTCACCTAATTAATTTTAGTTCAAGTCGGCAACGTAACGATATGCACCTGAAGCTGCTCGGTATCTTAACCATGTGTATCCATTAGCAATTACTTTGCCATCATAAACAACGCTTTCTCCAGCATCATATTGTCCCACAACTTGTGAACTAGTACTTGGTGAAGTTCTAATGTTAGTAGCGTGTCTGAAAGTAAATCGGCCAGAAGTGGGAGTAACGTCTGATTGGTTGTTACCAGAAACAGAACCATTTCCTAATTCAGCAACATAACGGTAGGCACCTGATCCACCACGATATCTTAACCATGTGTATCCATTAGCAATTACTTTGCCATCGTACACTACTCGTTCACCAGCATTATATTGGCCTACGACCTGTGAATTAGTATTTGGAGCAGTTCTGACGTTTGTAGTTTGACCAAATGTATAAGTACCTGAAGTTTCAGTGACATTTGGTTGGTTATTTGGAGTTGAAGTATTGTTATCTAGTTTAGCAACGTAACGGTAGGCACCTGAAGCTGCCTTATATCTTAACCATGTGTATCCATCGGCATTAACAGTACCATCATAAACAACTCGCTCACCGGCATCGTACTGTCCCACAATTTGTGCACTAGTACTTGGAGCAGTTCTAATGTTGGTAGTTTGATTAAAGGTATACATCCCTGATTCTTGCTTAACGTTTGCATCTGGATTAGGTGCGGGAGTGGAAGTATTGCTTAATTTAACAACATAACGATAGGCACCTGATCCACCACGATATCTTAGCCATGTGTATCCATCGGCTTGGATAGTACCATCATAAACAACTCGTTCACCGGCATCGTATTGACCTACAATCTGAGAACTAGTACTTGGAGCAGTTCTAATGTTAGTAGTTTGACCGAATGTATAGGTTCCAGAAGCTGGTGTGACATTTGACTCTGGATTTGAGGCTGGTACGTCGCTTACCTTAGCAACATACAAATCATCACCAGAATATGATTTGTATCTTAACCATGTATATCCATCAGCATCAACAGTCCCATTGTAAATGACACTTTCTCCAGCCTTATATTGTCCTACAACTGGAGCACTTAGGCTTGGTGAAGTTCTAATATTGGTGGTTTGACTGAAGGTATAAGTACCAGAAGCTGGCTTAACATCAGGAGCTGGTAGTGGATTACCTTCATCTTGAAAGGCGATTTGATCGATGCTAGTTAAATTATAGTTACGGACACAGTTAATAAGTGTCTGAGCATAACTAGGATCAGTCGCATATCCATCATTTTGTAAAGCATAGGCTACACTCACGTAATCTCGTACGCCAAGTAAGTTGCTGTAACGTGGGTTGTCTCTTAAGAAAGCACCATGGTCTTCAATGCTTGCAGCCCAGCTTGGGTATAATCTAAAGGCTGCTTGAACAGTAACCCAGTGTCCATTGATGTATTCTTGAGTTGGAAAGTAAATTGATTGACCGTTATAAGAACCTTTGATTCCAAATAAATTGTTACCCTTAACGGCTAATCCAGATCTCCCCCAACCACTTTCAATGATGGCCTGAGCGATTGAAATTGATGGTAAAACACCATATTTCTTCCATCCAGCAATTGCACCAGGAGTCACCTTATTAATAAAGTCCTGAGTATAACTGGCAAAATTAGTGTTATTTGAAACATTAAAATTAGTATATTGTGATGGGCGTTGCACGTTTTGATTTACGTTGTTTTCAACGCTTGAATCATAATAACCAGGACCAATCTGCTTATCTGGAGTGGCAACGTCAGCCTTTAAGTTAACGTTTTGATTTTGATCTGCATTCTGTTGATGCTCATTATTATTTTCAGAAACTTTGTTCTCGTTTTCAGCATTATCAGCTGCCTTGAGAGCAACTTCAGAATTCTGTACTGATTGTTGACTATCATCAGCCTTAGGAGTTTTAGTTACTTGCTTTTGATCACTAGTCTCTGAAACTTTTGGTGATTGTTGCCGTTCATTAGAATTATTCTGATCTTTGACATTATTAGTCTCGGTCGATTTTGAAACAGCATTACTATCATTTAATGAGTTAGTTTGAACTGATTGATCAGTCTTAGTTGGTTGTTGATTATCAGTAGTAACTTCATTTTCGTTCTGAGATTGTTTAGAATCACTTGATTGTAATGTTGGTGTATGTACATTTGTTTCAGAAGAATTCTTAACTTCTGTATTTGTCTCACCATTTACTGATCCTGCTTGTTGTAACTGTGTGGCAGTCTTATTAGTGTTTTCCACTTGGGTTGAACCACTATCGTTTTGGGTTTGATTAGTGTTTGCAACTGTTGGTTGTTCTTGAACAATTTCCTTCTTTGGTTGAACATTTGAAGCCGGTTCACTTTCAGAAACTGGGACAGTACTTACCTTATCAGCATTTACTGAACTATTTAAGTTAAACGTGAACAATGCCGCACTGGCAAAGACCGTACCCATAGCTACTTTCATCCAGCCCTTTTTGGTTTTCACCAATTTGTTACGGCGTTTAGTCTCTCCAGTACTAAGAGCCATTTGGTTGTGCTTCTTAATGAGCTTCTTCATCAATTATCTCTCCTTTTCAAAACTGTAACATCATAATTAAGTATAACATCTAACGATCAAAAATTAATAAAAATATAAACAATATTAATAGTAATTATTCTAAAGTGAAATCTTAAAAATGTCTACCCCAATTTACTTAATTATTTATTTTGGCTCATCTTTAACTCATGAAAAAATAAAATTCTAGGACACTGGTGTCCTAGAATTATACGTTTTAGCTAACCAAATATTATAAAAATCAATAAATCTTAATTCAACAACTCTTTAAAATCACTAGGAATTTGGGATTCGACTTTGACGTCTTTTTTTTCAAACGGATCAAAAAAAATTGTCTGATAACAATGTAATTTTTGCCGTTTATTGCTGTGTTCGTAAGGATTGTATAGCCAGTCTCCCACAAGCGGATATCCAATTCTTGCAAAATGAACCCGAATTTGATGTGTTCGCCCCGTATGCAACCTAATTTTGACCAATGACATTCCATTATTAATCTTCAATGTCCAAAATTCAGTTCGACAATATTTGCCGTCATTTCTGACTTCTCGTTCGATAAACGATCCTGGTTTTCTACCAATTGGGAGCACAATCTGCCCGTGCTTGATGTTAAGTTCACCTAACACAACGGCAACATAATATTTTTTTACCTGTCGGTCTTTCAGTTGCTTATCAAGTACCGAATGAGCTAAATGATTCTTAGCAAAAATAACCGGACCACTCGTATCACGATCAAGCCGATTAACGATGTGAACCTTCTTACTTGGATAATCATTACGAACATAATAACCTAAAACACGATTTAAAATTGTGTCATTAGGATAAATATGTGAAGGAACTGAAGCAACTCCGACCGGCTTATCAATTACCAAAAAATTATCATTTTCAAATAAAATCTTAATCGGTGAATTTGAAACCTGCAAAAAATCATTTTGTTCTTCAGGTGGCAAAATAACCTTAACTCGATCACCACGTGATAATTCAAAACTAGTATAGACATCCCTGCTATTCACCATCAAGTGACCACCATGATAACGAATACTTTTAAGTAGCGATCTGGTAACCCCATTTTTCATCACAAACGTTCTGACTTTCATGGGTTTATATTCATCATAAATCCAATCAAAACTAATCATCGTCAAGGGTTTCCCCAATGAATGAATTACTTACCCGCTGCCAAAAATGAGTGTGACGATATTTGGCAAAATAAATTCTTCGTTTGGAAATTTTGAATTTAATGGACTTAATTGGACGATCTTTAATTAATAACTGGTCGTATGTTAGAACGTTATGGAGTGATACCTCTGGCACAATCGTAATAGATTCAGTTGGTGGAATAATGATCGGTGAACCAATCGTTCGAAAAACCCGGTTATTAATTGAAGCCATCTCAGCCACTTGAATTGAATTGAACTTAGGCGAAATAATTGCTCCCCCTACTGATTTATTGTATGCGGTTGATCCAGTGGGAGTTGAAATACATAATCCATCGCCACGAAAGTTTTCAAAAAGTTCTCCTTTGATGAAGACTTTGGCCACCATCGTTCCAAATAATTTTTTAAACGTCGCTTCATTTAGCGCAATCATATAATCTGGTTGGCCACCATCAGCATAATCTACTTCGATATCTAATAAGGGATAGCTAACACTTTGACCATTATCATGCTTCAAACTTTCAACCAACTGGGTCACTTCAGTATCACGCCAGTCAGTATAAAATCCCAAATGACCCGTGTGAATTCCAACGAACCTAATCTTGTCAGTCAAATCATCGTAATGATGAAAAGCAGAAAGTAACGTACCATCTCCACCAACGGAAATTACAATTTCAGGATTAAGTTCATCAATTTCTAAATCTTTTGCATTTTCAATCTCTTTTGATAATTCCGATGCAATTCGACTCGAGGTCTCACCATCGTTACTATAAATTGCAATTTTCATTTTTGGTCCCTCGATTCGTGTTTATCGTGTTTATCGTTTTGAGCCTTAAGATCTCGATCTAACTCTTGTTTAATCTCTAACATTTCTTCATCCAACTTATAAGCGGTTTCCGATGCCCCCTGTAACCTCTTATGAACTTCAGGAGGAAAAACATCAGGATGCTTATAATTTAAAGAATGTTCAATGGTAGCCCAAAAGTTCATTGCTAAAGTTCTAATTTGAATTTCAGCCAGAATATCCCTTTGCCCATCGACTAACTGCAAGGGATAACTAAATACAATGTGGTATGAACGGTAGCCACTGGCTTTCTCATTATTAACGTAATCCCGTTCTTCTAAAATATTAATGTCATTTCGTTTTCTAAGAATGTCTACTACTGTGTAAATATCATCAAGAAATTCACACATAATGCGCAATCCACAAATATCTTCCATGTCTTCAGACAAGCGCGCTTCCTCAATGTGACGTCGCTGCATTTTTTCTTTGATACTATCAATTGGTTTAATTCTACTAGTAACAAACTCAATTGGTGAGCGTTCGCCGCGTTCTAAGTACTCTGAGCGAATCCCACGTAATTTTAATTTTAATTCCTTTGAAGCTTCTTGATATGGAAATAAAAAGTCATCCCAATTCTTTACCATAAAACAACAATCTCCAGTCTGTCATATTGTTCCAGAAACATAATACCACACTTAATTATCATCCCAGTATAATAAGAGTACTAAAACAAATTTATTGAATTTTTATAAAAAAATGATAATCTAGTAAGTGCGTCGTTATAGAAGAGAAAGATAACAAACTAGGAAAGGAAAAAGTTATGATTGAACTATATTTATTTGTAGACCCAACTTGCAGTGATTGTGCTGAGTCTGAACGAACTATTGATCGTTTATCAAAGCAATTACCCTGTAAGACATCATTTCGAATCATTCCGATCATGAACCTTAGCGTTATATCTGGTAATAAGGAAGCTCACTCACAACTTCTTCCATATAAACTAATCCTTGATTATAAAGCAGCCCTATTTCAAGGAGCAAAAAAAGGTCGAACATTTTTATTTGCACTACAGCACGACATTCTAAAAAGAAACATGACTTACTGTGATAGCTTAGTTTACGACATTGCCCAAAAAGCTAATCTAGACTTGGAAATGTTTAAAGAAGACCGTCGTTCAAAATTAACTGAGAGCACCTTTCAATCTGATCAACAAATGATTTCAGAAATGAATATCTCAAATCATGGTAATCTAGTAATATTCGACTGTGATTCTTCAGACAACGGTTTACTAATTGATAAAGTTGACTACCAAGAGTTATTTGATATTTGTAATCACATAATTCAAAAGGAATCACGAGAACTTGATGGTAAAATTAAACAAACAAATAATCTAAGGGTTCTCTAGAATAAAAAAAAGTGGTTTCGCACCTAATAGTGCGAGACCACTTTTTTATTACTAAAGCCAACCAAACTGGCTCTTTTCAGTATCTAGCTTATTAATTTCTTTCATTTCATCGGGTGTTAACTCAAAATTGAAAATATCCAAATTACTCTTAATCCGATCTGGTTTAGTGGATCGTGGTAAAACAATAATTCCATTTTGAATTAAGAAGCGAAGGCCCACCTGACCAATGGTCTTATCGTGAGCTTGAGCAATCTTTCCCAACGTTTCATTGGTAAAGAAGCCGTTACGACCTCGTGCAAATGGTGACCAAGCTTCCAGTCGTAAATCATCTTTTTTAGCAACCGGCAAAAAGTCCCTTTGTTGCCGAAATACGTTAGTCTCAACTTGATCGACAACTGGTTTAATGGTTGCACTCTTCAAAATGGTACTGAGATCATCACCATAAAAGTTGGACAAACCGATGCTCTTTAGTTTACCAGCCTTAACGGCATCTTCCATTGCTCTGTAAGTTTCCGTTAAATCACCTGCAGGCCAATGATACAACATTAAATCAATATAGTCAGTTTGTAATTTTTCCAATGCTTCATCAATCATTTTAGTTGCTTCATCATAAGATTCTGGGCTTTCAATCTTAGTGGTCAGAAAAATATCATCACGGTTAACATCACTGTTCTTGATTGCATTTCCAACTTCACGTTCATTTCCATAATCACGTGCAGTATCGATCCCAGGATAACCATCTTTTAATGCTTGATCGACACTCTTTTCCGTCTCTCTAGCTGGAATTTCATAGGTTCCAAAAAAAATCTTGGGAATCTTAATCCCATTGTTTAATGTAAATGTTTCATCTCTAGCTGTCATGCAAACACCCCTCCTCAATTAATTACAAGTACAGCATATTCCTCTCACATAATATTTCAAACATTGTGCTTATAGTAAATCTAAAGCATTTTTTCCAGTTCATCTAAGCGTTTTTCAAACTTATCAAAGGCTTGATTTAAATAATCCGGTTTAGTCATATCAACTCCAGCTGCTTTCATAATAGTAATAGGATTCTTACTACTTCCTGATTTTAAATAGTTCAGATACGAATCAATCTTTTTAGGATCTCCACTCATAACTCGATCCGCTAATGCGGAAGCAGCCGCAAAACCAGTTGCGTATTGATAAACGTAGAAATCATAGTAAAAATGAGGAATTCTGGACCATTCAAGTCGAATCTCAGGATCAGAAACAACGTCTTTTCCATAATATTCTTGGTTCAAATTAAAGTAATATTTGTTCATAAAGTCCGCAGTTAACGACTTTCCTTCTTGTTCTGATTGATGGATAAACTCTTCAAATTCAGCAAACTGGGTTTGCCGAAAAATTGTTCCCTTTACTCCATCTAAATAGGAATTAAGGATGTATTTGCGAACCTCTGGATCTGAATTATTCTTAAGTAAATAATCCGTCAGGATGTTTTCATTAGTTGTTGACGCAATTTCAGCTACGAAGATTGAATAATCGCCGTACTGGTATGGTTGGTTATGAGAAGTATAGTAACTATGCATACTATGTCCTGTCTCGTGCACCAAAGTGTATAAATTATCAAGATTATCTTGCCAATTAAGCAAAACAAATGGATTCGTATCATACATCCCAGATGAGTATGCTCCCGTGCGTTTTCCTTTATTTTCAACTACATCAATCCAGCGATTATTAAATTCTTCTTTAACATGTTTAACGTAGTCCGGACCGTAAACACTTAGTGCTTTTAAAGCTTCATCCTTGGCTTGACCAAAGGAATACTTAAGACTTGGTTTTCCACTTAATGGCACGTACATATCATACATGTGTAATTCAGAAACATTTAAAGCTTTTTTTCTAAGCGCAACGTACCGATGAAATAACGGTAAGTGTTCATGAACACTTTTTACTAAGGTTGTATAGACAGTTTCAGGAATCTCATTTTCATTCATTGCCATTTGTCTTGCTGAATCATATTTTCTCGTCTGTGCTTCAAAGTTATGAACAGACACTTCGGCTGACAAAGTTGAAGCAAGTGTGTTTTGAAATTGATCAAAGGTTGAGTAAAAGGATTTGAAAGCATTCTTTCTCACTTTTCGATCTTGCGACTCCAAGAGTAAACTATAAATACCGTTAGAAAGTCGTACGTTTTTACCTGACCCATCATCCACCTGAGGAAATTTAAGGTCAGAACTATCTAAGATTCCAAATGTCTTTTCGGGTGCCTCAAAAATTGTTGAAGCCCTAGCCATCAACTTTTCTTGGTCCTCAGGTAAGACATGATCCTGATTAACTAAAATCTTATCAAAAAGTCTTCGATATTCTTTTAACTTTGGATTTTCCTTAATAAACTGTTCGATGCTTTCAGACCCTAAGGAAATGATTTCGGGCTCTAACCAAGACTGTGATTGTCCCACCTTACTTCCTAGTTTTTCAACCCGATCCATGTCACTCTGTAATTCATTATTAGTAGTATCAACATCACTAGCTGACTGAGCATAAACATATAATTTTTCATATTTTCGATTCAAGTCCAATACTTGCCTAATTACATTTAAAAGCGACTCACTATTTAAGCCAAGTTGCCCCTTTAATTGACTAACCTTTCCAACTAAATCATTAGCTTCACTATATGCTCGTTCGAACTCCGCATGATCCTTATACACAGTAGTCAAATCCCAAGTTAATTCTTTTGGAACCTCGTTTCGATTTGGCAAATCATTTATCTTTGACATTTTACAATCTCCATTTCATGAACGTTTCTTAATCATGCTTATCTTAGCATAAACATCTCTATACCACGTAAATTCTTCAACTCGTTCAATCTTTCCATCATCAATCACCAACAGCTTATTATGAATCAAACAAGCCACAAACCTTTGAATATAAGCCTTCCTTACATTTTCAACATTGGTTAGAAAAACAAATTGATCATTTGGATCAGCAAAATGGCTTTCTTGATATACTTTATCCATAAATTGAAAAATACTTTTACCAACCCACTTTTTTAGTTCACAGATGAAAATTATTTCCCAAGTCAACCACTGGTGACCGAAAATTGGAGGCAACATCCGATAATGATGACAAATAAGTGGACATCCAGTCACCGTTTTTCCATTTAGGTAACAGTATTCCTGTAAAGCCATCATCCCCTGATCACGATAGCGAACTTTCTTCTCAATTTGTTTACATACTTTGATTAAATTAGGCTGCTTTAATTTATCAGATTGCTTTTTGTTAAAAAATTCAAACATTGAATACCAGCGTTTAAATGACTTCTCTCGGTAACGATAGACCCCATCAACTTGATGAATTTGGTAGCGGATAAAATATCGTGATCTAAAAGAATTCATATAAACAAGATAGTACCCCGTGTTTTTATGATATCTAATGAATTGAAGTACCGAAGGACTCGAAACCTTCTTTTTATAATATTTCATTCCCAAGATCCAAGAAGATTCCAGACCAATTGAATGGTAACCAGCTACCCGCTTACTCAACTGTTGAAAGCTAATAGGACTGCATTGATACTCAATTGCCATATTACTCAAAAGAATATCTGCTCGTTGCTTTAAAGCTGGTAAATATACCTCTACATCAGCATCACATGGTAACGAGTTTAATATGATGTCTTTGCCAAGTGTATGCGCATAAGATTCACCGGCTCCCGTTTTACACTTCGAATTTGCTTGATGAGCAAAATGTGGAATTTTATTAATACCCTTTCTCAAAACTACCAATTCACCACAATCACAGCAATAATATTTATGATTCTTTTTGGCATCTCGTGCCATAACAAGCTTTCCATTTTCTAAAGCCATTAACATAAAAAAGACCCTTCGCAATATACGAAAAAAGATTCGCTAAATGCGAATCTTTTTACTTAAAATAATATGCAATTGTTTCAAGTGCATCACCAACCGTAATTTGCTTACCATACTTCTTTAATTTGTCTTCAGTCAGCGGCGCAATTTTCCCATACTCATAAACAATTCCCATTTCATCATTAATCATATGATTAAGGTCATCAAGATTAGAATTACCCTCACTATCGTATTGACCATTCAAATAGTATCTAAACATAATAATATACGAATTTTGATATTGATACAAATCAGTTTTTAATTCTACTGAATGGCGGGGAGTAACTTCCTTCCATTTATTGGCAAGACCAATTAAATCATCAAATGAATTGAATTTGATTGGAATTAGTCGTTTACCAGTCTTTTTATCAAAGATATCATACATCTTGCGAATTTCATTAACGTTTTTGCTGGTTCTTTGTTTTCCTTTTTCATTTAATGGAGGTAACATCCCACCATTATCGCCAATTTGATTCGAAATATTCTTATCTTTACTAATAAATAACTCTAATCCATCTTGGCTAGGAAGAATTTGAAACAAAACCGTATCTGTATCCGTAAAGTCTTTTTCAACGTCAGCTTCATCAAGAATGCTATAGAAAAATTGTTCACATTTTTCTCGATTTCCTAAAAGATCAAGCATTCCAATTCCATGTTTTTTTAAGTCTTCCTTGTTAATCAGTACACGGATTGTATCTTTGTTAACACGATGGAATTTCATAAAATGAATCGCCTCCTAAATCCTAATTGCCTTTCTTATTCTAGGCAATTCAACATTAACCTTTTTGCCAGCGGCTTTTTGTGCTTGCTGTAACAATTTTACGTGACTACCACTTTGAGGGAGATGACTTATTAACAGGTTCTTACTATCAGACAATCGAGCTAAGTGACCAGATTGTTTAGAGGTCATATGCCACAACTTACCATCCACGTCCTCAAAGAAATTCGTATCTGATATTAACATATCAGAGTTCTTAACAAAATTAATTAGACCATCAAAATAACGTGTATCAGCTGTATAACTCAATACTTTTCCAGATGATCGTTCAACAATCTTCATCGCAAAGGCTGGCACGGGATGGATTGTCTTTAAAAATGTGACTGTAAATGGTCCCACTTCAAGTTCACTATCGACACTAAAGGGTTCTTTTTCAGTCGAATTGGGCCAATCTAACTGGTTGTAATGAATCTGATCAGCTGTGTTTCCGTAAATTGGCAAAACATCGGTGTCATAACGTTTATCACTTAACTGCCAATAATACTGTAACACCCCAACATCAGCGATGTGATCTGCATGATAATGTGACAAGATAACTGCATTTAATTTTAGTGGATCTAAAACCCTTTCTAATGAAAGCATTACTCCGCTCCCACAGTCAATTAACAAATTAAAGTTACCGCTAGTAACTAAATATCCACTAGTACCAATTCCATCATAAGGATAACCACCATAATCACCTAAAACCGTAAGTTTCATTTTTATCCCCCATTTCCAAAAATTAGGACATTTTCCTTTTAACTCATTAGGATTTATTCTAAACTAATTATGAAGCAATTTACATCAAAAGGAAGTTAATAATATGATAAGACAAATTTCTGTAACATTTGGCACGAAGAATGTATTAGTGCACATCATGAAAAGTAATCCTGAAAGGGATTTAGCACTATTCTCCACCAACAATAATGATTCAGGCCTCCAGCTCCTAGATTACAGTGGAAAGGAATCAATTTTCAAAAGTCCCATCACTTATGACGTCCTTTCACATGTTGGCGAAGACAACTGGAGTTATTTCATTAATTATGTAGAACTTTCACCATCAGATGACCAACGTAAAGTTTTAGATGCAAACATGAACACCTTCATGAGCAGTCCTGAATTACCAAGCGGAATGTTTTCGGGGTATTATATGTCAGATTCAAAGGATCATACTAAGCGTATTATTCTCACTTTATGGCGTGGAGCATACGCATACAATGATTGGGCTAATCGTCCTGAAAGTATTGTTTCTAAATTTAAAAACGATCCTAACATTGATTACCGCTCAGCCAGTTATCAACGGGTTGCACCAACAAATAATTAATAGATATAAAAAAAGAGATGAATAATTCATCTCTTTTTTTATATGATAATGATACGGTTCGTACGAGACTCGAACTCGTGATCTCCTGCGTGACAGGCAGGCGTCCTGAACCAACTAGACCAACGAACCAAAATTGCGGGAGCTGGATTTGAACCAACGACCTCCGGGTTATGAGCCCGACGAGCTACCAGACTGCTCTATCCCGCGATAATTATATAGTAAAAATAATGATGACCCGTACGGGATTCGAACCCATGTTACTGCCGTGAAAGGGCAGTGTCTTAAACCACTTGACCAACGGGTCATAATAAACGGAGAAGGAGAGATTCGAACTCTCGCGCCGCTTGCGCGACCTACACCCTTAGCAGGGGCGCCTCTTCAGCCACTTGAGTACTTCTCCAATGGGTCTAGGTGGACTCGAACCATCGACCTCACGCTTATCAGGCGTGCGCTCTAAACCGACTGAGCTATAGACCCAAATAAAACAAATAAAAGCGGGTGACGAGAATCGGACTCGCGACAGTAGCTTGGAAGGCTACGGTTTTACCACTAAACTACACCCGCATAAAAATATTAAATTAAGTGGCGCGGGACAGAATCGAACTGCCGACACACGGAGCTTCAATCCGTTGCTCTACCAACTGAGCTACCGAGCCATTTAAGCGGTTCGTACGAGACTCGAACTCGTGATCTCCTGCGTGACAGGCAGGCGTCCTGAACCAACTAGACCAACGAACCAAAATTGCGGGAGCTGGATTTGAACCAACGACCTCCGGGTTATGAGCCCGACGAGCTACCAGACTGCTCTATCCCGCGATAATATAAAGGAGGATGAGAGATTCGAACTCTCGCGCGATTTGACTCGCCTGACGGTTTTCAAGACCGTTCCCTTCAGCCAGACTTGGGTAATCCTCCAAAAACAACAAAGTAATTGTAACATATAAGTCAATAAACCTCAACGCCCACCAAACAGCGTTCGGATGGACCTTGTAGGACTCGAACCTACGACCGGACGGTTATGAGCCGTCTGCTCTAACCAACTGAGCTAAAGGTCCAAGACCTAATCGCGGCAGAGGGGATCGAACCCCCGACCTCCCGGGTATGAACCGGACGCTCTAGCCAGCTGAGCTACACCGCGATTTAAGATACATAAAAGTATCTAATCGGGAAGACAGGATTCGAACCTGCGACCCCCTGGTCCCAAACCAGGTGCTCTACCAAGCTGAGCTACTTCCCGATGAATGCACCTAGTAGGAGTCGAACCTACAACCTTCTGATTCGTAGTCAGACACTCTATCCAATTGCGCTATAGGTGCATAATAATATGCCGAGGACCGGGATCGAACCGGTACGGTCATCACTGACCGCAGGATTTTAAGTCCTGTGCGTCTGCCAATTCCGCCACCCCGGCATTATAAATTGACATAAGCGGAAGACGGGATTCGAACCCGCGACCTCCACCATGGCAAGGTGGCGTTCTACCACTGAACTACTTCCGCATAAATGCCGACTAGAGGATTCGAACCTCCGACCCCCTGTTTACAAGACAGGTGCTCTGCCAACTGAGCTAAGTCGGCATACATGCTATTTATATAAATAATGAGCCGTGGCGGGTTCGAACCGCCGACCCTCTGATTAAAAGTCAGATGCTCTACCAACTGAGCTAACGGCTCAATATGGAGGATACAGGGATCGAACCTGTGACCTCCTGCTTGTAAGGCAGATGCTCTCCCAGCTGAGCTAATCCTCCAA